>CAZQZB010000014.1:0-44050 GCA_964597695.1 uncultured Thalassospiraceae bacterium | reverse complement strand
ACATGCGCATGGCAGAGCTCGTCATGGGCGTCGTTATGGGGGTCTTCTCCCTTTACCTGATGTGGAAAAGCGCCGAACTGCCCGTCGGCTGGATTCCCGGTGAAGGGCCTGGCGGCGGCGCATGGCCATTCTGGCTGGCGGCCGGAATGTTGGTTTGTTGCGTCGCCATCGTCTATCGCTGGGCAAAACGGTTAACGCCGGAATCCCGATCCGAAGAAGTTTACATGGACAGCCGCGCGCTCAAGTTGTTCCTCCTCAACGCCGGCGCGCTCACCGGGCTGATCGGCCTTTTCCACATCGTCGGCGCCTACGGCGCCATCCCGCTTTTCCTGATCTTTTACCTTCGGTTCATGGGCGGCCATTCTTGGAGGCTGACGGGTGCGTTCGCTTTTTTTACGCCGATCGCGACGTTTTTGTTTTTTGAGATCGCCTTGCAAAAGACCCTACCCAAGGGCTTTACGGACCCGTGGTTTGAGCCCATATTCGACTTTTTCTATTAATCCCACCAAGCCACAAACAGAGTAACCGACCTTGTAACGACTTGACCTGAGTCCCGAGCGCCGATGGATATTCTTCCACTTCTCCTCAATGGCTTTGCCATCGCCTTTGAGCCGCTGAACCTGACGCTGATCATTGTCGGCTGCACCGTCGGCCTCTTTATCGGCGCCATGCCGGGCCTGGGCTCAGTCAACGGCGTCGCCATCCTGTTGCCGATGACTTTCCTGGTGCCGCCGACGGGCGCCATCATCTTTCTCGGCGCGATTTATTACGGGGCCATGTACGGGGGCGCCATCAGCTCGATCATGCTCGGCATCCCCGGCGCATCCACGGCGGTGGCGACGACTTTCGACGGCCGGCCCATGGCCTTGAGGGGCAAGGCCGACAAGGCGCTGGTGGCGGCGGCGACGGCGTCGTTTGTCGGCGGCAGCATCGGAGTCATTTTGTTCACGCTGTTCGCGCCGCCGCTGGCCGATGTCGCCCTGACCTTCGGCGCGCCGGAGATATTCGCGTTGATGCTGATGGCTTTCGCCACTTTCGTCGGCCTGGGCGGCGACGACATCCCGAAGACGTTGTTCTCGATCTTCATCGGGCTGGTGTTCGGCGCCGTCGGCCTGGATATCGTCTCGGGCGAGCCGAGGCTCATCTTCGGCGACATCCCCGGTTTCTTCCACGGCATCAATTTCCTGGTGCTGGCCATCGGCATTTACGGCATCTCGGAGATGCTGTGGACGATCGAGATCTCCCAGGGCGACGTGATGATCTCGCAGGCCACCGTCTCCGTACGACGCATATGGGATAACTTTGTGGGACTGACGCGGACCTGGAAGATGATGTTAATGGGGTCGTTCCTCGGCTATTTCGTCGGCATCCTGCCGGCCGCCGGGGCGACGCCGGGCTCGCTCATGGCCTACGGCTTCGCCAAGACCATGTCGAGTGAGCCCGAGACCTACGGCAAAGGAAACATCAACGGTATCGTGGCACCGGAATCCGCCAACAACGCCGCCTCGACCGGCGCCATGCTGCCGATGCTGACGCTCGGCATCCCCGGGTCGCCGACGACGGCAATCCTGTTGGGCGGCATGGTGATCTGGGGCCTCGAGCCGGGACCCTTGGTGTTTACGGACCACCCCGATTTCGTCTGGGGCTTTATCGCCAGCCTGTACGCTGCCAACCTGTTTTCGCTGTTGATCAACGTCGCCTTCATCCCGGCCTTCATCTGGGTGTTGAAGCTGCCGTTCACGATTCTGGCGCCGGTCATCTTCATCCTGTGCATCGTCGGCGGTTTCGTGCCGACGCTGGACATGCACGACGTCTGGCTGATGCTGGTGTTCGGCGTCGTCGGCTACCTGATGCGTAAGCTGAACTACCCGATGGCGCCGGCGGTGCTGGCCATCGTGCTGGGGCCGCTGGCGGAACCGGCGCTCAGGCAGTCGCTGTTGATTTCCAGCGGCTCGTTCTCGATCTTCTTCACCCGGCCGTTCGCCGCCGTGTTCATGGTCATCGCCTTTCTCCTGCTGGCCCTGCCGGTGTTGAAGATTTTTTTCCACAAGAAAAATTCAGCAGCGGAAAAAGCCGAATAGCCTCCGCCCAAAAAGCAACCCGCCGGCCCCCCTTCAATGAGGCCGGCGGGCGGGTTTTACGTATCCAGCCGGGGGCAGGCCGGCGTCGCTTAGTCGCTGACGCCGTTTCCGAAGAACGGAATTACGCCGGGGATAAGCCACGTCTCCCACATCTCGTCGATCTTGGACTGGAAGTACTCGTAGTCCTCGTCGATGAAGTGGGCGAAGCGGCCCTGCCTTTCCAGGTACTCGCGGACGGGCCGGCGCTTGAACTGGCCGTCGACGATACGCTTGGAGCGGCCAAGCATCTTGAGCTCGCGGTTCTCGATCTCGTAGAGCGGCCAGATGCCGGTCTCGACCGCCAACTCGCCCAACTCATGGGAATACATCGGATCGTAGTCCCAGCCTTTGGGGCAGGGGTCGAGCGAATGGATGAAGGTCGGGCCGCCAATGCTGAGCGCCTTACGCACCGAATTCATGCAGTCCACCGCATACGCGGTGCAAACGGTGCTGACATATTTGACGTCAGGATGGCCCGCCGCCAGCATCGCCGCCGTGTTCTTCTTCCAGCGCCGTTGCATGACGCGTTTGGCACGGCCCGGCGGGGTGAACGTGGTGTTGACGCCCCACGGCGACGACCCCGACGCCTGGATGTCCGTATTGGCGTACGATTCGTTGTCGTAGCACAGGATCAGCAGGTTGTAGTGCGTGTGCTGTAGCGCCGCCGAAATGGCCGACAGCCCCATGTCGACGGCGCCGCCGTCGCCGGCGACGGCGATGACGTTGATGGGCTCGTCCTTCATCTTGCCCTTGCGCATCATCGCCCGAAGCGCGGCCACGGTGCCGGTGCCCGCGGAGCCCACAGAGCCTAGCTGCGTGTGCATCCAGGGAACCGCCCAGGGCGTCGAATAGTACGTGGTGTTGGCCACGTACATGCATCCGGTGGCGCCGACGATGATCGAACGTGGACCGCCCGCCTTGGCCATGAGCTTCATCAACTGCGCCGATTCACAGCCCTGACAGGTGCGGTGACCGGAGGTGAAGTATTCCTTCTCCGGCACCTTCTTGGGGCCTTTCCAGGGGTCGAGAACCTGGGTCTCGAGGAAGTCCTCCAGGTTTTGAATGGTTCCTTCTGGCATGATTATTACTCCCGTACTCCGATCCAATAGGTGTCCTGGTCATCGAGCTTGCCTTTGGCGGCATCGGAGACCAGGTCGGAAATTTCGACCACGTTGTCGGCGCTGACTTCGCGTCCGCCGAGCCCGGCGATGAAGGTGGCGATCTTGGGCGCATCCTTCAGCGGGTAGAGGGCCGAGCGCAATTCGGTGCCCAGCGTGCCGCTGTGGAAGGCAGAGCCGAAGCTGTAATCACGGTCGATGACGCCGACCGCCTTGACTCCCGAAAGGGCGGCTTGGAGCTCTATGGCGGGGAACGGCCGGAACCACCGGACGCGCACGAAGCCGACTTTCTTACCCTCCGCTCGCATCTTGCGGACGGCGACCTTGACCGGCATTGCCAGGGTCCCCATGCCGACGAGCGCGATCTCGGCGTCCTCCATCATGTAGCGCTCGATGAAAGGCTCGCCGCCGCGTCCGAACTTGGCGTTGAAGTCTTCGTAGGCCTCGATGATGACGCCCCGGGCCCGCCGCGCCGCCTGGTCGTTCTGGCGGCGCATCTCCATCAGCCAGTCCTCGTTCGCCTGCGGCGCGATGGTGATCGGGTTGTCCGGATGCAACTGCTTGTCGCCCCGGTCATAGGGCGGCAGGAAGCTGTCCACCATCTCCTGGCTCGGAACCTTAACGATGGCCTGTGAGTGGGTCAGGAACGCGCCGTCGCAACTAATGGCGCAGGGCAGGGAGATGCGGCTGTCCTCGGCCACGCGGTAGGCGATCAAGGCCGTGTCCAGTGCTTCCTGCGCGGTTTCCACCCAACAGAGCAACCAGCCCAGGTCCCTGACCGCCAGCGCGTCGTTATGCTCGACCCCGAAGGCGCCGGGATCGTCGAGCGCCCGGTTGCCGACCATGGCCACCACCGGCAAGCGCAGCCCGGCGGTGACGGCGAGCGCCTCGAAGGCGTAGAACCAGCCGACGCCTGACGAGCCGCAGAACACCCGGGCACCGACCGCCGACGCGTGCTTGACGATCTCGAACTGCGAGTGCTCGCTCTCGGCGACGATGTATTCGGCGTCGAATTCTCCGTTGGAGATCAACTGCGACACATACTGCATGACGGTGTCATAAGGCCGGATCGGGTACGCGGTGATGACATCCACGTCGGCCAGCCGAATGGCCTCGCCGATGGCTTCCGAGCCGCTGATCAGTTCCTCGGTCTCGCCCCTTGGCCCGCCGACCTCGGCTTTCTGCGTAGTTGCCGCTTTAGGAGGGTTCATCGGCTATCTCCTCGTCGTACCCACCCACGTGGTGGAACCCGTGCGAGCGGACCGGATTGTTGGTGATCTTGTCGGTCATCCAGTCGATGTAGACTTCCTTATTCTTGGCCCACATCTCCCACTGGCTGGCGTTGTCCTCGAAGGCCTCCTCGTTGACCATGGTCACGCAGTTCGCCACCGGACAGACGGCCTCGCACACGCCGCAACCGCAACACGCCTCCATGTTGGCGTCGTAGAAGCCGTCCGGCGTGATGTCGAAGCACGTGTCCGGGCAGTCGAGCCAGCACAGCGTGCACTTGATGCAGGTCTCGAAGTTGATCACCGGCCGCATGGTGCGGGTCGAGAACTTCTTGAAGGCCTGGTTACGCCCGGGGACATAGCCGCCGTCGCGCCCGACGTCCTGCTCGACCTTCTGACCCCTGATCACCAGGCCTTCTTCCATCTGGGTGTAGCCCGGCAGATCGAACGAGAAGGGCTCTTCGTCGTTGCCCTGTTCGGCGCCGACCTCGGTCGTTTCGGTCGTGTCGTGGGCCTTCTTGGCCGAGGCGACCTTATTTTCATCTTTCCATTGTTCTTCGATGACCTCGAGGATGGCGTCCAAGGTGATGACGTGCGGGGCGACCTTAGCCAGCGCGCCCAACAGGCGGACGTCGGTATGATCGTCCTTGTACACCCAAAGCCCCGAAAAACTGGCTGCCCCCTTGATGGTCGAGAGTTTGTAGGGGCTCCCCTTGCGGTGGATGGTGCCGATCAGCTTGTTGGCGGATTGGGTCGTCGGCATCAATACGGTGCCGCCATCGGCGGTCAGCTTGTTGACCGGCTGCAGTCCGTACCAGGCCCATGACTCGACGCCCTTACTCAGGGTGTCGTCACAGGCGATGGTGACGTCGTTGTTGGTGGGTTCGTATTTTGCAAGGTGTTCTTGCAGTTCTTCTTCGGTGTCGGAAACAACGGCGAACTGCTTGGCCGGGATGCCGTTTCGTTCGGGCGAATCACTGTAGCGCCCGAAGGCTATGCCGATTTTCCCTTCTTTCTTGGCGGCGAAGACAATCCCGCGACAGATGTTCTTGGCCAAGGTCTTTTGAAAGATGCCGCGGTAGATGACCTCCACGGAACCGGTGCTCATATGGTTTCCTCCAATTGGTTTGTTTTTTTGTTTTTAATTTGCCCGGGCGGTTTTGCGAGCCGGTTTTGGCAGCAAGCGCCTCCGTTAGATAAATCTCTGGTCGAATGAATTTGGTCTACATTATACCAGGCAATTCAGGAAACGAACACTCTAGATTCTCGATCCGCTTGTGGGAAGCCGAAAAACTCTTTTCACCATTTAAATTTTAGGGGATTAGTGGGGCCGCCGATTTGAGTAGACAATGACCGAATATGAAGAGACCGTCCAATCCCCGTTTAAATAGAAAACCAGGCGCATTAGACTGTTTTTGCTTGCCAGATAACTGGTATCTGGAGTACCGTATACCAGAAACAAATTCATTTGCCTTTAAAACCGCCGGACCCATCAGCAAAGATTTTCAAAATGGCAGAAAAGAGTGCAGCACGCGCCGAATTGGCTATAGAACCCATTGACGCCAACTTCAGCCTGAAGGACAAGATCTACGACTCCCTGAAACAGGCGATTACATCGATGAACATCTATGCCGACGACGCCGAACTGCGTCTGGACGAGCGGAGTTTGTCGGAGCAACTTGAAATTAGCCGAACGCCTGTGCGCGAGGCCTTGGCCCGTCTCGAACAGGAAGGACTGGTGCGGATCATTCCCCGCAGGGGGGTCTTTATCGTCCGCAAGACCAAAGCCCAGATCATTGAAATGATTACCGTCTGGGCGGCCCTTGAAAGCATGGCGGCGCGCCTGATCACCCAGAACGCCACCGACGAGGAGATCGCCTCGCTGAGGCAGATGTTCACTACCTTCGAAGGCGAGCAGGTTAAGGTCCAGATCGACGAATATTCGGAAACCAACATCAAGTTCCACCAGGCGATCCTGAAAATGAGCCGTTGCGAACTGCTGACCGAGATTACCGACAACCTGTTTATTCACATGCGGTCGATCCGGGCCAGGACCATCTCCGAGGAAGACCGGGCCGAACGCTCGATCATCGATCACATGTACATCATCGAGGCGCTTGAAAGCCGGGACACGGAACTGGCGGACCGGTTGGCCCGCGATCACACCATGAACCTTGCCGCGCATGTCGAAAAACACGTGAATTACTTGGACTAAGGGTCGCGGTTAGAAGCCGCAGCCAAAAAGCCAAAAACCAAAGCCACGGGTCCCCAATCCGGGCTCAGTTGAGGATAGCATGACAAAAGCTCTTGACGGCGTCCGCATCCTGGACATGACCCATGTCCAGTCGGGACCCTCCTGTACGCAACTGCTGGCCTGGTTCGGCGCCGACGTAATCAAGATCGAACGCCCGGGTACCGGCGACGTCACCCGCCATCAATTGCGCGACATAGAGGGCGTGGACAGCCTCTATTTTACTATGTTCAATGGCAACAAGCGCTCCATCACCCTCAATACCAAGACCAAAAAGGGCAAGGCGATCTTCGCCAAGCTCATCGAGGTATGCGACGTCCTGGTCGAGAACTTCTCTCCCGGGGCGCTTGACCGCATGGGCTTCTCGCATGAACGGATTCACGAGATCAACCCGCGGCTGATCTGCGCCTCGATCAAGGGCTTCGGCCCCGGGCCTTACGAGGACTGCAAGGTCTATGAGAACGTCGCCCAGTGCGCTGGTGGATCGGCGTCCACCACCGGCTTCGATGACGGGCCCCCGGTGGTGACAGGCGCCCAGATCGGTGATTCGGGCACCGGACTCCACATCGCGCTGGGCATCGTCACGGCATTGTTTCAGCGGGAAAAGACGGACCGCGGCCAGAGGGTCGAATGCGCCATGCAGGACAGCGTCCTCAACCTTTGCCGCGTCAAGCTCCGCGATCAGCAGCGCCTGGCCCAAGGCCCGTTAAAGGAATATCCCCAATACCCGGACGGAGTCTTCAACGACGAGGTACCCCGCGCCGGCCATTCGTCGGGCGGCGGCCAGCCGGGCCACGTGGTGAAATGCGCCCATCGCGGCGCCGAGGAAGGCCAGCACGCCGCCCACGGTGCCAACGATTATGCCTACATCATCATCCAGCCGCAGGGTTGGGAGCCGTTAATGAAAATCATTGGCCGCGAAAATCTGATTGAAGACCCCGAGTGGGCAACGCCGGAAGCGCGGTTGAGCAAGCTCGATGACTGCTTTTCCCTCATCGAGGGATGGACCATCACCAAGGACAAGTTTGAGGTCATGAAAATCCTTAACGCCGCCAACGTGCCCTGCGGGCTGGTCCTTTCCATGAAGGAGCTGGCCGAGGAGGAATCGCTACGGGCGACCGGCACCGTGGTCGAGGTCGACCATCCGGAGCGCGGCAAGTACCTGACGGTCGGCAACCCGATCAAGCTTTCGAATTCGCCTGTGGAAGTAGGGCCCTCGCCGCTTCTGGGCGAGCACACCGAAGAGATTCTCAAGAACATCCTTGGCCTCGACGACCAGGAAATCAAAGTGGCAAAATCGGAAGGCGCCATTTAGTAAATTTTATCCACTAAGATCGCACCCCCGCCGCCCAAGGGGAGGAACGGAACATGCGGATCATCGTCAACGGCCAACAGGGGTTCGGAAAGGCCTGCCTGGAAGCGATGCTGGAGCGCGGCGACGACATCGCCGCCGTCTATTGCGCGCCGGACAAGGAAGGCAAGCCCCAGGACCCAATCAAGGAATTCGCGCTCGAGAAGGGGCTTAAGATCGTTCAGCCGCCCAACTACACGAATTCCGACGTGCTCGACGAGATGCGGGTGCTGGAGGCCGATCTAATGGTCATGGCGTTCATGATCATCTTCGTGCCCGAAGAGGCGCGCGACATTCCGACCCATGGCTCCATCTGCTTCCATCCGTCGCTGCTGCCCAAGCACCGGGGGCCCAGTTCAATCAATTGGCCGATCATAGGGGGTGCGACCAAGACCGGATTGACCATCTTTTGGCCCGACGATGGGCTGGATGAAGGCGAAATCCTGTTGCAGAAGAAAGTGGACATCGGGCCCGACGACACCCTGGGAACGGTTTATTTCGACAAAATCTTCTCCCTCGGGGTCGAAGCCGTGCTCGAAGCCGTGAACCTGGTCAAGGCGGGGGACCCGCCTCGAATCAAGCAGGACGACAGCCAAGCCACCTACGAGAGCTGGTGCAAGAAAGCCGACGCTGAAATCGATTGGTCAAAACCAGCGGACGAAGTTTATAACCTGATCCGCGGCACCAACCCGCAGCCGGGCGCCTGGACCGTTTATGATGGCAAGGAACTGAAGATCTTTGATTGCGCCAAGGTGGCCGGCGCCGAGGGCGCCGCTGGCGAAGTCACCGAGGTTATGGACGAAAGCTTCACCATCGCCGCGGCGGGCGGCGGGATCGAGGTTAAGCGGGTCCGGCCCGCCGACGACAAAAAAATCCCGGCTGGCGAATTCATCTCCAACAGCGGTCTTGCCAAGGGCGCTCGGCTGGGCGGTGCGGCGGATTGACCACAAGGGGTCCGTCTATGAAGTTATAAGAAATTTCAAATTTACGGATGACCCGAATTGCACAATATTTCGAGTAGGACAGGGACTAATGTCTAAGAGCGATATCGAAATAGCCCGCGGGGGCACCATGGAGCCGATTACCGACATCGGCGCCAAACTGGATATTCCGGCGGACCAGATTCACCATTTCGGCTTACACAAGGCCAAGGTCTCACTCGATTTCGTCAATACCCTGGCGGACAAGCCGGACGGCAAGCTGATCCTGGTCACCGCCATCACGCCGACCCACGCCGGCGAAGGCAAGACGACGACCACGATCGGCCTCGGGGACGCCCTGTACCGCATTGGCAAGAAGGCCGCTATCTGCTTGCGCGAACCCTCGCTGGGGCCGTGCTTTGGCATGAAGGGGGGCGCCGCTGGCGGCGGCTACGCGCAGGTGGTGCCTATGGAGGACATCAACCTACATTTCACCGGGGACTTCCATGCCATCGGCGTCGCCCACAACCTGCTGTCGGCGTTGGTGGACAACCACATCTATTGGGGCAACAAACTGGACATCGATTCGCGGCGAATCCAGTGGGGGCGAGTGGTCGACATGAACGACCGGTCTCTCCGCGAAATCACCTGTTCGCTAGGCGGCGTGGCCAACGGATTCCCGCGCTCGGACAGTTACGCCATCACCGCGGCGTCGGAGGTCATGGCCATCTTCTGCCTGGCGACGGATCTAGCAGACCTGACTAAGCGTCTCGGCAGGATCGTCATCGGCCATACACGCGAACGCAAACCCGTGTGTGCCAGCGAATTGACGGCGCCGGGGCCGATGTCTGTATTGTTGAAGGACGCCCTGGCCCCGAACCTGGTGCAGACGTTGGAGAGCAATCCTGCCTTCATCCACGGCGGCCCGTTCGCTAACATCGCCCACGGCTGCAACTCGGTCCTGGCTACCAAAACGGCGTTGAAGCTCGCCGATTACGTCGTCACCGAAGCTGGTTTTGGGGCCGATCTCGGGGCCGAGAAGTTCTTCGATATCAAATGCCGGATCGCCGGCCTCAAGCCCAACGCCGCCGTGATCGTCGCCACGGTCAGGGCCTTGAAGATGCACGGCGGCGTCGGCAAGGACGACCTGGGCGCGGAAAACGTGGACGCCGTCAAGAAGGGATGCGAGAACCTCGCCCGCCATATCCGCAACGTCAAATCCTTCGGCGTGCCGGCGGTGGTCGCCGTCAACCGTTTCACCGCCGACACCGACGCCGAGGTCGCCGCCATCGGCAAGGCAGGGGAGGAACTGGGGGCCGAGGTCGTCGAATGCACCCATTGGGCGAACGGCGGGGCCGGGGCCGAGGACCTGGCCAGGCATGTGGTCGACCTAGTGGACAAAGGCATCAGCCAGTTCGCGCCTGTTTATGACGACGACATTGCCCTATGGGACAAGGTCAAGACCATTGTCACCAAGCTTTACGGCGCCGATGAGGTGATCGCGGACAAGAAGGTGCGTAACCAGTTCGCCGACTTCCAGTCGGGCGGATACGGCCATCTGCCGGTGTGCATGGCCAAGACCCAGTACAGCTTTTCCACCGACCCGAACCTGAAAGGCGCGCCATCCGGGCACGTGGTGCCCATCCGCGATGTGCGGCTGTCGGCGGGGGCCGGGTTCGTCGTCGTCATCTGCGGCGAGATCATGACCATGCCCGGCCTGCCCCGGGTACCCGCGGCCAACAGCATCTTTCTTAACGACGTCGGATTGGTCGAAGGCCTGTTCTAGAAGCCGTTCTAGAATCCCAGGGCAGAGCCGTCCTTGCGCGGCTCCGAGGCGCCGGTCAGCACCCCTTCCTCGCGGTCGATCCAGATCGCCTGGGTGCCGCCGATGGGTTTCGCCGCTTTCGCAGTCTTGTGACCCATGGCTTGAAGGCCCTCCACCGACTCCTCGGGCATGCCACTTTCGATTTCGACAGGACCGCCCGGCGTTGGAAACAACCTCGGCAGGTCCATGGCTGCCTGAAGGCCGAGGCCGTGCTCGAACAGGTTGGTCAGGAAATACATGTGGCCGAAGGCTTGATACTGGCCGCCCATGACCCCGAACGGCATCACCGTCTTGCCGTCTTTCACCACCATCCCCGGGATAATGGTGTGCATGGGCCTTTTGTTGGGGGCGATGCAGTTGGCATGGTCTGGATCGAGGTTGAAGCTAAAGCCCCGGTTTTGCAGAAGGACCCCCGTCTCCGGCGCCACCAGTCCGGAGCCGAAGGGCTCGAATAGAGAGTTGATGAAGCTGACGGCGTTCAGGTCCTGGTCGACAACGCAAAGGTAAACGGTGCTGGCGGCGGGAAGGACGGCCGGCGTTAGCGCGTCCATGGCTTGGGTTGAATTGATTTTGTCCCCCAGTTCTGCGGCAAATTTGGCCGACAAGAGCTTGTCCACTGGCACGTCCACATGGTCCGGATCGGATACCACGGCATTGCGTTCCGCGTACGCCAGCCGGGACGCTTCGATGCACAGATGCAACCGCTCCGGCGATAAGGGCTGGAGCTCATCCAGGCCTATGTCGGCGAGAATGTTGAGCATCAGAAGGGCGATGACCCCCTGGCCGTTGGGCGGGCATTCATATACCTCGTACCCTCGGTAAGGGATCTTGACGGGGTCCACGTATTCACCTTCGGCGGCGGCGAAGTCATCCATGGTGTGGGCGCCGCCGCGGCCTTGCAGGAGGCCGACGATGTCCTCGGCGACGGCGCCGGTGTAAAAGGCATCACGTCCGCCGTCGGCAATCTTCCCGAGCGTGGCAGCCAGTTCCGGCTGATGATGGAGGCTTCCGGCCACCGGCGGCTTTCCGCCCGGAAGGTAAATACGCTTGGCCGTCGGATCTTTCTCGAGAAGCTCTTTATGGCGCTTCCAGTCGAAGGCCACCCGGGCATGTACAGGATATCCGTCCCGCGCGTAGCCGATGGCATATGTCAGGACCTCGCCGATGCTTTTGGTGCCGTGGTTGTCGAGAAGCCGGCACCATGCGTCGATTGCGCCGGGGATGGTCACGGTGTGGGGCGTATGCTCGCCAATTCCATCGATGCCCCGATCGGCGAACCATTCCGGCGTCGCCGCCTTGGGTGCTCGGCCGGAACCGTTATAGGCGATGATGTCACCACCGCCGCCCGGCGCGTAAAGCATGAAGCAATCGCCACCGATGCCGGTCGCCTGCGGTTCGACCACGCACTGCACGGCGCAGGCGGCAACCGCCGCGTCCATGGCGTTGCCGCCGGACCTGAGAACATCGACGGCGGCCGACGTGGCCAACGGATGGGACGTCGCCGCCATGCCCCCCGTCGCCATGACGGGAGATCGGCCAGGCAGTTCGAAATTCCTCATGGGGAGCGCCCTGTCGCTCGCTCGGTTTCAGACTTTGAAAGCCATCATAACGGCTTTGACCCAAGGGGTCCAACCGCAGGGTAGCTATACCATTTGGATTGGTTTAGTCTTTTCTCCGAATGCAAGGGAGGTGGGGGTTCTGTAATTCGGGGCTTCCGTTATCGGGCGCCAACACTGCCATTCCCTTGAAAACAAACAAACTTTTTGGGAGGAATCTTATGAAAAAGGGACTTTTCTACAGTCTTATCGCGGGCGTTGCCATTGGCGCGGCAGCGTTCATTTTCGTGCCGGGACCCGCGGACGCGGCCGGCAAAGCGCCTAAGTGCTCAACGGCGAAGCTGATCGTGCCGTGGAAAGCCGGCGGCGGCACCCAGGTGATCTTTGCCATCTTCGAAAAGATCATTAAGGGGATGGACGTCCCATCCAAGATCAAATTGGCAATGATTCCCGGCCAAGGCGGCAACAAGGGCGCCAAGGAAGCGGCCAAGGCCAAGCCCGACGGTTGCACGCTATTCGCTATCCATCAGAGCGCCGTCACCAGCTATCTCAACGGCCGTATCCCTTTCCACTATGACAAATTCGAAACCATATCGTTACTGACTTCGACGCCCGATATCGTCGGCGCCAGCAAGGACGTTCCGTGGAACAACTTCAACGAATTCAAAAAAGCGGCGCTGGCTGCGCCGGGCACCATCAGTGTGGGCGCGACGTTTGGGTCCACCAGCCAGTTCTATTGGCTTGTCCTGGAAAACCTGACCGGCATGAAATTCAAGTTCGTTCCCTATGACGGCACCCGCCAGCGCATGACGGCTATCCTTTCAGGCGCCATTCAAATGGGCGGGCTTAATGTCGCTTCGGGCCGCAAGTACCTCGAAAACGGCGACCTTAAGGGGTTCGCCATTGCATCGGCAAAGCGGTCCAAGCACTTGCCGAACATGCCGACCCTGAAGGAACTGGGCGTTGACATGATCTATGCTCTCCAACGCGGCATCGTCGCACCGAAGGGTACGCCAAGGACCATCATCGATTATTGGGCCGGGGTGTTTAAAAAGGCCGCTGCCAATCCTAGCTTTTTGAAACAGATGGATGCCAAGGGCACCGGTGTCGAATACGTCGGGCCCGATGACTACCGCAAGTGGGCGAATCAAATGTACAAGGAACACGAAAAGATCGCTGTCAAGATCGGCTTGTGGAAGAAGTAATAACAATAAGGGACGTAGTCCATTTGAATTCGGCCCGGGCCGTCAAGTGAGGTCCGGGCCGTTTCCAATTCCGCCGTTTCCTATTCCAGGGGAGCAATCATGCAGCGCCTTAACCGTGACGCCGTTATAGCCATCGCGTTGCTGTTGTTTTGCGGCGTTTTTTTCTGGTCCAGTTTCGATATCCGCGCGCCCAATTACGGTGTTCTCATGCCGTCCACGTGGCCGAGGGTGATTATCGGTGTCCTAACTTTTCTGTCCCTGATTTATTTGATCCAGTCGCTTCGCGGTGACCCCGAAATCGCTACTGCGGGAAAGTCCGACCGCGAACCTGGAATCCAAGGTTTTATCGATTATTGGCGCAACCCGCTTTGGTGTTTCGGGTTATTTTTTGTCTATCTGGCGTTACTTCCGGTCCTGGGCATGCTGATTGACGGGATCGCCTTCGTCTATGTACTGATGGGCGTTCTTGGGGGCTGGGACGGGAAAAAGCCTCTGGTCAACGCTTATATCGCCGTGCTCACCGTCGGTTCCATGTGGAGCCTGTTCACCTTTGGCCTCGACGTGATGCTGCCCCCGGGCATGTTCCTGGATCCGTTTTAGGAGGCTGCGGTGGTTATCGACAACATCCTCGCCGCCGTCGATGTGCTGGTTAATACCCATGCCCTTTTGCTGATGGCGGTCGGAGTCGCCGGCGGCTTGATCGCCGGCGCCATTCCCGGTTTCACCATCGCCATGGCGGTGGTGCTGACCCTGCCGTTTACTTTCTCAATGCCGGCGCACTTGGGGCTGGCGACCATGGTCAGCGTTCTCGTCGGCGGACTGTCGGGCGGCCTGATGGCAGGGATATTGACCGGTATTCCCGGCACGCCGTCCTCGGTCGCCACCACGTTTGACGGCTTTCCCATGGCCAGAAAAGGAGAGCCTGGCCTGGCCTTGGGCATCGGCGTGTGGTCGTCATTTTCGGGCGGCATCATCAGCGCCGTTCTGCTGATGACACTGGCGCCCCAGCTTGCCAAAATCGGGCTCGAGTTCAACCCTTGGGGCTACTTTATGCTGGTGATTTTCGCGCTCACCATCACCGCCAGCCTCGCCGGCAAAAATATGATCAAGGGCCTGATCGCCGGCGCATTAGGGCTGTTGCTCCGAACCGTCGGGGAGGACGAGGCCGCCGGCATGGCGCGGTTTGATTTTGGCTCCGATGCGCTGCTGGGGGGCTTCGACTTCATCGCCGTACTGATAGGACTTTTCGCCTTCAGTCAGCTGTTGAGCGATGTCCGCGACCCGGAAGTGGCGAAAAAGGCAATGACCGAACGGACCACGGTTAGCGTTAAGATCGAGCATCGCCGCGCCATTGCCGAAATTTTGAAACGTTGGACTATCCTTGTCCGATCTTCGCTAATCGGCGTGTTCACCGGTATTCTGCCCGGCGCCGGCGGCTCCATCGCCAATATTCTGGCCTACGATCAGGCCAAAAAAGCGTCCAAACATCCGGAAAAATTCGGCACCGGTATTCCTGATGGGATCATTGCGCCGGAAAGCTCCAACAATGCGGTCGAAGGCGGGGCGCTCATCATCCTGATGGCGTTGGGCATTCCCGGCGACGTGACCGCGGCAATCATGTTGGGCGCGTTGCTGATGAACGACGTTGTTCCCAGTCCGTCCTTCATCACCGATGAGCCGGTGCTGGCCTATTCCATCTTTCTCTCGTTTTTCATCGCCACCTTCATGATGTTGGGGTTGCAATCGTTCATGCTCCGGGTCTTCGTCAAGGTCACCAAGATTCCTATGTATGTGCTTGCGAGCATCATCCTCGGCTTTTGCGGCATCGGCGTGTTCGCGCTGCAAAACGTCACCTTTGACCTCTGGACGTTGCTATGGTTTGGGATTCTCGGTTTCCTCATGCGGCATTTCGGCTTTCCCCTGGCGCCGATGATCCTAGGCGTGGTGCTGGGCAACATCGCTGAATTAAATCTGGCTCGGGCCCTTGCCATTACCCCTGATCTCAGCCCCTTCTTCACCCGTCCGTGGTCTCTTTTTTTCATGATTATTGCCGTGTTTTCCGCCCTCTTTCCGATGTTCCAGGGGCATCGGAAAAAGCAGAAAGTTTGGACCCTGTTTTACATGCCCTTGGCGTGTTTCACCATTTCCTTACCGCTCATCATGATGGGGGGTACCGTCCGGCCGGTGCTGGCAGTGATCGTTTTCGGCTTCGGCACTTATCAATTGTGGCGCCGCTGGCAAAATGGCTGGCGGTTTGAGGCGGCTGACTGATCCCATGAGCGAGTGGCCCGACTCTATCTTCGATATTCTGGTATCCGCCGGCGTCCGCCAAGTGGCCTATGTGCCCGACATGGGTCATAAGCGGCTGATCGAGCGTTGCAACGCCGATGAGCGTATGACCGCGGTGCCGCTGACCACCGAAGAGGAGGGCGTGGCGCTCCTGGCCGGGGCCTGGCTCGGGGGCGAGCGTGGCGTGCTGCTGATGCAATCCAGCGGTATCGGCAACTGCATTAACATGTTTTCCCTCACCCGTGCTTGCAAATTCCCACTGTTGATTCTGGTGACCATGCGTGGCCAGTGGCACGAGTTCAATGCTTGGCAGAAACCCATGGGCCAGAACGCCAAAAAGCTTTTGACCGCTGCCGGCGTTACCGTCGACATGGTCTCGGAACCGGGGGCCGCCGCCGCCACCGTGGCCAGGGCTGTCCGGGGAGTTTTTGAAAACAATGGCCGGGTGGCGGTGCTGTTGCATCAAAAACTGATGCCCAAAAAAACTTTCGGGAAATAAGGAATGGACTCCGAATCTCCGATCCGAGCCGAAAGCTATCCCCTCCGCCGGCGCGAAGTCGCCAAGGCGCTGCTGGCGGACCGCGGCGGCCTGCTGGTGGTCGCCGGGCTGGGGTCTTGCGCCTGGGACATCACAGCGGCCGGCGACGATCCCCTGAACTTTCCCCTCTGGGGGGCTATGGGCGGAGCCGCCGCCCTTGGGTTGGGGCTCGTCCTGGCGCAATCGGACCGCCGGGTACTGGTGATCACCGGCGACGGCGAGATGCTGATGGGAATGGGCTCGTTGGCGACCATCGCCATACAGGCACCGAAAAACCTCGCCATCGTCGTCTTCGACAACGAACGTTACGGCGAAACCGGCATGCAGCCCACCCATACCGCCTATGGCGCCGATCTGGTGGGCGCGGCGGAGTCCTTGGGCTTTTCGGTCACCGGCACGGTCCTCGGGCAGGTGGAACTGACCGCAGCGCTGCCGGTCATCCGGGAAGCGCCGGGGCCGGTCTTTTTCTCGATCAAAGTGCGCGCCGAAGAGCTAGACTTCGTGCTGCCGGCCAACGATGGCGTCGTGCTCAGGGACCGTTTCCGAACAGCCCTGTTGGGGCCGTAAAACGGGCATTGATTTTGGGGGAGGAAATCATGAGTGAACTGCAAAAATTCCAGATCTACATCGGTGGTGAATGGTGCGATCCGGCATCCGGCGAATGGTTCGAAAGTTTCAATCCCTTTACCGGCAAGCCCTGGGCGCAGGTGCCCCGAGGCGGAGCTGAGGATGCCGAGCGCGCCGTGGCCGCCGCCCGGAAAGCCTTCACAGGCGGTGACTGGCCCGCCATAAACGCCACCGGGCGCGGACACCTGCTGAGGAGGCTCGGTGATTTGGTTGCCGAGAACTCTGAGCGACTGGCCGAGATCGAGGTCAAGGATAACGGCAAGCTAATTGCCGAGATGGGCATGCAGCTCAAGTACGTGCCTGAATGGTACTATTACTTTGGCGGCCTGGCGGACAAGATCGAAGGCGCCGTGCTGCCCATCGACAAGCCCGACACCTTCAACTACACCCGTCACGAACCCCTGGGCGTTGTTGTCGCCATCGTGCCTTGGAACTCCCCCTTGCTGTTGGCGGCGTGGAAGTTGGCGCCGGCGTTGGCGGCTGGCAACACGGTGATCGTTAAACCGAGCGAGTTCACGTCTGCCTCGACGCTGGAATTCGTCAAGCTGGTGGAGGAAGCCGGCTTCCCGCCAGGCGTCGTCAACGCCGTCACCGGGTTCGGCAAGGAGGTCGGCGAACCGTTGATCGCGCATCCCGATGTCGCCAAGGTCGCCTTTACCGGCGGCGAGGCCAGCGGCCAAAGGGTCTATGAGACGGCAGCCAAGGGCTTGAAAAAGGTAAGCCTGGAGCTTGGCGGCAAGTCGCCGAACATCGTCTTCGAAGACGCCGAAATGGATAATGCGGTGAAGGGGGCGATTTCCGGCATCTTCGCCGCCACCGGCCAGACCTGCATCGCCGGGTCCCGGCTTTTGGTGCAGGAATCCATCCATGATGAATTCGTCGACAAGCTGGTGGCGTTCGCCAAGACGGCCCAGATGGGCGACCCCATGTCGCTGGACACCCAGGTCGGCCCCGTCACCACCCGGCCCCAGTACGATAAGATTCTTGGGTATCTGGACGTGGCCCGCGAAGATGGCGCCCAATGCGTGCTCGGCGGCACCAAGGCCGAAAGACCCGAATGCGGCGACGGCTGGTTCGTCGAACCGACGGTTTTTACAGGTGTCCGCAATGATATGCGCATCGCCCAGGAGGAAATCTTCGGCCCCGTGCTGTCGGTCATCCCCTTCCGTGACGAGGATGAGGCCGTCGAAATCGCCAACGACATCGTCTACGGGCTGGCGGCCGGGGTCTGGACCACGTCGATGCGCCGTGCCATTAAGGTTTCTGAGAAGTTGCAGGCGGGCACTATCTGGGTCAACACCTACCGTGCCGTCAGTTTCATGTCGCCCTTCGGCGGTTACAAGCGTTCCGGCCTAGGACGGGAAAGCGGCCGGGAGGCGATCAAGGAATACCTGCAGACCAAGTCGGTATGGATTAGCATCGCCACCGAGATGCCCAACCCGTTTGTGATGCGCTGAGGGGACCCACGTGTCGACTGATTCCACGTCCGAAAACATCTTCGAGACGGGCCTGGACGCCAACCTGGCAAATTTCCAGCCCGAGACGCCGCTCACGTTCCTGGACTGGGCGGCCTCGGTGTATCCTGAAAAGACAGCCGTCATTCACGGGGAAACGTGCTTTACCTACCGTGAATTCAACGCGCGCTGCCGGCGGCTGGCGTCGGCCTTGCAGGGGCGCGGCATCGGTCCCGGCGACACGGTGGCGGTGATGGCGCCCAATTCGCCCCCGATGCTGGAGGCCCACTTCGGCGTGCCTATGGCGGGCGCGGTCCTGAACGCGCTCAACTTCCGCCTCGACGCCCAAGGCATCGCCTTCATCCTCGGCCACGGCGAGGCCAAGGCGCTGATTACCGACCGCGAGTTCTCCCCCGTTATCAAGGACGCCCTCGGGAACCTCGACAATGACATCACCGTCATCGACATCGATGACCCCCTGGCCGATTTAGAGACAGGGGGCGGCGAGCTATTGGGCGAGACGGATTACGAGGCGTTGCTGGCCGAGGGCGATGAGAATTTCAAATGGCAACCGCCAGCCGACGAATGGCAGGCGATCACGTTGAATTACACCTCGGGCACCACGGGCAAGCCCAAGGGCGTCGTCTATCACCACCGGGGTGCTTTCCTGAACGCACTCGGCAACGCGCTGGTGTTCGGGTTGGGCCGGGATTCAGTCTATCTGTGGACCCTGCCGATGTTCCATTGCAACGGTTGGTGCTACACCTGGGGGGTGACGGCCCTCGGTGGAACGCACGTGTGTCTACGCCGCGTCGACCCGGCGTTGATCTTCCCGTTGATTGCAGAACACGGTATTACCCATATGTGCGGTGCGCCGATCGTGCTCAACATGCTGGTTCACGCACCCGACGACATTAAAATGGCGTTCGGGCAGACCGTCGAAGTGGCGGTTGGCGGCGCCGCGCCGCCAACCGCCGTCATCGCGGCCATGGAAAAAATGGGTTTTCGCGTGACGCATCTATACGGTCTCACGGAATCCTACGGGCCGGCCACCTATTGCGCGCCCCAGCCCGGCTGGGCGAACTTAGGCCTAGAGGACAAGGCGCTTGAAATGGCGCGTCAAGGGGTGCGCTACCCGACGCTCTTTGACCAAGCGGTCCTGAACCCCGAAACCATGACCCCGGTGCCTGCTGACGGCGAGAGCATCGGCGAACTGATGCTGCGCGGCAACACGGTGATGAGGGGATACCTCAAGAACCCGGATGCCACCGACGAAGCCTTCTCGGGCGGCTGGTTCCACACCGGTGATTTGGGCGTCGTCCATGCCGACGGTTATGTGGAGATCAAGGACCGCTCTAAGGATATTATTTTGTCCGGCGGTGAGAACATTTCGTCGCTGGAGGTCGAAGAGGTGCTTTACCGGCACCCCCAAGTGATGGAAGCCGCTGTGGTCGCCAAACCGGATGAGAAGTGGGGTGAGACGCCTTGCGCCTTCGTGACCCTGACGCCGGACGCCGGCGGCGTCGCGGCGAACGACATTATCCAGTGGTGCAAGGACAACCTAGCCCATTTCAAGGCACCCCGCCGGGTGGTCTTCGGGCCGCTTCCCAAGACGTCCACCGGCAAGATCCAGAAATATGTGCTCCGCGAGCAAGCCAAGGAATTGCCAAAAAACTGATAAGGTACGGCCATGACCGCCAACTTCGATCTTAAAGGCAAGATCGCCCTCGTCACCGGCGCGTCAGGCGGCCTCGGGCGGCACTTCGCGAGCGTTTTGGCGGGCGCCGGTGCGCACGTCGCCGTCGGGGCCCGGCGCATGGACAAAGTTATCGAAACCGTCGCCGAGGTTGAAGCCGCCGGGGGCAGGGCTTTGGGGTTCGGCATGGACGTGACTGATTCCGCCAGCATCGTCGCCGCTTTCCAAGCCATCGAGGAACAGGCCGGCCCGGTAACGGTGCTGATCAACAACGCTGGCGTCACCGACGGACAGCCGGCGCTCGAGGTAACGGAGGAGGACTGGGACCGGGTCATGGACACCAACCTGAAGGGCGCCTGGACGGTGGCCCAAGAAGCCGCCCGGCGCATGACAGGCGCGGAAACGGGCGGCGTCATCATCAATATTTCCTCTGTCCTCGGGCTAAGGGTCTCCAAGGGGGTCGTTCCCTATGCGGTCTCAAAAGCCGGTCTGGTGCAGATGACCAAGGCTTTGGCGCTGGAACTGGCGCCGCAAAACATCCGCGTTAACGCCCTGGCGCCGGGTTATGTGGAGACAGACCTCAACCGGGAATTCCTGGAGAGCGAGGGCGGAAAAAAACAGATCAAGCGAATCCCCCAGCGCCGTCCGGCGCGGATGGAGGAGCTTTCGGGGCCGCTCCTCCTGCTGGCGTCGGATGCGTCGAGCTACATGACCGGCGCCGTTCTCGCCGTCGACGGCGGTCATCTGGTAAGCTCGCTCTGAGGTAAGGGGAGACCATGGACTTCAAGCTGTCACCCGAGACCGAGGATTTTCGGAAACGCATCCACGCCTTCGTCGAGGAAAAGCTTTTGCCGTTGGAATCCGATCCGGCGTCCTTTGACAAGTACGAGAACATCACCGAGGACCTGCTTCAGGCCATGCGTGCCGAGGCCAAGGACCAGGGGCTGTGGGCGCTGGCCATGCCGCCGGAGCGCGGCGGCGGCGGCATGGATACGGTTTCAATAGCCGCGTGTTACGAGGAAATGAACCGCTCCATCTTCGGGCCGGTGGCCTTCAACGCCGCCGCGCCGGACGACGGTAACATGATTGTCCTCAACAAGGTCGGTACCGAAGCCCAGAAAGACCGGTGGCTGCAACCGCTCATCGACGGTGAGGCGCGCTCCGCCATCGTCATGACCGAGCCCCACCCCGGCGCCGGTTCCGACCCGGCGGGGATGATGAAGACCACGGCGACCCAAAAGGGCGGCCATTGGGTCATCGAGGGCCGAAAGTGGTTCATCACCGGGGCCGAGGCGGCGAAGCATTTCATCCTCATCGCCCGAACCGGCAACGATGCCCGGAAGGGGATGACCGCGTTCCTGTTCGACCGCGACCAGCCGGGATGGGAAATCGTGCGCCGCATCCCGATCATGGGGCCGGAGGAACACGGCGGCCATTGCGAGTTGACGTTCAATGGCCTTGAAATCCCCGACGAAAACCGGCTGATGGAGATCGGTGACGGCCTCAAGGTGGCACAGATCAGGCTCGGTACGGCGCGCCTGACCCATTGCATGCGCTGGCTCGGCATGGCCAAGCGGGCGCTGGAGATCGCCGGCGAGTACGTGGGAGAGCGTGAGGCCTTCGGCCAAAAACTCATCGAGCGGGAAAGCGTGCAGATGCTGTTGGGCAACGCCGCCATGAACATCCACACCGGGCGGCTTTTGGTCATGAATGCGGCCTGGAAGCTGGACCAGGGGGACTTTGCCCGCAAGGAGGTCTCCATGGCCAAGGTCGCCGTCGCCGATACCCTGCACTTGGCCGTCGATACGGCGATCCAGCTTTGCGGGGCCAAGGGCTATTCCAAGGACACCTTGCTGGAATGGATGTACCGCTATGCCCGCCAGGCGCGGCTGGTGGACGGCGCGACGGAAGTCCACCAGATGGTGCTGGCGCGTTTTTTCCAGGACGAAGGGCTGGGTTTCTGGCGATGGGGGTGATGGACCGGGAGGTTTCGGGCGACTCCAAAGCTCGGCTCCGGGATTTTTTGACCGATGAGGCCGGGGGTGCGGTCGAGATCACAGACCTTCGGCGGCTTCCCGGAGGCTCCATTCAGGAAAACTTACTCCTCGACATTTCCGTCGCCGATGGCGAATGGGCTGGCGATCACGAATTGGTGCTGAGACTCGACGCAGCTTCGTCCGTCGCTGCCAGCCACGGCCGGGCCGAGGAATTCCTGCTCTTGAAGGAAGCCCACAGGGCCGGCGTCACGGTGCCGACGCCGTGCCTTTCCAGCGCTGGCGACGGCATTCTGGGCGGGCCCTTCTATGTCATGCACCGGGTTCGCGGCGAAGCCGCCGGTCACCGTTTGGTCAAACAGGGGCCGATGGAAGCCCTGGTCCGGGAACTCGGCGCGGAGCTGGCGCGGATTCATTCAATCACGCCCCCTCATGAGGTACTTTCCTTCTTGGCCGTTCCCGATGTTTCACCGGCCCAGGACGCCGTCGCTCGTTACCGGCGCTATCTGGACGACTTGGGCGACGCCCGCCCGGCGCTGGAATGGGGACTCCGCTGGCTGGAACTGAAAGCGCCCGGGAAATCAGAAATTGTGCTTTGTCACCGGGATTTCCGAACCGGCAACTATATGGTCGAGGACGGCAGGCTCACCGGCATTCTGGATTGGGAGTTCGCCGGCTGGGGCGAGCCGGAAGAGGACATCGCCTGGTTCTGCGCCAAGTGCTGGCGCTTCGGCGCCGTTGACATGGAGGCCGGCGGCATCGCCCCCCGGGAATCCTTCACCAAAGCCTACGAGGAGGCCTCGGGCCGCACCATCGACGACTCCCGCGTCGCCTATTGGGAAGTCATGGCCCATGTGCGCTGGGCGGTCATCGCCTGCCAACAGGCCGCCCGCCACCTTTCCGGGCTCGAAGAGTCATTGGAATTGGCGCTCACCCAGCACGTGGTGCCTGAACTGGAGCTGGAAGTGCTGCACCTGACGGATGGAGCCGCCTGATGCGCGACCGGCCGATGGGAGAGGACCTTCTTGGGATCATCGCCCGCATCAAGGACGGCGATCCTTCGGTCCGGTTGCCGGAAGACGGCCGCTACAAGGAGTTGATGATCGCCAACGCCGAGGCCATCGCCGCCCGCCAGAAGGAAGCCGGTGACGGGCCGGAACGACGGGAACAAGAAGACCTCGCCCGGATTTTAGGAAATAAGGGCCCGCTTTCCGATCTCAACCGGGCCTTGGCGGCTGCGATCAGGCGGGGTGAATACGATCCCGGGACGGCGGACTTCGACGCCCTTGGAAAGCATCTTTGGCGAACGGCGCTCGAAAGAGTTCGGGAAAGTAATCCGAAGGCGCTTCGGCCCTCTTCCGGTGTATAATCGGAAGGCAAGAAAGAGAGAGAGGATTTGTGAGCATCGCCAAGGAACTGGCCCGCCGGATCAAGGCTTTCCGCTACGACGACCTGCCCGATGATGCCGTCACCTGGGCCAAGACGGCGATCCTGGATACGGTAGGCGTGACCCTGGCGGGAGCCGGTGAAGACTGCGTCGTTATGGTTCGAAAAATCTTGGTTCCAAGCCCCGGGCCCTGCCTGATCTTTGGCCAATCCATCCGCGTCGGGGCCTTGGATGCGGTGTTGGTCAACGGCGTCGCGTCCCATGCTTTGGACTTCGATGATCTGGGCCACAGCATCGGCGGCCATCCGTCGGTGCCCCTGGTACCGGCGATTATTGCCCTTGGTGAATCCCTGGGCAAATCCTCGGGCGATTCCCTGGGCAGCAGCGGCCGCGACGCCCTTACGGCCTATGTGGCTGGGTTCGAGGTGCAGTCCAGGATCGGCCGGGCCGCTAACTTCCATCACTACGAAAAGGGCTGGCACCCCACGGCGACGCTGGGTATTTTCGGCACCGTCGCCGCGGCATCCCATATGTTGGACCTTTCCGAAGATCAAACCGCTACGGCCTTGGGGCTGGCAGTGTCGTTGGCGTCCGGGGTGAAAGCCAACTTCGGCACCATGACCAAGCCGCTGCATATCGGCCATTCCGTCAGGAACGGCGTGCAGGCGGCGCTTTTGGCCCGGGAAGGCTTTACCGCCAACACCGAGGCGTTCGAGGCCCAACAAGGGTTTTTTAACGTCTTCAACGGGGCGGGAAACTTCGACGCCGATAAAATTTTTGCCAACTGGGCCGACCCCCTGGATATCGTCGACCCCGGGCTCGGCCTGAAACAGTTCCCCTGTTGCGGCAGCACCCATGCGGCCATCAACTGCATGTTGGAACTGGCCGGCGACCAGGGGCTGAACCCTGAGGACGCCGCCGGAATTGAGGTTCTTGTCCACCCGCGGTGCCTGCCCCACACCGACAACCCAAACCCCAAAAGCGGGCTGGAGGCGAAATTCTCCATGCAATACGTTACCGCCCGCGCTTTGACTGACGGCAGCATCGGGTTCAATCACTTCGAAGGGGAGGCTTATGACGATCCTGGCCCCCGCAATTTGATGGCGCTGATCGGCGTCGGAGAACACCCGGACATGCGTGCGGAATCGGAAAACCAATTGGGTGCCGAGGTCATCGTCACCACCCGTGACGGAAACAGGCTGTCGGCCAGGATCGACCATCAAATCGGCCGCGGGCCCGCCAATCCCATGAGCCCGGACGAGCTTTTGGCAAAGTTCGAGGACTGCGCCTTGAGGGCCCTCCCGGGGGAACGGATTAGGCCGTTGTTCGAAATGCTGGAGAACCTGGAAGCCGTCCGGTCGATGACCGATCTGACAGGCGCCGTGGCCCTTGAATCCGGGAGTGTGGATCGCCCCCGGCCTTTGAGAGAGGCCGGCGAATGAAGCAGCGAAAAATTCCCGCCGTCTTCATGCGGGGCGGCACGTCCAAGGCTATCATATTCCGCCAGGACGACCTGCCCGAGGACCGCTCGGAATGGGACGAAATTTTCCTGGCGGCGCTGGGCAGCCCCGATCCTAGTGGTCGCCAACTCAACGGCATGGGCGGGGGGATTTCCTCGCTGAGCAAGGTCTGCGTTGTTGGTTCGTCGGACCGCTCCGACGCCGACGTGGATTACACCTTCGCCCAGGTCGCCATCGATCGTGGCTGGGTGGGCTACGGTGCCAATTGCGGCAACATGTCGTCGGCCATCGGCCCGTTCGCCGTCGACGAAGGGCTGGTGACGATTGCCGGCGACGAAGCCATCGTTCGCATCCATAACACCAACACGTCGAAGATCATCCATTCCCACTTCGCCATGGACGGTGACCTCGCCGCCGTTGACGGTGAGTTCACGTTGCCGGGCATCGCCGGGACCGGGTCACCGGTGAGGATGGAATTCCGCGATCCCGGCGGTGCGGTGACGGGACACCTGTTGCCGACGGGGAACGTCATTGACGATATTGAAGTGCCGGGGGTGGGGGTGGTGGAGGCGTCGCTGGTTGACGCCGCCAACCCGTGCGTGTTCGTCGAGGCCGACGCCTTGGGCATCACCGGCACCGAAGGGCCGGCCGCCATCGACGGCATGACCAAGGTCATGGGCTACTTGGAAGCCATCCGCTCCCGGGCGACGGTGATGATGGGTATGGCGAAAACACTCGAGGAAGCGACGAAAAAATCACCCTCCATCCCCTTTATCGGCATGGTCGTCCCGCCCCAGGACGCTAATACCCTTGCGGGAGAAAGGATCATCGCGGCCGATGGGGATTTGACGGCGCGTGTCATCTCCAACGGTAATACCCACCGGGCGTTACCATTGACCGCCGCCTTGTGCTGTGCCACGGCGGCCCGGATCGAGGGCACCGTCGTCCACCGTCATGCGCGCCCCGCCAAGGACGCGGGCGACGACATCCGGTTCATGCAGCCTTCCGGAATTCTTCCCGTGGCCTGCACCGTTCGGAAAGCGCCCGATGGCTGGGTTGTCGAACAGGTCGGCGTCATCCGCACCCAACGACGCCTGTTCGAAGGCCGAGTGTTGGTCCCTGAATCCCGGCTCAAGGCCTCTTGAGCGCACTTTTCCCCCCAAATCGGCCTTGGTCCCGTCTGGCTGCGGTCACGCTTGTTCTTAGTGTATGGGCGTTGTCGGCCGGGGCGGCGGTGGACGGGGCGCCGCCCGCCGGTCGCACTGATGCCGCCAAATTCATGCATTTCGCCATCGTTCAGGCCTGCGGGAACCCCATGCCGGCCGGCGCCAAGGCCGGGCCCGAGCTGGCGCGGCGCTTCGGGGGTGCCCGGCTTTTGGAGGCGCGGACGTTTGCTTTCCGCGGGCAACCGGGCCGGGCCCAATTCGGGTTGCTTCTCGGCAACGGCGACGAAGTCAGGATCGCGCGCCTCTTCCCCTTGGGGCGCCTTAGGCGGATCACCATCAATTATTACCGGGGTCTAGGGAAAGACCGGACGCGGCCGGTGATATCAGCGGCGGTGAACGCTAAATGCCGGGTGCTTCGCGCAGCCAGCATCGACTACGACGGCAAGGGTCACCCCGAGACCCTGGTTACCCTCGGCGCCGATCTCAAAAAGGTCCTCTCCGAACAGCCCCTGAACCCGCCCATCCCGGCCGCCAAAAGCTTCCCGGGCAAGGACCGGAGCGGGGCCCTGGTGGCACATGTGGATACCGGCGTCAATTACCTGCTCGACGCCGTCAACAGCCGCCTCGCCCGCGACTCCACTGGCCGGGCGCTCGGGTACGACTATTGGGACGGTGACGACCGGCCCTTCGACATGGATACCGGGCGCTCGCCCTTCTTTCCACTCCATCACGGCACCGCGGTAGCCAGCATAATTTTGAGGGAAGCGCCCGCCGTTCGGCTCATTCCCTACCGCTATCCCCGGCCGGATATGTCCCGAATGGCGGCACTCGTCACCGACGCCGACGCCAAGGGCGCGGTGATAGTCAACATGGCTATGGGGTCGAACAAGCGCCGGGACTGGGAGGCCCTGGCCGATGAGGCGGTCCGGCGTCCGCACATGTTGTTCGTGATCTCGGCCGGAAACGATGGCCGCGACATCGACAAAACGCCCGTCTATCCGGCGGCGCTGGACCTGGAGAACTTTCTCGTCGTCACGTCTGCCGATGACTTCGGGCGTCTGGCGGAAGGCTCCAACTGGGGGCGGACGCACGTCGACGTGATGGCGCCCGGCGAGCGGGTGCCGGTCACCGACCACCGGGGGGCGGAGGGCAAGGCGTCGGGGTCTAGCTTCGCCGTTCCCCGCGTCACCGCGCTGGCGGCGCGGCTATTGGCTAAGCACCCCGAGTGGCGGGCGGTCGAATTGAAGCGCGCCATTGTCGCTCGCGCCCGGCCGTCACGGTTCTACGAGACGCTTCCGGTGCGCTACGGCTGGATTCCCGACCCGGCGGACGATTTCTGAAGGTCATACCAAATCATCGATCCTTGGTATTACGGGTTCGGACGCGGGGAGGGGCGCCGGGGTGGGGTCGGGTTATTTTCGATGAAATCGCGGGCCAGGGGCGCCAGCTTCGGGTGATGTTTCCCCAAAAGTTCCAAGGACCGTTCCATCAATGCCTTGTCACCTCCCCAGGCGCCGGCCTGAATGCCCAGCCTCAGCACCTGGAGGTCGGAGGGCAGGAGGGGCACCAGGCGGCGAAGATAGGGCACCTCTTCGGCGTATCGGCCGTCCAGATGCAGCACGATGGCGATTGAGATCATGGAATTGATGGCATTGGGGTCCTGATTCAGCGCCCACCGGAACATGACCAAAGCATCTTTAATCAGGCGTCGGCGGCCGAACGCCTGGCCCGCCAGGTCCAGAAGTTGGCGGTTTCCCGTCCGGATGCAATGCTTGGTGATGAAGGCGACATTCATAAGCTCAAGGCGTTGCCGGGTGGCCTGGGCGGACTCGATCGCCTCGCCGCATTTCCGGTAGGCCTCGCCGGTGGCCCGACTGACCGCCCGGTGCCCGGGCCCCGAAAGCGCCTTCAATTTCGTGATCTCAGTGGCCGGGATGGCTTCGTTGCGGCCTTCACCCCCAGAGGTGACGACGGCGACCAGGCGCCCGTCGGCGTTGACCAGCGCGCCGCCCGAGTTTCCGGGCTGGCTGAAGGCGTCGTGGTGGAGCCGCGCCAGCGGCCTGCCCTCGGCTGGGGCAAGCAATTGGCGACCGGGTTTGTAGACGCGAATGGCTTCGCGCCCGACATCGGCGCCGACGGTGTAAAGCGCTTCCCCGGGGCTTGGCTTCGCCGTTACCATCGGCCCGGGAGCCTTGAGTTCGGGTACCTTAAGAAGAATCAGGTCGCCCCCATAGCTGCTCGGCACCACGGTTGCCAGCACCTGGGTGCCCGAGGGCAAAAACACCTGGGCACGTTCGTTGTCGGCGATGACGTGACGGTTGGTGACCAAGAGCCCGGGCTCGATCAGCACAGCGCTGGCCAGTGGCTCGAAGGACGCAATCATGAACACCCTTTCGGCAACGGCGCAAACCGCCTTGGGCGCCTTGCAGGGGGCCTGGGCCTCCGCCGGGTGGAAAGCGGCCCCCAAAAACGGAACCAGCAACAATAACGCTGCCAATGACCGGGGCAGGAACATAGTTCAGAAAATACCGTTTGCGCGGGAGGCCGCAAGGACAACGAAAACGGAGACGGCGCCGATCATGCCCGGCAACATGGTGCGCTTGAAAGCGAAAAATATTAAAAAACCAGCCGCCAGCGCCACCAGCCGGTCGATGAGCGGGGTCTCGGCCAAGATCCCGACCGGCAGCAGCAGGATGCGCGAGATCAATCCCGCTAGCATCCCGTAGGCGACGCAGGAAAACCACTGCGAAAGGCCGCCGTCGGATTTTATGTGCTGGGCGATGACGACGCCGCTAGCCCGCCATAGGTAGGTGGCGATGGAGACCAGGACGAGGATTCCCCAAACCTTCCACGGGCCCCAAAGGGTGATGCTATCCATCGCCGCCTCCCATCCGCCGGTCCAGGAAATAGGCAGCCGTGCCCGCGATCACACCGCAGAACGGCAGACCCCAGTTGGGCGAGACCAAGTGGAAGACGGGACCCAGAACGGCGCCGATCATCAGCGCCAGGATGCAGTTACGTTGGCGGACGCTGGAAAACAGAAATACGAAATATACGGGGTTGAGGAAAATCAGGCTGACGGTGATGAAAAAGGGCAACGTCCCGGTCAGGAGATACCCCAACGCCGTGCTGATGACTCCCACCGTCATGCAGGTGATGGAAAGCCCCGTGTAATAGGGCCCGCGTTGGCTGTCGACCAGTGAAGGGCCGTGCCTTAGCGTCAACGCCCAGGTGTTCACCGACATCATTGCCACCAGGATATACCGCCACCGCCAGAAGATCGGGTCATTGCGGAACAAAGGTATCATCGACAGCCCCATCGGCAGAAAACGCAGGTTGGCCATGGATGTGGCGAGCACGATGGCCATCACTGGCGCGCCGACGGCGAACAGTTCCACGAACGCCACCTGCCCCGGCAGGCCCCAGACGATAGCCGTCGAAACCACGGATACGCCAAGGCTGACGCCGCTGTCCCTGGCCAACGTACCGAAACCCAACATCGACGCGGCAACCACGAAAACGGGCATCCGAAAGGCATCGCCGACGCCGAGAAAAAAAGCCCCGCGGCGGCCGGTGGGAGTCCGGGCGGCGACATCGGGAGGGGCGGGCGAAGGGGGCGGCGTCTCTGAAATGTCCAGGTCCTTTTCGGTAAAATCCTGCCGCCGGAAGGAGATATTTGTGGAGACGGGTTAGACGTCTTTTAATCCGTTCGGGCGGGCGCCGCCAACTCTATCCTGATCGGCCCTCGACCACCTGATCCCGTTTCCGTGGGCCGAGAACAAGGACTGAGCCCGATTGTTGCCAATCCCCAGTCACTGCTTATAATTCCACCGCCTATAATTCCACTGAACATCAAGGATTGACTCGCCATGAGCCAGCCGGCGCCAGTCAAAACCGCCCCTGATCCGGGCGGCGAAACCGCCACCGTCGAGGCGCTTGTCGCCAACGCCCGCGCCGCCATGGCGATGTTCGCCGACGCCGATCAGGCTCGGGTAGACGAGGCGGTGACGGCGCTGGCATGGTCCATCTTTAAGCCCGAGCGCGCCAAGGAACTGGCGGAGCTCGCCGTCGCCGACACCGGGCTCGGCAACGTGGATGACAAGATCGTCAAGAACCAGCGCAAGACCTTCGGTTGCCTGCGCGACCTGATGAGAGTCAAGACCGTCGGCGTCATCGAAGAGGATAAGGCCAAGGGCATCGTCAAGTTCGCTAAGCCCGTGGGCGTGGTCGGTGCGGTGGTGCCCTCAACCAACCCGGCGGCGACGCCGGTCAACAAGGCGATGATGGCCTTGAAGGGACGCAACGCGGTGATCGTGGCCCCGAGCCCTGCCGGGGCACCCACCACCGCCCGGACCGTGGACTTCATGCGCCAGGAGCTTGGGAAGATCGGTCTGCCCGCCGACCTGGTGCAGGTTCTGCCCCAGCCGGTGAACAAGGCCCTGACCCAGGCGCTGATGGAAGCGGTGGACCTGATCGTCGTCACCGGGTCGCAGAACAACGTCCGCCGGGCGTACACGTCGGGCACCCCGGCCATCGGCGTTGGCGCCGGCAACGTGCCGGTCATTATCGATTCCGGCGCCGACCTCAAGGACGCGGCGGAGAAGGTCGCGGCGTCCAAGATCTTCGACAATTCCACATCGTGCTCTTCGGAAAACTCGGTTGTCATCCTGTCGGACGTCTATGACGACGCCATCGGGGCGCTGAAGGATACCGGCGGGTATCTGGCTGGCGAGAAGGAAAAGAAGAAAATCGAAAAGACGTTGTGGGTCGACGGCAAGCTCAACCGCCGCGTCCTCGCCAAGGGGGCCAAGGTTATCGCCAACGAGGCGGAACTGGGGCCGGAAGCCGGAAAAGCCGCCTTCTTCATGGTCGAGGACGATGCCGCCGGGCCGGACCACCCATTCTCTGACGAGAAGCTTTCACTCGTCTTGACGGTCTATAGGGCCAGTAATTTCGATCATGCGGTTTCCCTGGTGCGGGACGTGCTAAACGTGTGCGGCCGTGGGCATTCGGTTGGCATCCACACCAGCGATCCCAACCACGCCGGCAGGCTAGCGGAGGAATTGGACGTAGTACGCGTCCTGGTCAACCAGGCGCATACGTTCGGCAACGGTGGCAGCTTCACCAACGGCCTCGACTTCACGCTTTCCATGGGTTGCGGCACCTGGGCCGGCAACTCGATCTCGGAGAACCTCAATTACCGCCACTTCATCAACGTCACCCACCTGGTGACCGAAATTTCCGAGGACAAGCCGTCCGAAAAAGCCTTGTTCGGCGATTACTGGGCGAAACACGGAAAATGAACTTCGAAGAACACGCGGCCAAGCCGCTGCTGGAGGCGGCGGGGATCGCTGTTCCTTATAAAAGCATCCTGGCCCACACACCGGAGCAAGCCGAAAAAGCCGCCAAGGAAATTGGTTTATGTGTGGTCAAGGCGCAAGCGCCAACTGGCAAGCGTAGCAAGGCGGGCGGCATCATAAGCGTTGAGCAACCGTTTGAAGCCAGAGAGGCAGCGGAGAAAATCCTCGGCATGGAAATCGCCGGTCATGTGGTGGAAAGCGTTCTCGTGGACTTCCAAGAGGTTTTTGAGCACGAGTTTTACGCCGCCGTCCTCAATGACCTGGCATCCAAGGGGCCGATGGTGATGTTTTCCACCGAAGGCGGCATAGACATCGAAGAAGTGGCCGAGAAAGCCCCCAACGCTATCCGCCAAACCAAAGTCGATATCCGCCAAGGGTTCGCCCGGGACGACGCTCGGGAGATGCTTGACGGCCTCGACCTCGGGGGGATGGAGGACAAAATTTCCGACGTGCTGGTAAAACTTTACGCCGCCTATCGTCAAAACGATGCGGAGCTTATTGAAATCAATCCACTGGTGTGGTCCAAGGGGACTGGAAGATTTGTGGCGCTTGACTGCAAGTTCGTCATGGACGATTCCGGAATCAAGCGCCGGGAGGAACTGGCGGCCCGGGGCATCCCAGAAAAACTAACGGCGATGGAGGCACGAGGCGAGGCGGCCGGCATCAAATACATAGAACTCGACGGCGATGTCGGCGTCCTGGCCAACGGCGCCGGCCTGACCATGACCACCATGGACGTGGTTCGCCATCACGGTGGCAAGCCGGCCAATTTTTGCGAGATCGGCGGCGAGGCCTATACCAAGGCCCAAACGGCACTGGAACTGGTGCTGGGCAAGCCGGGGATCAAGAGCCTCGTGGTCAACTTCTGCGGCGCCTTTGCCCGCTGCGAGGTGATGATGGACGGGCTGTTGAACGCCTGGGAAGAGCTTTCCCCGGATGTGCCGGTGTTCTTCTCCATCGCCGGCACCGGTGACCAACAGGCTATCCAAATGCTCAAGGACCGCTTGGGCCTGGACCCCACTCCGGACATGGACGCCGCCTGCCGGACGGCCGTGGAGGCCGCCAACGACGGGGAGGCGACATGAGGATCGTGCGCAGAAAGCACCGGGTCCTAGTCCAGGGAATCACCGGCAAGCAGGGCACCTTCTGGACCGAACGGATGCAGGAATACGGCACCAACGTTATCGGCGGGGTCAACCCGAAGAAGGCCGGCACCGAACACTGCGGCCTCCCGGTCTTCGCCTCGGCCCGGGAGGCTATGGGTGAAGCCAAGGATGAGCGTGGCTTCGACGCCTCGGTCCTGTTCATCCCGCCGTTGGGCGTCAAGGATGCCGCCCTTGACGCCATAGATGCCGGGGCCAAGAACCTCTGCATCCTGACCGAGCACATCCCGATCCAGGACGTCATGCACGTGGTGGCGGCAGCCAAGGAAGCGGGAACCCACATCACCGGCCCCAATACCGCCGGTTCGGTCACCGTCGGCGAATGTTTCCTGGGCTTCATGCCGGCCTTTAACGAACGCATCTTCAAAGCCGGGCGGGTCGGGGTCATCTCACGCTCAGGGAGCCTCGGCACGCTGATGTGCCAGAATATCGTCACCGCCGGGTTCGGCCAATCGGCCTTCATCGGCATCGGCGGCGACCCGGTGATCGGCACCACCACCCGTGACGCGCTTGAGACCTTGGATGCCGATGACGTTACCGACGCCGTCGTTATCGTCGGTGAGATCGGCGGCGACATGGAGGAAACCGCGGCGGAATACGCCGCCGGCATGGATAAACCCGTGATCGCCTTCATCGCCGGCGGCGCCTCGCCCCCGGGCAAGAAGATGGGCCACGCCGGGGCCATCGTCATGGGCCGCCGGGGCACCTATCAATCGAAGAAAGAGGCACTGGAGGAAGCGGGCGCCACCGTGCTAGCGACGCCGTCCGACGTTGGTGACGCCTTGAAGGAAAGGTTGGGAAGATGATAGCGATACAGATTGCCGAATACGGCGGATCAGACACGTTGGTGATCGCCGATGTCGCGGCGCCAGAACCGGGCGAAGGCGAGGCCCTGATCAAAATCTCCTACGCCGGGGTCAATTTCATCGACATCTATATGCGGGACGGCGTGTTCAGGAAGCTCGAAACCTATCCCAACAAACCGCCGTTCACGCCGGGCATGGAAGGCGCCGGCACGGTCGAGGCCATCGGCCCCGGCGTCACCGAGGTCGCCGAGGGCGACACCGTCGGCTATTGCTTGGAGGTCGGAAGCTACGCCGAATACGCCGTCGTGCCAGCGTGGAAGCTGGTGAAGGTTCCGGCGGACGTGCCGCTGGACGTCGCCACGGCACTCCAACTCCAAGGCATGACGGCGCACTACCTGACCCATTCCCTGTTTCCGCTGGCTGAAGGGCACACGTGCCTGATCCACGCCGGCGCCGGCGGCATGGGGCAACTCGCCATACAGCTCGCCAAGATGCGCGGCGCCTGGGTCATCGTCACCGTTGGCAGCGCCGAAAAAGTAGAAATCGCCAAATCCCTAGGCGCCGATCACGCCATCCTCTACCGCGAGGTCGATTTCGCCGATGCGGTGCTCGACATCACTGACGGCGTCGGCGCTGACGTGGTCTACGACTCGGTTGGCAAGGATACCATCCAAGGGAGCCTCAAATGCCTGAAGCCCCGAGGCGTGCTGTCCAACAACGGCAACGCATCGGGGCCCATCGGCGCCTTGGACCCGCTGGACCTGGCCGACGCCGGCTCGGTATTCTTCACCCGCCCGCACCTCGCCAGCTACATCCCAACGGCCGAGGCCCGGGCCGAGCGCTCGGGCGACCTCTACCGATTCTACCGGGACGGCGAGCTCACCGTCACCATCGACCTCGTCTTTCCGTTGGCGGACGTCAAGGCGGCCCATGACGCCATCGAAGGCCGGCAAACCAAGGGCAAGCTGCTGCTGGAGGTTGGCGGGGGTTAAAGGAATACCCCAACAGGGAAATCAAAGCCCGCTGATCAGAACCCAGGCGATGGCCGCCGGCGTACCCGGCGGCTGCCAGGATGAACCCTGTCCGGGTGGAAAATTGTCCACGTGAGTTTGCCGTGGCGAGTCCCTCCTGCTGACCGGGTTAGAAGACTGCCCGGCGGATCAAGTTCGAACCGATGATGAACAAAATCACCAGCAACGCCTTGCGGAACATCTCCTGGTTGATGCGGTCGCGGAGCTTCTCGCCGATTCGGATGCCGATCATGCTGGGGACGCAGGCATAGGCCGAGAGCCAAAAATTGTCCGGGTTTAGAACGCCGTTCTGCCAATAAGCGATGGCCAGCGGCACCGAACCGGCGAACCAGATCATCCCGATGGTGCGGACCCAGGTGTCCTTGTCCAGCTTCAACATCATCAAGTACATCATCATCGGCGGCCCCCAGATGGTTGAAACGCCACCCAACAGCCCGCCCAGTATTCCCGCCAGCGGTCCCGCCCATTTTTCGGTCTGGGGCTTAAGGGGGTGGACGCGGGGCCGGAGCAGGTTGGTGGCCGAAAAGCTGGCGACACAGGTCCCCAGCACCCCGAACAGCACACGCGTGTCTAATTCCACCACCAGCCTGGCGCCGACGAACAGAAAAAACACGAAGCAGGCCACCATCATCCAGAACCGGCGAACCGGCTCCATCAAGTTGCCGGCCCTGGCCGATAGCCAAAGATTGGTGATGACGATGGGCAGCACGACGATGGCAAGCACCGTCGTCGGCGGCATGAAGTTGAGAAGGATGGCAATGGTGACGATGGGAAGCCCGATGGCGACGACGCCCTTAACGATGCCGCCGGTGATCAGCGCCGCCGTCATGATGCCGATGAGGCCTAAGTCATATCCGAACATGGCAGCTCAAGCTTCCCCGGAAACCGCTGAAAAAAGGGCTGTTTCAGCCGCCATGGCGGCTAAGGCATCCGGGTCCTTGAGCCTCGGGACCGCCGTATCCAGCACCAAGGCGCCGTTTTCCATCTCCATCGGTTCGGCGAAGACCCCGGCCTGGGGCTTCAGGAAACCGTTCATTTCACCGGCGTTGTCGATGTGGTCCCGAGCCACGCAGGCTTCCATCCAGCAGCCGACGTCGCTGGCCACTCCGTTGCCGAGCACCGGCGTCATTCCTAAATCGCGGATCAGCTTCAGGCCCTGGACAAGTGAATCAAGCCCGCCCGCCTTCATCAGTTTCAGTTTTATGTAACGTGCGGCGTCGAGTTCGGCGGCGCGCTCGATGTCCGCCGGGCCATAGATGGACTCGTCCAGCATCATCGGCACGGTTGCGGCACGGGCGACGGCTGCCGCCGCTTCCCAGTCACTGGCTTTGCACGGCTGTTCCAGAAGTTCGATACCGTCGGGCGACAGCGCGGTGGCGAAGCGTACCGCCCCGTCGGTGTCGAAGCCCTGATTACCGTCGAGGCGGATCTGGGCGCGGGCCGAGACCCGGTCATGTATGAAACCGACACGCCGGAGATCGGCATCAACGTCGAAGCCGATCTTGACCTTCAGCGTATCGTAGCCTTCTCCTAGCCGGGCCTCGACCTCTTCGGCGATGGCATCGTCTTCCGTTGAGAATATGTTCGCCAGCAACGGCACCGCCTCCGGCCGGGCGAGGCCGAGCAGTGGATGGCCTTCCAGCATTTCCATCGCTGTCATCAACGCTGTCGCCGTAAATGGCCACGGGGAATGGGCGATCTGGATCAGGTCCTTGGCGTCTACCGTCTCCATTCCGGCGATGCGCCGCGCCAGGTTTTGGGCCGCGGGCCAGCATTCACCGATGGTCTCCGCCGAATAGCCGGTCAGGATGGTGGCCTCACCGAAGCCCAGCCCGCCGTTCCCGTCCTCGGCCACGGCGACGATGGTATCGAAGGCCTCGATGGTACCCAGCGCCAAATGATAAGGCCGGATCAGTGGCAGGGAAAATCGGTAAAGGGTGATCTTGTCGATGAACATGGATGGGTCCGCCTGGCTCCCATCGTTGTGATTCCCTGGGCCGCAACGTTTTTTTGGGATCAGGGCCCATCATATCCGGCGGACCTTGATTGGAACACCTCAAATAAACCCCTATACTCAAGCCCCATGCAGGGAACCCTCTCCGTTTCGATCTGGCGCGGCGGGCGTAACGCCCGTGTCGGGCAATTTGTCGCCTACGACGTGCCGAGGCTTGAAAACCAGACGGTGCTGGACGTAGTCACCTACGTCCAGCGCAAGCTGGACGCGACATTGAGTTACCGTTTCGCGTGCCGGGTCGGCATGTGCGGGTCGTGCGCCATGACCGTCAACGGCCGCCCGCGCTGGACCTGCCGCACCCACGTCGCCCGGGTCGCCACCTCCGGCCGGCTCGAAATCGCGCCCTTGAAGAACCTACCGGTCATCAAGGACCTCACGGTCGACATGAGGGATTTTTTTACCAAGGGCGTTCGGGCCGGCGGCGTCTTCAGGCCGACCAGCAGCCGCGCCGACGATTTCGCCCGGATCCCTCCGGCGGACCCGAAGCGCCGGGTTGCCGACGACGGGATCGAGTGCATCGGCTGCGCGATCTGTTACGCCGCCTGTGATGTGGTTTCCTGGAACCCGGATTATCTGGGGCCGGCGGCGCTCAACCGGGCCTGGACATTGGTCAATGATTCCCGCGACGGCGCCGGGGCGGCCCGGCTTCGGACCGTGGCCGGCGATGCCGGCTGCCATTCCTGTCATTCCCAGCAGGGCTGCCAGGAACACTGCCCCAAGCACCTCAACCCCACCGCCGCCATCGCCGGGTTGAAACGAGCGGTCGCTGTGGCGGCGTTGAAGGGCAAATTATGAGAGGGGCGAGGACGCATACCTGGCTGTGGCTGGCGCAGCGGACCAGCGCCATGGTGCTGGCCGCCGCCGTCGCCGTGCATCTGGCAAGCATCATCGCTGCCACTCAGGGCGGGCTTTCGGCGGCCGAGATCATCGGGCGCGTCGGCGGCAACGGCGCCTGGGCGGCGTTTTACGGCGTCTTCGTCATCGCCGCCGCCATTCACGCGCCCATCGGGCTGCGCACCATATTGCAGGAAATGACGCCGCTGCCTTCCTTCTCGGTGAACGCCCTGTCGGCGCTTCTGGCGCTTGGAATGGGGGTCATGGGCATGGGCGCCGTCATCGGCCTCTACGGACTGGGAGCCGGGTAATGCCGGCCGGGCACCACAACCACGCCACCTATTGGGCTTTCGCCCTTCACCGGCTGTCTGGGCTGGCGCTGGCGCTTTTTCTGCCGGTGCATTTCTACGTCCTGGCGCTGGCCATCGAGGGCGAGGCGGCCATGGACGGATTTTTGGCATGGACCGAACAGCCGCTGGTTAAATTGGCCGAGGCCGGTTTGATTTTCCTTCTGGCGGCGCACCTAACCGGCGGGATTCGACTGCTGGCGCTGGAATTTCTGCCCTGGCGGGACGGGCAGAAGACCCTGGTGGCGATCTCAGGAGGAGTGAGCCTCACCGCCGGGCTTTTGTTTCTGGTCAAGGCGGTTTGATGGTGAATATCTTTTGGTGGTGATTATCTGAAGGGGACAGGAGAAAGACCATGAAAGTCGAACTGGACGCCATCGAAGAAACCGCAAAGCTGCTCTACATCCGCGCCTTGAAGGTGCTCCCCGACGACATCAAGGAAGGCTTCAGGCGCCTGGACGCGGCCGAGACCGACGCCACTGGCAAGTCCGTCCTGGCGACCATGATCCGAAACATTGACGTCGCCGAAGACACCGACAACCTTCTTTGCCAGGACACCGGCATCCCCATCTACAACATCACCATCGGCAGGGGCGTCGAGGTCGATGGTATCGACCTGAAGGCCGCTATACGCAAGGGCTGCGAACGGGCGACCAAGGAATACCCGCTGCGCTCGTCGGTGGTCCATCCGGTGACCCGCGTGAACGAACACACGTCCTGTGGGTACAGAATCCCGGTCATCAACATCGACTTTTCCGACCATGCCTACGAACTGGTCATCGAGATGATCCCCAAGGGGTCGGGCTCGGAGAACGGATCGTTCCTGAAGATGTGCATCCCCGCCGAAGGCGTCGCCGGCATCAAGACCTTCGTTATAGACCGCGTCATGGAAGCCGGCGGCAAGGTCTGCCCGCCAACCATCGTCGGCGTCGGCATCGGGGGCACGGCGGACCTGTGCACCAAGCTGGCCAAGATCGCCGCCACCCGGCCCTTGGGCTCCAAATGCGGCGACGCCGAAGGGGCAAAACTGGAAGACGAACTCACCGGCGCTGTCAACAGCCTCGGCATCGGCCCCCAGGGGCTGGGCGGCGACGGGACGTCGTTCGCCGTCCATCTGGAGACGGCGGCCACCCACATCACCATGAACCCGGTAGCCGTCAACATCCAATGCCATTCGGCGAGGCGGGCCAGCGCCACCTTCACGCCGTCGGGCATCGAATGGGGTTTCTGACATGGCCGATTACGAATTCCAAATGCCGATATCCGAAGACGACGTGAGGAAGCTCAAGATCGGCGACCACGTGGTGTTGCAGGACATCTTGTTCGGGATTCGGGACGCGACGCTGATCCATATGTTCGATCAGGGACGCGAGACCCGGTTGGATCTTGCCGGCCACGCGGCCATCCATACCGCGCCGAACGTCAAGAAGGTGCCGGTCTCCAACTTATGTCCGGCGGGCTACGAATCCGTCTGCATTGGCACCACCACGTCGGCCCGCATGGAACGCTTCACCCGGCCGCTGATGGAAAAGAACGGGGTGCGGATGATCATCGGCAAGGGCGGCCTCGGCGACGACAGCGCCCAGGCGTTCCGGGATTTGGGCGGCGTCTACCTGGCCATCATCGGCGGTACGGCTGCGCTTGAAACCACCTGGGTCGAGCAGATCCTCGACGTCGATATGGACGACCTGAACCCCGAGAGTCTCTGGCAGTTCCGCATCAAGGACTTCGGTCCGCTGCTGGTGGCCATGGATGCCCACGGCGGTAGTCTTTACGGCGCTGTTCAGGACCGGGCCCGGGATCGCCGCGTCGAGGCTCTGGCCCGAATGGGCGTCGAAGATTGAAGTCCCCGGGGACGGTCCGGACCGACGTCTTGATACTGGGCGCGGGCGGCGCCGGGCTGTTCGCTGCGCTTCATGCCGCCAAGGCCCGGCCCGATCTTTCCATTACCATCGCGGTGAAGGGTTTGCTCGGGAAATGCGGCTGCACCCGCATGGTCCAAGGCGGCTACAACGTCGCCCTGGCGCCTGGCGATTCCGTCGAACGCCACTTCATGGACACCATCGAAGGCGGCAAATGGCTGAACGACCAGGATCTGGCCTGGATGCTGGTGACGGGCGCCCGGGAACGCATCCGGGAACTCGAGAATGAACTCGGCTGTTTCTTCGACCGTAACGAGGACGGCACCATGCATCAGAAGGCCTTCGCCGGGCAGACCTTCGACCGCACGGTGCACAAGGGCGACCTGACCGGCATCGAGATCATCAACAGGCTGTCCGAGCAGGTCTGGGACCGGGGCATCGACCGCTTGGAGGACCACCGCGCCGTCGAACTGATCCCATGCCGGGACGGCAGCGCCATCTCGGGCGTTCTGATGATCGACGTGCAGACCGGCAGTTTCGTATTCGTCAAGGCCCGGGCGGTGCTGCTGGCTACCGGCGGCGGGCCGACCATGTACCGCTACCACACGCCGTCGGGCGACAAGAGCGCCGACGGGCTAGCCATGGCGCTCCGTGCCGGGCTTCCCCTACGCGATATGGAGATGGTGCAGTTCCACCCGACGGGCCTGCTGGCCGGTCCCGACACCCGGATGACCGGCACCGTGTTGGAGGAGGGGCTCCGGGGTTCGGGCGCACACCTTCTGGGCGGTGACGGCGGGCGCTTCATGGTCGGGTTGGACGGCCGGGCCGAACGGGCCACCCGCGACATCGTCAGCCGTGCCATGTTCTCGGAAATGCGTTCCGGTAACACGAGTCCCTTGGGCGGACTCTATCTATACATGGGCCACCTGGACGGGGACGAGGTTCGCCGCCAGTTCCCGGGCATGGTTGAACGCTGCGCCGATTGCGGGTTCGATTTGGTGTCCAAGCGTGTCGAGGTGGTGCCGACGGCGCACTACATGATGGGGGGCGTCGAGTTCGCCCCCGACTGCCGGACGGAACTGGAGGGGCTTTTCGCCGCCGGCGAGGATACCGGCGGCGTCCACGGTGCCAATCGCCTGGGCGGCAACGGGGTCGCCAATTCCACCGTCTTCGGCGGCATCGCCGGCGACGTTATAGCCGGCTGGGTGCCGGACCGTGACGGTTTTCGGGACCCGGATGAGACCGCTATCGAAGCCGCCATCGACCAATGCCGGAAGCCGCTGTCGCAACCTCCGGGGGACTTGGAAGAAATCCGCGAAAGGCTCCACGGGATCATGTGGGAAGATGCGGGTATCTTTCGCGACGCCTCATCGCTGGACCGGGCCCAGGGAAACCTGACGGCGTTGGAATCGGACCTGGACCGGCTGGGTGTTTCCGGCGACGATTTGGCCATGAACCTTACCTGGCACGACTGGCTGAACCTGAAGAACCTGATTTTGGTGTCACGCGCAATCACCGCCGCAGCCCAGGCCCGAAGCGATTCAAGGGGTGCGCACTGGCGCACCGATCACCCGGAACCCGGCGACCTGAAGACGTCCGCCTTCACCCGGGTGCGGCTCAAGGCGGGTGAGATGACGACGTCCACCAAACCGGTGAAATTCACCCGCTTACAGCCGGGAGCAACCTTGTTGAAGGGATAGGCGGGGCGGGGGGACTTGTAATCGAAACCTTGGAGGCTATATGGAATTCCAACCCGGGTTCCCGAGCTACGGAGTTTAGGAAAACGTCATGATCAAGGGTCTTCATCACAACGCCTATCGATGCCGAGATTCCGAGGAAACGAGGAAATTCTATGAGGATTTCCTCGGCTTGCCCCTGGTGGGTTCGTTGGAGATCGGTGAAACCAAAACCGGGCGGAAAACGGACGTCCTTCACACTTTTTTTCAGATGGACGACGGCTCGTGTCTGGCCTTTTTCGAGGCCCCGGACCAGCCCTTTGAATTCAAGGACCAGCAGGATTTCGACCTTCATATCGCGCTCGAGGTCAATGACGATGCCCTGCAAGCCATGTTCGAAAAGGGTAAGGCCGAGGGCATCGAAACAAGGGGGGTCTCCGATCACGGCTTCGTCCATTCGATTTATTTCAGGGACCCCAACGGATACGTCATCGAACTGACGGCCAAGACCGCCGAGCATGACTCCCATATGGACCCGAAAACCAACGATGCCCGGACAATCCTCAATCGGTGGCAGGCATCGAAGGCGGCCCAAGCCTAAATTGCCGCCCGCCGGCCGTTCCTGAAAACTATGTCATAGTCTCATAAATGATGCCGTAAATGGGTGTTATCGTATGAAAACAAGGTTAATGCGCTGATATCATTAAAGAAATTGCCTATCAAAAACCCATTATTTAGCACTTTTAGACGCGGTTCGAGTCGCGGGTTTCTGCGGGTTTCCGGGGCGAGTGCTAAATAATTTTCATTCATAATTAGGCGGCGCTGGTGTAACTTTTTAGTTGACACTGTAAATAAATTATTTACAGTGCTTCTATGATTAAGAACTTCAAGCATAAGGGGCTCAAGGAACTTTCCCAAACAGGGAAAACCACCCGCGTTGCAGTTAAACTAAAAGCCCGCTGCTTGATAAGGCTGGACGCCCTTTCGGCGGCGACAAGGCCGCAAGATATGAATGTTCCGGGGTTTGATTTCCACGCCCTCAAGGGGAAGCCCAAACGCTATAGCGTTCATGTTTCGGGGAACTGGTGCATCACCTTCGGGTGGGAGGACGAAAGCCCCACGAAGGTAAATTTGGAGGACTACCACTAATGAATATTTATGAGCGCAGGGTCGCCCCGACCCATCCCGGCGTTATCCTGGCGGAAGCACTTGAGGCTATGGGCCTAAAAATCATGCCCGCCGCCGCGCTTTTGGGGATGTCCCGCCAGATGCTTCATAGGATCATCAAGGGCGACGCCACTATTACCACCACTATGGCCCTCAAGATTGGCGCACTCTGCGGCAACGGCCCTAACCTTTGGGTCAACATGCAGACCAACCATGACCTCTGGCATGAAGCCCGGAACATCAAGCGGGAAATCGCCACCATTGAGAGGGCGGCGGCGGCTTACGCCTAGGAACAAAAAAGACCCCCCAGCGTGAGCCAGGGGGCCGAGTTTCAGGGAGGTCATCCTAGTCGTTCTTGCGGTGCTTGTTCCAAGCCGCCCAGCCGAACATTCTTACTGCGCGGTATGTCTTTTTTCGCTGCCACCATCCGACGCCAGCGGCCTTCATACCGGCGAGGAAAATTTCGTCAGCCAAGCCTCGGGAGAAATACCCTTTCGCGTACAGCCAATCGTGAACCACCGCCGCCTCGAACTTGGCGTCCAGTACCGAAACGCTCGATTGGAATAACCCCGGTACGCTCGGGCCGTCGGTGGCGAACCCCTTGGGGATTTTCACCACGGTCGGCTGGTCGCCTTGAAAAAAGGCAACCCGGTATTCCTCTTCCAGATGGAAAAGACTTCCGTCGCCCTTTCTTTTCCGCCGCAGCACCAGATCGACAGGAAACTTGAAGCGGGTAATGGGCATCACATCGCCTGGAGCCAGCCGCCCAGCTTGACGAGCCAGCCGCCCAGGGTGTGGACGTTGCTTCCATCGAACCCGTAGAATTCTCCCCCGACGGCCCCCAACGCCGCCGCCAAGCCGACGAGCGAACCCGATTTCGAGGGGCTTTTCTCGCTCCAAATGGACGCCCTGTCCGCGAGGTTGGCGGCCTTGCCCAGGCCCCAGGCCCTCGCCGCTGGCTTCGTAGTGGTTGATGAGCCGGATTTCCCGGCCCACGAGCTGATACGCCCAGATCACCGTCGTGTCCGACACGCCCAGGTCCCAGGCGGTGTTGACCTCCAGTTCCGTTTCCACCGGGACGCCCGTTATGCGCCCGTCCTTCTCCGCCTGTTCCAGGTCGCCGCCGTAGAACGAGCCGATGATTGCCGCCTGGAAGCTGCATTCGATCTCGGCGTTGTACTGCTCCAGCGTCATCGCCTTACGCATCTCGACGAGTTCCGCTTTCGGGATGATCTCCGTTTCGGAGCCCTTCAGGAGCGTCGCGTACCAGTCGGGGTCGTCTATAGCGTCGGTGTACTTCTCGAAAAAGTCGTTCTCGCCCTTCGGCGTTCCGATGAAGACGGCCCAGCCGTTTCGGTCAGCCAGCGTCGGGCGGATGACGGACGGCCAAGCGCGGGGGTCCATGTCGCCGTACTCGTCGAGGATTATCCCGTCGGCATAGATGCCCCGCAGGGCCTCGAAATTATCCGATCCGTAAAGGCGGATGCGCTTGTCGCCTATATCGACGCGCAACTCGCTTTCGTTGACCACGGCTATGTCGGCAAGGGGCCTGACCGTATCCTTCAGGATTTGCCACGCAACGTCCTTGGCTTGGCGGTAGAACG
>CAZQZB010000013.1:50208-52142 GCA_964597695.1 uncultured Thalassospiraceae bacterium | reverse complement strand
GCGGTGCAGGCGTTGGGCGCCATCCCGGTGCCGGTGTATCAGGATTCCGTTTCCGACGAGATGCAGTACATCTACGAACACGCGGAAGCCAAGTTCGCCATTGTCGAAAACCAGGAACAGGTCGACAAGCTTCTGGAAATCAGGGACCGGACCCCGGACCTCGAGCATATCGTCTACAAGTTCCCGCGCGGCATGCGTAACTATGACCAGCCGTTCCTCGACCTGTTGGCCGACATCGAGGAGCGGGGCCGCGCCTTCGACAGGGAAAACCCCGATTTTTACGAGGACAGCGTCGCCCAATCGACGGGCGCCGACATCGCCATCATGCTCTATACGTCCGGCACCACGGGCCGCCCCAAGGGGGTGATGCTGAGCTTCGACAATTTGATCATCACCGGGCGCAACGGGGTCATCCGCGAGAACCTGACCGAGGACGAGGATATGTTGGCCTATCTGCCGATGGCGTGGATCGGCGACAACATTTTTTCCGTCGCCCAGGCCTATATCACCGGATTTTGCGTCAGTTGCCCGGAAAGCTCCGAAACAGTGCTCGAGGACCTGCGCGAGATCGGCCCGACCTATTTCTTCGCCCCGCCACGCATCTACGAAAGCCTGTTGACGACGGTGATGATCCGCATCGAGGACGCGGCCGCCATCAAGCAGCGCATGTTCCATTACTTCATGGGGGTTGCCCGGCGCGTCGGCATGGACATCCTCGACGCCAGGCCGGTTCCCTTTGGCGATCGCTTGCTTTATTGGCTTGGCAACATTCTCGTCTACGCGCCCCTGAAGAACGTTTTGGGCCTGTCCAAGGTGCGGGTCGCCTATACGGCAGGCGAGGCTATCGGCCCCGACATCTTTACGTTCTACCGCTCGCTGGGGCTCAACCTCAAACAGATGTACGCCTCGACCGAGGCTTCGGTGTTCATCACCATCCATCCCGACGGTGATGTCCGCCCCGAGACGTCGGGCACGCCGGCTATCGACGTTGAGGTCAAGATTGCCGCCGATGGGGAGGTCATGTTCCGCAGCCCCGGGGTTTTCCGGGCCTATTACAAGAACGAGGAAGAAACCAATAAGACCAAGGCCGCCGACGGCTGGGTGCACACCGGGGACGCCGGGTTCATGGACGACGAAGGGCATTTGCACATCATTGACCGCTCCAAGGACGTCGGCAAAATGACCGACGGGACAATGTTCGCGCCCAAGTTCATCGAAAACAAACTGAAGTTCTTCCCCCACATCATGGAAGCCGTCACCTTCGGCCACGACAAAGATTATGTTGCCGCTTTCATCAATATCGACCTGGAATCGGTCGGCAACTGGGCCGAGCGGCGGAACCTGGCCTATATGGGCTATACCGACCTGGCCGGCCAGGAACCCGTTTACAAGCTGATTTCCGAATGCGTCGCCCAGGTCAACGCCGATCTGGCCGCCGACCCGCATCTCGCCGGTTCCCAGATCAAGCGCTTCCTGATCCTGCACAAGGAACTGGACGCCGACGACGGTGAACTGACCCGCACGAGAAAGGTCCGCCGCACCATCATTGCCGAAAAGTACGCGGACCTGATCGACGCCCTCTATTCCGACAAGGACCACTGCCCGATCGAGGCCGAGGTCACCTTCGAGGACGGACGAACCGGGACCATCAACGCCGATCTCAGGATTTGGGAAGCGCCCCTGTCAGACACCCGGGCCACCCAGGCCGAAGCGGCGGAATAAGGCGCGCCTAAGATGACCGCGGACAGGAAGATCGGCGACGTCCTGCTAGACGTGGAAGGCGTCAGCATGACCTTCGGCGGCGTCAAGGCCCTGGACAGTGTCAGTTTCGACGTCAAGGAGCGGGAGATCCTGGCCATCATCGGCCCCAACGGCGCCGGCAAGAGTTCCATGCTCAACTGCATCAACGGCTTCTATCACCCCCAGGAAGGCAT
>CAZQZB010000013.1:47820-50108 GCA_964597695.1 uncultured Thalassospiraceae bacterium | reverse complement strand
AAGACACCGGTGGGGCGGCTTCCCTACGGCCTGCAGAAACGGGTGGAACTCGGCCGTGCGCTGGCGGCGGAACCGGACCTGCTGTTGTTGGACGAGCCCATGGCCGGCATGAACCTGGAAGAGAAGCAGGACATGTGCCGCTTCATCCTCGACGTCAACGACGAGTTCGGCACCACCATCGTCCTCATCGAACACGACATGAGCGTCGTCATGGACATCTCGGACCGGGTCATCGTCTTGGATTACGGCCTCAAGATCGCCGACGGCTCGCCCGACGAGGTTCGCGCCAACCAGGACGTCATCGACGCCTACCTGGGGATCAGCCATGACTGATTTTGGGGGGACCGCTTAGGCCATGGATATTTTTAACGTCCTTTTCGTGGCGCCGTTCCTCGACATGGCCGACAGCCCCGTTTTTTTCGCCGAGGTGGTGATCAGCGGGGTGTTGACCGGCGTCATGTACTCGCTGGTGGCGCTCGGCTTCGTCCTCATCTTCAAGGCTTCGGGCGTCTTCAACTTCGCCCAGGGCGCGATGGTGCTGTTCGCGGCGCTGACCTTGGTCGGCCTGATGGAGCGTGGGGTGCCGGTGTTGCTGGCGCTCGTCGTTACCGGCATGGTCATGGTGTTGTTGGCGATGCTGATCGAACGAATGATGCTGCGCTACCTGATCAATCAGGAGGGCATCGTCCTGTTCATGGCGACCATCGGCCTCGATTTCCTTCTCCAGGGCTTCGGGCAGATCGCTTGGGGTTCGAACGTCAAGGTATTGAACGTCGGCATCCCGGATCAATCGTTCGAGGTCGGTGGAATCCTGCTTAATCAGTTCGACCTGTTCGCCGCCGGGATCGGCGCTGTGCTGGTCACCGGGCTTGCCGTCTTTTTCCAGAAGACCCCCATCGGCCGGGCGTTGCGCGCCGTCGCCGACGACCACCAGGCGGCGCTCAGCGTCGGCATCCCGTTGAAGACGATCTGGATCATCGTCTGGGCGGTGGCCGGCATCGTCGCCCTGGTCGCCGGCATCATGTGGGGGGCCAAGTCGGGGGTCCAGTTCTCGCTCAGCCTAATCGCCCTAAAGGCGTTGCCGGTGCTGATCCTGGGCGGCTTCACCTCGGTGCCCGGCGCCATCATCGGCGGGCTGATCATCGGCGTCGGCGAAAAGATCGCCGAGATCTATTGGGGCCCCGCCTTCGGTGGCGCCATCGAAGGCTGGTTTGCCTACATGCTGGCGTTGGCGTTCCTGATGTTCAGACCGCAGGGTCTGTTCGGCGAAAAGATCATCGAGAGGGTATAAGTCCATGTTTTACAGGGAAGCCGGACAGTTCAAAACCAGCTACGGCAACGACCAGGCGGTCTTTCCGATCATCCAGGACCGTTGGTTCATCGCCCTGGTGCTGATCGTCGCCTACGCCGTGGTGCCCTTCGTCGCCGACGAATACTGGCTGCAAGCCGTCATCATCCCGTTTTTGATCTTCTCGCTTGCTGCCGTCGGGCTCAACCTGCTGACCGGCTACGCCGGGCAGCTCAGCCTCGGCACCGGCGCCTTCATGGCGGTCGGCGCCTATGCCACCTACAAGATCACCACTGCATTTCCCGGGATCGACATCTTCGTCGTCTATTTAATGTCGGGCATGGTCGCCGCCGGCGTCGGCGTCATGTTCGGTCTGCCGTCGCTCCGCATCAAGGGTTTCTACCTGGCCGTTGCCACCCTGGCGGCGCAATTCTTCATCCTGTGGCTGTTCAACAAGGTCGGCTGGTTCTACAACGACAACCCGTCGGGCACGATCACGGCGCCGCCACGCACTTTCCTCGGCATCATGGTCACGGGCCCTAAGGCGACGGCGGAGACCCGGTACTTCATCAGCCTGGTCTTCCTCACCGTCTTCGCGCTGGCTGCCAAGAACATCGTCCGTGGGCGCATCGGCCGCGCCTGGATGGCCATCCGGGACATGGACATCGCCGCCGAAATCATCGGCATCCAGCCCCTGCAGACGAAGCTCATGGCGTTCGCCATTTCATCGTTCTATTGCGGCGTCGCCGGCGCGCTCAGCGTGTTCGCCTGGCTAGGCAGCGCCGAGACCGAGGCCTTCGACATTTTCGTGTCGTTCCAGGTTCTGTTCATGATCATTATCGGCGGCTTGGGAAGCATCATGGGTTCGATCCTGGGCGCCGCGTTCATCACCCTGGTGCCGATCTTCCTGACCAATGCACCGGCGATGTTCAATATTCCCATGGGCACCGACCTGTCCAAGCACATCGAGGAAATCATCTTCGGTGGGTTGATCGTTTAT
>CAZQZB010000013.1:0-47720 GCA_964597695.1 uncultured Thalassospiraceae bacterium | reverse complement strand
CACCGACCTGTCCAAGCACATCGAGGAAATCATCTTCGGTGGGTTGATCGTTTATCTACTGATCGTCGAGCCGCATGGGTTCGCGCGGCTTTGGCAGATTGGCAAGGAAAAATTGAGGCGCTGGCCGTTTCCGTACTGAGGCCGGTGAATATGATATGAACGGAATATAAGCAAAGCGCGTTGGCGAGCGGTTTCGGCGCGTGTTAGTGTCTGCAACGACAGAATTGATAAACGAACAAGAAGCCGAAAATGCTCAGTTTAACCTAAGGGAGAATAAACAATGAAGTACCGTACTCTTATCCTGGGAGCGATCGCGGTTGCCGTCGGCATCACCGGTATTGCTGTATCGAAAGCGGCCGTTGCTGACGAGCAGTTCATCCCGATGCTCGTTTACCGCACGGGTCCCTATGCGCCTTCCGGTATTCCCGTGGCCAACGGGTTCAGGGACTATTACATGCTCGTCAACAAGCGCGACGGCGGCATCAACGGCGTCACTATTACCTTCGAGGAGTGTGAAACCAAGTACAACACCAAGGTCGGCGTCGAATGCTACGAGAAACTGAAGGGCAAGGGCCCGACCGGCGCCTCGCTGGTCAATCCGTATTCGACCGGCATCACCTATCAGTTGATCCCGAAATCGCCGGTCGACGGCGTGCCAATTTTGTCCATGGGCTATGGCCGCACATCGGCCGCTGATGGCCGGGTCTTCAAGTGGGTGTTCAACTTCCCGATGACGTACTGGAGCCAGGCGTCTGCCTTCATCAAGTACGTATCCCGACAAGTTGGCGGATACGACAAGCTGCAGGGCAAGAAGATCGTCCACGTCTATCACAATTCGGCCTACGGCAAGGAGGCAAACCCGACGCTGGTGGCACTTGAGAAAAGGTACGGCTACAAGCTGACGTTGCTGGCCGTCGACCATCCAGGTCAGGAACAGAAAGCGACCTGGCTTCAGATCCGCCGCCTCAAGCCCGATTGGATCTTCATGTCCGGCTGGGGTGTCATGAACTCGGTCGCCATCAAGGAAGCCGCGGCGATCAATTACCCGATGGACCATTTCGTCGGCAACTGGTGGTCCGGGACCGACGCCGACGTGATCCCCGCCGGCAAGGGGTCCGTGGGCTACAAGTCGACCACCTTCCATGGCGCTGGGATCGACTTCAAGCTCCACGAAGATATCGTCAAATACGTCTACGGCGGCGATAAGGCCAAGGCCTTGTCCAACAACATGGGCGAAGTGCTTTATAACCGAGGCATGGTCAACGCCATGTTCGGGGTCGAGGCCATTCGCACCGCCATGAACAAGTACGGCAACAAGTCGATGACCGGCGAACAGGTCCGCTGGGGGCTTGAAAACCTGAATGTCGACAACGCGCGCCTGAAAGCGCTCGGCATGGAAGGCTTCACCCGAGGCGTGAAGGTCAGCTGCGCCGATCACGAAACCGGCGGTTCGCTGCGCATCCAGCAGTGGAACGGGTCAAAGTGGAGTTACGTCAGCAAATGGCTTTCGCCGATGCGCGATATCGTCCGTCCGATGATCGAGAAGGACGCCGCTAATTTCGCCAAGGAAAATAACATCACGCCGCGAAGCTGCTAGAAACCCCTTTGGGTTTAGGACCATGACGCCGCCAAACGGACACCAGGAAGCCGAAATGGCTGCGCCGGTCCGGCCCCTTCTAACCGTCAACAACATCGAGGTCATCTACGACCACGTGATCCTGGTGTTGAAGGGGGTATCGCTTGAGGTTCCCGAGGGGGGCATCGTCGCCCTCCTCGGGGCCAACGGCGCCGGTAAGACGACTACACTGAAAGCCATTTCAAACCTCTTGGGGGCCGAACGTGGCGAAGTCACCAAGGGCTCCATTGAATGCGTTGGCGAACGGGTGGACTGCTTGAGCCCCAACGAACTGGTGCGCCGCGGCGTCATCCAGGTGATGGAGGGTCGTCGTTGCTTCGAACACCTGACGGTGGAGGAGAACCTGCTCACCGGCGCCTACACCCGGCGCGACGGGCACGCCGACGTGGCCGCCGATCTGGAGAAGGTCTATCACTACTTCCCGCGCCTCAAGGAACGCCGCACCGCCCAGGCCGGATACACGTCCGGCGGCGAGCAGCAGATGACCTCCATCGGCCGGGCGCTGATGGCCAATCCGAAGATGATCCTTTTGGACGAGCCGTCCATGGGCCTGGCGCCGCAGTTGGTCAAGGAAATCTTCGAGATTGTCAACGATCTCAACCGGAACGAGGGCGTCAGCATCCTGCTTGCCGAACAGAACACCATGGCGGCCCTGAAGATCGCCGATTACGGCTATATCCTCGAGAACGGCCGCGTCGTCATGGACGGCGACGCCAAAAGCCTGCGTGAAAACGAGGACGTCAAGGAGTTCTACCTAGGGCTCAGCTCCGGCGGCCGGCGCAGCTTCCGCGACGTCAAGCATTACCGACGCCGCAAACGCTGGTTGTAAATTTCGATGGCCATGCTGGGTTCCGAATATTACGACGAACTGGAAGTCCGCGACCCCGATGAACGGGAGTTTTTGCTGTTCGAGGCCCTGGGCCGGCATCTCCGCACCACCAAGGAGGACTCGCCCTATTTCGGGGGGCACTTCAAGGACATAGGTCCCGAAGACGTCAAATCTCGCGCCGATTTGCCCAAGCTGCCTATCACCCGCAAATCTAATCTGTCCAAAATTCAGAGGAAGAACCCGCCCTTCGCCGACATGACCAACATGGCGCCGGCCAGCTTCCTCCGCCTCTTCCAGTCCCCCGGCCCAACGTACGAACCCGAAGCCGAAGGCAAGGACTGGTGGCGGCTCGGCCGTGCCTTGTATGCCGCCGGCATCAGGCCCGGCGACATCATCCACAACACTTTTTCGTACCATTTGACGCCGGCCGGGATGATGGTCGAAGCCGGCGCCCGGGCCATCGGCTGCGCGGTGGTCCCCGCCGGCACCGGACAGACCGACCAGCAGATCCAAGCCATTGCCCACCTCCGGCCGACCGCCTATACGGGCACGCCGTCGTTCCTCAAGATCATCCTCGACAAGGCCGCCGAGCAGGGCGCCGACGTCAAAAGCCTCCAGAAAGCCGTGGTTTCAGGCGAGGCGCTGCCGCAGGCCTTGCGCAAGGAATTCAAGGGCCACGGCATCAGGGTGCTGCAGGCCTATGCCACCGCCGATCTCGGCCTCATTGCCTATGAATCTAAGGCCATGGAAGGCTTAATCGTGGACGACCGCATCATCGTCGAAATTGTCCGCCCCGGCACCGGCGACCCGGTGCCGGCGGGCGAGATCGGCGAGGTCATCGTCACCTCCCTTAACCGCGAGTACCCCCTGATCCGCTTCGCCACCGGCGATTTGTCGTCGGCCATGCCGGGCCTTAGCCCCTGTGGGCGCACCGGCATGCGGCTCACCGGCTGGAAGGGCCGGGCCGACCAGTCCACCAAGGTCAAGGGCATGTTCGTGACTCCGGGCCAGATCGCCGAAGTGGTGAAACGCCATCCGGAAATCGCCCGGGTCAGGCTGGTCGTCGATCAACGGGACGGCACCGACACGATGATGCTCCATTGCGAGGCCACGGGGGAGGCCGGGGGGGGCGACGCCCTGGCAGACGCCATCGCCCAGACCCTGCAAGGGCTTTGCAACCTCAAGGGCTCGATCCAACTGACCAAGCCGGGAAGCCTGCCCACCGACGGCGTCGTCATCGAGGACAAACGCAGCCTCGAATAGGGTGTGACCTCATAAACCGGTTGTCTTCTTTTTTACGTCTGCTACCAGTTGTGGTTGGATTTGTTTAAAGGCGTCGATCTGACGCCTGAACAACTCCTGGAGGACGGCGAAGGCAGCGCGGCGCCGGAAAATGCCGACGCGGCGAAAGGCACGTCATCGCGTTTTTTGAGGGCGATGGTCATGATCCTCGTCGCCGACCTGACCATGTCTCTGGACAATGTATTGGCGGTGGCGGGTATCGCCCGCGAAAATCTTGGCATGTTGATTTTCGGCCTTGTGCTTTCAATCGCCTTGATGGCGGTGGGCGCGACCTTGATAGCGCGGCTTCTAAACAGGCATCATTGGATTGGTTATATCGGCTTCGCCGTCATCGTTTGGGTTGCCGGCAGTTTGACATGGGACGGCGGCCATGAAGTGATCGCATATTTCAGCGCGTAACGGGGTCAATGGGCAGTTTGCCGTGAAGGCCCAGTAATTCTTCCACTCGGGCGGCCGAGCACAGAAGATCCGCATCGCGGTGGGGCGGTGCGATGATTTGGAGTCCGACAGGCAGTCCCTCTTCCGTGAAACCCGCCAAGACGGAGATTGCCGGGCAAGCGGTCAATGAAATGCTGTAGGTGATCGCGCACCAGTCGAAATACGTTTCCAACTTCTGGCCGTTTACCTCTTCAGGATACCGGCAGTCCTTTTCGAAGGCTGGAACGACCGTGGCCGGCGTGACCAAAAGATCATAGTTTTCAAAGAAATCAATGATTCCTCTATACGAGCGGCCTTGTTCTACCTCGGCCCGTCCGATCTCATCGGCTGAAAGCTCCATGCCTTGGCGGATATTCCAGACCAGTTCGGGTTTTAACTTTGTTTCGTGGGCTTCCAACAATTCCGCCATATCGACCGCCAGCCACGCCGCGCGCAACGTTTGAAAGGCGCCGGGCGCATTGCCGAGGTCCGGATGGTTCTCTTCCACCTCGGCAGCGACCTCAACCAGGCGGCCAATAACAGCCGAAAAGACGGTATCAACGGCAGAATCCACGGGCGAAATACCAAGATCGTGGGAAAAGGCGATTTTTAGGCCCGATGGGGGATCTTTCTTTGTAGTTTCCAAGAAGCTTTCCACCGGTCTTGGTCGGGACAACGGGTCACGGCCGTCACGGCCCGACATGGCATCCAATAAAAGCGCGCAGTCAGCGACATTTCGGGCAATTGGGCCATCCACCCAAAGAGGCGAAAACGGTTGCGAGGCCGGTCCTCGCGGCACAATGCCAGACGACGGCCGAAAACCGACAATGCCACAGAAACTGGCGGGGATTCTCAGACTGCCCCCCAAATCAGAGCCCTGAGCGCCCCAGACCTGACCGCTGGCCACGGCGGCGGCCGACCCGCCGGACGACCCGCCTGAATTCTTTTCAACATTCCAGGGATTGGACGTCACGCCAAAGACTTCGTTGAACGTGGCCCCGCCGGCCCCGAATTCCGGCGTGTTCGACTTGGCCATAATGACGGCGCCGTTCGATTCTAACCTTTCGACCGTGAAGTCCGAGCGTTCCGGAACATGATCGGCGAAGACGGTCGAACCATAAGTCGTCCGCACGCCGGCAACATCATTGAGGTCCTTGATCACGACGGGCAGGCCGCCAAGCCAGGAGCGAGATCCATCATCTGAAATTGTTCCGTCTTGTATGCGCTCAGCCTTGTCCAAAGCCCTCTCGAAGCATCTCGTCGGCAGGGCGTTCAAGGCGATGTCGGTTTGTTCAATTCGTTGTCGGCATATCTCGACCAGCTCCACGGGCGATACTTCGCCACGGGCCAGCAGCCTGACAATATCGCAGGCCGTCATCCGCAAAAGATCACGTCGGAGAGCGTCAGTATCCATGTCGTATAGAAGGGGTCATGAGAGGTTTGCCAGAATAGTCAAGGACCCTACGGAAGCGAAACGTTTTCCTTAAAAACCGAACTTGGCGAATCTTGGACATCCAGCCCTTGTAACTGTTTTTCCGCTTCTGGCTACACCCGGGAGTGACAAATGCTCCGCTGAAAGCCCGCTTTCAGGCACTTAGCGGTCATTGGTTAGGTCAAGCTATCATCTAATTACGGCGTCATTTATAAGACCATGACCTAGGGGCAGCGGCCCCCCGCCATAACTATTCCCAACAAAGCCCATAAAGTCGCCACATTTAGGGGCTTGAATAACCACCATAGACCTCCTCGTCTATATTCCAGAGCCCCCCCTCTCTGGTCTCCCCCTATCGGCATTTTCGAATGCCGGAACTCAACGGCCGGGCCGCTTTCAGCCCGGCCGTTTTTCTGTCTTATTTTTGTTGCCGAAAGTAGACTGGACGAAGCGAAGCGCTTAAGACCAACCCCGTTGCCAAATTGGGGGCGCCCCTTTGATCGAATTCACCGGCCAGGATATTCATTGCTTCCGCGGCGAGCGGACCGTGTTCGCCGGTCTCGATTTCGCCCTTTTGGCCGGCGGTGCGCTGGTGCTACGCGGCCCCAACGGGTCGGGCAAATCAAGCCTGCTCAGGCTGATGGCGGGCCTGGCTCGGCCCCAAAGCGGCGTCATCCAATGGGATGGGGCTTCGATCGCCGAAGACCCCGAGGCCCATTTCGGCCGCCTTCACTACGTTGGCCATGCGGACCCGGTGAAGGCGGTGCTGACGGTGGCCGAGAACCTGGCCTTCTGGACCTCTCTCAGGACGATGAATGGCAGCGGCGCGGCTGGCGCGGCCCTCGACGGTCTCGGCATCGGGCATCTGGCTAGCGTCCCGGGGCGGTTTCTTTCCGCCGGGCAGAAGCGGCGGGTTAACCTCGCCCGACTGCTGACGGCGCCGGCTACGCTATGGCTTTTGGACGAACCGGCGACGGCGCTGGATGCCGTCGCCGCGGCCAGCCTCGATGATGCAATGGCCCGCCACCGGTCAGAAGGAGGCATGGTGGTCCTTGCCAGCCACGCCGAAGCGGTGCTCGAAGGGGCCCGGAAACTGGACCTCGGCGATTTCCAGGAACCCCCGGCACAGGAAAACCCGTTATGAGCGGCTTCGTGAGCGTCCTCCGGCGCGACCTGCGCCTGGCCCTGCGCCAGGGCACCGATAGCCTGATGGTGGTGATGTTCTTCGTCATCGCCGTGGTGCTGTTCCCCTTAGGCGTCGGGCCGGAACCCAATATCCTCGCCCGCATCGCGCCCGGTGTCATCTGGGTGGCGGCGTTGCTAGCTTCCATGCTGTCACTGGAACGCCTGTTCCAGTCCGATTACGAGGACGGGAGCCTTGAGCTATTGGCCTTGCAGCCCATGGCGCTCGAAGCCACGGTGATGGCCAAGGTCGCCGCCCACTGGCTGACCACGGGCCTGCCCTTGATCGTCGCAGCGCCCCTGTTGGCGCTGCTGATGAAAATGGAAACCGAAGGGTTCGCCGTGCTTCTGGGCGTGCTGGCGTTGGGCACGCCAACCCTCAGTCTGATCGGTGCCATCGGCGCGGCGCTGGTGCTGGGGACCCGGCGCGGCGGGATTTTGCTGTCGTTGTTGATCCTGCCGCTATACATTCCCGTGCTCATTTTCGGGGCAGGCGCCGTCGACGCTACCATCGCCGGGTTCCCGGCGATGGTACAATTCTTGTTCCTGGGCAGCCTGTTCGTCGGCTCTTTGGCGGTGTGCCCGTGGGTCGGCGCCGCGGCGCTCCGCCAGGCCCTCGATTAAGGGGCCTTCAAATTAACCTTGGTCAATGGAAAAACGGCCGTCGAGGGAATATCCTAGGCTCACCATGTTTCACCGTTTCGCCAATCCGACCCGCTTTTTGAGCCTTGCCGACGCCGTCCAACCCTGGATCGCCGGGGCAACGGTGATCCTGCTGGCGGCGGGCCTGTATCTAGGGCTGTTCGCCTCGCCCGCCGATTACCAGCAGGGCGAATCCGTCCGCATCATGTACGTGCACGTGCCGGCGGCGTGGATGGCGCTGTTCTGTTACACGGCGCTGGCCATTTACTGCGCCGTGGCGCTGATCTGGAAGCACCCCCTGGCCGACCTGGCGGCCAAGGCGACGGCTCCCATTGGGGCCAGCTTCACGTTTCTGGCGCTAGTCACCGGTTCGCTTTGGGGAAAGCCCATGTGGGGCACCTGGTGGGTGTGGGACGCGCGCCTGACCAGCGTCTTGGTGCTGTTTTTTCTTTATCTTGGCTACATCGCGCTCAACAACGCCTTCGACGACCCCGGGCGCGGCGCCAAGGCATCGTCGATCCTGGCCCTGGTCGGTTTCGTCAACGTCCCGATCATCAAGTTCTCGGTCGGATGGTGGAACACCCTCCATCAACCCTCCAGCGTCGTCAAATTGGGCGGCCCGGCCATCCATCCCAGCATGCTGGCACCGTTGTTGCTGATGGGCCTCGCGTTTACCACTTATTACCTGTGGGTGTTGCTGGTGCGTATTCGCGGCGAGATCACCCAGGGCAAGGTCCGGGCCCTGCTCATGCGCCGGGCCCAAGCGACCGCGTCGGAGGCGGCTGAATAGCCATGGAAAGCCTTTCGGAATTCCTTGCCATGGACGGTTATGCCGGGTTCATCTGGCCCGCCTACCTGATCGTGGCGGCCGTCCTAGCGGGGCTCCTGATGGCCAGCCGGCGCTCGCTGAAATCGGCGGAGGGGGCGCTCCGCGCCCTCGAGGCGCCAGAAGAGGGGTCATGAAGCGCAAGCACAAGCGCCTGACCTTCGTCATCATCGCCATGTCGATGCTGGGCGTGGCCGCAGCGTTGATGCTGACGGCGTTCGAGGAAAATATCGTCTTCTTCTACAGCCCCACCGACACCATCAAGAAAAAGATAACCGCCGGCCGGCGCTTTCGCCTAGGGGGACTCGTCGAGGTAGGCAGCGTCAAGAAATCTGCGGACGCCGTGGTCAAATTTCGCGTCACCGACCTGACAACGGCGGTCAAGGTCAGCTACAAGGGTATCCTGCCGGATCTGTTCCGCGAAGGCCAGGGCATCGTCGCCGAAGGCAGGCTTTCCGGCGACGTCTTCAAGGCCGATGAGGTCTTGGCTAAGCATGACGAGACCTACATGCCCCCCGAGGTCGCCGACGCCTTGAAGAAATCAGGCCAATGGAAGGGCCAGGGAAAGGATAAGGATAAATGACCGCCGAAATCGGCCATTTCGCCCTCATTCTGGCGCTTTTGGTGGCGCTGGTTCAGTCTTCGCTGCCGATGATCGGCGCCGCCAGGGGTGATCACGCGTGGATGGCCACGGCGCGTCCGGCGGCGTTGATCCAGTGCGGATTCGTGGCCATAGCCTTCGGGTGCCTGACGGCGCTTTACGTGACATCGGACTTTTCCGTCCTCAACGTGGTCCAGAATTCGCACACCGCAAAACCGCTGCTTTACAAGATCTCGGGCGTGTGGGGGAACCACGAGGGTTCGTTGCTGTTGTGGGTGCTGATTTTATCGGTGTTCGGCTCGGCGGTGGCGGTGTTCGGCACCAACCTTCCGCCGGGGCTAAGGTCCCGGGTATTGGCGGTGCAGGCGATGCTCGCCGTCGGCTTCTACCTGTTCATGCTATTGACCTCGAACCCGTTCGACCGCGTCATGCCGCCACCCATCAACGGGAACGATTTGAACCCGCTGCTGCAGGACCCGGGCCTCGCCTTCCACCCGCCGATGCTTTACTTGGGCTACGTCGGCTTTTCCATGGCGTTTTCGTTCGCCATCGCGGCCTTGATCGAGGGTCGGGTGGACGCCGCCTGGGCGCGCTGGGTCCGGCCGTGGACGCTGGCGGCGTGGTGTTTCCTGACCGCCGGCATCACGCTCGGTTCCTGGTGGGCTTATTACGAGCTTGGCTGGGGCGGCTGGTGGTTCTGGGACCCGGTGGAGAACGCTTCCTTCATGCCGTGGCTGGCGGGAACGGCGCTGCTGCATTCGGCCACCGTGGTCGAAAAACGCGACACCTTGAAGGGCTGGACTATCCTGTTGGCCATCATCACCTTCTCGCTCAGCCTCTTGGGCACCTTCCTGGTGCGGTCCGGCGTGCTGACGTCGGTGCACGCGTTCGCCACCGACCCGGCGCGCGGTGTTTACATCCTGGGGCTTTTGATTGTCGTCATCGGCGGTTCGCTGGCGCTGTTTGCGTGGCGGGGGCCTTCCCTTGTCTCAACCGGTATATTCCAGCCGATCTCAAGGGAGGGGGCCTTGCTGCTCAACAACCTGGTCATGACCACGGCGGCGGCGGCGGTGTTGTTGGGGACTCTTTATCCGCTGATGCTGGAAGCCGTCGGCGGCGGCAAGGTTTCGGTCGGGGCGCCGTTCTTTAATGCTGTCTTCATCCCCCTGATGGTGCCGATGATCGCCGCCATGGCCGTCGGACCCTTGCTGTCGTGGAAACGGGCCGATTTGAAACCCGCCCTGACCCAGCTTTGGGCCGCCGGGGCCGTCGCCGCCGCGGTCATGGCCGCCGTCTGGACGATCGAGACCGGCGGGCCGTTTATGGGCGTCGTCGGCTCCGGGCTGGCGGCGTGGCTGGGGGCCGGCATCTTGGCCGAGCTGGCGGGGCGAATCAGACTGTTTAGCGTCCCGTTTTCGGAAAGCCTAAGCCGCATCCGGCGCACGCCACGTTCCGCCTGGGGCATGACGTGCGCGCATCTGGGGCTCGCCATTACTATCGCCGGGATGACCGGCGCCGGGCTCTGGCGGACGGAAAGCATCCAAGCCATGAAGCCGGGCGAGGTCGTCACCGTCGGCGGCTATGATTTCACCTTCGACGGCACCGGCACCGGGAGGGGACCCAACTATTCCATCCTTACCGGCACCTTCCGCGTGACCAAGAATGGCCGCCCGGTGGTGACCCTGGTTCCTGAAAAAAGGGTCTACAACGTTTCCCAACGGCCGACCACGGAGGCCGCCATCCACACCACTTTTTTCGGCGATCTTTACGCCGTCATCGGCGATAAGGACAATTCCGGCGGCTTCGTGACGCGGATATATTTCAATCCGCTGGTCGGCTGGATGTGGGCCGGGGTCATGATCATGGTTTCCGGCGGGCTCATCAGCCTGTCCGACCGACGCCACCGCGTCGGCGCTCCCATGCGCCGCCCCGGCGCCCGGCTGGCCCAGGCGGTCGGGGCCTGACAATCGGAGCCGAAGCCTATGTCCAACCGCATGGTCTATCTGGTACCGCTTTCGGTGTTCCTGGTGATGGCCGTTTATTTCGCCGTCGGGCTGACCAAGGACTCGAAGGTCCTACCGTCCGCCCTGATCGACAAACCGGTGCCGGAATTCTCGCTGCCGCCCATCGAGGGTGGCCCAGGCAAGGGCTTTGCCAGCGCTGATCTGAGGGCCGGCGGGGTTTCGGTGATCAACGTGTTCGCGTCCTGGTGCGGGCCGTGCCGGACCGAGCATCCCTTTATCACCCGCCTGGCCACGTTGAAGGTGGCCAAGGTCTACGGCCTCAACTACAAGGACAATCCCAAAAACGCGTTGAGGTGGCTCCGCGAGCGCGGCGATCCCTATGCCGCCCATGGCGTCGACAATGACGGCCGCGTGTCTATTGACTGGGGCGTCTACGGGATTCCGGAAACCTTTGTCGTCGATGGCCGGGGCATGATCCGCTACAAGCACGTCGGCCCCATTAACGGCGACATCCTCGAAGACGAAATCCTGCCGTTCATCAAGAAGCTTAGCCGATGAGGGGTGCCTTCTTCTTCGTGCTCGTTGCCGTGTTCTGGGTGCCCGTCTTGTTCCTATGGCCGGCTCCCGCCTGGGCCGTCAACCCGGAAGAAGTGCTGGCCGACCCGGTGCTTGAAATGCGCGCCCGCGAGATATCCAAGGGGCTCCGCTGCCTGGTGTGCCAGAACCAGTCCATCGACGATTCCGACGCCGATCTGGCCAAGGACCTCCGCATCATCGTCCGCGAACGGCTTGTCGCCGGCGACAGCGACTTGGCGGTTGTCGATTTCGTGGTCGCGCGCTACGGCGATTTCGTGTTGCTGAAGCCGCCATTCAAAGGCGCGACGCTGATGCTGTGGCTGGGACCGGCAGCGATCGCCGGTTTTGCCCTGATGGTGACGGTGCTGTTCTTTCGCCGCCGCCGCGCCGCCGGCAAGCCGCCGCCCTTGAGCGCCGAGGAAAAACGAAGGCTCAAAGCGTTCTTGAAAGACGGCCCCCCGTGACCGGACTTTGGATCGCCGGCGCCCTGATGACCCTGGCCGCGCTGGCGGCGGTGCTGACGCCGTTGTTTCGCCGTTCATCGGCGCCGCCGGCCGCCCGGGGAGAATATGACCTCAACGTCTACAAGGACCAGTTGAGCGAAATCGACCGCGACCTGGAACGCGGTCTCTTGGACGACGCCGAGGCCGAGGCCGTCCGAGTCGAAATTCAGCGCCGCATGCTGACGGCGGCGGATCCGGACGGAGCCGGAGACGCTGATAAGGGCGGTGCCCCCTCCCGCCAACCAAGCAACCGTGCCGTTGCCGCCGCCCTTGCCGTCCTGCTGCCGGTGGGGGCTTTCGGGATTTATTTCGTCTTGGGCTCTCCGGACCTTCCGGACCGTCCCTTCACCGAACGGAACATCGGCAACGAAATCACCGCCCGCGAAGGCCGCCTGGAAAGGAACGAGGTATTGCAAATGGCGGCGCGGCTTTTGAAGCGACTGGAAAATGCGCCCGGTGACGCCGACGGCTGGGTGCTGTTGGGCCGCACATATTTGACTATCGACGAATTCGACGGCGCCATCGCCGCCTACCGGCAGGCCATGGAGGCCTCGGGACGCCAGCCCGATATCGCCGCGGATTATGCCGAGGCCCTGGTGCTGGCCAACGAGGGCCGGATCGGGGCGGAAGCCCGGGACCTTTTCGAGGACATCGCCGAGGCCCGGCCCCTCAACCTCAAGGCCCGGTATTATCTGGGCCTGGACATGGCCCAGCAGGGAAACCTCAAAGGCGCGCTACAGGCGTGGGTCGACTTGGTGGCCCTATCCCCCGCCGGCGCCCCGTGGCGGGACTCGGTCAACCAACAAATCGTCCGCGCCGCCCAAGATCTCGGGGTCGATCCTGGAACCGTTACCCCGTCGCCGGAAACCCGGGAACTGGCGAAGAGCATGCCCGCCGCGCTCGCGCCTGCCGCTTCTCCCGCCGCCTCTCCTGTATTGGGACCCGCCCCGCCGGGGCCGAGCGCCGAGGACGTTAAGGCGGCGGGGCAAATGTCGGCGGGGGACCGCCAGCAGATGATCCGCTCCATGGTCCAGCGCCTGGCCGACCGCCTGGAGGACGAGCCCGACGACCTTGAGGGCTGGCAGCGCCTGGCCCGCACCTACGAGGTGCTGGGGGAAATCGAAAAGGCAATGGACGCCCAGGCCCGCATCAAGGCCCTGACCGGCAAGGGGCGTTAGGGTGGCGGCGTTACGGCATCCTGGAAACCCCACCCCATCCGCCCTATAAACCAGCCCATGAGCGGCTTCAAGACCATCGACGATATAGACGTGGTGGGAAAACGGGTCCTCGTCCGCGCCGACCTGAACGTGCCCATTGAGGGGACCCGGGTCACCGACGTCACCCGCATCGAAGGGACGCTGCCGACCATAACCGACCTTTTGGATGGCGCCGCCGGCGTCATCGTCATGTCGCACCTGGGCCGCCCCAGGGGCCGGGTGGTGGAGGAACTGTCGCTGGCGCTGGTGGCCAGGGCCTTGGCCGAGGCGCTGGGGCGTGACGTCGCCTTCGTCGCCGATTGCGTCGGAGCGGAGGCCGAAAGCGCCGCTGCCGATATCGCCGGGGGCGGCGTTACGTTGCTGGAGAACCTGCGTTTTCACCCCGAAGAGGAAGCTAACGACGCCGGGTTTGCCGGTAGACTGGCGGAACTGGGGGACCTTTACGTTAACGACGCCTTTTCCTGCGCCCACCGGGCCCATGCCTCGACGGAAGCCATCGCAGGGCTGTTGCCGTCGGCCGCCGGGCGACTGATGGTGGCGGAGCTGGAAGCGTTGTCGAAGGCGCTGGAAACCCCTGAACGTCCCGTCGCAGCCGTCATCGGCGGTGCCAAAATATCGACCAAGATAGAGGTTCTGGAGCGCCTGGTGGGCAAGGTGGACCTGTTGATAATCGGCGGCGCCATGGCCAACACCTTCCTCCACGCCCAGGGTGTGGACGTCGGCAAATCCCTATACGAGCCGAACATGGCCGAAGCGGCCAAGGAAATTCTGGCCAAAGGCGCCGAGGCCGGCTGCGAGGTCGTGCTTCCCATCGATGCCGTGACCGCGGCCGGGTTCAAGGACGGCGCCAAAAACCAAACCGTGCCGTTGAGCGCTATCCCGGCCGACTCCATGGTCTTGGACTTAGGCCCGGCTTCGGTGGCCGAACTGACGGCCAAGCTCCCGAAATGCAAAACCCTGCTCTGGAACGGGCCGCTCGGCGCTTTTGAGACCAAGCCCTTCGATCGGGCCACCAACACGCTGGCCCGGGAAGCCGCGAAGCTGACCGGGGAAGGCCGGCTTTTGAGCGTCGCCGGCGGCGGCGACACGGTGGCGGCACTTGCCAATGCCGGGGTCCGGGAAGGGTTTTCCTACGTCACCACGGCCGGCGGCGCCTTTTTGGAGTGGCTGGGAGGCAAGGAACTTCCAGCCATCCAGGCGCTGAAGCGCGGAAACGTGTAAAGACAATTGGCGCTGTTTAAGGGTTTGCGTCTTAAACCATTTTCGGCGGGGATTTGCTCTTATCCTTGGACTTCTTGGAATCCCTTTGGGACTTTTCTTCTTCCGACAACTCGCCAGGCCGAGCGGGGGTAATTCTTGATATGACGTCGTCGAGCATGTTCTGGAGGTATTCCGACTGGCTCAACAGCCGGCTCGTCGCCTCAAGCGCCTGACTCGAAGCGGTGGCAGCAATTTCATAGGCCATGGCGTTGACGTTCTCCATGGTGTTGCGTACCGACAACGCCGTTCTCTCGGCACGGTCGGTGACCCCCCTGATGGCATCGAACCTTTTGGTCATGTCGACGTCGGGAAAGGGGGGATTCTCCGCCGGTTCCTTGTCCTCGCCGGACAAAATGACCAGGTTGTCGCCGCCGGCTTCCCTGGGCCCGGCGCGGAACGCCAAAAGATTGGTCTGATCGCGGATGGCGGTAACCAGCGAGCCCATCTCGTCGGTCTGCCTGGTGGCGTCGTCCAGGCCCTTGATCAGCGCCTCGGTGCGCTCCACGTTGTTGGCGGTGGCGGTTACGTATTGGCTGAAACTAGCGAGTTGACGGCTGACCGACGAAATGGGGCCGCCCTGGGAAATGCCGGAATCCTCGACGCCGATAAGGCCCTGATAGCGGCCAGGCAGGCTTTCGGCAGCGCCTTCCTCGGTGTCGTTCTCCAACAGCGCCGCCCGCGCCGCTTCCGCCGCGTCGATAGCGACGGCTTCGGCGAGAACCTGTTCCAGCCGCGTCCGAGTATTGTCTAACTCCTGGCGCATCTGATCCAGGTCGGCCAGGTTATCAAGCCATCGGTCCATCGCCCGGGCCAAATTACCGACTGAGTCCGAGTTGCCCTGGGCTGGAATGGCAACGCCGTGGTCGCCGTCGGCAAGCCGGCCGGCGGCGACGGCCAGATTGCGGATCGACGAGTTGACGCTCCCCATCACCATGAGCCCGATGAATGTCAGCGCAACCAGGATTCCTGCGCTGCCGCCGCCAATCACCAGGCGGGCGAAGCGTTGCGCTTGCAAGAGTTTATCCGCGGCAACGCTGCCGGCGTTGTCCGAAAACCCGGTCAGCGCGGTCAGGCTCGGCGTCAAATAGGTAATGATGTCGTCGAAACGCCGGGTTTCGTCTTCGAAGGCGAACCGCGCGTTGATCATCTTCAGCATCTTTGTTTCGTGGCTTTGCAGAAGCTCCTGAAGAGATGTTTTCTGCTTGTCGGAGATCTTCGTCTTCTTGAGCAACGCGATCAGTGTCTGGTAGCGCTTCTGAATTTCCCCGACGCCCTTCTTGTATCCACTGAGCAGCGTATTTTGCCCCTCCTGGTTGATGCGTGACACCTGTCCGGCAAGGTTGGTGTATCCGGCCTTCGAGAACCCGGCCTGCAGCCTTTCGGTGACATACTGGAGTTCGCGGCTCAGCCCCGAGCCGTCGGAGAGCCCGAGGGCTTTTTCCGAGCTTACCAGTTTGGTGAATTGTTGGTTGTATTGGGCAAGGCCGTCGCGAATGGTGGCAGCGTGCTTCTCGACGGTGACGCTTTCCTGCATCCGGGAAAGCGTCTCAAGGGCCTTCGAGGTAGAATCGAAATGGACCTTGAAAGCCTCGGCGATGACCGGGTCTTTTTTCAGGAGAAATTTTTTCTCTTCTCCCCGGGCGCCGGCAATCCCTTTTTCCATGGTTGTGACCAGCGCCGACAACCGTTCCGTTCGGGACCAATTGTCAATCGCCGAAGCGACTTCGCGGTCGGCGGCGACAAAGATTCCCGCGAATCCGACGATCGCCAGTAACCCGGAAAGGAAAAACAGCCGTGTGCGCTGGGAAAGCCGGTAACCGCCCATGAACGTGCGGTCAGCTCGTATGCCGGAATGCAATTCCAAAAATTCGTGATCAAGGTTGCGTTCTTTACTCATCCCTTCCCCGGGTCCAAGCACGATTGCCGATTTTACCATACCCGGCATTCGTTGGAAAATTTTTTCCTTGCCCGGATTACGTGCTCTTGCGGCGGGGCCGAGGGCTAGATGTGGTTTCTTCCCGGCTTACGCCCGGCTTGCTTGAAACGCTCGGCCGCGCCACACTTCGCCTCATGGGCAAGAATAAAAAAACCGGACCATCGGTAAAGGAGGTGCCCCCCGGCGACGACCGGGAGCGCCTGGTCTGTCCCGACTGCGGGTACGTCGCCTACGACAACCCGAAAATCGTCGCCGGCGCCGTGGCCGTATGGGAGGACAGGTTCCTGATTTGCCGGCGTGCCATCGAACCCCGCAAGGGTTATTGGACCATCCCGGCAGGCTATCTGGAACTGAATGAGACGACGGCGGAGGGCGCCAAGCGCGAAGCCTGGGAAGAAGCCCGCGCCGAGGTCGAAATCGACGGCCTGATCGGCATTTACGAGATTCCCCGTATCAGCCAGGTCTACGTCGTCCATCACGCCCGGATGACGTCCCCGGACCATGCTGCAGGCCCGGAAAGCGAGGACGTGAACCTAGCCCCATGGGAGGACATCCCCTGGGACGAGATAGCATTCCCTTCCGTCACCTGGGCGCTCAGGCGGTTCCGGAAAGGCCTCGGGCCCGGCATCTTTTCGGCGCCTCCCGCCGGCCCGATGGCCCTCAGGATGCCGTCTGCAGCAGTACGACGCCGGTGAAGATGACCGCCGCCGCGGCGATCCGATGCCGCCCGAACGGCTCGCCGAGGACCGCCGCGCCGATGATAACGGCAAACAGCACCGAGGTCTCGCGCAACGCCGAGACCGAGGCCATGGCGCCCTGGCCGAGGGCATAGAGCACTAAACCGTAAGCCGTCACCACCAATACCCCGGTGCCGGTGGTCCGAGGCCAGTGTTGTTTCATAAAAGGCCCGATATCACGGCGGCGCATCACCGATGCGGCGATCATGAACGGGATGCCTTCGCCGATGTTCAGCCACACGATATAGCCGAGCACCGTTTGGCCCAGCCGCATGCCGAACCCATCGACGACCGTGTAGATGGCGATGAACAGCCCGGTGATGATCGCCAGGGCGATCGGTTTGGCGGTGGCCCTTTTCAACCCTTCGCCAGCGAACATCAGGCTAGCGATCCCTGACGACACCAGCGCGATGCCGATGATGCCGCCCAACCCCGGCACCTCGCCGGCGAACAGCGCCGCCAGCCCCGCCACCGTCACCGGCGCGATGCCACGGGCCAGCGGATAGATGTGGCTCAGATCGCCGAACCGGTAGGCCTGCAACAAGACCACATAATAGCAGTTGTGGATCGCCACCCCGGCCAACAGATAAGGCCAAGCCTCCGGTACGGGAACCGGCACGAAGGCGGCGGCCAGACAGCCGAGAACGGTGCCGGTGCCGCGGATGGCGGTAAAGGTCAGGAAGCGGTCGCCGGCGGCCTTGACGACGGCATTCCAGGTCGCGTGCAGCACCGCCGCCAGTAGAACCAGGAAAACCAGATGGGGTTGCAGGGCCATGCCGCCCCTCCCTTTCGTTGCCAACGGCGATCGGCGGTGACAGACTTCCTGCCTGCACCGTTCAGAAGGAGCCTACCCGTGTCCTGGAAGTCCAACAAGCTAACCGAGTTGCTGGGAATTCACGTCCCCATTATTCAGGCGCCAATGGCCGGCTCGACAACGCCGGAACTGGCCGCCCAGGTGACCAACGCCGGCGGCCTGGGTTCGCTCGGTTGCGCCTTCCTAAGCCCGGAACAGTTTGCCGGCCAATCTGCCGCCGTCCGGGCCAACACCAACGGCGCCTACAACGTCAATTTCTTTGTCCACAAGGAGCCAGTGCTTGACGACGCACTGGGCGAAGCCATGCGGGCCCGGCTGGAGCCCTATTACCGGGAATTCGATCTCGGCGAGGTGCCGGCGGCGTTGCCGTCTAACTCCAGCTTCAACAACGCGCTGTTGGACGCCGTTTTGGTCGCTTCGCCGCCCGTGGTCAGCTTCCATTTCGGGCTTCCGGCGCCGGACATGATGCAGGCGGTCAAGGACACGGGCGCGATGATCCTGAGTTCGGCCACCACCGTCGCCGAGGCGAAACACCTTGAAGCCGCCGGTGTCGATGCCGTCATCGCCCAGGGATTTGAGGCCGGCGGCCATCGCGGCACCTTCCAGGCGTCGTTCGAGGCCGGTTGCGTCGGTACGCTTGCCCTGGTGCCGCAGGTCGTCGATGCAGTGAAGGTTCCGGTGATCGCGTCGGGCGGCATTGCCGACGGCCGGGGCATCGCCGCGGCGCTCGCCATGGGAGCCCTGGGGGTGCAGATGGGAACGGCATTCCTGACCTGCCCCGAATCGGCGGCTCATGACATCTACCGCCGCGCCTTGGTCAAAGCCGCGGACGACAAGACCCGCATCACCAGCGCCTTTTCCGGGCGCCCGGCGCGGGGGCTGGAAAACCGCTATATCCGGGACATGGCCACCTACGAACAACCGCTTCCCGATTTCCCCATCAACAACACTCTCACCGGCCCCCTGCGCAAGGCCAGCGCCGAGGGCGGGAAAGAGGATTTCATGTCGTTGTGGTCGGGTCAGGCGGCGGCGTTGTCAAAATCGCTGCCGGCGGCGGAATTGGTGGAAACCCTGGTGGCGGAAACCGAAGCCGCCCTAGGCCGCCTGGGGAAAACCTAGCCCTAATTCTCCAGCCCCATCAGCGAGCGGGCGAAGGCCCTGGCCTCGAACGCCTGCAGGTCGTCCAGCCCCTCGCCGACGCCGACGGCGTACACCGGCAGGGCAAATTTATCGGCCAGTGCCACGACCACGCCGCCCCGGGCCGACCCGTCCAGCTTGGTGACGATCAAACCCGAAACGTCGACCATTTCCTTGAAGATCTCGACCTGGCGGTGGGCGTTCTGGCCAACCGTGGCGTCCATCACCAAAAGCACGGAATGGGGCGCCGTTTCGTCCACCTTTTGGATCACGCGGACAATTTTCCGCAGTTCCTCCATCAGATCCTTTTTGTTCTGGAGCCGGCCTGCGGTATCCACAATCAGCACGTCGGCGCCTTCGTCCCGGGCCCGGGTCATGGCGTCATGGACGAGGCCCGCCGCATCGGCGCCGATCTTGCTGGCGACGACCGGACAACCCGTACGGTCGCCCCATATCTGCAACTGTTCGATGGCAGCGGCGCGGAAGGTATCGCCGGCGGCAAGCATCACCGATCGTCCCTCATCCCCCCACCGGCTCGCCAGCTTAGCGATGGTCGTCGTCTTGCCGCTGCCGTTGACCCCGCAAACCAGAACCACGAAGGGCCTGATGGTGGGATCGACCCGGAGCGACCGTTCCACCTGGTCGAGCACGGTGGCGATTTCATCCGCAAGGGCGCCCAGCACCTCTTGAGAAGAGACCGCCTTGTCGAACCGGGCCTTGGTCAGTGACCCCGCTAACCGGGTCGCCAGGGTGACCCCGAGATCGCCTTCGATCAGCAGATCCTCGAGTTCTTCGAGCGTCTTTTGGTCGAGCTTCCGTTTGTTGAAGAGATCGCTGATACCGCCAGCCAGCTTCGACGAGGACCGTCCGAGGGCCCTTCTCAGCCGGACCAGCCCGCCGCCATCGGCCTTACCGCTCATACGGCCTTGCTTCCGAGAAGATATCCGTCGCCAACGCCGGTCACGCGGGCATCGACAATGGCGCCGGGGCGGACGTCGAAATCGAGCCTGACGGCCGCGTAATGCTGGCTCAGCCCTTGCCCTTCCTTCTCCACCAGGACCTGGGCCGTGGTCCCGGCGCGGCTTTCCAGGAACCCCCGCAGTCCCTTTTCACCCTCGGCGCGAAGCCTGGCCGCGCGCTCTTTGCGGACCGAGGCCGGAACCTGGGCCATGCGGGCGGCGGGCGTCCCCGGACGCGACGAATACGGAAACACGTGGACATAGGCGAGGCCCAATTCGCCGATGGAGGTAAGGGTTTCTTCGAACATGGCTTCGGTTTCGGTCGGAAAGCCGGCAATCAGGTCGGCGCCGAAAACGGAATCCGGCCGCGCCCGGCGCGCGCGCCCCACCACCTCGAAGGCTTCCGATCCGAGGTGGCGGCGTTTCATGCGTTTCAAGATCATGTCCGACATGGATTGCAGGCTAAGATGCAGATGCGGCATTAGCCGTTCCTCTTCGGCGAAGAGCTTGAGAAGGTCATCGTCCATGGCCGCCGGGTCGAGGGTGGAGAGCCGCAAGCGCCTTAATTCCGGCACTTGGCCGAGCAACTGCTGGATCATGCCGCCGAGGCCGGGCGATCCCGGAAGATCGGCGCCGTATGAGCAGATATCGACGCCGGTCAGCACCACTTCCCGATACCCCCCATCGACAAGCTTCCTCACCTGACCGGTGATGGCGCCAAGACCTACGCTGCGGTTGGGGCCGCGGGCGAAGGGGATAATGCAAAACGTGCAGCGGTGATCGCAGCCTTGCTGGATCTGAACGAAGGCGCGGGTGCGGCCTTCGAAGCCGCTGATCAGGTGCGGGGCTGTTTCACGAACCGACATGATGTCAGCGACCTGGACAGCCTCCCCAGCTCCGGCGAGCAACCGGGCGTCCAATTTCTCTTCATTACCGAGCACCCGGTCGACCTCGGGCATGGACCGGAATCCTTCCGGGTCCAGTTGCGCCGCGCAACCGGTGACGATAATCCTGGCATGGGGGTTTTTGCGCTTGGCCCGGCGGATGGTCTGGCGGGCCTGCCGCTCGGCCTCGGCGGTGACGGCGCAAGTATTGACGATGATGGCGTCGTCCAGGCCCGTGTCCGCCCCGATCTCGCGCATGATCTCCGACTCGAAGGCGTTGAGGCGGCAGCCGAGGGTGATGACTTGCGGACGGGTCATCGCTTCCCCCTATTCCAGCAACGCCGGGTCGAGGGTGCCGTTGAAGCTAGTCGCCACGGGGCCGGTCATCACCACGTGGTTGTCTTCGCGCCATTCGATATCGAGGGTTCCGCCGTCGAGAATGACCGCAGCCTTCCTTCCCGCTAGACCGCGCCGGTTTGCCGCCACTAGGGCGGCACAGGCGCCCGACCCGCAGGCCGGGGTGACGCCGGCGCCGCGCTCCCAGACACGGAGCCGGATGCTGCCGTCCTCGAGGATCTCCGCCGCGCCGACGTTGGCGCGCTCGGGATAGAGTGGGTCGGCCTCGAGGCCCGGACCGAGGTCTTCCAACGGCACCGCTTCGGCGTCATCGACGAAGAATACCATGTGCGGGTTGCCGATATTAACCGCCACCGGATCGCTGAGCGGTCCGGCTTCGATGCCGAGATTGAGCGTGTCGGCCTCGCAGGCCAAGGGGATCGATTGCCAATCCAGCCCCACCGGTCCCAGGTCGACGGCGATCAGCCCGTCCCCGGCCGCCGACGCGGCCAAAAGCCCGGCCTTGGTCTCGATGGCCGTTTCCTGGGTGCCCCTCTCTGCCATGATCATGGCGGCGACGCAGCGCGTGCCGTTGCCGCAGGCCTCGGCCTCGCTGCCGTCGGCATTATGAATGCGCAGGAAGATGTCGGCGGCCCCGTAAACGGGCGCCTCGAGGATAAGTAATTGGTCGCAACCGACGCCCAGGCGCCGGTCGGCGATAACCCGCGCCTGGGCGGGGCCGACACCGAGCGGTCCGTAACGCGCGTCGAGAACCACGAAATCGTTGCCCTGCCCGTGCATTTTTATGAACGGCACTCCGGTCATATGGCGGTTATTAAGACCGGAGACCCCGCCGTGTCCACAGGATTCGTCCCGCCGGGGCCGAGCCTAGGTCGTGGTCTCATAAATGACGCCGTTATGAGGTGATCGCTTACCCCGACGATGACCGCTACGGGCCTGAAAGTGGACGGAAATCAACGACCCTCAAAAAGTCCGCTTCGGGTCGGGATCGGACCTCTGCGCCGAACCGAAAATGGTCGGCTGTGTGGGGTAGAGCGGACCTTGGTCGGGCAAGACGAATCCGCGGCCATGCCGGGACGCCCCAGATCGTCGACGTGTCGGAAGGACGCGCGGCAGGGGTTCGGTCCATCGGACAGCCAATGGGTTGCATCGCCACCCGGCGACAGCCGGGACACCATCGAGGCCGTGGTCTCGAACCCGCCGTGCATGCATATGCCACTTTCATGGTGGCGGAGGACGTCCATCATAATTTCCGGCGTGATGCCACCGTCATTCCGGGCCAGAAGACGCGCCCCCCAAGCCTCTCGCGAGCTCGGGTCCGGTTCCACTGGCGCGACGCTGAAACAGGCGGAGAAATTGACCGATCCTTCGTCACAGGGAAAGCCGAGCAAGCGAGCCTCGCGAGTCAGGTCCTGGCGGCCGAGGTCGTATCCGCCACGAATGGACAGCCGGTTGGAAATATTTCTGACACCCTCGGATACCCGTTCCGCGACCCAAAACTGCGCTGCCGTCTCCAACACCCAGGCTTCTTGAACGTCCGCGATTAGGAAGGAATTGTCGTAGGCGAACTCCGGATCGTTTTCGGCGCAGGGACCACCTTGGCCAAATTCCTCGAGAAGCGACACTATGACATCGAGAGCTTCCCGAGCCGTTGCCCCCCGTTCGAGCCCCAGTCGGACCAAATCCATTCCCAGCAATGCCGGCTGACCCGGGGAGAACCTTGTCCAAACCGCCTGGTTGCCAATGACGACGCCGCCTTCATTGGCGCCCATTTCGGCCCCCCACATCCAATCAATCTGAGAGAGAAGCACCGCTTGGGTTCGCTCGACCTCGGGAATATCTATGTAGGTGCATTGAAGGACCTCCCCCGCCGAGTGGCGGATCCCAGGGTAAACGCGGATACCCTGTCCTTCGCCGGCGGGTCGGTCACTGTTTTTGGCGAAGATGACGGACCCGTCCTTGGTTGCCGGCGGCAGCGCGATAAAGGTGTCACACATGGTTCATACCAAGGAGCGATGATTATGACCCATAGGCCCGGGTCCGGGAGCACCCTTCGCATCCGGCGTCCAACCGCTATGCCGTCGGGGTTCCCGCCTATCCGTGATCATGATCAATGACCAACCTCCGAGACCCGTTGCCAGCCCAAATTTTGGTGGCCGAATTGGAAATCGTCGGGGTGCAGAATCTCGGCCATGATTTCGAGGGACTCCGCCAACCTCGGGCCGGGACGATTGAAGTAAGCATTGGCGTCAGTAGCGTAAACACGGCCCGCCCTGACAGCGGCAAGGTCTTCCCAACTTGGCATAGACGAAAGAACACCAGCCTCAATGGTAGCCCGCTTCAGGTCAAAACCACAGGGCATGAGGATGATTACTTCGGGATCGGCCTCCAAGAATTCCTCCCAGGCTAACTCCGGCGCATCCTCACCGGCCTCTCCATAAATGTTTCTTCCTCCCGCTAATGAGACCATTTCCGGAATCCAGTTGCCCGCTACCATCAAGGGCTCCGTCCACTCTATGCAGGCGACCGCCACCGAGGCATCCAACTCCTGGGCGCGATCCGCAACCGCCATGGCGCGGTCGGTCATAGTCGTCACCAGATCGTGGCCGGCTCCCGATACCCCGAGCACTTCGGCGACCCGCGTGATGTCCTTGTAGACACCGGCAAGAGTGCGGGACTCGAGAGATATAAGTGCAACCTCGCGTCCGCTCCAAGATGCTACCGCGGCTTCGACCTCCTCATAGCTCACGGCGCAGACCTCGCACTGGCTTTGGGTGACGATGACGTCAGGTGCTAGACTCTGAAGTTGGTCTTCCAGCACCTCGTAAATGGCTACGGCGTCCATCACGGCGTCCCTAACACTAGCGTCAATTTCAGCGCTGGAACCGCCAAGTTCTATCCTTGGTCTGGTGCAAACAGGCAGGCTTTCGACGCTGGATGGATAGTCGCATTCGTGGGAACGGCCGACCAGTCGGCTGGCGCAACCGAGGCCGGCGACGATTTCAGTTGCGCTCGGTAGCAACGAGACGACTCTTTCAGCTGGTGCCATGACAGGTAAATAGGTTTCGTTCGCCGTTGTCTCAATGTTCTTTCATTTCATATCGAGGGTACAACAAATACATCTTTTCATTACACCCACCTTTAAAGCCCCGTAATTCGACGAATGTCCGCTTTGCATCAAGATCGGAAGTCCCCGGAATGGTTTTTATAAGGTCTGCACTGTGGCCGTAATCAGACCCTCAGGTATGAGTCCACACCCTAGGCCCCTTGGGCTTTCAGGAACCTTTCCATGTGAAACCCCGCCTGTCCGGGCCGGTAAACGTACTCGCGGCCGATCGGGCACGCCCGGCGCGCCAAACAGCCGTCTTCGAGACACGCCTTCCCGGCCGCGGACGCGACATGGGCGACGCAGGCGGGCACGTCGAAGGAAGACATTCCGGGAGCCGCCCCCTCTCCTTCCCCGCCAAAGGCATCAGCGGGACAGGCGGCGAGACAGGGCTTGTCGGCGCAATTATCGCACGGCCTCTGGTGGCTGGGCGTTGCCGGTAATTCCAGGCGCTCATCAAATGCCAAGGCCCCGCGATAGGCATGCCAGAGGCCGTATTCCGAGTCGATCAGGGGACCGATGGGCGACTGGAAGACCGTCCCCGTGCCAAGGGCCCAGCGCTGGAAAGGCAGATAGGGGACTGAGAAGGGATAAAGCGCCCTGGCACCGAGCCCATCGGCTACCCCGTCCAGCACCCCACGGGTCCAGGTGTCCAGGGGGTCCGGATCGCCCTGGCGGGCTTCGGGCGTCGTCGCCGCCACAAAGGTCTGCCACATCGCCGGCCCGGCGTTGCCGACGAGCACCAGGGTTGCCGGATTTCCCGGGACCTCGTCGGCGGCGGTGGGATGAAAGCCGCCCCGGACCACTAGGCCGATGCCGGCGACGGCGTCGAGGAGGTGTTGAAATTCCATGATTGATACTTGGGGCGAGCATAGGTCCGGCGTCAAGTGCGGAGGCCATCCTGTTGTTAAGCAAAAAAATGGCAGCCCCGCGAAGGACCGCCGTATTCTTTTCCAATCGCCCGAATCAGGCGGCCAGCAGCCTGTTGGGTTCGGAATCCGTATTTTCGGCGGTGCTTGGCGTGACGCCCCGAAAGACGGGCGACGATTGGCTGCCGGCAGGACTTAGCGCCAAGGGTTCACACCTCAGGCTCCCGGAGACGATGGCGCTGATCTGGTCGCGCTGGATACCGATGTCCTTCAACAAATAATCCGGCGACCCGTGAAGACGGCGGCTGAGTGTATGGCGGTGGTTCCAGCGGACGATCTTCTTCACCAGTCTGACCAAGGCGGCGGAGGGATGGAGACGGGGTTTTATGGTCATTGCGGGTTGGAATCGAGAGCACGGAAATACCCTTATATGGTGTAATGATTAATTCCTACCGCTTACGGTTAATTATGGCGGTCTTCCGATGCCAAGCCCGGCCGTCAAAATAGACCTTGGCAAAAAGGGCCCTGGAATGAACGCCGGCAAGGCACCGCCGGTGCTTGACTTGGCGGGGACGCGTCCATAGAGTTTGCGCCAATTCCATAGGTTTAACGACAACCTCCGTCCCGAGGGGCACCGCCAATTCGCGAGTTTCGCGCACTGGCGCCTCTGGAGTTTGGCCGGGGAACCCCAGATCGTGAGCTCGAGATCGCAAGGACGACCCATGTTTGACGACCTGACCGGACGCCTGGGCGGCATCCTCGACAAGCTGAAGCGGCGCGGCGCGCTGAAGAAAGCCGACGTCGAAGTGGCCATGCGCGAGGTCCGGGTGGCGTTGCTGGAAGCCGACGTGGCGCTGGAAGTTGTCAAGAACTTCATCACCCGGGTCACTGAGGACGCCGTCGGCGAGCAGGTTCTCTCCAGCGTCACCCCGGGACAGATGGTGGTGAAGGTCATCCACGACCATTTGATCGAAACCCTCGGCACCGAGGACGGGTTGATAAACCTCCAAGGCATTCCGCCGGTGGCGATCCTGATGGTCGGCCTGCAAGGGTCCGGCAAGACCACCACCTGCGCCAAACTGGGGCTCAGGCTCCAGAAACGGGAAAAGAAGAAGGTCCTGATGGCGTCGCTGGACGTTTTCCGCCCGGCGGCACAACAGCAGCTCATTCAGCTCGGCGATCAGACGGGCGTCCAGACACTGGCCCCGGTACTCGGCGAACAGCCCGTCGCCATCACCAAGCGGGCCATGGACCAAGCCGCCAAGGAAGGCGCCGACGTGGTGGTGCTGGACACTGCGGGCCGGCTTCACATCAACGACGAATTAATGGCCGAAGTGGCCGCCATCCAGGCCGCCGCCAAGCCAACGGAAACGCTGCTCGTCGCCGACGCTTTGACCGGCCAGGACGCGGTCAACATGGCCCGCGAATTCAACGACCGCTTAAGCGTCACCGGCATCGTGCTGACCCGCATCGACGGCGACGCCCGGGGCGGTGCCGCGCTTTCCATAAGCGCCGTCACCGGCTGCCCCATCAAGTTGATGGGCACGGGCGAGAAAATGGACGCACTCGAGGCCTTCGATGCCGTGCGCATCGCCGGCTCGATCCTGGGCATGGGCGACGTGGTCGGGCTGGTGGAGAAGGCAGCCGGGGTGACCGACCACGAAGACGCCAAGAAAATGGCGACCAAGATGATGAAGGGCAAGTTCACCCTCGACGACATGGCCGATCAGATGGCCCAGCTCAGGAAGATGGGCGACGTCTCCGGGCTTCTCGGCATGCTTCCCGGCGCCGCCAAGATGAAAGACCAGATCGCCGCCGCCAACATCGACGACAAGACCATCGCCCGCCAGGAAGCGGTGATTCTCTCGATGACGCCCAAGGAACGGCAAAACCCGAAGCTACTCAACGGCTCGCGCCGGCGGCGGATCGCCACCGGGTCGGGGACCTCGGTTCAGGACGTCAACCGAGTCCTCAAACAGTTCAAACAGATGGCGACGATGATGAAAAAGGCTGGCAAGATGGGAAAGAAAGGCTTGCTCGACGGCGGCCTGCCGCCGGGCATGATGCCGCCCCACCGATGAGCGCGTCTCCGAATTAAGCGAATGAACCCACTTCAACCCAACCGGCAAAAGGACGATGGAGCGACATGTCTTTGAGAATTCGGCTTTCCCGTGGCGGCGCCAAGAAGCGCCCCTATTATCGTATCGTGGTGGCGGACTCGCGCCGCCCCCGCGACGGCCGCTATATCGAGCGGCTTGGCACCTATAACCCGATGGTCGCCAAGGACCACCCCGAGCGGCTGAAAACCAACGACGAGCGGATAAAATACTGGCTCGGCGTCGGCGCCAAGCCGTCCGACCGGGTGGCCCGTTTCCTCAGCGACCGTGGCCTAGTCGAGAAGCCGTCGATCCCGGAACAAACCAAGCAACACCTGCCCCGGGTCAAGACCCTGGAACGTCGGAAAGAGGCGGAGGAAGCGGCCAAGAAAGCAGCCGAGGCGCCGCCTGAAGAGAAGGCCGACGAGGCCCCCGCCGAGGACGCGGCGGGGGCGGACGAGCCCACTGAGGATAAGGCCGAGAAAAATGCCGACGAGGCGCCGCCTGAAAAGAAAGCCGAGGATAAGGCCGAGGAAAAAGCTGACAAGGCTTCCGCCGAGGACGCGGCGGCGAAAGACAAGCCCGACGAGGACCCCGGCGATGAAAAGGACGACGATAAAAAGGACAAGGAGGACGGCTAGCCCCACCGGGCACTTGCGGGACCATGGCAGCAACACAACAAAAAACCTTACCGGAGGATCGGGTCTGCGTCGGCGCCATTACCGGTGTCCGCGGGCTCCGTGGCGAAGTCCGGATCAAGAGCTTCACCGCCAATCCGGAGAACATCGGGGCTTACGGGCCGGTATCGACCGAGGACGGCAAACGGTCTTTCGAAGTCCATGTCACCGCCCGCGCCAAGGGCCAGATCATCGCCCGGCTTGACGGTATCGACGACCGCGACGCCGCCGAGGCGCTCAAGGGGACGCAGCTCTACGTGACGAAAAGCGAACTCCCAGAAGCCAGCGACGGCATCTATTACCACGCCGACCTAGTAGGCCTAAGCGCTGAGTCGCCGGACGGGAATAGCCTGGGGGTTGTCAAGGCGGTCCACAATTTTGGCGCAAGCGACGTGATCGAGATCGCTGGAGATGGAAAAGGCGTAAAGGACGGGTTGATGGTGCCGTTCACCAAGGACGCAGTGCCGGAGGTGGATTTAGAGGGCGGGCGCATCGTCGTCGTCCCGCCAATTGTCCTGGAGGCGCCCAGGGACAACAACGGCGAAACCGAAGACCAAACGGACAAAGAATAAAGGATTTGCAGGTGGCGAAACCGGAACCCCCTTGGACGGCAAAGGTGCTGACGCTGTTCCCGGAAATGTTCCCGGGTCCGCTAGGGCTGTCCCTCGCGGGACGGGGACTGAAGGCCGGCCATTGGTCGCTTGAAACAGTGGACATTCGCGAATTCGCAAGCGATAAACACTGCTCCGTCGATGATGCCCCTTTCGGCGGCGGCCCTGGCATGGTCATGCGACCCGATGTGGTATCGGCGGCCATCGAAGCGGTGACGGACCCGGCGTTGGCGTTGATTTACCTGACGCCCCGCGGCCACCCGTTGACTCAGGCAAGGGTGCGGGAATTGGCCGAGGGGTCGGGGGCGATTTTGTTGTGCGGGCGCTACGAGGGTCTCGACGAACGGGTCTTGGATGCCCACGAGCTGGAGGAAGTAAGCCTCGGCGACTTTATGCTGTCGGGTGGCGAAGCGGCGGCCATCACCTTGATTGACGCCTCGGTCAGGCTTTTGCCCGGCATTGTAGGGAACGGTGAATCGCTGACGGACGAGAGTTTCGAACAGGGCCTGTTGGAGTATCCCCAATACACCCGGCCACAAGTTTGGAAGAACCGCGCCGTTCCCGAGGTACTGGTTTCCGGGCACCATGAAAAGGTCCGGGCCTGGCGCAAGGAACAGGCGGAAACCATAACCCGCGAACGGCGCCCTGATCTTTGGGCTCGTTACGCCGAGGACAACAGTTAAAACAAAGGACGAAATCCATGGACATCATCAAGGAAATCGAAACCGAACAGCTCCAGAAGCTGGTGGCCGAGCGCCCGGTGCCTGACTTCAGGTCGGGCGACACGCTTCGGGTCAACGTCAAGGTAGTGGAAGGTTCCCGTGAACGCGTCCAGGCCTTCGAAGGGGTGTGCATCGGGTGCAAGAACGACGGCATCAATTCGTCGTTCACGGTGCGCAAGATATCCTACGGCGAAGGGGTAGAACGGGTGTTTCCGCTTCACTCGCCCGCCATCGCCTCGATCGAGGTGGTCCGCCGCGGCGCCGTCCGCCAGGCCAAGCTCTATTACCTGCGTGGGCTGAGGGGCAAGCGGGCCAGAATAACCGAAAAGACCGATTGGGATTCGGTCAAGACCCCGGCTAAGGACAAAACGACGGAAGGCGAGGCCGGGGCGGAAGCCAAGGCCGAAAAGCCGAAAAAGAAGAAGAAAAAAGTTAAGGTCGAGGTGCCGGAAACGGGCGAGACCGAGGTCGCAACCCCGGACGCCGAAGCCGCCGAGGCTGAAGCCCCGGCACCCAAAAAACCGGCCGATAAGAAAAAGAAGGCGAAAAAGGCCAATAAAGCTGAAAAGAAGGCCTAAGAGCAGATCATGATAGACCGGAGCCAAGAAGTAGCTTCGGTCTATCATGATCTGCTCTTAGGCCGCCAAGGGAAAAGACGACGGAAATAAAGACTAGAAACCGGGGGCCGGGCGGCCCCATATGACCCTTTAAGGCCCCTTAAAAAGCCCTAAAACGCTCTTTAAAAGCTCCGGGGAGAGGAAAAAATCAATGACCAAGGCCCGAACGCTATTCGACAAGATCTGGGAAACCCACCTAGTCAACGTCCAAGACGACGGCACCTGCCTGATCTATATTGACCGCCACCTAGTCCACGAGGTCACCAGCCCGCAGGCCTTCGAGAGCCTAAGGAACGCAGGCCGCAAAGTCCGCCGGGTGGACTCGACGCTAGCGGTCGCCGACCACAACGTTCCGACCACCGACCGCAGTCAAGGCATCGAAGAGGAAGATGCCCGTATCCAGATCGAGGCGTTGAGCAGGAACTGCGCTGAATTCGGGGTCGAGCTGTTCGACATGAACGACTTTCGTCAAGGCATCGTCCACATTATCGGGCCCGAACAGGGCTTCACCCTGCCTGGCACGACCCTGGTCTGCGGCGACAGCCACACGGCGACGCACGGTGCCTTCGGGTCGCTGGCCTTCGGCATCGGAACCACCGAGGTCGAGCACGTCCTGGCCACCCAGACGCTGCTGCAAGGCCCGTTGAAGAACATGCGCATCGACGTCAAGGGCGCACTACCGGCGGGAGTGACGGCCAAGGACTTGATCCTCGCCATTATCGGCGCCATCGGTACCGCCGGCGGCACTGGCCATGTTATCGAATATTCGGGCGAAGCGATCCGCGATCTTTCCATGGAAGGCCGGATGACAATCTGCAACATGACCATCGAGGCGGGCGCCCGGGCCGGCTTGATCGCCCCCGACGAGACGACGTTCGAATACCTGAAGGGGCGGCCGAAATCGCCCAAGGGCTCGGCCTGGGAGGCCGCCGTCACATACTGGAAGACGCTGCCCAGCGACGCCGGCGCAAAGTACGAAAAAGAAGTGACGATGAAGGCCCAAGATATCGCCCCGCAGGTCACCTGGGGCACTTCGCCCGAGGACGTGGTGCCGATCACCGGCTCCGTTCCGACGCCCGAGGATTTCGCCGATGAAGCCAAGCAGGAATCGGCACGCATGGCGCTCGACTACATGGGGCTCACGCCAGGGACGCCACTTGCCGACATTCTCGTCGATTACGTCTTCGTCGGCGCCTGCACCAACAGCCGTATCGAAGACATCCGCGCCGCCGCCGAAATCGCCAAGGGGCGGAAAGTAGCCGACGGTGTTACTGCCCTGGTGGTGCCCGGTTCGGGGCTCGTAAAAGAGCAGGCGGAAGAAGAGGGTCTGGCGGATATATTGAAAGAGGCCGGATTCGAATGGCGCGAGCCCGGGTGTTCCATGTGCTTGGCCATGAACGCCGACAAGGTGCCGCCGGGCAAACGCTGCGCCTCGACGTCGAACAGGAACTTCATGGGCCGCCAGGGCCCGTCGAGCCGCACCCACCTGGTCAGCCCGGCCATGGCCGCGGCCGCCGCTGTTACTGGGCGCCTCACTGACGTGCGCGAGTTGAGCTAAGGGGAGCAAAGACAATGGAAAAATTCACCACGCTCACCGGCATCGCCGCGCCCATGAAAATGATCAACGTGGACACCGACATGGTGATCCCGAAGCAGTTCCTGACCACCATCGAACGCTCGGGGCTGGGCCGAGGCCTGTTCTTCGAGATGCGCTTCGATTCCGACGGCAACGAGAACCCGGACTTTGTCTTGAACAAGCCCCCCTACCACGAGGCCAAGATCCTGGTCGCTGGCGAGAACTTCGGCTGCGGGTCGAGCCGCGAGCACGCGCCCTGGGCGCTTTTGGATTTCGGAATTTCCTGCGTCATCGCGCCTTCGTTCGCCGATATCTTCTACAATAACTGCTTCAAGAACGGGATCCTGCCTATCAAGCTGCCGAAGGAAGACGTCGAGAAATTGCTCGACGACGCCGAGCGCGGCGCCAACGCGACACTGACCATCGACCTGGAAAACCAGACCATTTCCGGGCCCGACGGCGGCGAAATCACCTTCGAGTTGGACGAGTTCAAGAAGCACTGCCTCCTGAACGGCCTCGACGACATCGCCCTGACATTGGAAAACGAAGGCAAGATCACAGACTTCGAGGAAGGCCACAAAACCACCCAGCCCTGGCTTGCCGGCTGATACCCTGGAAAACCCCTTCAAAGTCGAAGACGGCCACGTCCATATCCCCGACATACCGGGAACAGGAATTGCCTGGAACGAGGACGCGGTCGGGAAATATACTGTCGACCTTTAAGGGATCAGGAAGGAAGGCACCCTTGGCCGCGAACAAGAAACTCTTGATGCTGCCCGGCGATGGGATCGGCCCCGAAGTTATGTGGCAAGTCAATCGCGTCATTGATTGGATGGGCAAGACACGCCACGTCTCCTTCGACGTCGCCGAAGACTTGGTCGGCGGCGCCAGTTACGATAAACACGGCACATCGCTGACCGACGAAACATTGGCTGACTCAATGGGCGTCGATGCGGTGCTGTTGGGCGCCGTCGGCGGGCCCAAGTGGGACAACGTGGAGCGCCACCACCGGCCGGAACAGGGACTGCTCAGGCTACGCAAGGAAATGGACTTGTTCGCCAACCTCCGCCCCACGATCGTTTTCCCGGCCCTGGCCGAGGCGTCCAGCCTGAAGAAAGAGCTTGTCTCCGGGCTCGACATGCTGATCGTGCGCGAACTCACCGGTGGCGTCTATTTCGGCCAACCCCGGGGGATCGAGGACTTGCCCGACGGTTCCAAGCGTGCTGTCGATACCCAGGTCTACACGACGAAAGAGATCGACCGCGTCTGCCGCGCCGCCTTCGAGCTGGCCAGGAAACGCCAAAACCGGGTCACCTCGGTGGAAAAGTCCAACGTCATGGAGACCGGCGTGCTGTGGCGGGAGGTAGCGACGGCGGCCCACGCCGATGGCTATAAAGACGTGGAACTCAGCCACATGTACGCCGACAACTGCGCCATGCAGTTGGTTCGCGAGCCAAAGCAGTTCGACATCATCGTCACCGACAACCTGTTCGGCGATATCCTTTCCGATTGCGCCGCCATGCTGACCGGGTCCTTGGGAATGCTGCCGTCCGCGTCTTTGGGCGCGCCGGATGAAAGCGGCCGCCGCCGGGCCATGTACGAACCGGTTCACGGCACCGCGCCGGACATCGCAGGCCAAGACAAGGCCAACCCGCTGGCCATGATCCTCAGCTATGCCATGTGCCTCAGGTATTCCTTCGACATGGGCGAAGACGCCGATATGGTCGGGACGGCGGTCCAGAACGTACTCGAACAGGGCTTCCGCACCAGCGACATCATGCAGCCGGGCATGACCGAAGTCAGTTGCGCGCAAATGGGCGAGGCGGTGACGGCGGAGTTGGATAAGCTGGCGGGGTGAAGGCGGGTTAATCAAAGTCGGTCCCGCGCCGGAAAGCCCCAAGCTCTTCCTGCAGCGAGTATTGATCGTCCTCGTTTAAATCGAACGCCAAGGCAACGCTTTCATCCCACTGCCAAATGACGGAAGCATGGTATTGACCGAAATCATCGATGGAGAGCTCCACGTGGTCATCGCCCAGGGACTCGATCTCAGCAGTGAGGGAAGCCCCCCGGCCGACATGTCGTTGATGGTCTCCGGGTATTGGGTACCGCCAGCCTTCACCTCGACTGCCTTATCCATGGCAACCCGCCGCCAGCGCCTTTTTTCATCTCCGCTTTTCGACATCCGCCCTTCCTACGCTCAAAAGAAGCCCGTGAGGAAACGGCCAGTGATAAAACGGATAGTGCATCGGCCCGCGTTTTGAATAGAAGATTGCCGGGACGCCGAATGGTGGAGAAAAGGGACCGGGGCCACGCCCGGCGGTCTTCCCTTTTGGCAGCTCACCGGCGACTCAATTGTTGAAATGGCGGCCAAAGGGGCTTAAACGAAGCCACCCGGGCGAGGTTTTACCGCCTGGACGGGCTGCAAGGCTCGGGATTTTCGACTTGGAGTTATGGCCATGGGCTATAGCATAGCCGTTGCCGGGGCGACCGGAAACGTCGGACGCGAGTTGCTTTCGATCCTGGAAGAGCGCCAGTTCCCTGCCGATGAGGTCATCGCGCTGGCGTCCTCTCGCTCCATCGGCGTCGAAATTTCCTACGGCGAGAATCAGACGCTCAAGGTCCGGAACCTAGCGAACTTCGACTTCGCCGGCATCGATATTGTGCTGTCGTCGCCGGGAGCCAATGTTTCCGCCAAACACAGCCCCCGGGCGGCGAAAGCTGGCGCCGTCGTCATCGACAATACGTCGCAGTTCCGCATGGATCCGGACGTGCCATTGGTGGTGCCTGAAGTCAATCCAGACGCCATCGCCGGGTATCAGAAGCGCGGCATCATCGCCAATCCCAATTGTTCGACCATTCAGCTGGTGGTGGCTTTGAAGCCCCTTCACAATCTCGCGGCCATCAAGCGCGTGGTGATATCCACCTATCAATCCACGTCCGGGGGTGGCAAGGCGTCCATGGACGAATTGTTCAACCAGACCCGCGGCATCTTCATGAGCAACCCGGTGGAAAAGTTCCAAGAACAGTTCCCCAAGCAGATCGCGTTTAATGTTATTCCCCATATTGACGTTTTCATGGACGACGGTTCGACCAAGGAGGAATGGAAGATAGTCGCGGAAACTAAGAAGATTTTGGACCCCGAAATTGCGCTGACGGTGACCTGCGTGCGCGTTCCGGTCTTCATCGGCCACGCCGAGGCTGTCAACGTCGAGTTCGCCGAACCGGTCTCGGAAGCCGTCGCGCGTCAGGCGCTGAAGGCGGCCCCGGGTATTGTTGTCGTCGATCGCCGCGCCGACGAAGGCTACGTGACCCCGGCCGAGTGTGCGGGCGAGGACGCGGTCTACATCAGCCGCATCCGCAACGACCCGACGATCGAGAATGGGCTCAATTTTTGGGTGGTGTCAGACAACCTGCGAAAGGGCGCGGCCCTGAATACCGTGCAGATCGCCGAGGAACTGGTCCGCACCTATATGAAGAAGGCAGCCTGATTCCAAGGACTCGCCACCGGCGCCCCACTGCCGGTGCCCGAAACCAGCCAAAAATTTCCGTTAAAAAAAATCCCGAGAAATCCAGGGACCGCTGGCCCGGCCTTGCCACGGACTGGTTTGGGATTGTAGTTTCCGACGGCCTTGAATTAGAGAAAGCTTAAGGAGGTTGGGAATGTTGAAACCCGCGCGTCCGCGCCGCTCCGTCCTTTACATGCCGGGTTCCAACGCCCGGGCACTGGAAAAGGGACGCACCCTTGCCGCCGATGGGTTGATCCTGGACCTTGAGGACGCGGTCGCCCCCGACGCCAAGGAAACGGCGAGAGACCAAATCCGGAGCGCCATAAAGGAAGGCGGCTTTGGCAAGCGCGAACTGATCGTCCGCGTCAACACCATTGATACGTCTTGGGGCCACGATGATCTTGTCACCGCCGCCACCATGGGTGCCGATGCCATTCTTTTGCCCAAGGTGGAAAGTGCCGGCACCGTACACCAGGCGGAAGAGATCCTGGATACGGCCGGCGCGCCCGATAGCCTGGCGGTCTGGTGCATGATGGAAACACCGCTCGGCATGCTGCACGCTGAGGAGGTTTCCGAAGCCAGCCCCCGCGTCTGCGCGTTGGTCATGGGCACGTCGGATTTGGCCAAGGACCTGCAATGTGCCCACACCCGTGACCGGCTGCCGTTCATCACCTCGCTGGGGCTGTGCATGCTGGCCGCCCGGGCGGCTGGGATCGCCATTCTCGACGGGGTCCACCTAGACCTAAACGACGACGAAGGCTTCGAATGTTCCTGCCGCCAAGGGGCGGAGTTGGGCTTCGACGGCAAGACCCTAATTCACCCGAAGACCATCGACGCCGCCAATGAGGCATTTTCGCCGTCCAAGGAAGAGGTCGAATGGTCAAAAAAGATCATCGCAACCCACGCTGAAGCGACGGCAGAAGGCAAGGGCGTCGTCGTCGTCGAGGGCAAATTGATCGAAAACCTGCACGTCTTGAACGCCGAGCGGTTAGTGGCTTTGTCGAACGCCATCGCCGAAATGGAGGAAGCCGCGACTTGAGTCCGGGCCAGAGGGCCCAGACACGGGTTTTTCCGCCCGGCCAGCGGGTTTCCGCAGTATCCTTGTAAAGACTAAATATAGATTCAGGTAAATTCTAGAAAAAAATGATACAGATAAAAGTTTCGGCACAATACACAAAATATTATTGTCACCTAAAAAGTGTTCTGCTAATGAAAGAAGTGTCAGGTACAGTGGTCCTGGGAAACCTCCGTAACGCGCCGCCGAAACAACGCTCCTGACACCTCTTAAGGAGCCGACCAAGGCTCCACGTACATGAAAGCGGCTTCTCGTTCCGCACCTCCAACTCCAAAGGACGCACCCTGGGCAGAGATTAGCCCTCGGAGGGTGGAGGAGGTTCGATTTCAGGAGTTATCGTCGCCGATCACCCCCTTCAACGAACCGCCGAAAACAAAGGCCTCTCTTGCGCCCAAACCCCTTAGGCGACGCCTTACGGAGGCGAGGCCTCCACCAACACGGCCCGGGAAATCAGGGATTCCCCCTACCAGCGTTCCGGACTGCAAGCAGCCCAGTTCCCCTGCCTACGAGCTTCGCACCACTTCCAACTCACGCTGGTCAAATGGCCCTCCGCCCCAACGGAGCCGGCCTGTCCCCACCAAGGAGAGCGACCGTTCCGCGAAAGGTCCGTCTCACCGTCATCGAAACCTTCGCCGGCATCCGGTTCGACATTGGCGGCAATAAACCACGTCACGCTTTCCCGGACGCCTACCCTCAGCTTCGCGGATGCCAAGGCATCCACTCTGCTTTGGTGCAACTCCTTCTTTTCGGGAGCCGTAAAATCCCAAAGGATCCTTTGGTTCCGCTTCAAGAATTCGTTGTGTTAACGCCTTCGCGTACAGAGGCCATGATGAAAATATCGAATAATAATTTCAATATAAAATGGATAGGAAAAATCAATATTCTGTGTATAACTGGTAAAGTTTCTCACAATTACCCACAAGCCATCCACACAACTATTCACATTTGAAATCAACACATAATAAAACCAATGCATTAGTTTGAACAAAGCGTCCCGAAGGTCGGCATCGCCAAAGGCCGAGAGCGGCTCTCCCAAAATGCTTTGAATGCGCTGCTCGATGCCGGCCAACATTGACTTACCCTTAGCGTCCGTTTACCAACTTAGCGGCTTGATGGCGCCGCCAAGGTGCTTGTCTGCCCATGCGAAAGGTTTAGCCAATGGCGTCCGACCGGCCGCTTTCACCTCACCTTCAGGTCTATCGGCCTCAGATCACTTCCATATTATCGATTCTGCATCGGCTCACAGGTATCGGGCTTGTAGCCGGGGCGTTACTTTTTTCATATTGGATTTCGGCGGCAACCTATGGTTCGGTACATTTCGATCAGGCCCAGGCGATTTTGGGTTCGTGGTTTGGGCGCTTGGTGCTTTTGGGCATAACCTTCGCGCTGTTTTACCACCTTGCCAACGGCATCCGCCATTTGGCATGGGATATCGGGTGGGGCTATGAGATGCCGAAGCTTAAGGCTTCGGGCCTGTTGGTGTTCCTGTTTTCGGGCACTATGACCATTCTCACCTTCCTTGCCGGTTATTACGCCGCCGGAGGCGGCTGATGGAACTGCGTTCTCCCTTGGGCCGGGTGTCCGGCCTTGGATCGGCCAAGGAAGGCGGCGTCGGCCATTGGTGGGCGCAACGATTGACCGCCATTTCCCTGGTGCCGTTGACATTGTGGTTCGTGGCCTCCGCCGTCTTCATGGTTGGCGCCGATCTCGCTACCTTTAGGGAATGGGTTGGCAGCCATGGCAACCCGGTGATCCTGATCCTGCTGACCATCTCGCTTTATCATCACGCCCAGTTGGGCCTGCAGGTCGTGATCGAGGATTATGTCCACCATGAAGCGGCCAAGTTCGCCAGCCTGATCTCGGTCAAACTGGGTACCGTTTTTTTCGCGGTTTACACCATCTTCTGCATCCTCCGGCTGACCTTCGGGGGTTGACGCACCATGCCCAAGGCCTACGAGATCATCGACCACAAATATGAGGTCATCGTCCTCGGTGCCGGCGGCGCGGGCTTAAGGGCGACCCTCGGCATGGCCGCGGCGGGGCTGAAGACGGCCTGCATCACCAAGGTCTTTCCGACCCGTTCGCACACCGTCGCTGCCCAGGGCGGCATCAGCGCAGCCTTGGGCAACATGGCCGAGGATAATTGGGAATGGCACATGTACGACACGGTCAAGGGCGCCGATTGGCTCGGCGATCAGGACGCCATCGAGTACATGTGCCGCGAGGCCGTCTCCGCCATCATCGAGCTCGAACACTATGGCGTCCCCTTTTCCCGCACGCCCGAGGGCAAGATTTATCAGCGCCCCTTCGGCGGCCACATGCGCAACTTCGGCGAAGCACCGGTGCAGCGCGCCTGCGCCGCCGCCGACCGCACCGGCCACGCCATCCTGCACACCCTTTACCAGCAAAGCCTGAAGCATAACGCCGAGTTCTACATCGAGTACTTCGCCCTCGACCTCATCATGGGCGACGACGGCACCTGCGAGGGGGTGGTGGCCTGGGACCTGGACGACGGGACGATCCACGTCTTCCGCGCCCATACGGTGGTCATCGCTACCGGCGGCTACGGGCGGACCTATTTTTCCTGCACCTCGGCTCACACCTGCACCGGCGACGGCAACGCCATGGTCGCCCGCGCCGGCTTGCCGCTGCAGGACCAGGAGTTCGTCCAGTTTCACCCGACCGGCATGTACGGAGCCGGCTGCCTGATCACCGAAGGGGCGCGCGGCGAAGGCGGCTACCTCACCAATTCCGAAGGCGAACGCTTCATGAAGCGCTATGCCCCAACAGCCAAGGATTTGGCCAGCCGCGACATGGTCAGCCGCTCCATGACCATCGAGATTCGCGAGGGCCGGGGAATCGGCCCCGACAAGGATCATATCTTCCTGCACCTGGAGCATTTAGGCCGGGACCTGCTTCTGGAACGCCTGCCGGGCATTACCGAATCGGCGCGTATCTTCACCGGCCTCGACGCCACCAAGGAACCGATTCCTGTGCTGCCGACCGTGCACTACAACATGGGCGGCATCCCGACCAACTATCACGGACAGGTCCTGCACCCGACGGAAGACGATCCTGACGCCGTGGCCCCGGGCCTGATGGCGATCGGAGAATGCGCCAGCGCTTCCGTGCACGGGGCCAACCGGCTCGGCACCAACTCGCTGCTGGACCTTGTCGTATTCGGCCGCGCGGCGGCGATTAAGGCCCGCGAGTTGATCGAACCGGGAACCCCGTTGCGCCCCTATCGCGAGGGTTGCGCCGATAGGGCGATCGCCCGTCTCGATCGCCTGCGCCAGGCCAAGGGCAGGTTGAAAACCAGCGAGATTCGCCTGAAAATGCAACGCCTCATGCAGAGTAACGCCGCCGTTTTCCGTAACTCGGAGGTCCTAGTGGAAGGGTGCGAGCAAATTGGCCAGGTCTGGGACAGCCTGGACGACATCCAAATATCCGACCGTTCCATGATCTGGAATTCCGACCTGGTCGAGGCCCTGGAACTGGAAAACCTGATGGTAAATGCTAAAACCACCATGGCCTCCGCCGAGGCCCGCCACGAGAGCCGCGGCGCCCATGCCCACGAGGATTACCCCGAGCGCGACGACGAGAACTGGATGAAACACACGTTGGCCATGATCGACGATGCCGGCCGGGTGGCCCTTACCTACCGGCCGGTCCATACCTGGACGCTGACCGACGAGGTCGAATACATCGAACCCAAGGCCAGGGTCTACTGACGGGAAGCATGAGAGATGGTTGAATTCACGTTGCCAGCAAACTCGAAGATCTCCAAGGGTAAGACCTTCGCCGCCGAAGCCGGCGCCACCCGAATCAAGAAGTTCAAGGTCTACCGCTGGAACCCGGATACCAGCGACAACCCGCGCATCGACACTTACGAGGTCGACTTGGATTCGTGCGGACCGATGGTCCTGGACGCGCTGATGAAAATCAAAAACGAAATGGATTCGACCCTGACCTTTCGCCGCTCATGCCGCGAAGGGGTTTGCGGATCATGCGCGTACAATATCGACGGCACCAATACGCTGGCCTGCATCAAATCCATCGACGACATCCGTGGCGAGGTCAAGATTTACCCCCTGCCCCATATGCCGGTGGTCAAGGACCTGGTTTCTGATCTCACCGTGCCTTATGCCCAGTACCGCTCCATCGAACCGTGGCTCCAGGCCGAAACCCCCACGCCCAGCCGCGAGCGGCTGCAAAGCCCTGAAGAGCGCGCCCGGTTGGATGGGCTTTGGGAGTGCATCCTATGTTTCTGCTGCCAGACCAGTTGTCCAAGCTACTGGTGGAACGGCGAGAGGTATCTGGGCCCGGCTGTACTTTTGCAATCCTACCGTTGGATCGCCGACAGCCGGGACGAGGCCACGGGCCAAAGGCTCGATAACATGGACGATCCGTTCAAACTGTTCCGTTGTCACACCATCATGAACTGCACCAGCACCTGCCCCAAAGGCCTGAACCCCGGGAAGGCCATCGGCGAAATCAAGGCGGCGTTGATAAAGAGGCAGTAGGCCCCTGTACCCATGCCGGCGCCAAGACCGCCGGATCGGACCGGCGGTCTTTTCATTCACCCTGTTAATACCAAGGAGTGGGAATAAACGGGCCCCGGGTCAGGCAAGGTCGATATCGCCGTCGATCTCGGTGCTGACGCCGAGCCGCTCGATGGTCAAGGTGACCTTGGCCTTGATCGTCTCTTCGCCCTTCAAGGTTCCGTCCTCGAGGGCGGTGCGGACTGCGTTTTCGATCTCGCGCTGGGAGGTCACACCTACGTTCTTGAGGAACTTGCGGATTTGTATGTTGAAGATTTCTTGGTCCATGAGTGGCTCCTTGTAATGCCGATCAACCCCTTGCTGGTACACCAATTAGTCCCAAATATGTTCAGGGGGTCATCGACAATGTAATTGAATAATCCCGCCCTTGATATAAAAGCTACGCGCCATCCCTACAACGGAGAATAGACAAATGTACAGGCCCCGGCATTTCGATATCGATGACGCGGCGGTGCTCCATCGTTTCATACGCGAGCAAAGCTTCGTGCTGTTTGTGACGGCCCCGGAAGGCGTTTCCACGGCCAGCCATATCCCGTTGTTTTTGGATACCGATAGCGATGGGCCGGACCGGCTGCTGGGGCACGTGGCCAAGGCCAACCCCCAGTGGCGGGACTTCGATGGCGAAACCGAGGCCACGGCGGTGTTCTGGGGCCCCCACGCCTATGTCTCGCCCCACTGGTACCAATCCAAAAATATGGTTCCGACATGGAATTACGTTACCGTCCATGCCTACGGAAAACCGAGGGTCCTATCGGAACCAAAGGATGCGCGGGACGTCTTGGCGCGCCTGATCGACGTCTACGAGAGCGACGCCACCGGCAATTGGTCCATGGACCGGCTGCCCGAAACATTTATCGAGAAGCAGCTCAGTGGCATCGTTGCCTTCGAAATGCCAATCGGGCGGTTGGAGGGAAAGTTCAAGCTCAGCCAGAACCGGACCTCCGCCGACAGGGAAGGCGTCATCGAGAGCCTTCGGGGCATCGGCGATCCGGAATCCTTGGAAGTGGCGCGGCTGATGGCGGAATTCAATTCCGCCGATTAGCCTTTTCCTAATTGTGGCGGTTGATGGGATATCCTCCCACCCCGCCGATGAAGGACTGGGCCAGCATCTTGTGAAGGTGAAGCTCGCCGGGGCCGCGGAACAGGTCGATGCCGATGGTCATGCCTTCGTGGCCCTTCTCCGGCTGGTCCCGGTAGGTGCCGAACAGCCGGTCCCACCAGGGCGGGTTGAAGCCGAAGTTGGAATTGGTTTCGTGCGGCAGTTCGGAATGATGCACCCGGTGCATGTCCGGCGTCACCACGAACGGGCGCAAAACCCGGTCCAGGCTCAGCGGCAGCGTCACGTTGGAATGATTGAACATGGCCGTGGCGTTGAGCAGCACCTCGAAGACCACCACCGCCGGCGCTGGCACCTCGATCAGCACGATCACCGCCATTTTGATGGCGATCGACAGCAGGATTTCGACGGGATGGAAGCGCGTTCCGGTGGTGACGTCGAAGTCCAGGTCGGCATGGTGCATCCGATGCAGCCGCCACAGCACCGGCACGGCGTGAAGCATGACGTGCTGGAAATAAATGGCGAAATCGAGAATGACCACGGCGGCGACAATAGCCAGCCCCGGGGGAACGTCGGCGATATTGAAGACCCCCCAGCCACGCTCGGCGGCAACGATGGCGACCGCCACCGGCGCCAGTGGGAATACGATGCGCGCAATGACAGTGTTCAACGCGACGATTCCCAAATTGGCGTACCAGCGCACGGCCTTGGACTGCGCCAGCGCACGGCTGGAGCGGCGGTCTCCCACGCCGCCATTAAGGCGAACACGCCGAAGAAAAGACCGAGCCGGATGACGGCTTCATTGGATAAAAGTGTTTCGGACATTAATCGGTTTCTCGTTGGTCCGGAGGATTACCTATCAGGGCAGCGAAGGTGTGTCCCTTATCGCTGTGACGGCCATTCCCGCCAGCTTATTATGGTGTTACTCTCAACCGCCGCAAGCTTGCGAACCCTATAATTATCGATCATTGGCAAACTTCATGAACCTCCACCGGATGCTCCTGGCACGGGCCGAAGAAAACAGGCCGATCCGCGTCGGCCTGATCGGCGCCGGAAAGTTCGGGTCCATGTTCCTGGCCCAGGCCCTGCATACGCCCGGAATTCACATCCTGGGCGTCGCCGATTTGTCCGTCGAGAGGGCGCGGGCGGCATTTCTCGCCACCGGCTGGCCGAAAGACCGGATTGATGCCACTTCGCCCGCCAAGGCGCTGGCCAGCAGTGCCACGTTCCTCACCAATGATGCCGAGCTTTTAATCAATGCCGGCGGCTTGGACGTGGTAGTCGAGGCGACGGGCATTCCCGAGAGCGGCATCCGCCATGCGTTGATTTCCATCGAGCGGGGCCGGCACATCATCATGGTCAACGTCGAAGCCGACGTCCTGGCCGGCCCGTTGTTGGCCGAAAAAGCCTGCCAGGCCGGGGTCGTGTATTCCCTTGCCTATGGCGACCAGCCGGCCCTGATCTGCGAGCAGGTCGATTGGGCCCGGGCATCGGGATTCGAGGTCGTCGCGGCCGGCAAGGGGACGCTCTATATGCCCGAATTCCACGCTTCGACGCCGGAAACCGTTTGGGACCACTACGGACTGACTCCCGAACGGGCGGAGAAAAGCGGCCTCAACCCAAAGATGTTCAATTCCTTCCTCGACGGAACAAAGTCGGGGATCGAGATGGCCGTGGTCGCCAACGCCACCGGTCTAACCCCGGCACCTGCCGGTTTGACCTTCCCCCCCTGCCCTGTGGAAAAGTTGGCCGCCACCCTAATCCCCGAAAACGACGGCGGCAGCCTGCATCACAAAGGGCAGGTCGAGGTGATTTCCAGCCGCGCTCGGGACGGGAAGGATTTGGTAAACGACCTGCGCTGGGGCGTTTACGTGACCTTTGAGGCCCCAAGCGATTACGTCGAAAGGTGCTTTTCCGATTACGGACTGATTACCGATCCCAACGGAAAATATTCGGCGTTGTGGCGGCCCTATCATCTGATCGGCCTGGAACTCGGGATCAGCGTCGCCACCGCGGCGCTCCTGGGAATGCCCACTGGAGCACCCACCGATTTTCGCGCCGACGTGGTGGCCTGCGCCAAGCGCGATCTGGCGGAAGGCGAGGTCCTGGACGGCGAAGGCGGGTACACGGTTTGGGGCCGCCTTATGGTCGCCGGCGATTCCTTGACCCTCGGCGCCGTTCCCATCGGCTTGGCTCAAGGGCCGGCCCTCAAGAATCCGATCAAGGAAGGGGCGATCATACAGTGGTCGGACTTGAAGGTTCAGGACGTCGAGGACTCCTTGGCCTTTGCCGTACGCCGCGAGATGGAGACCGCCTTTGGGCTTCAGCCGGAAACCGCCAAGGCGGTAGCGGGATGACGGCCCCGATACGGCCGGTATCCCAAGCAGCGGCATAACCCCGTGCCGACACCCCAACCCGATCTGGCGGACATCAAGGCCGCCGTGGATACGGCATTGGCCGAGGACTTAGGGACCGGCGATATCACCACCGGCGCCGTGATCCCCGCCGACACCCGTATCAACTTGGTGATGTCCACGCGCCAGGATATCGTCGTTGCCGGGCTGGGGGTGGCGCTGGAAGTTTTCAACCGGCTCGCTCCCGACGCCGACATCGCCCTGGGAGTAGAAGACGGCGCCCGCATCAAGGCTGGCACCGTTATGGCGCACCTAGAGGGCCCGGCGGCGGGCCTCCTGTCGGGGGAACGGTCAGCCCTCAATATCCTGCAGATTCTGTCCGGCATCGCTACCCTGACCCGCACCTATGTGGACCGAATCGAAGGCACCGGCGCGGTACTGTTGGATACCCGAAAGACGGTGCCGGGGTTGCGGGGTCTTAGCAAATACGCGACGGCTCTTGGCGGTGCCACCAACCACCGCATGCGCTTGGACGACGGGGTCCTCATCAAGGACAATCACATCGCCGTCGCCGGCAGCGTCCGAGAGGCCACCCGGCGAGCCAAGGCTGCCGGATTGGAAGGAATCCAGGTGGAATGCGATAACGTCAACCAAGTGAATGAAGCGATCGAGGCGGGCGCCGACCGTCTGCTTCTGGACAACATGGACCTCGACCTTCTCCGCCAGGCCATCGCCGTTGCCGATGGCCGGGTGCCACTGGAGGCATCGGGGGGTGTGACGCTGGAAACCATCCACGCCATTGCCGAAACCGGGGTCGATTACATCTCTGCCGGCGCCATCACCATGGCAGCGCCGGCCGTCGATATCGGCCTCGATCTGGTGGAAGATTGACGGCGGAACCCGGACCCGGGCCCGGATTTTCTTTATCAAACGGTCCTAAAAAATATCGATATTTTTCGCCCCTATTGCCCTCGTTACCGAAACGGGGTACGACAAAAGCCAAACGCGGCAGAAAGGCAGACGCGGTGGAATCGGCATGCTTTAAGCCATTTCACGCTGCCATAACCTGGGGGTGGATTCATGGCACGCAGCAAGATCGCGCTTATCGGCGCCGGCAACATCGGCGGTACGCTGGCCCATTTGGCCGGATTGAAGGAACTGGGCGACATCGTCCTTTTTGACATCATCGGCGGCATCCCACAGGGAAAATCTCTCGACATCGCTGAATCGTCCCCCATCGAAGGGTTCGATGCCCGCGTCCGGGGCTCCCTAGGATACGGGGCCATCAAGGGTGCCGACGTGGTCATCGTTACCGCCGGTGTCGCCCGCCGGCCGGGCATGAGCCGCGATGACCTGATCGGCATCAACACCAAGGTCATGCAATCCGTCGGGGCCGGCATCAAGGCGAATTGCCCCAAAGCTTTCGTAATCTGCATCACCAATCCCCTGGACGTCATGGTGATGGTGCTCCGGGACGCCTGCGGGTTGCCGCACAACAAGGTCGTCGGCATGGCCGGGGTCCTGGATGCGGCCCGTTTCAGGTACTTCCTGGCCGATGAATTCAAGGTTTCGGTCGAAGACGTCACCGCCTTCGTCCTCGGCGGCCACGGCGACACCATGGTGCCGCTGGTCCGCTATTCCACCGTCGCCGGCATTCCGCTGCCCGACCTAGTACGCATGAGGTGGACGACCCAGAAACGCATCGACGCCATTGTCCAACGCACCCGCATGGGCGGCGGTGAGATCGTCGCACTCCTGAAAACCGGTTCGGCTTTCTACGCGCCTGCCTCCGCGGCCATCCAGATGGCCGAAGCCCACCTGAAGGACAAGCGCAAGGTGCTGCCTTGCGCCGCCTACCTCAGGGGCGAATACGGGATCAAGGACCTCTATGTGGGCGTGCCCTGCATCATCGGCGCCAGGGGGGTCGAAAAAGTGATCGAGATCAAGCTCAACCCCGACGAAAGGGTGATGTTCACCCAGTCCATTCGCGCCGTCAGGGGTTTGATCCGAGTCACCCAAAAACTGATGGCCAAAAAAACCAAGCCCAAGGACCGGAAACCGGCCCGGGAAGCGACCCGGAAAATAAGGCCGGCTCGAAAGCGCTAACCCTCACCACCAAGAAACGGATTCCGCGTTTCCCTTCTAGCGTTCGCGGATCGAAAGAGGAACCCATGAATATTCACGAATATCAGGCAAAGCAGTTGCTCGATAAATACGGCGTGGCGATTCCGAGAGGCGGTGTCGCTCACAGCGTCGACGAGGCTGCTACCCAGGCACAGGAATTAGGCGGCCCCGATTATGTGGTCAAATCGCAAATTCATGCCGGCGGCCGCGGCGCCGGCCGCTTCAAGGACAACCCCGACGGGAAGGGCGGCATCCGCATCGTCAAATCGGTCGAGGAGGTCCGCGAAAGCGCACGTGAAATGCTGGGCCACGTGCTGGTCACCAAGCAGACCGGGCCGGCGGGCAAGGAGGTCAAGCGTATCTACATAGAGGAAGGGTGCAACATCGCCCGCGAGCTTTTTCTCGGCATGCTTCTGGACCGAAAAACCTCGCGCCTGACCATGATGGCGTCGACCGAAGGCGGCATGGAGATCGAGGAAGTCGCCGCCGAGACTCCGAAAAAAATCCTCAAGGTGTCCATCGACCCGGCCACGGGAATGCTGCCCTATCACGCCCGTAAACTGGCTTTCGGGCTCGGGCTGGAAGCCAAGCAGACGGGCTCGGCGGTCAAGTTTATGCTCGCCATGTACAAAGCCTTTACCGAGTTGGACGCGTCGATCATCGAGATCAATCCGCTGGTGATCACCGCCGGGGGCGAGGTCATGGCGCTCGATGCCAAGATGAATTTCGACGATAACGCCCTTTACCGCCACAAGGACATCGCCGACCTCCGCGACGAGGACGAGGAAGACCTCGCCGAACTGGAAGCCTCCAAGCACGAACTCAACTACATCAAGCTGGACGGTTCCATCGGCTGCATGGTCAACGGTGCCGGGCTCGCCATGTCGACCATGGACATCATCAAGCTCAAGGGCAGCAGTCCGGCCAATTTCCTGGACGTCGGCGGCGGCGCCACCAAGGAAAGGGTGGCCGAGGCCTTCAAGCTCATCCTTTCGGACCCCAACGTCGAAGGAATTCTGGTCAACATCTTCGGCGGCATCATGCGTTGCGACGTCATCGCCGAGGGCGTTGTCGCGGCGGCCAAGGAGGTCAGCCTGGACGTGCCTCTGGTGGTTCGCCTGGAAGGCACCAACGTCGAAAAAGGAAAACAAATCCTGACTGATTCCGGTTTGCCGATCGTCTCCGCCGACGACCTGGGAGACGCCGCCGAGAAAATCGTCAAAGCCGTCAAGAAGGCCGCTTAATGGCCGTACTCGTTAATTCCGATTCCAAGGTCATCTGCCAGGGCTTCACCGGCGCCCAGGGCACGTTCCATTCCGAACAGGCGATCGAGTACGGCACCAAAATGGTCGGCGGCGTCACGCCGGGCAAGGGCGGCGCCACGCACCTGAACCTGCCGGTGTTCGACACCGTCGCCGAGGCGGTCGAAAAAACCGGCGCCAATGCGTCAGTGATCTACGTTCCACCGCCGTTCGCCAGCGACGCCATCCTGGAGGCCATCTACGCCGAACTGCCGCTGATCGTCTGCATCACCGAAGGAATCCCGGTTCTCGACAT
>CAZQZB010000012.1:0-54481 GCA_964597695.1 uncultured Thalassospiraceae bacterium | reverse complement strand
GCTTCGGCGGCTGGAAGCGCTCGCTGTTCGGCGATCACTACGTCCACGGCATGGAGGGGGTACGGTTCTATACGCGGCTCAAGACCATCACCGCCCGCTGGCCGTCGGGCATCCGCACCGGTGCCCAGTTCCACTTCAAAAGCGGCGCCGACAACTAGTGAAAGCCCTCCTGCAACGGGTCAGCGAAGCGGGCGTCAGCCTGGAAGGCGAGACCATCGCCGCCATCGGGCCCGGCCTGGTGGTCCTGGTCTGCACCGAGAAGGACGACGGCGAAGCGGACGCGGATTATTTCGCCCGCAAGGTTGCCAACATGCGGCTGTTCGCCGACACCAATGGCAAGGCCAACCTGTCTCTTCTGGAAGTCGGCGGCGAGGCTCTGGTCATCAGCCAGTTCACCCTTGGGGCCGACTGGAAGAAGGGCAATCGTCCGGGTTTTTCACGCGTCGCCGATCCGGAGACGGCGGAACGGCATTATGAATATTTTTGCAAGCAACTTGGCCAGGAGGGGGTGCCGGTCAAGACCGGCAAGTTCCGTTCCCACATGGCGGTCAATCTGGTCAACGACGGGCCGATGACTATCTGGATGGATTCCCGGGAGAAACAGGGCCCAGCCTGACGGCTTCGCCCCTCAGCCCGCCAGCACCAAAATCATGATGCCGCCGGTGACGAGAATGATTCCCGCGGCTTCCAGCCTGTTGAGCCTTTCGCGGAAAAACACCGCGGACGCGACAAGGGTGAAGATCAACTCGATCTGCCCCAGCGCCCGGACATAAGCCGCGTTCTGGAGCGTAAAGGCCGAAAACCACCCGATCGAGGACAGCACGCCGGTGACACCGACCGCTAAGGACGGCCGCCAATGGACCAGCACCGCCTTTAGCTGGTCGCGTTCCTTGACCGCCAGGTAGGCGCCCATCATCAACGTCTGCATGACTACCGAGAAGGCCAGGGTGAAGGCCGCCTGCATGATGAACCCGTCGCTGCCAAGCGACAACGCGCCGCCCCGGAAAAAGACCACCGACGCACCTAGAAAGGCGCCGCAAGTGAGCCCGATCAGAGTCGGTTTCTCGCTGAGGTTGGTGATCAAATTTCCCACCGTGATCTTGGTTTCAGCCACGGACAGCGCTATGACGCCGATCAGGCTGACGGCGATGGCGACGATGGCGGCAATGCTGAGAGGATCGCCCAGGATCAGCAGGCCCAGGATCGCCACCGGCACGGTATCGATCTTGGTATAGGTGGTTCCGACGGCGAAGTTGCGGAACGAAAAGAGCCAGATCAAAAGGAACGTAAAGGTGATCTGCGACAGCCCGCCCAAAAGGCAGTAAATGAGAAATTCGACGGTGATACCCGGAACTTCGAACCCGCCGAATTTGGCTAGGCCCCACACGTAGATCACAGCGAACGGCCAGGCGTAGAAGAACCGTACGTAAGTGGCGCCGGCGGTGCTGAGCCGAGATTTCAGGTATTTCTGCAGCGCCGAGCGTAGGTTTTGAAAGAACGCGGCGGCAATGGTGATGGGAATCCAAAGTTCGAACATGGGCGCCGATTATAACGGGCGCTTTCCCCCCGTCACTCCGAAACGCCCGCTCAAAGCCCGAGAGCGAAGGGTTTTCTATCGCGCGTCTAGGCATTACCCATTACGATCACCGCCAACGCCCTGAAAACAAGGGAAGGTCGTGGCAAAAACACCGCCCCAAAAAGCTCAAGCCGTCATCATCGGCGGTGGCGTCATTGGATGTTCCATCGCCTATCACCTGGCCAAGATCGGTTGGACCGATGTGGTGCTCGTTGAGCGCAAAAAGCTGACGTCGGGCACCACCTGGCATGCCGCTGGGCTGATCGGGCAGCTCCGCGACAACCAGGACATGACCAAGCTTGCCAAGTACACGGCTGAACTCTACGCCGGGCTGGAAGACGAAACCGGCCAGGCTACCGGCTTCAAGCAGAACGGTTCGCTTTCCATCGCCACCCACGAGGGCCGACTGGAAGACTTCAAGCGTCGCGCCGACATGGCCAAGGTCTTCGGGCTCCGGGTCGATGTGATCGGACCCCGGGAGTGCAAGGACCTCTACCCGCTGATTGAGGTTTCCGATGTGTTGGGCGGCACCTTCATCCCCTCCGACGCCCAGGCCAACCCTGCCGACATCACCATGGCGCTGGCCAAGGGCGCACGCCAAGGCGGCGTGGAGATATTCGAGGACACCAAGGTCTTGGTCGTCAACCATTCGGACGGCCGCGTTACTGGGGTCGAAACGGAATCGGGCGATATCGCGGCCCCCTTCGTGGTACTGGCAGCCGGCATGTGGACCCGGGAAATCGCCGCCACCGTCGGCGTCGTCGTGCCGCTTCATGCCTGCGAACACTTCTACATCGTCACCGAACCCTTCGACGGCGTAACGCCGGACCTGCCGGTGGTCCGCGATTACGACGCCTGGGCGTATTACAAGGAAGACGCCGGCAAGATGCTCATCGGCGCCTTTGAGCCCGAAGCCAAGCCCTGGGGCATGAACGGCATCCCCGAAGACTTCTGTTTCGATCAACTGCCCGACGATTTCGACCACTTCGAGCCGATCCTTGAAGCCGCGCTCAACCGCATGCCGGCGCTCCGGGACGTCGGCATCCAGACCTTCTTTTGCGGGCCCGAGAGCTTTACGCCGGATAACCGCTACTACCTGGGCGAAGCGCCGGGACTGGACGGCCTCTTTGTTGCCGCCGGGCTGAATTCCATCGGCATTCAATCCGCCGGAGGCATTGGCAGGGTCCTGGCGGAATGGATGCGGGACGGCTATCCGCCCATGGATCTTTGGACCATCGATATCCGCCGCGCCATGCCGTTCCAGGCAAACCCGGAATATCTCCGGGAAAGGGTCGTGGAAACGTTGGGCCGTCTCTATGACGTCCACTGGCCTTTTTACCAGTTCCGGACCGCCCGCGGGGTGCGCAAATCCCCGTTTTACGACCGCCTCGCCGCCCGCGGCGCCTGCTTCGCCGAGGCCCAGGGCTGGGAACGCCCGGGCTGGTACGCGCCGGATGGTGTCACGCCCGAGTACCGATACAGTTTCAGCCGCCAGAACTGGTTCGAGCATTCCGCCGCCGAACACCACGCCGTGCGTGAGAATGTCGGGCTATTCGATCAGACCCCGTTCGCCAAGTTCGACCTCCGGGGCCGGGATGCCGAAGGTGTGCTCAACCGGGTTTCGGCAAATGACGTTGCCGTCGCCGAGGGGCGCGTCGTTTATACCCAATGGCTGAACGAACGGGGCGGCATCGAGGCCGACCTCACCGTCACCCGTTTAGGTCCCGAAAGCTTCCTGATCGTCACTGGGGCGGCGTCGCAGGTCCGCGACTTCCACTGGCTGAAGCGCCATATTCCGGACGGCGCCGACGCTAGGCTTACCGACGTTACCGGGGATTTCGCCGTTCTCGGCGTCATGGGCCCGAGGGCCCGGGACCTTTTGCAAGGGCTCACCGGGGCCGATCTTGCCAACGGCGCATTTCCTTATCAAACGTCCCGGGAGATAGAGATCGGCGGGGCCTCTGTCCGTGCGTCCCGCATTTCCTATGTCGGCGAATTGGGCTGGGAGCTTTATATTCCCACCGCCAACGCCACCCTGGCCTTCGATGCCATTACCGAAGAAGGCGCCGGCCACGAACCGGCCTTGGCCGGCACCCACGCCCAGAATTCACTCCGCATGGAGAAGGCGTATCGAACCTGGGGCCACGACATCGCCGATCGGGATACGGCCCTAGAGGCGGGGCTTGGCTTCGCCGTCGCCTGGGACAAGCCGGGCGGCTTCATCGGCCGGTACGCGCTTCTCGAACAGCGGCAGTCGGGGGTCAAAAGGCGCCTCGTCCAGTTCCTCCTCGAAGACCCCGAACCGCTTCTCTACGGCAACGAACCGGTCTACCGTGACGGCTGCATTGCCGGCTATATCACGTCGGCCATGTACGGCCACTGGGTGGGCGGTGCTATCGGCCTCGGCTATGTCGAGGACACCGAAGGCAGGGGCGTTGTCGACGGGGAATTTATCGCTGCCGGAAACTACGAATTGGAGGTTGCCGGCGTCCGTTTCCCGGCCCGGGCTTCGCTGAGGCCGTTTTACGATCCCAAGGCGGAACGCATTAAGGCCTGAGGACGCCCTGCTTTTCCTTAACCTGACAGCGGCATTCGTTTGCCCCCTGTCTTTTAAATTCCCGTCATTCCTAAAAAAAAGGGCCGCTGAAGCGGCCCGAAGTTTGTGTGGTCTGGGGAGGGATGAAGTGAAGGATCGTTCTGAGCCACCGCCCGTGGGCAATTCTCCGCAAATGACCGTTATTCAATTGTCACCGTAGGTGACGGTGGCGATGGCGGTAGACGGCGACGGTCCGGCGTCCGTGACCGAATCCCAACAATGCGGCCACCTTGCGCCACCAAAGTTCGAATTGTCTGATCGCCACCTCCCGTTTGACCGTCGTTTGGAAATCGGAGAGGGTGTATTGAAGGTCCTCAAAATGGCTTTTACTTGCTGGAAATGTGACAATTTTGTGATCATTGCCGTTCCTTAAGGGAGGTATTTCAAATGACCGCGCCATCGGAATCTGCCGCTTCCTTCCTCACCCATCTGGAATGCTCCCAAACCGGCGAACACCACCCGGCGGGCGTGCTGCACGGGCTTTCCAGGGCCGGCGCGCCCCTTTTCGCGCGCTATGACCTGGACGCCCTCGCCGCCGCGGTTGATAAGGACACCATTAGCCGGCGCCTGCCCGACATGTGGCGCTACCGGGAATTCCTGCCTCTCGGTCCGGGGGTGCCGCCGGTCAGCCTCGGCGAAAACATGACGCCGTTGATTCCCCTTCCCAAGACCGGGAAACGGCTCGGCGGCGGAGACGTCATCGTCAAGGACGAAGGGCGGTTGCCCACGGGTTCTTTCAAGGGGCGGGGGATGTCGGTGGCGGTCAGCATGGCCAAGTCCCTGGGCGTTACGCGCATTGCCATACCGACGGCGGGCAACGCTGGCGCTGGGCTGGCGGCCTACGCGTCTCGCGCCGGCATCGAGTCCTACGTCTTCACCCCCGCCGACACGCCCGACGTTACGGCCAGCGAGATTGCGTTTCACGGCGCCAAAGCTTGGCGGGTCGATGGCCTGATCGGCGATTGCGCCAAAATTGTCGCCGACGGGACAGAGGAAATGGGCTGGTTCGATTTGACGACGCTGAAAGAGCCCTACCGGGTCGAGGGCAAGAAGACCATGGGGCTCGAAATAGCCGAGCAACTGGGCTGGCGGCTGCCCGAGTTCATCTTCTTTCCCACCGGCGGCGGCGTCTGCCTGATCGCCATGTGGAAGGTTTTTCAGGAACTCAATGAAATCGGTTGGATCGACGGGCCGATGCCGCGCATGGTGGTGGTCCAATCCACCGGCTGCGCGCCCATAGTTAAGGCATTCGAGGCGGGCGAGCGTGAGGTGAAGGAGCCGTGGGCCGACGTCACCACCGAAATTCACGGTGTCCGCGTGCCCAATCCCTTGGGCGGCAGGCTGGTCCTCGACGTGGTTTATGAATCAGGCGGTTTAGCCACCGCGGTCGACGACGATGCCGTGGTCCGGGCGCGGGCAAAGGTTTGCATCGAGGAAGGGCTGCATCTCTGTCCCGAGGGCGCGGCCTGTGTGGTGGCGCTGGAAAAGGAACTTGCGTCGGGCCGCGTCGGGTCGAACGACCGGGTGATTGTGTTCAATACTGCCAGTGGGTTGAAATCCCCCATGCCGCCCATGACCCGGCGCCTAAAAACCACGGGCCCTGTCGATTATTCTAAACTTTGAGCCATGAAGGGGAGCGCGAAATTCCTGGCGTTTTGGTGGGCGGCCCTGGCGCTTGTCCTGCCTCTTGAAACGCCGACGGGGGAAGCGGTCGATCTGGAGTTGGTCCTGGCCACTGACAACCGTGAGGGTCAATAGAGTGGGGTACAATCTGGCGGGGGTCGCCGCCGGTCAGGTTACCCGGACCTTGATTTCGCCGACGCCCTCAACGCCGCCTTCCATAACGTCGCCTTTCCTGACCGGGCCGACACCGGCCGGGGTGCCGGTGAAGATCAGATCGCCGGGCCGGAGCTCGAAAAGGGTCGAAAGATGGGCGATGATCTCCGGCACCTTCCAGATCAGTTGATTGACATTGCCGTTCTGGCGGGGTTCGCCGTTGACGTCGAGCCATATGCGGCCTTCCTCGATGGGCCGGGTGGCGGCGAGGGGATAAAGGGGGCCGATGGGGGCCGAATGCTCGAATGCTTTTCCTGAGTCCCAGGGTCGGCCGGCTTTCTTGGCTTCACCCTGGAGGTCGCGCCGGGTCATGTCGAGCCCGACACCGTATCCCCAAATCAGGTCCAGGGCTTTCCGTTCGAACACGTCCACGCCGCCGCCCGACAGCGCCACGACAAGCTCGATCTCGAAATGCACGTTTTGGGACTGGGGCGGATAGGGGAAGCCGGCCCCGTCCATAAGCCCGGCGGGCGACAGGTTGTCGGGCGATTTCTGGAAAAAGAACGGCGGTTCGCGATCAGGGTCATGGCCCATTTCGCGGGCGTGGTCGGCGTAGTTGCGCCCGACGCAGTAAACCCGATGCACCGGAAACAGGTCGTCCGATCCATCGACGGCGACGGCAGGCACGGGATTCGGCGGAATGACAAAAGCCACGGCAATCTCTCCCGGTTGGGCCAAAAAACGGTGGCGGGCCAAACGTGGATCCGCCTTATGGGCATAAATTTATTCGGGAAGAATATATTCTAGTTGTAAGGCTTCAACCCTTTACAGTATCCAACCATCAGGTTCCCGGCCAAGCCATGGGCAAATCCGTCCACGCCGGGGCCGCTCCGCCGCGTCCTCGGGAGGATTCCTCGGGAGGTTGAGGGGTCTTTTATAACTCGGGCGTACCGGAGACGACCGCCGAAACAACATTGACTAGGGGCATTTACGACAATCCTGGGAGACGACCACCCGCGGGCCGCCTCTGTTCGCAATAAAGTTTCCAGAGAGGCTTCCCATGATTGAACAACAAACCGACGGGATGGATCACCCGGACGAATGGTTGATCGAGTTCATCCACGCATACGACGAAGGGTGCAAAATCACCAAACGCGGCCTCGCCGCAACGCCGCCGATCGTCAAGAAATTCGACCTCGGACCGGAGGAAGTGATAGCCTTCACCTGTTATCAGCGCGCCAATAAGGCCCTGACGGCGTTTCATTTCCATCCCGACATCCCACTTGAGGACCGCCGGCTCTACATGCGCCAGCACGAGGAAGGCCGCGATCTCACGGCCGGCATCGGATCCCGGCTGGCGGCTGAACGGACCCGCAACCGGCGCAAGATGAAGGAACGGATCACCCGGGCCGGGCGCGGTCTTGTCCAGGGGCTGCAATCATTGGCGGTGTTTTTTGCCGCCGGCGGCCCGGCGGCGCGTTGACAAGACTTCCTGGGCGAAAAACTCCCGGTCTGCCTGCCGCCGCCTTTCCGGCGGGAGGCAGGGCGGCGGGCGGGTAAATCTGCTATAGGTGGATGCGTCCCCCGGTGTCCCTCCGCGACCTTAGACACTGTGGTGCCGGGGGACGTGCCATGCATGCACTCGAGGTTTTAGCTGATGCCCGAATCCCATTCCGAATCCCATCCAGAAATCCGCGACGCCGTCCGCGCGCTGTGCAAGGACTTCCCGGGCGAATACTGGCGGCAATGCGACCGCGAACGGGCCTATCCGACTGAATTCGTCCAGGCCTTGACCGTGGCGGGGTACCTGGCGGTCTTGATACCTGAGGCGTACGGCGGCAGTGGCCTCGGCATCTCGGAAGCGGCGGCGATCCTGGAGGAAATCCACAAATCTGGCAGCAACGGCGGTGCCTGTCATGCCCAGATGTACATCATGGGCACCGTGCTCCGGCATGGCTCTGACGAACAAAAGCAAATGATCCTGCCCAAGATCGCCGCTGGCGAGCTGCGCCTTCAGGCCTTTGGGGTGACGGAGCCGACCAGCGGCACCGACACCAGCCGCATCCGCACTACGGCGAAACGCGATGGGGATGAATACGTTATCAACGGCCAGAAGGTGTGGACGTCAAGGGCCGAGCATTCGGACCTTATGCTGGTGCTTGCCCGCACGTCTCCCCGCGACGAAGGCCCCAAACCCCACGACGGCATCTCGGTCTTCATCATTGACATGGGCGAGGCCAAGGAAAAAGGCCTGACCATCAAGCCCTTGAGGGCGATGATCAACCACGCCACGACCGAGGTCTTTTTCGACGATTTGCGTGTGCCTGCACGTAATTTGGTGGGTGAGGAAGGCGAGGGCTTCCGTTACCTGCTGGACGGCCTCAATGCCGAGCGCATCCTGATCGCCGCCGAGGCCATCGGTGACGCCCGGTGGTTCATCGAAAAGGCCGTGGGCTATGCGGGCGAGCGCCGGGTCTTCGACCGGGCTATCGGCGAAAACCAGGGAATCCAGTTCCCCATCGCCCGCGCCTTTGCAGCGACGGAAGCCGCTGACCTGATGGTCGGGAAAGCCATCGGCCTGTTCGATGCCGGCGAGCCCTGCGGGGCGGAATCCAACATGGCGAAGTTGTTGGCCGCTGACGCCTCGTGGCAGGCGGCGGAAATGTGCCTGCAGACCCACGGCGGGTTCGGCTTTGCGGAGGAATACGACATCGAGCGCAAATTCCGCGAAACCCGGCTCTATCAGGTGGCGCCGATCTCGACCAACCTGATCCTCAGCTATATCGCCGAGCACGTTCTCGGCCTGCCGAGGTCTTTTTAATCCTCGTTGACTGGTGGGGAAGGGTTGTCACCGCGTTTTACCGCCCTATTTCAATAAATTAGAGCAAATTCACCGGATTGATGGATCGCCCGGGGCGATTCTATTCAATCCGGTTTTGCTCCAGGCCTATAGAAGATGAAGGTGGCGGCAACCAACACCCCGAAGGCCGTATAGACGGTCGTGAACACCCACGCCGGCGCCGAAAAATAAAGCAGCGCGTCGAGCCAATATTCGATAAAACCCCCCTCATAGCCACCGGCGCCAGCCTTCCGGCGTAGGTCACTTTCCCAGAGGGTCAGCGGGCAAAACTGGCCCAGCCATTGCTGGACGACGACGAAGCCGATGGCGATGAGGTGGGCATATCGAAAGACGCGGTTCCGGGTCCAAGTCCAGCCCAGGCCCCACCCAGCCAGGATCAATGCCTGCCCACCGACAATGAACAGGACAACCAGGGTATGGGTGACGCCGACGATATCAGCCAGGAGGCCGTCATTCATGGCCCCGCCCCTGCGTCAGCGGCCCGCCCCGCACCGGCTCTGCGCCGGCCCAACTCGGCGCCGCCGTCAGCAGGAACCCGGCCAGCACGGCGGCGGTGTGGCCGAACAGCATTTCATGGGTATGCCACAGCAGCGGTGGGAAATCGGTGCCCAGAGCCTGGGCGAGGCTGAACCACGCCATCCAGGCGGCCATGGTGAGGACGGCGTAGATGCCGGCGAACGGAAAAAACGGGCGGAACCCGTACGACAAAAAGGCGGCTGGTCTTGGCGTCATGGACCCTATCCACTTCGTTGGTGCATAAGGATAGCGATTTTTGTTCGCGACGGTGGTAAATGAACGGCGGCGATATCAACGTTAGACGGTTTATTCCGATGACCCTTGACCTCGACCACCTCAGGAAGTGGATTGGGCGCACCGAGAACGCCACGGACGTGGTCACGGCGGCGCCTCTGGCGTGTCTCTCGGCGACGCTGGATAGGGACGACCCCGAACCGGTTCCCGGCGATCCGGTGCCGCCGGGCGGCCATTGGCTCTATTTCCTGTCTCGCACCCGGCATTCCGATCTTGACGTCAACGGCCACGCCAAAAGGGGCGATTTCCTGCCGCCGGTGCCGCTGGCGCGGCGCATGTGGGCGGGCGGGCGCATCACTTTCGATAAGCCGCTTCAGGTCGGCGACGAGATCAGGCGGCGCTCGGAAGTTGCCAACGTTAGCGCCAAAGAAGGCAAAAGCGGGCCTTTGGTCTTCGTGCTGGTGCGCCACGAGATTTCTGGCGCCAAAGGTCCGGCCATCGTCGAGGAACACGACATCGTTTACCGCGGGGTGCCCCCCGAAGGGGCCAGGTTGAAGGCAGCCGTTTCGCTAATCGCAAATTCACCGCCTGACGCGGTCTGGCAACGGGTGATCGACCCGGACCCGATGCTGCTGTTCCGTTATTCGGCGCTGATCTTCAACGGCCACCGCATCCACTACGACCGCGATTACGTGACCAGGGAAGAGGGCTATCCGGGGCTGATCGTGCATGGGCCCCTGATCGCGACGCTGTTGATGGACCTCTGCTGCCGCGAGAATCCGAAGGCGCTTCTCAGCCGCTTCGATTATCGGGCGCGGGGCCCCATTTTCGATAGCGGACCGTTCACCGTTGCCGGCAGCCCCGAGGACGGCGGCAAGGCGGCGCTGTGGGCGCTCGACCATGACGGCACCATGGCGATGACGGCGGAAGCGGAGTTCGGTAATGGCTGAGGCAAGGAACCTTCCCCTTTCCGGCATCCGGGTGCTCGATACCGCTACCTTCATTGCCGCGCCCTACGCCGCCGCCATTCTGGGCGAGTTCGGGGCCGAGGTCATCAAGGTCGAATGTCCCCAAGGGGGCGATCCGTTCCGGCGCTTCGGGACGCCCACCGGCCGCGAAGATTCAACCCTGGCCTGGCTATCGGAAGCTCGGAACAAGAAATCCGTCACCTTAAACCTGGGCAAGGCCGAGGGCACGGCCCTGTTCAAGCGGCTGGTCGCCCAATCCGACGTCCTGACCGATAACTTCCGCCCCGGCACATTGGAGAAGTGGGGTCTCGGTCCCGATGAGCTGCGCCGCGGCAACCCTGGCCTAGTGGTGCTCCGTATCACGGGCTACGGGCAGACGGGGCCCTACAAGGACCGTCCCGGGTTCGCCCGCGTCGCCCATGCCTTCGGCGGGCTGACCCATCTTTCGGGGCTCCCCGGCGGCCCCCCCGTGACCCCGGGATCGACGTCGCTGGGCGATTACATCGCCGGGCTCCACGGGGCGGTCGGGGTGTTGATGGCGCTGCGCAGCCGGGAAACCACCGGCCGGGGCCAGGACGTCGACTTGGGGTTGTATGAATCGGTAATGAGGATGCTCGACGAAATTGCCCCGGCCTACGCGGCCCAAGGCACCGTCCGCGAGGCCGAGGGCATGGGCACACTGAACGCCTGCCCGCACGGCCATTTCCGGACCAAGGACGAAAAATGGGTGGCCATCGCGTGTACCACCGACAAGATGTTCGAAAGGCTCTGTAAGGCCATGGGCGAGGGTGGCACCGCCTTGGCCGAAGCCTTTGGCGAGCAGGCAAAAAGATTGGCCGCCCGCGACGAGGTCATCAAGCGCGTCACCGAATGGACCGGTTCCATGGACCGGAATTCGCTGATGACGGTGTGCCTGGAATTCCAGGTGCCAGCGGGGCCTATCAACTCCATAGCCGATATCTTCGCCGATCCCCACATCCAGGCGCGCGGCAACCTCGAAGAAGTGACGCTTGCCGACCTCGGACGGGTGGTGGTGCCGTCCGTGATCCCGAAGCTTTCAGAAACGCCCGGCGAAATCAACGCCCTCGGCCCCGGCCTCGGCGAACACAACGCAGAGATCTACGGCGGGCTCTTGGGTCTTTCGGCCGAAGAGATTGAAAAGTTCAAAAAAGACGGGGTGATTTAACGGCTGGCGGCACGTGCCGCGCTTGCGGCCATGGCTGCGGCCGAAAGGCTCCTGTTGCCGGTATCCCGACCCGCATCCGCACCCGGTCCCATGCCCGGGCCGACGCTCAGGCCAGCGACCTTGAGGCGACAATCCATTAGTGGTTGGGTGCGCTTGGCAGCGAAGTTGGTTTTGGAATCGCCTTTCAGCAGGCGGTCCATTTCACGCTTTCGCTTCAATTGCAGCCCCGCTTGGCGCATGGCGATCAGGTGCTGGGTGCCGACGCCCTGGGAGCGAGCCTCGCGCCAGGCATCAAACTGCTTGTTCCGGAAGGCGGCCAGCAAATTGCTGCGGCCCCCCGTACCCTGTTTTGCTTCGGTCGCTAAAAAATCTCAACCGGCTTTTCCGCCTGGCCACGGCCCGGCGGCGCTGGCGGGGCCAGCCCGGCAGGGCCGTTTCATTCCGGGGGCAGGGTGCCGTCACCGTCGTCCAATGGGCGTTGCATGATGACCGTATCGACCCAGCGGCCGAACTTGAAGCCGGTGGAGGAAAGCAGCCCGGCCTTCTCGAATCCCATGTCGGCGTGGAGACTGATGGACGCCTCGTTGCCGGAATCGCCGATGACGGCGATCATCTGGCGGTACCCAAGCTCCGTACAGCGTTCGATCAGGTCTTCCAGCAAGCGCCGGCCAATCCCTTGTCTTTGGGCGCCGACGTCCACATAGACGGAATTTTCCACCGTATGACGATAGGCCGGGCGCGGCCGGAACCTCGAAACGTAGGAATAGCCCTTGACGCGGCCATCCAGGACGGCGACCCGGTAAGGGTAACCATCGGCGACAAGGGAATCCCGTCGGTGGGTCATTTCTGCCTCGTCGGGGGGCTCTTCCTCGAAACTGGCCAACCCTTCCAGTACGTGATGGGCATAGATGTCCTGGATCGCCGCCATGTCGCCGTCGGCGACGTCGCGGATCAGGATATCACCTGCGTCGGGGGCGGCAGGCGTGGCCTCGGGCATCATTTCATTGAGTCCTCAGGCGGCCTTTAGGATATCCGGGTCGATGTCCACGAGCGCCCGCATCAGCCGCCCGATGCGCCGCGTGAACTTGGGCAGGCCGTGGCTACGTTTGACCCGTTTTTCGTCCATATAAAGCGCCCGGTTGATTTCGACCTGAAGCACGTGAATGCCGTCCTTGGGTCGGCCGTAGTGGCGGGTGGTGAACCCTCCGGCATAGGGTTTGTTCCGGGTCACGATGAAGTCCATGGCCTCCAGCGCGCGCTGGGCGGTGTCGGTGATGGCTGGTGCGCAGGCCGTTCCGTAGCAGTCGCCGAGCACCACATCGACCTGCCGCTGGCCGCCGCCTTCAGGCGCGGGGCTAACGCCCGAAGGCATCGAGTGGCAATCGACCAGGAGGCAACCTCCGAACCGCTTATTTGTCGCTTCCACGAGCCCCGCCAAGGCCCTGTGATAGGGCTCGTAATGGGCCTCGATTCGCCTCAGCGCCTCTTCGAAGCGGATGGGGCCGTGATAGATGTCCTCGCCGTCGGTGACGACCCGCGCAATGGTGCCGAGCCCGGCGGTGATCCGGGGTGAAGCGGTGTTTACATAGTCCGGCAAGGGGTCTTCGAACATCCCCGGGTCGAGCTCGAAGGCTTCCCGGTTGACGTCCACGTAAGCCCTCGGAAAACGGGCGCACAACAACGGGGCCCCATAATCCGGCGCAGCTCCAAAGATTTCGTCCATGAAGGCGTCTTCCGAGCGCCTGAGCTGGAGCACGTCGAGTTTCGACGAGGCGACGAATTCGGGCGGATAATCGCGGCCCGAATGGGGCGACGCGAAAACCACCGGCGCAGTCTGTTCGCCGGGGACGCAGACGTGCCACGGCGGGAAAGGGCCAGGGTTCCTGTGAAAAGCCGTCGGGCCACTGTCGTCAGGTGCGGTCAAGGCGTCCTCCCCTTCGTTTGATTCTTGAAGAGTTTTATACCCGTTGCCGCCTCGGCTTGCCAAGACCAGGCGGGAAGGCTAAAACGCCGGGCTCGGGCTTTATAGGGGCGCGTAGCTCAGCGGGAGAGCACCTCGTTGACATCGAGGGGGTCGCTGGTTCAATCCCAGCCGCGCCCACCATCCCCCGGAGGGAGCAAAATTCTTGGCCAAAACAAAGCACAAACACAAGACCCACTTCGAGGAACGCGCCACGGCGGAGATGCGGGAACACCTGCCGACGCCCGACTGGGGCCTGCGCCAAAAGCTGGTGTTGACCGCCCGCATGCTGGCGGCCGAGGAACACGGTTCGGGCCTGGCCGGCCAAATCACCGCCCGGGGCGACGCACCCGGCACCCTGTGGACGGCGCGGTTCGGTTTGGGATTTGAGGAAATCCGCGCCGCCGATTTTATTTTGGTCGACGGCAATCTGAACGTGCTGTCGGGCGGGGGCATACCCAATCCTGCAAACCGCTTCCACCTTTGGATTTATAATACCCGGCCGGACGTCAACTGCATCGTCCACACGCACCCTCCCTATTGTTCGGCCTTGTCGATGATCGGCGTGCCCCTGGAGGTGTCGCACATGGATACGTCGATGTTTTACGAGGACTGCGCCTGGCTTCCCGAATGGCCGGGTCCGCCCATTGGTGACGAGGAGGGCGAGCTGATCTCGACGGCGTTGGCAGACAAGAACTCCATCCTCCTGGCCCACCACGGGCAACTGGCGGCGGCGGCGACAGTGGAAGAAGCGGCGATCCGGGCGCTGTTAATCGAGCGGGCGGCCCGCCTACAACTGCTGGCGATGGGAGCGGGGACGATCCAACCCCTCCCGCCCGAAGCAGGCCGTGATGCCCACAACTACCGCCTCAAGCCGGAGACCTTAAACGCAACCTTCCACTACCATGCGCGGCGAGTGCTGCTGGATGAGCCCGAATGTCTGGAGGAAGACGGTTAGGCCCCATACCCGAAGAAAATAGATAGTACGTCCAGTGGAAATCGAACCGCCCCCATCGAATTCGTTTGCCGGCGGCCATGAGGAGGGGCGGACCCGGCGCCGCCCACGAGGCCGCTCACGACTGGGCCCGCCTTGGCCCGCCATTGACTTTGTCGGACCCACCCCCTATTTTCCGCCCTTCCGGCGCCCCCAAGCGGGTGCCATTTAGCACCCAACCGGGAACACGGCCATGAAAGTCAGGAATTCTCTGAAATCGGCGAAAAACCGCGAGCGAAGCTGCAGCATCGTGCGCCGGCGTGGCCGCGTCTACGTCATCAACAAACGCAACAAGCGTTTCAAGGCCCGTCAAGGTTAAAGCCGAATAACCAGGTTGACGCCGTGGGACCTCCCCAGGGGGGCCATGAAACATGGCCTAAACCGGCCTTGAATTTAATCGAGGCAGTCGTTCACCGCGCAGGATGGGGGCGTAAGTTTCGACCAGATGCCGGTTTAAGGCAACGCTACCGAAGATGATAATTTCACCGTCCTTGGCATAGTTTCGCCTTTGCAACCGTCCGCCGGCCGGATTTTGGTGATTTGACCGTGTTCGCAAGCCCATTCGGCCCGGTTTTTTGTTCTTGAGGCCGTCCCCATATCTCTTAGACTGACCCGTTCCGTCGGACCAGGGAGGGAAACGGCGATGCAGATGCCGGAGCCGGACGCGGGCGTGGTCGAACGCCGCGCCGAGATCATCAAGGTCATTGGCGCCATTGTCCCCGGCGAAGGGGTCATCACCGACGCCGATGAGCTTCGTGCCTACGATCACGACGGCCTGATGGCCTACAAGGGGCTGCCGCTGATCGTGGTGCTACCCGAGACCACAGAACAGGTCTCAGAAATTCTTCGATATTGCGCCGAAAACGGTGTCAAGATCGTGCCCCGGGGCGCCGGCACCGGGCTAAGCGGCGGCGCGCTCCCTATGGCCGACGCGATCACGCTGGGGCTTGGCAAATTCAACCGGATTTTGGAAATCGACTTCGATAACCGGGTCGTCGTCACCCAGCCGGGGGTGACGAACCTCGCCATAACCAAGGCCGTCGAGGATAGGGGCTTCTATTACGCGCCCGACCCGTCGAGCCAGATTGCATGTTCCATTGGCGGCAACGTGGCTGAAAATTCCGGCGGCGTGCATTCCTTGAAATACGGCCTGACCACCAACAACGTGCTCGGCATCGAAATGGTGCTGATGTCGGGCAAGGTGGTGCGTTTTGGCGGCAAGCAGCTGGATTCCGGCGGCTATGACCTGTTGGGAGTGGCCACCGGCTCGGAAGGGCTGTTGGGCGTCATCACCGAGGTCACGGTTCGCATCCTGCAGAAACCGGAAACCGCAAGGGCGGTGCTGTTGGGTTTTCCGACCAGCGAAAGCGCTGGCGATTGCGTCGCCGCCGTCATCGGCGCCGGCATCATCCCCGGCGGCATGGAGATGATGGACAAGCCCGCCATCCACGCCACCGAGGATTTCGTCCATGCCGGCTATCCGCTTGATGTCCAGGCGCTCCTGATCGTCGAGCTGGACGGACCCGAGACCGAGGTCGATTACCTGATCGAACGGGTGGAATCCATCGCCCACCAGGCCGAGTCCACGTATTTGCGCGTCAGCCAGTCCGAACAGGAACGCGAGGCCTTCTGGTCGGGCCGCAAGAACGCCTTTCCGGCGGTCGGGCGCATCTCGCCGGATTACATGTGCATGGACGGCACCATCCCGCGCCACCGCCTGGCCGACGTGCTGAAGCGCATCGGAATGCTGTCGAACCAATATGGCCTTCACGTCGCCAACGTGTTTCACGCCGGCGACGGCAACCTGCATCCGCTGATCATGTTCGACGCCAACCAACCGGGCGAATTGGACAAAGCGGAAAAATTCGGCGCCGATATCCTGCGCTATTGCGTCGAAGTCGGCGGCGTACTTACCGGAGAACACGGCGTCGGGGTCGAGAAGCGCGACCTGATGGATGTGATGTTCACCGAAGACGACATGAAGCAGCAACAAAGGCTCAAATGCGCCTTCGATCCCAGCCAACTGTTGAACCCGGGAAAGGTCTATCCGACCCTTCACCGTTGCGCCGAATTAGGCCGCATGTTCGTGCACGAGGGCAAGCTGCCGTTCCCCGATATTCCCCGGTTTTAGATCCTCATGACCGAGACCTTGCGCCCCGAGACCGCCGAGCAGGTGTTGGACGCCGTCAAATGGGCGGCGGGCTCCGAAACGCCGTTGGCAGTGGTCGGGCGGGACTCCAAACAGGGCTTCGGGCGGCCCGCCGAAGCCGAGCATTGTCTGGACCTTTCCAAGGTTTCCGGCATCGGCCGCTACGAACCCAACGAATTGTTCATGATCGCCGGCTCGGCGACACCCTTGGCCGAGATCGAAGCGGCGCTCAGGCAGAACAACCAGCAGATGGCCTTCGAGCCGACCGACCTGGGCGGGCTGTTGGGCGGGCCGGGGGACGGGCCCAGGGACGTAGACGAGTACGGGGGCACCATCGGCGGGGCGATCGCATGCAACCTGGCCGGACCCCGGCGCCTCAAGGTCGGCGCGGCGCGCGACCACTTTCTGGGCTTCAACGCCGTCAGCGGCCGCGGCGAAGTTTTCAAATCGGGCGGCACCGTGGTCAAGAACGTCACCGGCTTCGACCTGTCGAAGCTCCTCGCCGGTTCCCTCGGAACCTTGGCGGTAATGACCGATGTCACTTTTAAGGTTCTCCCGGCGCCGGAAAAGACCCGCACGGTCCTGGTCCTGGGCCTCCCAGACGCCGCTGCCGTCGAGGCGATGTCGGCGGCGTTGGGCAGCTCTCACGAGGTTTCCGGCGCCGCCCACCTGCCGAAAGCTGCCGCTGCTGTTTCCGCGGTCGAATACGTTTCCAGTGCTGGTGGAGCGGTGACGGCGGTCCGCGTCGAAGGCCCTGGCCCTTCGGTGGAGCACCGCTGCCGAGGACTGACGGAGCTTTGGAAGGATTGGGGCGACGTCCAAGAACTGCATTCAGAGAACTCAGGCTTGTTTTGGCGGGAAATCCGCGACGTGAGGCCCCTCGATGGAGGCGGCTCCGGCGGCGGCGCTAACTCTGATGACTTAAGCTCTCAGGTGTGGCGCCTCTCGGTGCCGCCGACGGCGGGCGCCGGAGTGGCCTCGGCCATCCTTGCCGATCTCGGTGGCGAGGTTTTCTATGACTGGGGAGGCGGGTTGATCTGGCTGGTCATGGACGTCAGACCCGACGCCGGCCACGAAGTGGTGCGCTGGGCGGTGACGGCGACGGGCGGCCATGCGACGCTGGTCCGCGCCGCACCGGAGGTGCGCGCCAAAGTACCGGTGTTTCAGCCCCAAACGGGCGCGCTTGGGGACCTCACGGCCCGTGTCAAAGAAGGCTTTGATCCCAAGGGCATCCTTAATCCTGGCCGCATGTACGAAGGGGTTTAGGGCAGAACGATCCCATGCAAACCAACTTTACCCTTGCCCAACTGGCCGACCCCGAGATCGAGGCCGCCGACACCATCCTTCGCAAGTGCGTGCACTGCGGGTTCTGCACCGCGACGTGCCCGACCTATGTGCTGCTCGGCGACGAGCGCGACAGCCCGCGCGGGCGCATCTACATGATCAAAAACCTGCTCGAATCCGACGTACCGGCGCCGGCCAAGGTGGTCAAGCACATCGACCGGTGCCTTTCGTGCCTTTCGTGCATGACCACCTGCCCTGCGTCGGTGGATTACCAGCACTTGGTGGACAAAGCCCGCGTTCGCATCGAGGAGACCTTCGCCCGCCCCTGGCCCGATAGGATGCTGCGACGGCTGCTGGCGGCGGTGGTGCCGTCGCCGGAAAGATTCCGCCTGGCGGTGACGGGCGCCCGCCTTGCCGGTCCGTTCAAGAGATTCTTGCCGGGGCGCCTCAAGGCGGTGGCCGGCCTGGCGCCTCGGAATGTTCCCGCTCCATCTGCCGTCGACAGGCCCCAGGTCTTTGAGGCCCAAGGCAAGCGCCGGAAACGGGTGGTGTTGATGACCGGCTGCGCCCAACAAGTCCTGCGGCCGGAGATCAACGAAGCGACGGTGCGACTGCTTCAACGCCACGGCTGCGAGGTCGTCGTCGCCGAAGGCGCCGGGTGCTGCGGGGCCCTGGTCCATCACCTGGGGATGGAATCCGCTGCCCTGGACCTGGCCAAGGCCAATATCGAGGCCTGGGAGAAGGCCGCCGAAGGAGAGGGTGGCGGGCTGGATGCCGTCGTCATCAATGCCTCAGGGTGCGGCACCACGGTCAAGGACTATGGCTGGATGCTGCGTCTGGACCCGGCGTGGGCCGACCGCGCGGCGCGGGTCTCGGCCCTTGCCCGCGACATCACTGAGGTCATGGCCGAACTTGGGCTCGACGGCGTGGTGACGGAGAAGCGCCTGCTGGTGACCTATCATTCGGCCTGTTCCATGCAGCACGGCCAGCAGCTCGTGGACGAGCCGAAAAACCTGTTGCGCGAGGCCGGGTTCGAAGTCCTGGAGCCGGCGGAAGGCCATCTCTGCTGCGGATCGGCGGGCACCTACAACATGCTGCAACCCGAACTTGCCACAAGGCTCCGCGACCGCAAGGTTGAAATCCTGAGAAAAACCGCCGGCCACATCGTTGCCACGGGCAACATCGGCTGCCTGGAGCAGATCGCGAACGGATTCGCAGATGCGGGGGATGACGGTCCTCCCGTCATCCACACGGTGGAGCTTCTGGACTGGGCTACCGGCGGACCGAAACCCCCGGGGATGGCATAAGGGGATGGCGTAAGGAGGAGATACGATGAAAAACCTTCGTTTAATCCTGTTTGCCGGATGGCTGGCGGTTCTGACGCTGCCGGGGGCGGGCATGGCGGACCAGACCAGCGACAAGCTAGATGATCTATTCGGCCGCCTGAAGGTAAGCACCAACGCCTTCGAGGCGGCGGCCATCGAGGGCCTTATCTGGAAATTGTGGATCTACCGGGGGGTCGCCGAGATCGATCAAAACATGACGCTTGGCATCGCCGCCATGGGCGAGAGGAATTTCGAGGGCTCGCTTTCCTATTTCGACCGGGTGGTGCGGGGTGATCCTGGTTTTGCCGAAGGCTGGAACAAGCGGGCGACGGTGCATTACCTGATGGGTAATTTTGACTCCTCTGTGGCGGACATCAGAAAAACCCTGACTTTGGAACCCCGCCATTTTGGTGCCCTTTCGGGCATGGGGCTGATTTACGACGCCCTCGGCAATTCGGCGGCGGCGGTGAAGGTCTGGGAAAAGGCGCTTGAGATCAATCCTTATATGGCGGGCATCCGGCACCGGATTGAAGAAATCCGCGCTGACTCCAAGGGCAACCCCATCTAGATGCGGGGAGCAATTCAAGGATGAGCAGGAAGGAAACAGCGCTGGTCGTCGGCGCCGGCACCGGGCTCGGTTGGGCGCTGGTGCGGTGTTTTGTCGGCGCCGGTATGGCTGTCGCCGCGGCTTTGCGCGCGCCTGACAAGCTGTCGGGCCTGATCGACGGGCTGGACGGTGGGGCGCGGGCTTATGCCTGCGACGCCACCGATGAAGGCGCCGTCGGGGGACTGTTCAAAACCGTCGCCGAGGATCTCGGAGAGCCGGGGCTGGTCGTTTACAACGCCAGCGCCTTCGTCAAAAAAGGATTATTAGAAACCACGGCGGAAGAACTGGAACGTTGCTGGCGGGTCGGTTGCCTGGGTGGTTTCATGGTCGGCCAGGCGGCGGCGCGGATCATGGTCCCAAAAGGCGCCGGCACCATCCTCTTTACCGGCGCCACGGCGTCTCTTCGCGGCGGGGCAGGGTTCCACAACTTGGCAATCCCCAAGTTCGGTCTAAGGGCGCTGTCCCAAAGCATGGCCCGCGAGTTCGGGCCTCAGGGCATCCATGTGGCGCATGTCGTCATCGACGGGCAAATCATGTCGGACGCCCGTGCCGGTCTGGCCAAGGAGCGCCCGCCCGACGACCTTCTGGACGCCGACGCCATCGCCGAGAACTATCTCGATCTTCACCGGCAGCACCGCAGCACATGGACCCAGGAGTTGGACCTGCGCCCGTGGGTCGAGAAATTTTAGGCCCGGACTTGTGGCCGTCTGCCCTGCCCCCGAGGGCAGCCTTGAAGGCGGTTGGTGGGGGCGCTACTTTGATATAAGAATAACAACGGCTTTTAAGGGGGAAGGCCATGACCGCCAAGACCGCGCGCGTCAATGACGACTTGATCCAGGCTTTGCGCGGCGTGATCGGCGACAGGCTGTCGACGGCGGCCGCGGTCCGGGAACAGCATGGCCACGACGAGTCCTTTCACCCCGATCATCCCCCCGACGCCGTGGTGTTCCCCAAAACCACCGAAGAAGTCAGCGAAATCGTCAAGCTGTGCGAGTCCCGGGAGGTGCCCGTCGTCCCCTTCGGCACCGGCACCTCGCTGGAGGGCCATGTGGCGGCACTGGAAGGCGGGGTCTCCATAGACCTCTCCCGCATGTCGAATGTCGTCGAAGTCAATGCTGAGGACATGGACGTGACGGTCGAAGCCGGCGTCACCCGCAAGCAGTTGAATGAACACCTGCACGACACGGGGCTGTTTTTCCCCATCGATCCCGGGGCCGACGCTTCCCTTGGCGGCATGGCGGCGACCCGAGCGTCGGGCACTAATGCGGTGCGGTACGGCACCATGCGCGAAAACGTCCTTGCCCTGACCGTGGTGCTGGCCGACGGGCGGGTCATACGCACCAGCCGCCGGGCCAGGAAGTCGTCGGCGGGGTACGATTTGACGCGGCTGTTCGTCGGCTCCGAAGGGACGCTGGGGGTGATAACGGAAGTGGCGCTCCGGCTCTATGGCATCCCCGAGGCCATTTCCACGGCCGTTTGTCCTTTCCCCGACCTGTCGTCGGCGGTCAACACTGCGATCCAGACGATCCAGGCTGGTGTGCCGGTAGCCCGGATCGAGCTCATGGACGAGGTCCAAATGGACGCCGTCAACAAGTTTTCGAAACTGGACTACCCGGTGCGGCCTACATTGTTCTTCGAGTTCCATGGTTCCAAGGCGGCGGTCGTTGAACAAGTAGAAACTGTCGAGGCCATCGCCGGCGAGCTGGGCGCGGCCGAGTTCCGATGGGCGACCAAGACCGAAGACCGTAACCGACTGTGGCAGGCGCGCCACGATTCCTTTTATGCCTGTTTGGCGCTCAGGCCCGGCGCCAAGGCCCTGACCACCGATGTTTGCGTGCCCATCTCGCGGTTGGCCGAATGCATCCTGGAAACCCGGCGCGACATTGACGAATGCGGCTTTCTGGCGCCGATCCTCGGTCATGTGGGCGACGGCAATTTCCACGTCGTCCTGCTTTTGGACCCCGACGACGAGGACGAATTGGTGACATGCAATGCATTCAACGAACGCCTGGTGATGCGGGCGTTGGCCATGGATGGGACCTGCACCGGCGAGCACGGCGTCGGCTATGGAAAAATGGGTTTCCTGACCGCCGAGCACGGCGACGCGATCAGCGTCATGCGCGCCATCAAGGTGGCCCTTGACCCCCAAAACATCATGAACCCAGGCAAGATCGTCCGCGTCTAGTGGATAACGGATGGGACCGTTGAGTCTCGACAACCCCGCCAAGGTGCTCCGCAATTTGTTCGATGCCGCGGTGGCAGCCGCCGATCCGTCCCGCTGCGTGCCGGCCCATCTTCCTGCCCCATCCTCCGATGCCGCCCCCAATGCCGCCAGGGGCCGCGCCGTCGTCATCGGCGCCGGCAAGGCCTCGGCGGCCATGGCGCGGGCCGTCGAAGATAACTGGAAGGGCGCTCTCTCGGGCTTGGTTGTGACCCGCTACGGATGTGCTGTCCCGTGCGAGAGGATCGAAATCGTCGAGGCCGCCCACCCGGTTCCCGACGCCCGTGGCGTCGACGCGGCGGGGCGTATCCTCGGGCTGGCGAAGGGCCTCGGGCCCGACGACCTTTTGGTTGCCCTGATCTCCGGCGGCGGCTCGGCACTGTTGTCGGTGCCGGCGGGCAGCCTGACCCTGGACGACAAACAGGGGTTGAATGAGGCGCTTCTCCGTTCCGGCGCCACCATCAGCGAGATGAACTGCATCCGCAAGCACCTGTCGGCGATCAAGGGCGGCCGGCTGGCTGCCGCCGCCGCGCCGGCCCGAGTGCTTAGCCTGTTGATTTCTGATGTTCCCGGCGACGATCCCGCGGTCATCGGTTCGGGCCCGACCGTTGCCGACCCTACGACCACGGCCGAGGCCTTAGCCGTGATCGAAAAGTATGGGATCGAGGCACCCGAACACATGACCGCCTACCTGAAATCGGAAGAGGCCGAGACGCCGAAACCCGGCGACCCAGCCTTCGACAACACGAAAACCATCATCGTCGCCCGCCCCCGGGGTAGCCTGGAAGCGGCGGCCGGGGCGGCGGAACAGGCGGGGTTGACCCCGTCGGTGCTTGGCGACGCCATCGAGGGGGAGGCCCGTGCCGTCGCCCGGGGGCAAGGGAAGCTGGCGCTGGCCGTCGCCCAAGGGGAAAGGCCCTTTGCCGTCCCCAGGGTGTTGCTGTCTGGCGGAGAAGTCACGGTCACCCTTACCGGCAGTGGCCGCGGGGGACCGAATACGGAATACCTGTTGGCGCTGGCGTTGGCGCTCGACGGCGCCGAAGGCATTTACGCCATGGCCTGCGACACCGACGGCATCGACGGCTCGGAAGACAACGCCGGCGCCTTCATCGGCCCCGATTCGCTTAGCCGCGGGCGGGACCAGAGCTTGAACGCCGAGGCTTTCCTTGAAAACAACGACGCCTATTCGTTTTTCGAGGCCCTTGGCGACCTCGTCGTCACCGGCCCAACGTGGACCAACGTCAACGACTTCCGGGCCATAATCGTCGATGGCTGACGGCGCCGGCCGGCGCCCCCGTCTTCGATTTGCCCTGACCGCGCACTGGCACTACTATCGCCCGTCAGCCCCTTCCCGCCAGGACGGGCGGGCCCTTTATATCCTTCGACGGATGTCGGATTTGAGACCATGAAAAGAATTTTGTGGGTCATAGGCGTACTGTTGGTAGTGCTCGCCGGCGGCGTGCTGGTCGGGCCCAGCCTGGTCGACTGGAACCAATACAAAGTCGACATCCAGGCCCAAACCATGAAAGCCATCGGCCGCGACCTGGTCATCAACGGCAATATCAAGATAACCGTGCTGCCGGCACCGACCCTGATAGCCGGTGACGTTTCCCTTGCCAACATCGAAGGCGCGTCGTCGCCCCACATGATGCGGCTTAAGTCGCTCGAGGTCCGCGTTGCCTTGGCCCCGCTTCTGACCGGCCGCATCGAGGTCGAACGGGTCAAGCTGGTGGACCCGGTGGTCGAGCTCGAAGTGCTCGCTGACGGGCGCCGGAATTGGGTATTCGATAACGGCGGCGGAACCACCCAGGCCGTCCCGCCGCCGGTGGGAACGGGGGAGCCGGTGGCGGCGACTTCGGTGCCGCCGATCACGCTAGATAACTTCACAATTGAAAACGCAACGCTGAATTACCGTAACGCTGAAAACGGCACCGTCGAGCAGATCACGGCAGTCAACGCTAATTTCGCCGCCGCGTCCCTGGCCGGGCCGTTTGAAAGCGCCGGTGGCCTAAGACTTCGTGGCGTGCCGTTGACCTACAGTGTCCATGTCGGCGAGATAATTCACGGGCGCACGGTGCCGTTCAACCTGAAGCTTGGGGTCGCGCCAGGCAACGCCCATTTGCAAATGAGCGGTACCGTCGTCGGCCTTGAGGAGGTTCCCAAGGTCAAGGGCAAGATCAAGGGTGGGGGCAACACCCTCGCCGGGCTGATCGGGACCGCCCTCCCGGGAACGACGCTGCCGGAATTGCTGTCCCAAGCCTTTGTTTATGACGGGTCCATTACGGCGACGGCCGCCGGAGCCGAAATCAAGGGCCTCAACTTCCGGCTCGGGAAAACCAAAGCCACCGCCGACATCACCATTGACGCCGGAAAGATCCTGAACATCGCCGGGCGCATTGCCGCCAACAGGATCGATCTGGACAGATGGCTCGAACTATCCGCCCCCCCCATGGGAGGTAAGGCCCAACCCGCGGCGGGGACACCGGAATCCTCATCGTCCGGGCCGTCGGCCTCGAAGCCAGGGACCGGTGGAAGCGGCACGACGGCGTTCTCGATCCCTAAGAACATCAACGGCTCGCTCAATTTTTCGGCCGAGGCCATCACCTATCGCAACGGCGTCATCCGTGAAGCGATATTGAACGCCGAATTGACCAACGGCGAGATCACCATCAGCCAGCTATCGGGAAAGTTCCCCGGTGGTTCCAACATGGCGGTCTTCGGCTTTGTCACCGCCGCCGAAGGACAGCCCCGTTTCGAGGGAGAATTAGAAACCACCGTCAACGACCTTCGCGGGGTCCTCGGGTGGCTGGGATCGGAAATCAAGGACGTCGCATCGGACCGTCTGCGGAAACTGACTTTCGTTTCCCGGGTGGTGGCGGGACCGAAGGAGGTGCAGTTTTTGGGTCTCGACCTTCAGTTCGATTCGTCCCGGCTGACCGGTGGGGTGACGGTAGCGATCACCAAGCGGCTGTCCTTGGGTGCCGAATTCCTCCTCGACCGCCTCAACCTCGACGCTTATTTTCCGAAACCGCCCGAAAAGACGACCAAAACGGGTAATAAGAAGGCAACCAAGGCTGTCGGGGAACCCGGGGTAGCGGCTGCCGCCAAGGCTGGAACCGAGTCCGGGGCCAAGGCCTCGCTCCCGGCGCTCAAAATGCTGACGACGTTGGATGCCAATCTAAAGGCGCGGATCAAGACCCTGGTCTTCGAGGGCAGACAGATCAAAGACGTTTTCTTCGATGGGACCCTTTATAACGGCAGGCTCAAAATTCATCGTCTCAGCGTCGCCAAAATGGCCGGCGCCTCGGGTTCGGTGAGCGGGGTCATCGACGGGCTTGCCGGCGAGCCGACGGCCACCGGCTTGAAGTTCGATGTCCGGGCCAGTAACGTGCCCCGGTTCCTGAGGCTTGCCGGCCTTGACCCGCCGGTGCCTTCCACTGATCTCGGCGTCGTCAGGGTGAGGGGACAGCTGGACGGCAAACTTTTGTCTCCCCGTCTGAGCCTGAAATTGGACGTCGCCGGCGCCTCGGTCAACATCGACGGCCAGATCGAAGGGTTGGCAACCCTTCCCACCACCAAGGCGCTGAAGTTTCGGCTCGCCACCAAGGACGCTTCCCGACTCTTGAGGTTGGCCGAGGTCAACGCCCCGGCGGTGGGAAAAAACCTGGGGCCCCTGAACGCCAGTGGCGTGCTTGACGGCAACCTGTTGACCCCCAAGGTGACGCTGATCCTGAAGGCAGCCGGCGGCAGCGTTTCTCTCAACGGCACACTCAACCTGATTGGCGCCGGCGATATGTTAGACATGACCCTAAAGGTCATTCATCCCAACGCGGCCCGGCTGTTCAGGGTGTTGGGGACCGGTTATCGGCCGGCCGGAAAAATCGGCGGCCTCGACGTGCAGGCCCGGCTCAAGCTCGGCCCGGCGGCGTTGACCCTGCAAGGCATGACGGCGAAAATTGGGACCATCGGGCTGAAGGGCGACGTTGCCCTGGCGCTTAGCGGCCCGCGCCCGAACATTACCGCCACCCTCAACGCCGGCGCCATAACCATCGACCCGTTCCTACCGGCCCGCAAGACCGCTTCACTCGGTGACGGGCCGAAGGGGCGGCCCTGGGGAGGGGCGAGGGTCCTTCCCGCCGCCTGGACCGGGATGCGCAATCTGGCTGCGGGCGAACAAGGCCGACTGTTGACCCTCGCCGCCGCCGGTGAGTGGCCCCGCGATCCCATCGACCTGTCCGGGTTCGGCGCTTTCGACGCCGAGTTGGCGTTGAAATCGCCGACCATTGAATTCAATCGATACAGGCTTGATAACGCTGATTTGGCCTTCACCCTGGTTGCCGGAAAGTTCAAGGTCTCGAAGGTCACAGGGCAGCTTTTCGGCGGCGCGCTGCACGCCACCGCAACTGCCACGGCCACCGCCCGGCCGCGTTTAAAGACGGTTTTTGTGCTTGAAAATGTAAACTTGAGCCTGGCCACGCGGGCGCTTGCCGGCGAGCCTCTGGCGACGGGCAGAATGAGCGTTCAGGCAAAGCTGCAAACCACCGGCCGGAGCATGGCCGAAATGATAAGCGGCCTCAGCGGCGGCGGTTCGCTCCGCATGTCGGGGGTCGATGCCAAGGGGTCGGCCACGGGAACGTCGATGGCAGGCGCACTGGGCCTGGTGTCGGCGATCAACCAGTTTGCCGGCCTCCTCGGCGGCGCCAAAAAGAGTTCCGGTGCCAAAATCTCCGGTAATTTTCGGATCAACCGCGGCGTCGCCCGGTCCCAGAATTTGAGGTTGACCACCCACGTCGGCAAAGGCACCGCCGCCGGTTCCATCAACCTTCACCGATGGCGCATCGACGTCAAGGGCCAGGTGCAACTGGAGGCGAACATCATGACTTCGTTGCTGCAGTCAAGATCACGCACCAACGTGACCCAGGCTGTACCGTTCACGGTCCGTGGCCGGCTCGACAATCCGACGGTGAAACTGGAAACCTCCAAATTGCCAGGCGGCCGCCTACCGATTCCCGGCATCGACAAATTGATCAAAAAAGCCCCGAAGGAAATCGGCGGCATCCTCCAGGGAATCCTCGGTGGCGGCGTGCCCCAGCAGGGAACCGGGACCACCGGCGGCACGGCGGGGACTCTCCCCTCGCCGCCGGGCTCGGAACCGCCATCCCCCCCCTCTCAACCCCAATCCCAACCCCGGCAGATCACACCCCAGGACATGTTGAAGGAACTGTTCAGGCGGCGGTGACCGGCAGTTTATTCGCTGCCCGAATTTTCCCCCGAAATTTCAAGGACAAAAACCCGGATGGCGCTCGAAAGGTTGCCGGAAAGATCGCCAGAAAGATCACTTGGGCGCTCGCAATCGATTTCGGAAATCAGGGCGTTCACGGACTGACGGCGTCCATGGGCGATCTTTTTCAGGGCGCGCCAGAAGGCCTCTTCCAGCGACACGCTGGTCGCGTGGCCAGCGATCACAACCGAGCGCTTGCGGATGCGCGCCACCCCGGACTTCATTTTTCGGCCGGCCGCCTGTTTTTGTTCTTTTTACCGGCTTTTTTGCCGCCCGCCCGCCTTGCCGCTTCCCAGGCATTCCGACCCCAGGTGAAAAGGCCGTCGGACTCTTCGATCACGTCGGGCGGAGCCTCGAAATACGAAAGCCGGACGGGTTCTGTGTGGTTTTTGTTCTCGTAGGTTAAAGGCTTCATTCCCCGGGGCTCGAATTCGCCTTGGGTTTGTTCATCGGCCTTCAAATACAAAAAATCATCGATGATCAAGCCGAACATGGTCCCATCTAGAAACAACCCGGTGTCGCCGAATATACGTTTCGCCCGAACGTGGCCGAGCGGTTCCAGTATATCGAGCAGGTAATCCAGGTATTTGGGGCTGACGGGCATAACGACGCGTCACAAAAAGTGCTGGGCGAGCATTAGCGCCGCCATGACGATCAGGATCACGCCCGAGACCCGGTTGACGGCGCGCCCAACCTCGGGCCGGCTAAGCCATCGACGGAGCCCGTCCGCCGCCAACGCCATCGGCGCCTGCCATAGGATGTTGAGGGCGATCAGCACCAATGACAGGGTGATCAACTGCGCCGTCACGTCGCCCCGGGCCGGGTCGACGAAGTTCGGCAACAGCGCCAGGAACCAAAGGATGACCTTGGGATTGAGGATGTTACAAAGCGTCGCCTCCCGGCACGCCTGCCCGGCCCTGACCGGCGCCGATCTGGGCCGAACCTGGAGCCCGCCTGTGCCCTTGAGGCTTTGCAGGCCGAGCCACGTCAGATAGGCCGCCCCGGCGAAGGTAACGGCCTTGAACAGCTCCGGCGACAACACGATGATCAGCGAGATGCCGGCCACTGCCAGCGCCGTATGCACCACCAGCCCCAACTGCACGCCCGAGACCGCGGCCAGCCCGATTCTCCGGCCGCCGGTAAGGGCGTGGCGTAGGATGATGATGGTGTCCGGCCCCGGCGAAATGATGATGGCGACGGCGGCAACGACGAAGGCGCCCAGCACCGGGGGCTCGATAGGGAACATCCCCTAAAGGCGCCCCAGGAACCGGACGATGGCGTTGATAGCGCCTGTCCAGTTGCCGTCCTCGGTCAGGCCCGACGCCTTCCTGGGCTTGAAGCCGTGGTCGCCGTCTTCCAGCCAGTTAAACTCGATGACGGGCGATAGCGTATACCCGGCTACATCCTCGGCGCTTCCCAACGAATCCCGCGTGCCCTGGCAGAACAGCGCCGCCGTCCCGAGGGTTTCCAGGTGCCGCACGCGGTCGTGGTTCATCGGCTTGCCCGGCCCGTGGAAGGGATAACCCAGGCAGACCAGGCCCCGAACCCCCGCCTCGTCCGCGATTATGGACGCCATGCGCCCGCCCATGGATTTGCCGCCGATGACGAGATTTTCAGGGCCAAGGTCCCGGATCACCGCGCTCCAGGTGTCGAGAAGGACCGGCCCCCGGTCGGGCGGTTTCCTGGTGCCCGTTTCGCGACGCCGGACCATGTAAGGGAACTCGAAGCGTGCGGCGCGAAAGCCCTCCGCGGCTAAGCCCTCTGCGAAGGCAGCCATGAAGGGGCTGTCCATGGGCGCCCCGGCGCCGTGGGCCAAGGCGACGGTCAAGGGCGCGTCCACAGGGCCGTCAAAAAGGATTTGAGGAGACGCCATCGTCCGTCGGCCCGGCGTTACCCGTCATGGATGGCCGGGCGGTTGAACTTGGAGAAAAAGTCGTTGCCCTTGTCGTCGACGACGATGAAGGCGGGGAAGTTCTCGACCTCGATCTTCCAGATCGCTTCCATGCCCAGGTCTTCGTATTCCACAACTTCCACTTTGCGGATGCAGTCCTGGGCCAGCCTTGCCGCCGGGCCGCCGATGGAGCCGAGATAAAAGCCGCCGTGCTTCTTGCAGCCTTCCGTCACGGCCTTCGACCGGTTGCCTTTCGCGAGCATGATCATCGAGCCACCGGCGGCCTGGAACTGATCGACGTAGGGGTCCATGCGCCCCGCCGTGGTCGGGCCGAAAGACCCGGACGCCATGCCTTCCGGGGTCTTCGCTGGGCCGGCGTAATAGACGCCGTGGTCCTTGAAGTACTGGGGCAGGCCCTCACCGGCGTCCAGCCGTTCCTTCAGTTTCGCGTGCGCAATGTCGCGGGCGACGATGATCGGCCCTCTGAGCGAAAGCCGGGTCTTTACCGGGTGCTTGGAAAGTTCGGCCAGGATGTCGGGCATCGGCCGGTTGAGGTCGATCTCGACCACGTCGCCACCCAATTCCTCGCCGCTGACGTCGGGCAGATACTGGGCCGGGTTGGCCTCCAATTGCTCTAGGAAGACGCCGTCCGCCGTGATCTTTCCGAGCGCTTGGCGGTCGGCGGAACACGACACCCCGATACCGACCGGGCACGAGGCGCCGTGGCGGGGCAGCCGAATGACGCGGACGTCGTGGCAGAAATACTTGCCGCCGAACTGTGCCCCGATGCCCATGTCCTGGGTCAGTTCATGGACCTTCCGTTCCCATTCGGGGTCGCGGAAGGCCTGGCCGAATTCGTTGCCCTTGGTCGGTAGCGTATCCAGGTATCCGCAACTGGCGAGCTTCACCGTTTTTAGGGTCAATTCGGCCGAGGTGCCGCCGATGACCACGGCTAGGTGATAGGGCGGGCACGCGGCGGTGCCGAGCGTGCGGGTTTTTTCATCCAAAAAATCCATCAGGCTGTCCGGGTTTAGGAGCGCCTTGGTCTGCTGGTAGAGGAAGGTCTTGTTGGCCGAGCCTCCGCCTTTCGCAATAAAAAGGAACTTATAGGCATCCCCTTCGTCGGCAAAGATATCGATCTGGGCCGGCAGGTTGTTGCCGGTGTTCTTTTCGGTGAACAGATCCAGCGGCGCCAACTGGCTGTAGCGCAGGTTGGTCTCGGTGTAGGTCTTGAGCACGCCCCGCGAAAGCGCCGCCTCGTCGCCGCCGCCGGTCCACACGCGCCCGCCCTTCTTGCCTAAGACGATGGCAGTGCCAGTGTCCTGGCACATGGGCAGCACGCCGCCGGCGGCGATGTTGGCGTTCTTCAGCAGGTCCATGGCGACGAAGCGGTCGTTATCCGACGCCTCCGGATCGTCGAGAATCCTGGCCAACTGTTCCAGGTGCCCCGGCCTCAGCAGGTGCGAGATGTCCTTGAAGGCCTCGGCCGCCAAAAGCGTCAAAGCTTCCACGCCGACCTTCAGCACCGTCTCGTCCTCGAAGGGGGCCAAAGTGACGTGATCGCCGGTCAGCTTGCGGAAAGGGGTATCGGCTTCGCCAATGGGAAACATCTCGCGGTAGGTGTCGTCGTTCATGGTCCTTCCCCCGGGCCCGCTAACACGAACAGCAACCGTTCAGGCCTGTTCGCACGGAGCTTGGCTCCGGCCCCCTTATTTCTTGCGAAACGCGTCGAGGGTGACGACTTCACCCGACCTTTCGTCGTCCCCGCCCTGGGCCGCCTCGAGCTTGGGGCTCGCTTCCGTCTCTTCGGTCTCGAAATTTCCGGCCACCGCCATATCGGTTTCGTTACCGGCGTTGAATCCCAAGGCAGTCTTGATCTGCAGGCTGAAATTCACCGACGGATCGGAAAAAGAAACCACGGCGTGGAAGGGGACGCGAAGCCGCTCGGGCTTGCCGTTGAAGCGCAACGTTACCCAAAAGGCTTCTTCGGTGACGACCAGTTCCTCGAATTCGTGTTGCAGCACGATGGTCATCTCTTCCTGATGATCGGCCCTGAGGTAACTCGGCAACTCTACGTCGTCGCCATCGATGAGGTAGGTGATGTAGAAATGATGGTCGCCGGGAAGACCGTGTTCGGCGGCATAACTGAGCGAGTGGTGGATGACGCCGCGGAGCGCATCCTCGATCCATGAGTGATAGCGGAAAGGATCGTTTTCCATGCATTGTTTCTAACCCTTCGCGTCCGGCGTTGAAAGGCCAAAAAAACCTCACAAAGGAACGGTCAATGACGGCGCCGTGGGAGAAGGAAAGTGGGAGGCTTCTGTTGCCAGGTGCCTCCCGAACCCCGCCCAAGGCTGCTAAAGCCCGGGGACTTAAGAGGTCGGTCCGTCTGACCGCTTACGCAGCGAGACGAGCCTGAGCATAGTTATCGTTAGCAACTATTGCTTTGTGGACCGATAACGGTGGTGCCTCACCGAGCAAAAACCAGACCTTTACCACGCACGTCGATCCTATTTCGCCCCCGCTAAATCCCTCCCGTTTTTCAGGGAAGGAAAGGAACTGGTGGAGGCGCCGGGTACTGCCCCCGGGTCCGCAACGCTTATTCCGTCAGGCGTTTATCGCCATAGCCGGCAAACCGGCGCCCTTAATATAGTAATTCGCAAGGGGTTTTAGCAAGTGAAGGGCGATCCCTCCCCGGGTCCGGCTCCTCGGGGTCGTTGCCGGCCATGCGTGGCCGCAGGATCAGTCGTTCGAGCAGGCGCCGCTCGTCTTCGAACTTTGGGCCGCCGGCCTTTGCGTGGCCGCCCAACCGGGGTAAAATCGGCGATTCGGCCCCCTTGGGGGTCCCTGGGGGTTCATTGGCGCATTCATGAAGCAATATCTCGACCTCCTCCGTCACATCCGCTCCGAAGGCGTATTCAAGAGCGACCGCACCGGCACCGGCACCGAAAGCGTCTTCGGCTATCAGATGCGCTTTGATCTGGGCGCCGGGTTCCCGTTGCTGACGACCAAGAAGCTGCACCTGAAATCGATCATCCACGAGCTGCTGTGGTTCCTATCCGGGGATACGAATGTCCGCGCGCTAAATGACGCCGGCGTCACCATCTGGGACGATTGGGCCGACGAAAACGGAGAACTCGGCCCCGTCTACGGCCACCAGTGGCGGTCATGGTCGGCCCCGGACGGAAGCCGAATCGACCAGATCAAGGCCCTCATCGACAGCATCAAGGCCGAGCCCAACTCGCGCCGCCACATCGTCAGCGCCTGGAACGTCGCTGACGTGAACGCGATGGCGCTACCGCCGTGTCACTGCCTGTTTCAGTTCTACGTCGCCGAGGACGGGCTTTCTTGCCATCTTTATCAACGTAGCGCCGACGTGTTCCTGGGCGTGCCGTTCAACATCGCCTCCTATGCGCTGCTGACGCTGATGGTGGGCCAGGTGACGGGGCTGGAGCCGGGCGACTTCATCCACACCCTCGGCGACGCGCATCTTTACGCCAACCACCTCGAACAGGCGGACATCCAGCTCGGCCGCAAGCCGTTGGCGCTTCCGGAAATGAAAATCAACCCGGACGTCACCGACATCTTCCGCTTCACCTATGGCGACTTCGAACTGGTGGGCTACGAGGCCCACCCCCACATCGCCGCTCCCATCGCGGTCTGACCGGGCGGCCATCCCCCCATGCGCGTTTCGCTGATCGTCGCCATGGCCGAAAACCGGACGATCGGCCTCGACAGCGGCATGCCCTGGCACATCTCCAGCGATCTCAGGAACTTTAGGCAACTGACCCTGGGCCACCCGGTCGTCATGGGCCGCAAGACGTACCAGTCCATCGGCGGTGCGCTGCCGGGCCGGGCCAACATCGTCGTCACCCGCGACCGGGACTTCCGGGCACCCGACGCCGACGTGGTCCACGATCTGGAAGAAGCGCTGGTGAATGCGACCGCCAACGCCGAGATCGAGGGGGTGGAAGAGGTCTTCGTCATCGGTGGCGCCGAGATTTACGCCCAGGCGGTGGGCAGGGCCCAGCGTGTCTACCTGACGGAGGTTCACCAGGAGTTTCCAGGCAACGTCTTCTTTCCCGAGCTTGCCCGAGGCGAATGGACGGAGTCCGATCGCCAGCGCAACGAACCGGAAACCGACGGCGGCCCGGCCTTTAGTTTCATCATCCTCGACCGGGTAGCGCTCTAAGCGGCTATTTCTTCGGAGCGGTTTTTGGGGCCGGGTCTTCGGGGGCGGCCATGTCGGTCATGGCGCCCGGGGTATCGGTGGCGGGGGCGTCGGCCCCTTCCGGCACGGGTACCTGGAAGCAGTTGACGGAAATTCACCATTCCCGCTGGTAGGGCTTGAGCGCGCCAAGGAGGACCTTGCCGTCCTTGATCACGGCAGCGTCCGGCTCGATGCCTTCGACGCCGCCGATGATGATGGTGGAGACGCAAATGTTGCCCGACTTGTGGAGCGCGAAGACGGCACGCCCGTGGGTCTATTTTTCGGAAAAAACGGGCCGTTTGCCCGGGTTCCCCCCAGCCCAGGTCGCGCAGCGCGCCACTGGTATGGTCGCGCATGTCCTTGAACGAACGAATCTTGGAGCTTTCCATTTGGATGCCGGTGCCCAGCGTCAATAGCCGGTAGACCTTCCCTTCGATGCCGAGGTCGGGCTTGGGGAATTCGAATTCTAGCCGTCTCTGAACCCGGGACCGAATGGCACGCTCCATTCGATCCCGTGCCTGACGTCGTCGCACTCGGCGTCGGCTAGCGGCTTCACCGGTTCGGCCGCCAACCGGCTAGCCATGGAAACCACAAGGATCATCAGGGCGCCAGAAAGGATCGCCAGGCGCGGAAGGTTTACAACCATGGGTCCCATGGTAGGCGAAAACGGACACCCGCACGAGCGGGCGCGTTCCCGGCGGCGCGAAGAATGAGTGGTACGGTTCTACTGGACGACTCTACTGGACGACGATTTTGAGGGCCGCGGATTCCTGGGCCTTGAGCGTCTGTTCGATCTTCTTGAAGAGGGTGTCGGCGATGGTGCGGTAGGCGTTTGCGTGTTCGTTCCCGGGATCGGAAACGACGATCGGGCGGCCGCCATCCGAGGTCTCGCGAATGATCATGTCGAGCGGAATCTCACCCAGGAAATCGATCCCTAGTTTTTCGGCCTCCTTGCGGGCGCCGCCGTGGCTGAAGATTTCCGAGCGCTCGCTGCATTTAGGGCAGATGAAGTAGCTCATGTTCTCGATCAAGCCCAGCACCGGCACGTCCACCTTGCGGAACATGTTGAGCCCCTTCCTGGCATCCAGGAGCGCGATGTCCTGGGGCGTGGAAATGATAACGGCGCCGGTCAGCGGCACCCGCTGGGCCATGGTCAACTGCGCGTCGCCGGTGCCCGGCGGCATGTCGACGACCAAAACGTCGAGCTCGCCCCAGTTGACGTCGTGCAGCATCTGCTCCAGAGCCGACTGCACCATCGGCCCGCGCCAGATCATCGGCGTTTCCTCATCGACCATGAAGCCCATGGACATGACCTTAATCCCATAGTTCTCCATCGCGTCCAGCGTATGGCCGTCGGATGAGCCGGGTTGACCGGAAATTCCCATCATCCGGGGCATAGACGGTCCGTAGATATCGGCGTCGAGCAACCCGATCCGCTGGCCGCCGGCGGCCATACCCAAAGCCAGGTTGACGGCGGTGGTGGACTTGCCGACGCCGCCCTTGCCGCTGGCCACGGCGATGATGGCATTGACGCCGGGAATCACGGGCGGGCCCGGCGCCGGCCCCGCGCCCGGCGTGCCGCCCTGGGCGCCTGGGGGCGCTTGGGGCGCGTCCTGGGACGCCGGTTTTTCGGCGGTCAGCACCACCGTTGCCGAGACCACGCCGTCCAGGCCGTAGACGGCCTCTTCCGCCTGCTTGCGCAAGGGCTCCATTTCGGCGCCCTTTTCCGGGTCCACCTGGATGGCGAAGGCAACATGACCGTCCTTGGTCTGCAGGCCCTGAATCATGCCGGCGCCGGTGATGTCCTTGCCGCTGTCCGGATCGATCACTTCTTGGAGAGCGTCTAGGATTTGTTGTTCCGTAATCCCTGCCATCCTTGAAAATCCCACATCATAAGTTGATATTAGTTCGGTGTTGCCGACGGTCTCCATTGCGAAGGGATCGAAGCTATCATATAAGGCAACCGAGCCTGCTATATTCCGCTATAGGAAGTAACGCACGAAACCGAAAATACAAGGTTTCATCCTTCATCGGGTCTTGAAAAGGGACGGATACTAATGGCACGAAACACACAAGGCGACGGCCCCTGGGGCGGGGGCGGCGGCCAAGGCCAAGGCCCCTGGGGTGGGGGCTCATCGGGCCCGACCCCGCCGAATATCGAGGAACTGCTGCGCAAGGGACAGGACCGCTTCAAGCGTTTTTTGCCGTCCGGGTCCGGCAAAATACGCGGGCTTATCCTCATGGTGGTGGCGGCTCTGGCCATCTGGCTGGGCAGCGGGTTTTACCGGGTGCAGCCGGGGGAACAGGGGGTGGAACTCCTGTTCGGCCGCTTCGTCAAGCATACGTCACCCGGCCTCAACTATTGGTTCCCGGTTCCCTTCGGCGAGGTGATGAAGCCCAACGTCGAGCGCACCAACACCATCACCATCGGTTTCCGGGAGGTCGGGGAAGGGAGACGCGGTGTCGGTGCCCGCGTCGTGCCGCAGGAAAGCCTGATGCTGACCGGTGATCAGAACATCATCGACATCAATTTCGTGGTCCAGTGGCGGATCAAGAGCGCCGCCGACTTCCTGTTCAATATCCGCAACCCCGAGGCGACGATAAAGATCGCTGCCGAAAGCGCCATGCGCGAGATTATTGGCCAGACGGCGCTGGAGGATGCCACCACCGGCAAGCGCCAACAGGTTCAGCAGCAATCGAGGGCGCTCCTGCAAAAGATTCTCGATGATTATGGCGCCGGCGTCGCCATCGCCGAGATCCAGCTTCAGAAGGCCGACCCGCCGGCCGAGGTCATCGACGCCTTCCACGACGTGCAGCGGGCGCGTCAGGACCAGGAACGCGCCATCAACGAGGCCAACGCCTACCGGAACGACATCGTGCCCAGGGCCAAGGGCAAGGCCCAGACGGTGATCCAGGGGGCAGGGGCCTATAAAGAAAAAGTCGTCAAGGAGGCGGACGGCGAGGCCAAGCGCTTCCTTTCGGTTTATGAGACCTATAAATTGGCCAAGGACGTAACCGTCCGGCGCCTGTTCCTGGAACGGATGCAGGAAGTTTTCAAAAACTCAGAAAAGGTAATCATCGACAAGGGCCAAGGCGGTACAGGCGTCGTGCCTTACCTGCCGCTGCCGGAATTGCGGAAACGCCAAATGGGGGAAAGTAAATGAAAAAACCTGTCCTTGCCATCATTGGCCTGATCGTGGTCGTCGCCGGCGTCGTCTTCTATGCCGCGATATTTACCGTCCATCAGACCCAACAGGCCCTAATCCTGCAGTTCGGCAACCCGATCAAAATGGTTCCGGAGGCGGGTCTGCATTTCAAGATGCCCTTCATTCAGGACGTCGAATACTACGACCGGCGCATCCTCGACCTGGACCCGCCGGTGCAGGAAGTGATCCTGGCCGATCAAAAACGCATCAACGTCGATGCTTTCGCGCGCTACAAGATCGTCGATCCGTTGGAGTTCCGAAAAAGGGCGGTGACGCATTCGAATTTCCTCCAGGTCTTCGGCAACCGGCTCAACGCCGAGATCAGGGCCGAAATCGGCAAGATTCTGCTTGGCGATATGCTGACCGAGAGGCGTGCTCAGGTGATGGGGATCATCACTGGGCGTATGAAGGGCCAGGCGGCGGAGTTCGGCACCGAGGTGGTAGATGTCAGGATCGGCCGCACCGATCTGCCCGATGAGACGGCCCAGGCGGTCTATAACCGCATGCGCTCCGACCGCGTGGCCCACGCGGCAAAACTTCGCGCCGAGGGCGAAGAGGAGAAGCTGAAGATACAGGCGCTGGCCGACAGGACACGCACCGTCCTCCTCGCCGAAGCCCAGCGCCAGGCGGAAATCCTGCGCGGCCAGGGCGAGGGCGAACGTAACCGGATACTTGGCGAAGCGTTTGGCCGTGATTCCGAGTTTTTTGATTTCTACCGGTCCATGGAAGCCTATGGCGAGGCGCTGGGCGAGGGCACGACGATGGTGCTGAGTCCAGATTCCGAATTCTTCCGCTTCTTCGGCAGCGAAAAGCCTAATTAGACGGCCTGATTTCCACGGTTTTCCTGGGCCGGCGGAATGGGTAAGGGCGACAATGGCAGATCTGATGACTGCGCTCGGGCTCGCCATCGCCATCGAGGGGATAGCCTATGCATTGTTCCCGGACGCCATGAAAAGAATGATGGCAAAAGTGATGAACCAGCCGGCCGGAGGCATCAGAACCGCAGGCATCACGGGGGCAGTGATCGGCGTTTTCATCATTTGGCTGGTCAGGGGTTGACGCTCTAGCGCCCCCAAACCGTCAAAATCGGGCCATAGTCCGACCGTATTTTACGGGCACAAGAACCCCTAGGGCGCTTGAAACGGAGCGCCTATAGGATTAAATCGCAGGCCATGGACACAAATTTCCGCCAGCCTTCAAAAGGAAACCGAATACCATGAATAATTTAGCCATCGTTCAGTCGCGCAACAACTGGCTGGGATCTTTCGTGCTGTGCCTGGCCCTGATCGCGGCTTCGAGCGTTGCCTTTGCTAAATCAGCTCCCGAGAGCTTCGCCGACTTAGCCAACGAGTTGCTGCCGTCGGTAGTCAACATCTCCACCACCCAGGTGATTGAAGGCCGCAGCGGCTTGGAACTGCCGAAGCTCCCGCCGGGCTCTCCGTTTGAGGACTTCTTCAAGGAATTCTTCGACCGCAACCAGCCCGAACAGCGTTCCCGCAGGGCGACCTCGTTAGGGTCGGGGTTCATCGTCGATGCGGACGGTCACGTGGTGACCAACAACCACGTCATCCAGGACGCCGACGAGATTACCGTCATCCTTCACGACGACACCCGGCTCAAGGCCGAACTGGTCGGCCGCGATGCCAAGACCGATCTTGCGGTCCTCAAGGTCAAACCCAAGGGCAAGTTTAAGGCGGTGAAATTCGGCGATTCCGATGCCGCCAGGATCGGTGATTGGATCCTCGCCATCGGCAACCCCTTCGGACTGGGAGGTACGGTAACCTCCGGGATCATTTCGGCCCGCGGCCGCGACATCAACGCCGGGCCTTACGATGATTTCTTCCAGACCGACGCGTCGATCAACAAAGGTAATTCCGGCGGGCCCATGTTCAACCTGAAGGGCCGCGTGATCGGCATCAACACCGCCATCTTCTCGCCCTCGGGGGGAAGCGTCGGCATCGGATTCGCCATTCCGACGTCGACGGCCCGTCCGGTGATCAAGCAACTGATCAAGCACGGTCAAGTGCTCCGGGGTTGGCTGGGCGTTCACATTCAGGCGGTGACTGATGAAATTGCGGAAGCCCTGGGTCTCGATGAAGCTTCGGGCGCGCTGGTCGCCAGCGTCATACCTGACGGGCCCGGCGAAAAGGCCAAGATCAAACCTGGCGATGTCATTCTCAAGTTCGACGGCAGGAAAGTCGACCAGATGCGACGCCTGCCTCGAATCGTTGCCGACACCGAGGTCGGCAAAACCGTGTCCCTCGAAATCTGGCGCGCTAAAAAGAAGATAACCTTGAGTGCCAAGATCGAAGAGCTCGAAGATTCCTCTGCGGAGGTCGCATCCAAGAGCAAGGGCTCCAAGGAAGGCGGCCGGCAACAAACCGTCGAAGCGCTGGGGCTCAAGCTTTCTTCCGTAACGCCCAAACTCAAAAAAAAGTTCAGCCTCGAAAAGGACGCCAAGGGCGTCGTCGTGATCAAGGTCGATGAAAATGGCCCAGCAGCCGAAAAAGGTATCCGTCCCGGTGACCTCATCGTTGAAATTAGCCAGGCCGAGGTTACCTCGCCGGGGGACATCGTCGACAAAGTGGCCAAAGCCAAGAAAGCCGGTCGGAAATCGGTGCTGTTGCTCTTGGAAGGCCAGGGGGGATTGCGCTTCATCGCCATCCGCATCGGCAAGGGGTAACCTCGGCGGAGAGTGAACAAGGCGGAAATGGCAGACCCCAGCACCGCTGAATTGCCGTTCGTCCGGCCCTTCGCCGGGCTTAGGGCGGTGCCGGAAAAAGCCAGCGAAGTTGCTGCACCGCCCTACGACGTTCTTACCATCGACGAAGCGCGCCAGCGGGCGAAAGCCGGCCGCTGGAGCTTCGTTCACGTATCACGGCCGGAAGTGGATCTGGAACCGGGGGCCGACCCCCACGGGCCGAACGCCTACGGGAAGGCGGCGGAAAACCTTGCCGCTATGCTGGATGCCGGGGTGCTGCGCCGGGACGCCCAGCCCTCCTATTACCTCTACCGGCTCGGCATGGACGGGCACACCCAGACCGGCGTCGTCGGCGCCGCGTCTCTCCCGGGCTACAAGGAAGGGCGCATTCGCCGCCACGAACTCACCCGCCCCGACAAGGAGGACGACCGGGTCAAGCATATGGAGGCCCTGGGCGCCCAGACGGGACCGGTGATGTTGACCCACCGGCGTTCAAAGACGATGGCGGACATCGTCGGCCGGCTGACCGAAACCGTGCCCTATATAGCGATCACCGCCGATGACGGGGTCTCCCACAGCCTATGGGTGGTCGACGACGACGACGCGATCCCCGCGCTCAATACGGCCTTTGAATCCCTAGACACGCTTTATATCGCCGACGGTCATCACCGTTTGGCTGCCGCCTTCAGGGTGGCCGCCTCGCGGCAGGCCGCCAACCCCGCCCATCACGGGAACGAAGCGTACAATTCCTTTCTCTCCGTCTCGTTCCCCGAAGACGAGCTCCGCATCCTCGATTACAACCGGGTGGTTCGCGATTTGGGAACGCTGACGCCGGCGGCGTTTCTGGGGCGGGTGTCCGGCGCGTTCACTATCGAGGATAGTGCCACGGCAGTTCGTCCGTCCGAAGCCGGAGAATTCGGCCTTTATCTGGAGGGACGCTGGCACCGGCTCACGCTCAAGGAAAGGCCACCTGACGATGCGCCGGCGCTTGACAGGCTCGACATTACGCTCCTTTCACGCTGTCTGTTGGAGCCGGTACTGGGAATCGGCGATCCCCGGAGCGATCCCCGGATCGACTTCGTCGGCGGCGTCCGCGGCCTTGGAGAGTTGGAGCGCCAGGTCGATTCCGGCAAAATGGCGGTGGCCTTAGCGATTTATCCGACGGCGCTCCAAGACCTGATGTCGGTCGCCGATGCTAGCGAGGTGATGCCGCCCAAGTCGACCTGGTTCGAACCCAAGCTCGCCGACGGGCTGGTCTCCGCCGTTTTGGATTGAGGCGGGGGGGGGGTCGGCGGTAACAAATGGTGTGTCGGTAAATCAAACTCCGGAGGTCCTGCGGCCGTGAGTTGGAAAAACCCCGTCGTCATCATCGCCGGGCCGACGGCCAGCGGCAAATCAGCGTTGGCGTCGGACTTGGCACGGGAATTCACCGGCACCGTCGTCAATGCCGACAGCATGCAGGTGTACCGGGAGTTGCGCGTGCTGACGGCCAGGCCCGGCGCCGAAAAGGAAGCCCGCGCGCCGCACCGGCTGTTTGGGGTCTTGCCGGCGTCCGAGGTCTGTTCCGCCGGGCGTTGGCTGAAGATGGCGGTGGTCGAGATCGAAAAAGCCCACGCAACCACCCGGTTGCCGATCGTCGTCGGCGGCACCGGGCTTTATCTTAAGGTCCTGACGGAGGGACTGGCCGCCATTCCCGACATTCCCGACAGCGTCAACGAAGAGGTCCGGGACCTTTATGATCGCCTCGGCGGGGAGGCGTTTCGGGACGAACTGGCGAAACGGGATGCCGAGGCCGCGGAGCGCCTTTCCGCCGGTGACGGCCAACGCCTGACCCGCGCCATGGCGGTGGTCCAGGCGACCGGGAGGACGCTGAGCGACTGGCGGCGGGACCAGGGCCCCGGCCCGGCGCTGGACGCCCGGTTCTGGGTCATTCGGTTGATGCCCGGCCGCGACTCCCTTTACGCCGCCACGGATGCACGCTTCGATACCATGTTGGCCGATGGGGCGCTGGAAGAAGTGAGGGCGCTGACGGCGCTTGGACTCGATCCCGAATTGCCGGCCATGAAGGCCCTGGGGGTGGGGGAGCTGGGCCGGCACCTTGCCGGCGGGATTTCGCTGCAAGAGGCCTCCGAGGCCGCCAAGCAGGCGACCCGCAACTTCGCCAAAAGGCAACTCACCTGGCTCCGCAACCAGATGACCGCGGATCTTGTCATCGAGGACGCCTACGGACCCCCCCACCGGGAGCAGGCTTCCGCCGCCATCAGGGCCTTTTTGGCAAGGGGCTAGGTTAACAAGGTCTGTGTTTGGTCCCCTAAACGGTTGTCACGCCATCGGGGGCTTGGAGTACCCGCTTTTAGCCACAGGCGGACATCCGTCAAACTGACCCGCCACCCGGCTTTCCGGCCTGATTATTCCTCCAGCTTCTCGCGCAGCCCCCTGAAATGGGCGGCGACGGCGTTTTCAGCAGCTCCCGGGTCACCGGCGGCGATGGCGTCATAGACCGGCTGGTGGTCGGCCTGCAGGCCGGTCCAGTCCTCGGGCCCCGGCAGGTCCCGGAACCCGGTTTCATGGAACCGCCCGAGCAGGTCCAGGGTCACTTGTTCGAGCACCGGGTTTCCGGATGCCCGGGCGATGGCAGCGTGGAATTCGAGATTGAAGTCGCTTCGCCGGTAGGCGTCGGACGTCATGGTATCGAGCATCCGAAGCGGCCGCCCGATGGCCGCCAACTGGGCCCGGGAGGCATTGACGGCGGCCAGCGCCGCCGCCCTTGCCTCAAGCGCCTGGCGAGCCTCCCAAACCTGGAGCAGCGTTTCCTGGTTGTCGGCCAAGCGCAGGCCGCGCAACTCCGCCGGGCTTGGAATCCGTTCGGCCCGAAGGTACCGTCCGTCGCCGGGGCGGGACTCGACGATGCCCTGCATCTCCAGTGCCCGGAAGGCTTCCCTCAGGACGGGTCGGCTGACACACCAATTGTCCTGCAATTGGCGCTCGGGCGGGAATCGGTCGCCGTTGGCGAGCTGGCCTTCCCGGACCAGGGTGGCGATCTGCTCGATGATGGTCTCATAAAGGCGGACGCTCTGGACCGGCGTAAAGGGATCGCCGGAGGGGCCCGGCTTTTGAGTCTTCACTCAGAAACTCCGAAAATATAATTAACTGGGTAGACCAATTTAGAGGAAGGTTGCCACCCTTTTGGGGGGTTGTCAAATAGCTATTGTTGTTGCGGGGGGGGTTAGGGGGTCGAAAATCCGTAATTTGGAGATAATTTTTTGTAATTTGCGCAAGAATCAGAAAGTTTTTGCGCAATATTCTTTCCATTTGTTTTTTCCCCTGTTGACCCCGGAGACGTCAGCGATTAGGTTGCCGCTCCCTGGGGCTTTCTAGCGCTTTTGGTTGCGCGTGGATGTGGGTGAATGCCTAGACGCCGGCGGCAAAGGCCGGACAAACGGCCCCTGTAACAAGATCCGAGGACGAAGACGATGGCGAACGAACGGTTGAGCGGTTCCCAAATCCTGTTGAAGGCCCTGGTCGATCAGGGCGTCACCGATATCTTTGGGTATCCGGGCGGCGCTGTGTTGCCGATCTACGACGCCCTGTACGAACAGAACGCGCTACGCCACATTCTGGTCCGCCAGGAGGGCGGCGCCATGCACGCGGCCGAGGGCTATGCCCGGTCCACCGGCAAGGTCGGCGTCGTGCTGGTGACCTCCGGCCCCGGGGCTACCAATGCGGTGACCGGTCTGACCGACGCCCTGATGGACAGCATTCCCCTAGTTTGTCTTACCGGCCAGGTGCCGACCCATCTGATCGGCAACGACGCCTTCCAGGAAGCCGACACAATCGGGATCACGCGGCCCTGCACCAAGCACAATTACTTGGTCCAGGACGTCAACGATCTGGCCCGCGTCGTCCACGAGGCCTTTCACGTCGCCAAAAGCGGCCGCCCCGGGCCGGTGGTCATCGACCTGCCCAAGGACGTGGTCACCGCCGAAGGCGTCTATACCCCGCCGGGAAAGGCCAGGCACAAGATCTACAATCCCCAGGTCAAGGGCGAACAGGATGCCATAAGGCAGGCGGTGGAATTGATGGCTTCGGCCAAGAAGCCGGTTATTTACGGTGGAGGCGGGATCATCAATTCGGGCCCCCAGGCGTCGCAGCTTTTGACCCAGTTGGTGCGCCTGACCGGCTATCCGTGCACGCTAACGTTGATGGGGTTGGGGGCGTTACCGGCCTCGGACCCGCAGTTCCTGGGCATGCTCGGCATGCACGGGACGTACGAGGCCAACCTGGCGATGCACCATTGCGACGTGATGATCTGTGTCGGGGCGCGCTTCGACGACCGGATTACCGGGCGGCTTGATGAATTCTCGCCGGGCTCGAAAAAGATACACATCGACATCGACCCGTCTTCCATCAACAAGAACGTTCACGTGGAGGTTCCCATTGTCGGCGACGTCGCCCACGTGCTCGAGGATATGATCAAGGTCTGGAAATCGAGCCAGTTCAAGCTCGACCAGAAGGCCCTGAAGTCATGGTGGAAAGAGATCGACGAATGGCGCGCCAGAGACTGCCTGAAGTTCCAGCAAAAGGGAGACGTCATCAAACCCCAGTACGCCATCCAGCGCCTCTACGAGGCGACCAAAAACCGCAATGACGTTTACATCACCACCGAGGTCGGCCAGCATCAGATGTGGGCAGCCCAGTTCTACGGCTTCGAGGAGCCGAACCGGTGGATGACGTCGGGCGGCCTCGGCACCATGGGCTACGGCATGCCGGCGGCCATGGGCGTGCAGGTGGCTCACCCGGACGCGCTGGTCATCGACATCGCTGGCGAGGCCTCTTTCATGATGAATATTCAGGAGATGTCGACCATCGCCCAGTACCGCTTGCCGGTGAAGATCTTCATCCTCAACAATGAATACATGGGCATGGTGCGCCAATGGCAGGAACTGCTGTACGGCGGCCGTTATGCGGAAAGCTACATGGAGAGCCTTCCGGATTTCGTCAAGCTGGCCGAAAGCTTCGGCGCCGTGGGGCTGAGGGCCGAAAAGTTCAGCGATGTGGACGGGCTCATAAAAGAGATGCTGGCCATCGACAAGGCGGTGATTGCCGACGTCATAATCGACAAGATGGAAAACTGTTTCCCCATGATCCCGGCGGGATCGGCGCACCACGAAATGCTGTTGGGGCCCGACGACGAAGCCGAAAAGCAGACCTCCGAGGACGGCATGGTCCTGGTCTGACCGGCCTCGCCCTTGGGTCTTAAGGGCGGGCAAAAACCTGGGATAAGAAAAACGTGACACCAAAGTCCGAAATCGAAAACAGCCACACCATCGCCGTCCTGGTGGCCAACGAGCCCGGCGTGCTGGCCAGAGTCGTCGGCCTCTTTTCGGGCCGTGGCTACAACATCGAAAGCCTGACCGTGGCCGAAGTCGCCCCCTCCGAGAATTTGTCCAGGATCACCATCGTCACCTCGGGCACGCCGATGATCATCGAACAGATCAAGGCGCAGTTGACCCGGCTTGTTCCCATCCACAAAGTCAGCGACCTGACCCTGGAAGGCCCGGCGGTGGAACGCGAACTGGCCTTGGTGAAGGTCGCCTCGAGCGGCGATAAAAGGGTCGAGTCTTTGAGAATCGCCGATATCTTCCGGGCCCGGGTATTGGACAGCACCAACGTTTCCTTCGTCTTCGAAATCGTCGGCGACACCAGCAAGCTGAACGCTTTTATCGAGCTCATGGAGCCCTTGGGGCTGGTCGATGTTTCGAGGACTGGCGTCGTCGCCATCGCCCGGGGCACTGGGGCGCTGTAAAATATAAAATCTGAACGAGAGGGACCCATCATGCAGGTTTACTATGATCGAGACGCCGACGTCGGTCTGATCAAATCCAAGAAAATCGCCGTCGTCGGTTACGGAAGCCAGGGTCATGCGCATGCGCTGAACCTGCGCGACAGCGGCGTCAAGGACGTCTGCGTCGCGCTTCGCGAAGACTCGTCTTCCATCAAGAAGGCCGAGGCTGAGAAGCTCAAGGTGATGCCGTCGGCTGAAGCCGCCAAATGGGCCGACGTGGTCATGGTGCTGACTCCCGACGAGGGCCACGCGACGCTCTATAACGACCACATCCGCGGTAACCTGAAGAAAGGCGCGGCGCTGGCCTTCGCCCACGGGCTGTCAATCCATTTCCAGCTGATCGAGCCCAGGGATGACCTCGACGTGTTCATGGTCGCGCCCAAGGGCCCCGGCCACACCGTGCGCTCCGAGTACCAGCGCGGCGCCGGCGTGCCGATGCTGCTGGCGGTCAACCAGGACGCCACCGGCAACGCCCACGACATCGGTCTCGCCTATGCGTCCGCTATCGGCGGCGGCCGCGCCGGAATCATCGGCACCACGTTTCGCGAGGAATGCGAGACGGACCTGTTCGGCGAGCAAGCGGTGCTCTGCGGCGGCCTGACGTCGCTGATCCAGGCCGCCTACGATACCCTCATAGATGCTGGCTACGCGCCCGAAATGGCTTATTTCGAATGCGTCCACGAGGTCAAGCTGATCGTCGACTTGATCTACGAGGGCGGCATTGCCAACATGCGCTATTCGATCTCCAACACCGCCGAGTACGGCGATTACTACTCCGGCCCGCGGATCATCGATGAAAGCGTCCGCCAACGCATGCGCGAGGTCCTGTACGACATCCAGTCTGGCCGCTTCACCAGCCAGTGGATGAGCGAATGCGCCGCCGGCCAGCCGAGCTTCAAGGCCATGCGCCGCCGCGCCGCCGAAAACCCGCTCGAAGAGACGGGCGAAAAGCTGCGCGCCATGATGCCGTGGATTGCCGAGGGCGCGCTGGTAGACAAGTCTAAGAACTAGGCACGGCGCGTTCTGCCGATGTCTAAAAAGCCCGAAACCAAGAAAAGGCGGGATTTCAACGCCTTTTTTGCGATTGGCGGCAAGGGTCTCGATCCTTGACTATCCCCCCCGCTGCCGAGGGGTCCCGCCGCCGACTCCTTTCCGGTAAGCGTCTTTATATTTCAGGCGCTTAAGCCCTGAATTATCATTTTGTTCTTAACCCTTCCAAGGTTTCGTGATAAGACGGGCCAGAAACTGGATGAATAGCATTCCGAACGACCAGCGGATGGCCATGATGAACACGACCGTAACCCGTGCTGCCGGCTTACAGGACGCAGGCTCCAAGGCCCGCGTCCCCGCCCGGCTACGCGCGCTTCCGCTGGACCTGCTCCTCGCCCTGGATGGGGGCCTTCGACTTAGGTGCCCTTGAACGCCACCATGGCACCAAATGCCGGTATTTCCAGCGTTCAAGGGATGCGAACGGCAGTCAAATTTCGTAACACCTGAGTTGAATGAAGGATTAATCCCATGAGCGCTCGCTCTGATAAAAACCGCATAGCCATATTCGACACCACCCTTCGTGATGGCGAACAATCGCCCGGTGCGTCCATGCACTTGGACGAGAAACTTCGCATTGCCGAGGTTCTCGAAGGCATGGGCGTGGACGTCATCGAGGCCGGGTTTCCGATTGCGTCCGACGGCGATTTCGAGGCCGTCAACGAGATCGCTAAGACGGTCAAAGACGCGGCCGTTTGCGGCCTCGCCCGGGCCATCAAGATCGACATCGAACGCGCCGCCGAGGCCGTGAACCCGGCCAAGCGCCCGCGTATCCATACGTTCATCGCCACCAGCCCGGTGCACATGAAGCACAAGCTCCAGATGAGTCCCGACGCCGTGCTGGCGCAGGTGACTGAAAGTGTGACGCTGGCCCGGTCCTTTACCGACGACGTGGAATGGTCGGCCGAGGATGCCACCCGCACCGAGCACGATTTCCTGTGCCGTTGCGTCGAGGCGGCGATCGACGCCGGCGCCGGCACCGTCAATATTCCGGACACCGTCGGCTACACGGTGCCGGAGGAGTTCTCCGCCCTGATTGGCATGTTGTGCGAACGCGTTCCCAATATCGACAAGGCCGTGATTTCGGTCCATTGCCACAACGATCTAGGGCTGGCGGTGGCTAACTCGCTCGCCGCCATCGACGCCGGCGCCCGGCAGGTGGAATGTACCATCAATGGCTTGGGCGAGAGGGCCGGCAACGCGGCCATGGAGGAATTGGTCATGGCGCTCCGCATCCGCTACGACGCCATGCCCTATACCACCGGCGTCAAGACCGAGGACATCATGAAGGCATCCCGGCTCGTTTCGGGGATCACCGGTTTTGCCGTGCAGCCCAACAAGGCCATCGTCGGCGCCAACGCCTTTGCCCACGAGGCCGGCATTCATCAGGACGGTGTCCTTAAGCACGCCGGCACCTATGAAATAATGACCCCAGAATCGATCGGGCTAAAGGCCTCCAAATTGGTTCTCGGCAAGCACTCAGGCCGTCATGCCTTCATCGAGAAGCTGAAGGATTTGGGCTACGACCTTGGCGACAACGCCCTCCAGGTCGCCTTCAGGCGGTTTAAGGACCTGGCCGACCTGAAGAAGGAAATTTACGACGAGGACATTATCGCCCTTGTCGACGACGATGTGATGCGCCCAAACGACCGCATCCGGATGGTTTCGCTTGAGGTTCTCTGCGGCACCAAGCACCAGCCGCCGAAGGCCGAACTGGAATTGGAAGTGGATGGCAAGGCCAAGTCCTGCAAGGCGACCGGCGACGGGCCCGTCGATGCGTCGTTCAACTGCATCCAGAAACTGTACCCCCACGGGGCGCGGCTGCAGCTTTATCAGGTCCATGCCGTGACCCAGGGAACCGATGCCCAAGCCAAGGTCACCATACGTCTTGAGGAAGACGGCCGCACGGTCAATGGCCGCGGCGCCGATACCGATACCATGGTGGCTTCGGTCAAGGCCTACGTGAATGCCCTGAACAAACTGCTGGTGGATAGAAGAAAAACTACCCCGGAGGTGCTTTCTGCCTAGAGCCCCCCGGAAAGTCAGTGCTGGCTTAGGCGGGCGCGGTTTTTTATAAAGGGTACGTAGGTGCTGGGGAGGGGTTTCCGGCACCGTTGCGACTCATCGGTGGGCGGATCGTTGCGTGCCGGCTAGCCGTGTCAAAAACAAAAAAGGTTTGTGCGTTAATGTTTTCAAGAATATTTGGATTCATGTCGGAGGATATGGCCATCGATCTTGGGACCGCCAATACTCTCGTGTTCGTCAAGAACCGGGGCATCGTGCTGAACGAGCCCTCGGTGGTGGCCATCGCCAAAGTAAAGGGAAAGAATCTGGTGCTTGCCGTCGGAGAGGAAGCTAAACAAATGCTCGGCCGCACGCCCGGCAACATTAACGCCATCCGGCCGCTTCGCGAAGGTGTCATCGCCGATTTCGAGGTCGCCGAGGATATGATCAAGTATTTCATCCGCAAGGTGCATAAACGGCGTAGCTTCGCTAGTCCCTTGATCGTCATCTGCGTGCCCTCGGGTTCGACGGCCGTTGAACGGAGGGCCATTCAGGAATCGGCGGAAAGCGCCGGCGCCAGACGCGTTTTCCTGATCGAGGAACCCATGGCCGCCGCCATCGGCGCCGGGTTACCGGTGACCGAGCCGACTGGGTCCATGGTCGTCGATATCGGCGGCGGCACCACCGAGGTCGCGGTGCTTTCCTTGGGCGGCATCGTCTATTCCAAGTCCGTGCGCGTCGGCGGCGACAAGATGGATGAGGCGATCATTGGCTACATGCGCCGCAAACATAACATTCTCGTCGGCGAGAGCAGCGCCGAGCGCATCAAGGAAAAAATTGGCTCCGCCTGCGTACTCGATGACAGCGACGGCAGGACCATGGAAATCAAGGGCCGCGACTTGATGAACGGTGTGCCGAAGGCACTGATCATTTCCGAACGCCAGGTCGCCGAAGGCCTGGCCGAGCCGGTTAGCAACATCATCGAACTCGTGAAGGTGGCCCTGGAGCATACGTCGCCCGAACTAGCCGCCGATATCGTCGATAAGGGCATCGTGCTGACCGGCGGCGGGGCGCTCCTGGGCAATTTGGATCAAGTTCTCCGGAATGCGACGGGGCTTCCAGTGACGCTGGCCGATGACCCCTTGAGCTGCGTGGTGCTTGGAACGGGCCGGGCGTTGGAGGAAATGAAGCGACTGAAGGGTGTCCTTTCGAATATGTATTAGGGTCCAAACCAAAGCCGTATCCTGAATGATTTTGGGCCCTAAAGCCCGTTGGGGGATATATTAATCTCTTGTCAACCATGGTTTCATATACGGACAAACACCAATAGGTTCTTTATTTTAGGGCGGTTGCACCCGTCTGGCGTTAACGGCGAACTAACCGGAGGGCATAGGTTTGCAGGAAGGCCCCAGAACCTTCAGTCGTTTTACCCAGTCGACCAAGAGCCTGGCCCAGCGTTTCGCCTACCTGGGGTTGGTGCTGACGGCGGTCGGGTTGATGATTCTCGGCAAGGTCGATGTGATCCTCATGGACAAATTTCGCGCCGGCGTGACCGATGCCTTCGCGCCAATCCTTGATGCCGTATCCCGCCCCATCGAATCCATCGCCGAAGCTGTCGACCATGTCCAGGAACTGGCCGGCCTGCGCCAAGAGAACATAAGGCTGCGCGAGAACGAGACCCGGCTCCTGCAATGGCAGGCGGCGGCGAGGCGGCTCAAGGCGGAAAACAAAATCCTCAAAAACCTTCTGAATTTCGTACCCGGGCCGGAACCCAGCTTCGTCACGGCGCGCGTCATCGCCGATACGGGCGGCGCGTTTGCCCACAGCCTTATTCTCAACGCCGGGTCGGAAGCCGGCGTCAAGAAAAGCCAAGCCGCGATTACCGGCGAAGGGTTGATTGGCCGCGTTGTCGGTGTCGGTGCGCGTTCCGCCCGTATCCTGTTGATAACCGACCTAAATTCGCGGATTCCGGTTTTGGTCGGCGCGTCCCGGACCCGCGCCATCCTCGCCGGCAACAACACCGACCAGCCGAGTCTCATCTACCTGCCGTCGGGGGAAACGGTGTCGCCGGGCGACCGCATCGTCACCTCGGGACAAGGCGGCACCTTTCCGTTAGGCATGCCGGTGGGCGTAGTCGTTTTGGTCAACGAGGACGGCATCGAGGTGCAGCCGTTCGTCAAGCGAACCCGGTTGGAATACATCCGGATTTTCGACTACGCGCTGAGGGGGGTTTTGCAGGCCCCCCCGACTAAGAAAGGTCAGGGCGTTATAAAGAACGCAGGCCATCACAAGGGGGCCCGGACCCTTAAACCATGACCTCCGGCCTTTGGCATCGTTTGGATCTGTTGGCGCGGCAGGTGACGCCGGCAGTGTTGACCCTGGTTCTGGTGATCATCAACGTGGTGCCGTTGCACATTCCAGGATTTTCCCAGGTCGCGCCGTTGCTGCCGTTAATGGCGGTTTATCACTGGGCCATTTACCGGCCCCGGCTCCTGCCCGCTTACCTGGTGTTCCTGATCGGCCTCCTGCAAGACGTCCTGACTGGCACTCCGATCGGTGTCAATGCCCTCGTCCTGTTGGCGGTCTATGGCGCGGTGCTGTCCCAGAAACGGTTTTTCACCGGCAAATCCTTCTTCATTCTGTGGTTCGGATTTTCGGTGATCGCGGGCGGCGCGCTGGCGGTCAATTGGGGATTGATCTCGCTGCTCAACCTGACCCTGATAGATCCCATAACGGTGATTTCCCAATACCTGTTGACGCTCGGTTTTTTCCCGGCCATCACCTTCGTGTTCCTGCGCTGGCAGCGGGCGTTCCTGCAACAGGTCTGACATGCGCCGGGATTTCGAACTTCAAAAACTTTTCAGCCGCCGGGCGGCATTGCTGGCCGGGGGAAAGGCGGTGTTTCTATCGGCATTGGCGGCGCGCATGTATTACCTTCAGGTCTTGGAGGCTGGGCGCTACCGGACGCTGTCCGACGAAAACCGCATTAACCTGAGGCTGCTTCCGCCGCCCCGAGGGCGCATCGTCGACCGCTTCGGCGTCGCCATGGCGAGAAACCCAAAGAATTACCGCGTGCTCCTGAACTTCCGGGACGCTCCGGACGTCGAGCATATCTTGGATGTGCTCGGCAACATCATCCCGATCAGCGCCGGCGACAAACGGCGCATCCTGCGCGAGGCGCGGCGCAATCAAAGCTTCGTTCCCGCCACCGTCCGCGAGAACCTGGATTGGCAGGATGTCGCGCGGATCGAGGTCAACGCGCCTGACCTGCCCGGCGTCACCATCGGCGTCGGCCAAAGCCGCTATTATCCCTATGGCGCCGATACCGCCCACGTTGTGGGGTATGTGGCGGCCGTGTCCCCAGGCGAGTTCACCGGCAATCCAATTTTAAAACTACCGGGTTTCCGCATCGGCAAGGCGGGGATCGAAAAGTTTCATGACCTTAAGCTTCTCGGCACCGGGGGATCTTCCCAGGTAGAGGTCAACGCCTTCGGCCATGTAATCCGTGAATTGTCCCGTCAGGAGGGGCAGCCCGGCGCCGAAGTGGCGCTGACCATCGACTTGGAACTTCAGAAGATGGTCTCCCGGCGGCTTAGGAACGGGAGTGAGAGCGCGGCGGCAGTTGTCATGGACGTCCACAATGGCGATATCCTGGCACTTGCCTCGACGCCCAGCTTTGATCCCAATGCCTTCATCCAGGGTCTCAGTTCCGAGGAATGGCAAGTCCTGGCATCCAACTCGAAGGCGCCGTTAACCAATAAAACCATCAGCGGCCTTTTCTCTCCCGGTTCAACCTTCAAAATGGCGGTCATGCTAGCGGCGCTGGAAAAGGGAGTCATAACGCCCCAGAACAGGGTCCTGTGCACCGGCAAAATCGAACTCGGAAACGCCAAGTTCCACTGCTGGAAAAAAAACGGACACGGATGGATGGACACCTTCAACAGCATCGTCCAGTCGTGTGACGTTTATTTCTATGAAATAGCCCGTCGCACCGGTATCGACCGCATTGCCGCCATGGCACGGCGACTGGGCTTCGGGAAGACCCTGGGCATCGACCTGCCCGGCGAGAAGCCGGGCTTGGTGCCGACGACAGAATGGAAACGCAAGACCATGAACGCGCCCTGGCTCCCGGGAGAGACGCTGTTGACCGGGATCGGGCAGGGATTTCTTTTGGTGACGCCGTTGCAAATGGCAGTGGTGATGGCAAGGGTTGTCAACGGCGGCTTCGCCGTGACGCCGCGCCTGACGCGGGAACTTTCCGGCGACAAAGGCACCGGGCCCAATCCGAAGCCCATTTTCGATTCCCTCGGACTATTGCCGGCCCATCTGCACCTTATCCGCCGCGCCATGGATGCGGTCGTCAACGAACCCCTGGGCACGGCCTTCAGGGCGCGCATCCAGAAGCCAGAATTTGCGATGGGTGGCAAGACGGCCACCGTCCAGGTGCGGCGTATCACCGAGGCGGAACGCGAACAGGGCATCCGGAAGAACAAGGATTTGCCGTGGCGATACCGTGATCATGCGATGTTCATCGGCTTCGCTCCCACGGACGCGCCCCGGTATGCGGTTTCCGTCGTCATCGAGCACGGCGGCGTCGGCTCGTTGATGGCGGCGCCGATCGCTAGAGACATTCTGCTCGAATCCCAAAGGCGCAATTCGGCGCGGCCCGGAAATCCGTTCGACGCCCCACCAGCGGCCCGCCAACAGGTGCGCCGGGTTCCCCCGGGCAAATCTCCGGGCGAGGGGTAAACCATTGTGATCGAACACGCCTTCAGCATGCCGCGACTGACCATTCGCCAGAAACTGTGGCAAATTCACTGGCTTTTCGTGCTCATGCTCATGGCCACGGCGGCGGTGGGTTTTGCGATGTTGTATTCAGCCGCTGACGGCAACATCGAACCCTGGGCCCTTCGTCACGGGGTGCGCTTCGGCATCGGAATCATGGTCATGATCGCGGTCGCCGTCATCGATATCCGTCTTTGGCTTCGCATTGCCTATGTCATTTACCTGATCGCTCTGGGACTGCTTGTCGGGGTCGAAATCAGCGGCTCCACTGGCATGGGCGCGCGCCGATGGATTGATATCGGCTTCGTTAGCCTGCAACCCTCGGAAATAATGAAAATAGCCATGGTGCTGGCGCTGGCGCGCTACTTCCACGGCGGCAGAATCGAAGACATCCGCCGTCCGGCGTTTCTGTTGGGTCCGTTGCTGATTGTCACCGCGCCCTCGATCCTAGTGTTCCGTCAACCCGATCTCGGCACTTCGATGATCCTGGCCATCAGCGGCGGAGCAATGTTTTTTGCCGCCGGCGTCAGGTTATGGCAGTTTGCCCTTGTCGGGTTGGCGGGGCTGATCTCGGCCCCCATGGCCTGGCATTTCCTGCATGATTACCAAAGACAGCGGATCATGACCTTCCTGGACCCGGAAAGCGATTCCTTGGGCGCCGGCTATCACATCATCCAATCAAAGATCGCCTTTGGCTCGGGCGGGATTACCGGCAAGGGCTTCATGCAGGGAACCCAGTCTCACCTGAATTTTTTGCCAGAGATACAGACCGATTTCATCTTTACCATTTTGGCCGAGGAATTCGGGCTGATCGGCGGACTGGCGCTGTTGGGAGTTTATAGCCTGCTCCTGGTGTACGGCATTGCAATTTCGCTGCGCTCACGTTCGCATTTCGGACGCCTTCTCGGCATGGGGGTGACCATCACCTTCTTCTTTTACTTCTTCATCAACATGGCCATGGTGATGGGGACGATACCGGTGGTCGGGGTGCCGCTGCCGCTGATTTCATTTGGTGGCACGGCTATGATGACGCTATTGTTCGGGTTTGGGTTACTGCTGGGGGTGTGGGTGCATCGGGACGTGATGATCAGCCGCTAGGCCACCTCCGGCGACGATTAAACGTCCCCCGCTTATCGACATAGGCTCGGGCGTCTGGTATACGCCACCCCCTCTTCGGGCCTGTAGCTCAGTTGGTAGAGCAGCTGACTCTTAATCAGCGGGTCCGGGGTTCGAGTCCCCGCAGGCCCTCCAATGAAGTC
>CAZQZB010000011.1:0-58642 GCA_964597695.1 uncultured Thalassospiraceae bacterium | reverse complement strand
TCGGGCCTGACGTCGTTTTCCATGGCGCCCATATTCCTGATCTTTCTCATCGGCGTCGTTGTCACCGTAATTTCTCTGATCGGGCTTGCGATGGCGGGCGTTGTCGGCAGCGGGCCAGCCGCCTGGGTTCTGTTCTGTCTGTTTCTCTGGGGATCGCTGCTGTTCGCCGTCGGTTTCATCGGCATCTACGTCGGGCGGACATACAAGGACGTCCGCGGCAGGCCCCGCTATATCGTCAAGGATACCACCGGTTTCGACGGATGATCGGGCGGCCGTCAGCGGCGCCGGTCTAGGCCGAGTGGATATCCCGGTCGCGGTGGTAGGCTTCGGCGAAATCGTCCAGCATCCGCGCCGCCTTGGCGTCGAAGTCGGCGCGTTGGACAAGCGCCCGGGTGACGAAGGCGGCGAACGTCACCGCCTCCCCCTTGCCGCGCAGCCGGAAGGCACCGGCGAAGTCCCCCAGCTCGTCGTGGACGTGTTTTTTTGCCACCACGTTGAGCTGGCTTTTCACCAACCGGTGCTTTTGGCGCCATTTCTTTTGGGTCTGGGCGGTGGCCATGGGGTCTCCCGTTCAAGCGGCCGATAATATCTACTAGTAGATTAGGCGTCGGGTCAACCCCGATCTTTCGGGAGTTTATCGGGAGCCCTGCCGGGGGCGCTGGCGGGAGCGTTGCCAAAACCGCTCCCAATTGGGGTTTGAGAGCCGCACTTTCAGGTGGATGGCGTCTGCGTCGTCCTGGCGCCCCACCACCTCTCCATGATCGTAGAGCCACGCCAATGACGGTCCGTCTTGGTGGGGAAGCGACACCTCGGCGAGCCGATAGTCTTCAGTGATCCTGTTATCGAGGACGCCGATCAATTGACGGCACCCCTGCCCCGTCGCCGCCGACAGTAACTGCACGGGAATGTTGCTGCGCGCCGCGCGGTTGGCCAGGACCTCTTTTTCCGCCGCCGAAAGCAGGTCAATCTTGTTGAGAACCTCGATCAGCGTCTCCTCCACCCCATCGCCGAGCCCGATGGTCCGAAGGACCTTCAGGACGTCATCTTTCTGGGCTTCTGATTCCGGGTGGGCGGCGTTGCGGACATGAATAATGACGTCTGCTTCCACCACCTCTTCAAGGGTGGCGTGGAAAGCGTTTACCAGCTCGTGCGGCAAATCGGAGATAAAGCCCACCGTATCCGACAAAATCGCCGTCCGTCCCGAAGGCAGGTCCAGCCCCCGCATGGTCGGATCAAGGGTGACGAAAAGCTGGTCCTCGGCCTTGACCCTGGCCTTTGTCAGGCGGTTGAAAAGCGTCGATTTGCCGGCGTTCGTGTAACCGATCAGGGCAATCACCTGATAAGGCACCCGGCGCCGCGCCTGGCGGTGGAGCCGGCGGGTCCGGGCGACGTCTTTAAGTTCCCGCTTGACGCGGGCAATTCGCCGCCCGATCAGGCGGCGGTCGGTTTCGATCTGGGTTTCGCCGGGACCGCCCATGAAGCCGGCGCCGCCGCGCTGGCGTTCCAGGTGAGTCCAGCTTCGGACCAGGCGGCTTCGTTGATAATTCAGCGCCGCCAGCTCGACCTGCAGCCGCCCTTCGCGGGTTCGGGCGCGTTCGCCGAAGATTTCCAGGATCAGCCCGGTGCGGTCGATGACCTTGCATTGCCAAGCCTGTTCCAGGTTGCGTTGCTGAACCGCCGTCAATGCCGCGTCGACAATGGCGACAGAAATCCCGTTCTCCTTCCCGGGCCCTTCATTACCGTTTCCGGAAACCAACGCTCCTAGTCGAGCGACGGTACCGGCGCCTAACAAAGTCGACGGTCGCCGCCGGCCCATGGGGACGATTTCGATATGGATAACGTCGAGGTTGATAGCCTGGGCAAGGCTAACCGCTTCGTCTAGGCGCGACCCACGCCCCCGGTCCGCCGCCGATTTAAGCCGCAGATGAATTACTAGGCAGGTTTCCCTTCCCCGGCCCCCACCGGATGGTCGCTGGCCGGGTTCCCGATTTACCGCCAATCTACCACCCGGTTATGCTTCAGCTGCGGCCTCCGTTTCCTTCTCCGGATCGAACAACTGGATCGGGACGGACGGCATGATTGTCGAAATGGCGTGCTTGTAGACCAACTGGGTATGCCCGTCACGGCGTAACAGCACCGAAAAATTATCAAACCATGTAACGATGCCCTGTAGTTTCACCCCGTTGACCAGGAAGATGGTCACGGGCGTTTTCTGCTTTCGGATGTGATTCAGAAAAACGTCCTGCACGTTTTGCAATTTTTCGGACGACATGAATGCCACCCCCTTTATTTTTTGTAAACCCAATCGATCAGGGGATAGACCGCGGGTTTCTCCCTGTTTTCAATTACTTATAATTCCCCCCCCTTCCCCTCCCGGCAGTTGGGTCCGGGGGGGCCTCAACATGAAAATAAGCTTATAGGTTCTGGATAAACTTGCAAAGCCCAACACACTCCGGAAAATGCCGGGCCGGCAGGTGGCCATCGAACTCGCAGGGCCGAGGCGCGCCGCCTCGCGCGGACCAGGATCGACGTGCATCCGGCGTTCCTGGCGCACTCCAGATCGATGTCCGCCTCGCCGGCCATCCTAACCCGGGGCCCCCTTTCGATGCCGTTTTGCCGGAGCGCCATATCGACTGGCTCGGGGGCCGGATTGTCCCTTTTGGCGTCAAGGGCGCCGAAAAACCGGTCCCAGCCCAGGTGAGCCGCCTCGATGCGGAGGAATTCGCCTTTCTTGTTTCTGACGATACCCAAATAGAGTTAGGTGTCGGCAGGCGCCGCCAACGTTTTTCCGGCGCTGGAAGTGGGTTGAAATTTTTCGAGTGGGTTTCCTCATAGCGCTTGTAGAAAATGTCTTCGGCATCGCGCCAAGGCTCGCCGAATAGACCCGGGAAACTGTCACGATGCGACTTTCGGACGCGGACCCGCGTATCCTTCGTGGTACATGGATCGAGGCCGAAAGCTTGGAGGGTCGGTTATCACCGCTCCTTTGTATAAGGCGTCATCGCCCATGTATCGACCAGAGTGTTGTCCCAATCGAAAAGGATTGTCCGGGGGCTTTCCATTTTTTCGTGCAAGGAAGGAACCCCAAAGAGATTCTTAGTTCCAGGTGTCCGTGTTTAGGGGTCCGCCGGGGCCTTCGATGAATTCTACATAAAGATCGATTACCCGGTTCGTCAATTCGCCGGCGTGGCCGTTACCGACGGACTCTCCGTCGATACAGGTCACCGCCTTCACATGGGAGGTTGAACTGGTGATAAAAGCCTCTTTGGCCTGCATGGCTTCGTCGACCGAAAACGGCCGTTCGGTGAAAACGATCCCTGCCTTAGACACCGCCTCCAGGACCGAAAGCCGCGTGATCCCGTTGAGGATGGCGTGGGACACGTTATGGGTGAGCAATTCGCCGTTCTTGCTGACGATCCAGGCGTTGGAGGACGTGCCTTCTGTCACCAGCCCGTCGTCGTCGACCATCCATGCCTCGTATGCCCCCGCCTCCCGCGCCTGTTGCTTGCCCAGAATGTTGGGAAGAAGGGAAACGGACTTAATGTCGTGGCGTTTCCAGCGGATGTCGGAAATGGTGATGACGGCGACGCCGGCCAGCATCAACTCCTTATCGAGGGGCGGCAACCGGCGGGCGGTGACCACCAGGGAACTTTCCGCGTCATCAGGGAATGGATGGTCGCGTTTGGCGACCCCGCGGGTCACCTGCAAATAGATAAGGCCGTCCCGAATCCGGTTGCGGCGCGCTACCTCGCGAACGATGACGGCCAAGGCGCGGTGGGACATTGGCCAGGCGATGGAGAGTTCGCCGAGGGAATGGCTCAGGCGGTCCATGTGCCCCTTTTCGCCGATCAGGTTGCCGGCATGAACCCCGAAAACCTCGTAAACGCCGTCAGCAAACTGGTAGCCCCGGTCCTCGACATGGATGGCGGCTTCGTTGTGGGGCACGTACTGTCCGTTAACGTAGGCTATTCTCGACATATCCTCGCCTTTTTCAGAGCCTTATCGCCCTGGATTACTTCGATCCAGGGCGATAAGGCCCTAGAAATACTCGAGCTGCACGGAGAACATCTTTTCGACCTTGCGGATGACATCCTCGGAGGCGAACAGGACTACCCTATCCTTGGACTGAACCACCGTCGACCCGCGCGGGCAGATCATTTCACCGTCCCGGACGATGGCACCTAGCAACACGCCCTGTGGCAGCTTCACCTCCCTCAGGGGCTTGCCGACCAGATCGGATGTTTCCAGCGCCTCGGCCTCGATAAGTTCCCCAAACCCTTCGCGGAGTGTATGGACGGAATGAATACGCCCACGCCGGACGTGCTGTAGAATAGTCGAGACCGTAATGTTGCGGGGGCTGACCACGACATCGATGCCAAGCGAGCTGATGATCGGCTGATAGGTCACTTTATTGATGAGCGTGATGGCCCGTTTACATCCGTAGCGCTTGGCCAAGATCGAGGACAGGATGTTGGTTTCGTCGTCGTTGGTGACGGCGACCACGGTTTCTGTCGCCGACACGTTGGCTTCCTCGAGAATTTCGGGGTCCAACACGTTGCCGCAAATGACCATGGTGCGTTCTAGAATTCCAGAAATCTTTTCGGCCCGCTTCTGCCCAGATTCGATGATTTTGGCCTTGACCCAGCTGTGCTCCCTTTCGATTTCCTGGGCCAGGAAGACTCCGATATTGCCGCCGCCGAAAATCAGTAGCCGGCGGGCTTCCAGCTCCTCGTGGCCGAAAGCTGCCATGGCCCGGGCCACCTGCTCGCTATCGACGACGAAATAAACCTCGTCGCCGGGCAGCATTTGGTCGTCGGCGGTCGGCACTATCTGCTGAGAGTCCCGCATCAGGCCGACGATAACGATGTTGAGATCGGGAAAAAGCTGGGTCAGCTGGCGCAGCGGCGTGTTGACAAGCGGGCAGGTGTCCTCGCACCTGACGCCGATCAGCTTTACCTTGCCCTTGACTAGCGGGATCATCTCGAACGCGCCCGGCACCTCAAGGCGCCGCGTCACGGCGCGAGCGACCTCTATTTCCGGGGAAATAATTACATCGATGGGCATGTGATCACGTGAAAACAGGTTGCCGTAGATGGGTTGCAGGTAGCTCTGTTGGCGCACCCGGGCAATCTTGGTCGGCACGTCAAACAACGAGTGGGCGATCTGACAGGCCACCATGTTGACTTCGTCGGTGTGGGTAACGGCGATGATCATGTCGGCGTCTGCAATGCCGGCCTGTTCCAGAACGTCGGGGTTCGACGCATGGCCGACGACGCCTTGGGCATCCAGGGTGTCGCTGATCCGGCGGGCCAATTTCGGTTCCTGGTCGACCACTGTAACGTCGTTATTTTCAAGAGCCAAATGGCGGGCGATGTTGAAACCGACCTCTCCGGCGCCGCAAACGATGACTTTCATAGATCAATTAGCCTTTATTGCCGTTCTTCGTTACGCACTCCAAGCGACTTGAGCTTGCGGTGCAGCGCCGAACGCTCCATGCCAATGAACTCGGCCGTTCGCGAGATATTGCCGCCAAACCGCGTCACCTGGGCGAGGAGGTATTCGCGCTCGAAAATTTCGCGGGCGCCACGCAGCGGAAGGCCCATGATTTCCACATTGGTTTCTAGGTTTCCGGCGACCGGCATGTCGGCGTTGATTTCCGGTGCCAGGTTATCGAGCCCGATGGGCTCCGACGGATCGTCAGGCGCCATGATCAACAGCCGTTCGATGGTATTTCTGAGTTCGCGGACGTTCCCGGGCCAGGAATAGGACTGAAGCGCGGCCAAGGCGGCGGCGCTGATCGGTCGGGGCGGTTGGCCCGACGCGCTGCAGGCGTGTTCCATGAAGTACTCGGTGAGAAGCGGAATGTCGTCCGGCCTTTCCTTCAGGGACGGCACCTGGAGGGGAACAACGTTCAGCCGGTAGAAAAGGTCTTCGCGAAAACGCCCGGAGCTTATATTCTTGGCTAGGTCTTGGGTGGACGCGGCGACCACGCGGACATCGACCTCAACCAGGATGGTGCCGCCGACGCGCTTAAAAATCTGTTCCTGCAGGACGCGGACGATCTTGCCCTGGGTTTCCAGCGGCATGTCGGCGATCTCGTCGAGGAAAAGGGTGCCGTTGTGGGCGGCCTCAAAGGTGCCGACTTTTTGCGGCGTCTCGTTACCGTCGGCGGTTTCGGTGCCGAACAGCTCGATTTCGACCTGTTCCGGCAGCATGGTCGCGCAGTTGACGACGACAAACGGTGCTTCTGAGCGGCGGGAGCACGCATGGAGCGTCCGGGCCACGACCTCCTTGCCCGATCCAGCGGGGCCGGTTATCAGCACCCGGCTGTTGGTGGGCGCGACCCGTTCGATGACTTGTTTGACCTCGCGAATTGCCGGCGATCGGCCGATCAGTTCGTCCGCGGTGCCGGCACGAATTCTCAGTTCCTGATTTTCGCGGCGCAGGCGATCGGCCTCGATGGCGCGTTCGACCAACACGATCAACCGGTCCGCCTTGAAGGGTTTTTCGATAAAGTCGTAGGCGCCGTCCTTGATCGCGGTGACCGCGGTTTCAATGTTGCCGTGACCACTCATCATCAATACCGGTAGCGTGGGGTGGTTCCTTTTAAAAACCTTGAGGATGCCGAGCCCGTCGAGCTCGCTGCCCTGGAGCCAGATGTCAAGAAGCACCAGACTGGGCCGTCTGGCATCAACGGCGCTCAACGCTTCAGCGCTGCTGGCGGCCTCTCGGGTCTGGAATCCTTCGTCCTGAAGGATGCCCGCAGTCAGCACCCGGATATCGGTTTCGTCGTCAACGATCAAAATATCGTATGCCACGGTCTTATGCGCCCCATGATCCTTTAGGCAGCAAGCTGGTCGCGACTTTCATCGGGTCCTCCTCGCCTGGGTCATCGGACCCGTCCGTTTCGGCGGCCCGTTTCATGGGGTGAAAAACAAGCGATACCTTGGCCCCGCCGCCTTCACAATTCTCGAGTATCAGGTAACCGTTATGGTCTTCCATGATTTTCTTGACGATCGCAAGGCCCAAGCCCGTGCCCTTGGTGCGTGTCGTCACATAGGGTTCGGTCAGTTGTTCCCGGTGCTCCTCAGGAAGGCCAGGGCCGTTATCCTCGATGGTCACGGTGATGATGAGGTCCCCGCCCCTCTCATCTCCGCCGCTCTCTTGGGGGCCGTCCCCTGCAATTAAGCGGATTAGCCCCTTGGCCTCCCCGGCGCCTTCCTCCGCTTTCATGCTGGTGACCGATTCCGCGGCATTTTTTAAAAGGTTCGTCAGGGCCCGAGAAATCTGCCGGTGGTCGCAATAGAGCCGAAAGTCTTCGTCGGGAAGATCGGTCTCATAGTCTATGTCCGAATGCCGGTTGCGTTCCAGGGAAAGCGCGCCGCGACAAATTTCCGAAAGATTCTCGTCCCTCAGCGACAATTGAGGCATTTGCGCAAAGGAAGAGAACTCGTCGACCATGCGGTGAAGATCCTCGACCTGGCGGACAATGGTATCGGTGCAGTTGGCAAAGGTCTCGGGATCGGATTTGATTTCGTCCAAGTACTTCCGTTTCAGGCGTTCGGCGGACAACTGGATCGGTGTCAACGGGTTCTTGATCTCATGGGCGATCCGCTGCGCCACGTTGGCCCAGGCAGCCTTGCTCTGAGCTGAGAAAAGTTCCGTGACATCGTCGAAGGTAACGACATAGCCGATGATTACGTTGCCCAGGCGTTCGGCTGCAATCGAAACTATCAAAGTACGAGAGCGGCCTGCCCGGGTCACTTTGATTTCCGATTGCTGCGGCCGCCCGGGGCGATTCCTGATCTGGCCAAGCAGGTCCGCCATTTCAGGAATAGCGTCTCCGAGGGTTTTGCCGATGGATTTTTCAAGATCGATGGCCAGCAGCTCGGACGCCGAGCGGTTGGGAAGATAGATGTGGCCATTCTCATCAAGGCCGATGACGCCGGCAGACACCCCCGCCAACACCGTTTCCGTGAACCGCCGCCGTTCATCGACTTGGCGGTTGGCGTCAATCAGGCCCTCCTGGGTGCTTTTGAGTTCGCTGGTCATGTTGTTGAAGGCGTGGCTGAGCATGCTGATTTCATCGGGGCTGTCGGTGGTATCGACCCGCACCGTCAGGTCTCCCCCAGTGATTTTTTCCACCGCCGATATCAGAGAGCTGATCGGCCTCACCAATTGGGTCGAAACCGTCAAGCCGATCCAAATCGCGGCCAGCAACAACAGCAACGCCACGACGACGAAAATCATCACGAAAGTGATCTGGATGCCGCCCCGTTCCTTTTCCATGGCTTGGTAACGGCTGACCGCTTTCTCGATCATTTTAATATGGGCGATGACCTTTGGATTGGCGAAACGTTCGACCAGTAAAAAAGCATCGACGAAACTTTTGAGCTTAACGATGGCCCGCATGCGCTCATCCGTTCTTCCGCCAAGAACCATGATTTCTCCGCGATTTGCCCTCTCAAAGGCGTCTTCGGGGACGTCGCCGGAGATCATGGAAAGGCTGAGTGCGGAGCGCGCCAACACTTGGCTGCGGCGGTTGACGACCAAGACCTTTGACAGCGAGCGCAACGCTGCGTGGTTAGAGAGAACCTGACCGAACCGCACGGGGTCGTTGGTCAGCATCGGAGCGATGAAGTTGAGTTCGCCGGCCATGGCGAAGGCGTCCGTATAGATGTTCTTGCGGTGCTCTTGCAGGTAGGAATCGGCCACGATCTGGGACTGATTTACCGCCGTCTTGATTCGGTCCGAGAACCATACCTGGAGGCCGTAATTGAGAAACAATGCCGAAAATATAGCGACTAGTATGGCCGGCGTCACCGCGACCAGGCTGAACAGCATCACCATGCGCACGTGCAGTCCGGCCCCGGCCTGACCGCGCCGCCGCTCCTGCCAGACGGTCACCAGCCGCCTTGCCACCACCACGCCCAGCAACAGCAGCAGGATACCGTCGACATAAATGAGATTCAGAATCGTCTGCAGGTCGGTGGCGGCCGAGGTTCTTCCCGTCATCGTCGCAACCGTGGCGATCCCCGACATCACCGCCGCCCCGGCCAGTCCATACGCCAGCTTGCGTTGAACGCTGTCGTTTGTTGCCCCGGTGCGAAGCCGCTCGATAATCGATGGAGGGTCGCTCATTTTGCCCCCCTGACGACCGGTATATTGAGATCGCGGATTTTCTTTCTCAGCGTGTTGCGGTTGAGGCCAAGGACCTCGGCGGCGCGAATCTGATTTCCACGGGTCGCTTGCAAAGTAAGCGTAATCAGAGGCTGCTCAACCTCCCTGAGCACGCGTTGGTAAAGGCCGGGCGCTGGAAGGTCACCGCCATCATGGGCCAAGAAATAGGTGGAAAGGCGCTGCTCGACCGTTTGCGAGAGCCCTGTTTCTTCCTCTTCCCCAGCCGCCTGCATGACGTCCGCCAGTTCGGTCTCGATGTCATGGGTGGTGATGACCTCGTGGGAATAAAGGGCCGCCAACCGCCGCACCAGATTTTCCAGTTCGCGCACGTTACCGGGCCAGTGGTAGCTCTTCAGGCGGTCCATGGCCCCGTTGTCGATGATTTTCCAGGGAAGCCCCTCGTCGGCGGCCCGGGCCAGGAACGACCGTACTAGTTCGGAGATGTCCTCGGTGCGTTCGCGCAGCGACGGCAGACGTATCGGCACCACGTTGAGGCGAAAGAACAGATCCTCGCGGAACAGGCCCTGGCGGATCAACCGTTTGAGGTCGTGGTGGGTGGCGGCGAGGATTCGCACATCGGCCTTGATCGGGGTATCACCGCCGACGGTGGTGTACTCGCCGTCCTGGAGCACGCGCAAGAGCCGCGTCTGGGCCTCGGGGGGCATGTCGCCTATTTCATCGAGGAAAAGCGTTCCTCCCTCGGCCTGTTCGAAACGCCCCGCTTTACGCGAGACGGCGCCGGTGAAGGCGCCCTTCTCGTGGCCGAAAAGCTCGCTTTCGATCAGTTCCTTAGGAATTGCCGCCATGTTGATGGCGATAAAGGGAGCGTCCTTGCGCTTGCCGTAATCATGGAGCGCCCGGGCGACCAGTTCCTTGCCGGTTCCGGACTCGCCGTTGATCATCACCGTGAGGTCTGTGCCCATCAACCTGGCCAGGGTCCGGTAGATTTCCTGCATCACCGGCGAGCGTCCGATCAACGGCAAAGCGTCTTCGGATTCGCTGGCGCCGAAAAAGCCATCCTCTGCCGTGCGTGGACTCTCCAACCCGCGCCGCACCGCGTTGATCAGTTCGTTGATGTCGAAGGGCTTGGGCAGGTACTCAAAAGCGCCCCTTTCGGTCGCTTTTAGGGCGGTCAAAATGGTGTTTTGGGCGCTCATGACGACGATCCTGAGTTCCGGACGGATAGACCGTATACGGGGCACGAGATCGAGCCCGTTTTCGTCCGGCATGACGACGTCGGTGATAACGAGGTCTCCGTCGCCGTCGCTGACCCAACGCCATAAAGTCGCGGCGTTGCCAGTCGCCCGGACTTCGTAGCCGGCGCGGCCAAGTGCCTGGCTGACCACCGTGCGAATGGCGCCGTCATCATCGGCGAGAAGGACCATGGGAGCCGCCATCAGCCATCCTCCCCGTCGGCCGGGACGGGTTTCCCTTCGGCCACCGGCAGCATAACGCGAAATTCGGTGCGCTTGGGTTGGCCGTTGCATTCGATGATGCCGCCGTGGTCGCCGATGATCTTGGCGACCAGCGCTAAACCGAGGCCACTGCCCTGGGGTTTGGTAGTGACGAAGGGATCGAATAGGCATCCCTTGATATCGTCGGGGATACCGTCCCCGTTGTCCTTGATGCTGACGCGAAGGGGCAGTTGAAGACGGGAATTGCCCCCAGCTACCGCAAGCCGCACCCCCGGATAAAAAGCGGTCTCGAGGGTGATTTTACCGCCTTCCGTGGGCGCCGCTTCGGCGGCGTTCTTGATCAGGTTGAGAAACACCTGAACCAATTGATCGCGGTGGCCCAAAACCGGCGGCAGCGACGGGTCGTAATTGGTGACGTAACGCAGGTGCCGCCCGAAACCGTTTTTCGCCAGTTGAAGGACCCGGTCCAGCACCCGGTGAATGTTGACGGCGTTGTGCTGCAAGGGTCCTGAGTCGGAAAACGCCTCCATGCGGTCAACCATGTTGCAGATACGGTCGGCCTCTTCGCGGATCAACGTCGTCAGCTTGCGGTCTTCGGGGGTCGAGGTTTGTTCCAGAAGCTGGGCCGCGCCGCGGATGCCCGACAGCGGGTTTTTGATCTCGTGGGTGAGCATCGCTGCCATAGCGGTTACAGAACGGGCGGCACCCCGATGGGTCAATTGACGCTCGATTTGATCGACGATGGAGCGCTGTTGAATGGTCACCACGATCCAGTTTGCGTCTTCCCCTATCAGTGCCGCCTGAAGGTTTACGAAGTGGCGGCCGATCCGCGGTGATTCTAGGGTGACGTCGTATTCGGAAACCGAAAAACCCTGGTCGCGGACCTGTTCGATAAGCGAAAACAAAGGATTGTCGGGGGGCAGGAACTCGAACAGTGGACGGCCTTTCAGATAGTTGGCACTGCCTTGCAGGAAATGTTCGCCGGCGATGTTGACGTGAACGACGGTGTTGGCGCTGTCAACGACAAAAATCGCCGCGCCCAGCGCGTTAAGGATGCCGTCGGCATCAATTTCCGTTCCGCCGTCCACGGGGCGGAGGGCGACCACCCGCTTCACCATTACGGCGCCCGATTTTCGATTATCGGCCCAAAAAACAGGCGCAGCATGGATTTGACCTTAACTGGGTCACCTTCCCGCATCACCCGAGCGCGGAATTCGGCCGACCGGGGCAGGCCCTTTGAGTACCAGCCCAGGTGCTTGCGGGCGATGCGGACTCCGTGATGGTTGCCGTAATGGATGAGCATCGAGTCATAATGCCGGCGCATGATCGAAAGCTGTTCGGCTAGAGTCGGATCGGGGAGCCGGCCGCCGCTCTCAAGAAAATGTCGAACCTGATTTGGGAACCACGGACGGCCATAGGCGCCGCGACCGAGGAGGACACCGTCGGCGCCGGAGTCCTGAAGCGCCTGCCTTGCGTCATCGACGCTGGCGATATCGCCGTTGGCGAAGACCGGAATGCCGACCACCTCCTTGACCCGGCGGATGAATTTCCAGTCGGCGCGGCCTTTGTAGAACTGGCAACGGGTGCGGCCGTGCACCGACACTCCCTTGATCCCACATTCCTCGGCGATGCGGGCGAGTTTTGGGGCGTTACGGCTGTCATCGTTCCAGCCGGTGCGCATCTTCAAGGTCACCGGAATGCCGACGGCGCCGACAACGGCCTTGAAAATGCCGGCCGCCAGGCGTTCGTCGCGCATCAGAGCCGAACCGGCGTCGCCATTGGTGACTTTTTTAACCGGGCAGCCCATGTTGATGTCGATCAGCGACGCGCCCCGGTCCTCGTTCAGCCGGGCGGCTTCGGCCATCACGTCCGGCTCGCAACCGGCCAACTGCACTGCCATGGGGTGTTCCTCAGCGCAATGGCTGGCCATTTTCAGGGTTTTCTTGGCGGCATGAATCATCGCCTTCGAGGCGATCATCTCGGACACCACGAGACCGACCCCGCAACTCTTGACCAGGCGGCGGAACGGCATGTCGGTCACCCCCGACATCGGGGCCAGGATTACGGGACAATCCACGCTGACAGATCCAATTTTGAGCGACATAGGATTTAGAGACTTTGTATCCGTTGCCCAATTAATAGGCAAAATCCCCTCAATTACAATGATTTTGCCATCGGATATTGCCTAAATCCAGGGCGAAAAACGGCTTTATGCCTTAAATCCGAGGTTTTTAGGCCATGATTACGTCGGTGACGAATTTCACCCCGGGGTATCCCAAGGTCAACAATAAATAAGCCAAAAGCACGATCCTGGCCGCTTTGCGGCCGCGAAGCCCGGTTTTAAAATGGGCCCACAACAGCACGCCGATGACGGCGAAGGTGGTCACCGTTAGCACTGTTTTGTGGTCGAAAACCAGCAAGCTCCCGGTTTCCTCATGCTGGAGCGCCATGCCCGTAGCCAGTCCAAGGGCCAGCACTAATTCGCCAAGCACCAACAAACGGACCAGCAGGCTTTCGCAATCGGCCACCGAAGGCAGGAGCCGCGTTAGCGTCGTCGGATGTTTTCGTTTCAGGGCCCGTTCTTGAAGAAACGCTGCCAATGCCGCCACCGCGGCAAGGGTGACAAGAGCATATGTCACGACTGATACGGTGATGTGGGCCCCGATCCAGCCGCTTGGGGCGTCGGCGGGAATGGGTTTGTGCTGCGCCTGGCTCCAGATGATCGCCAAGATCCCGAGGCAGGCCATGTAAGACGATATCAACTGCGTCAGCCGCCATCCCTCGCGGGTGACGGCGGCGGTAGCGGCGAAAACAATCATGGTGGCGGCGACCGTGACCCAAAGCGTCATCGACAGGTCCGTCCGCCAGGCACTGGCCATCGAGGCCAGGACTAAAATAAGCGGCCCGGCGACGGCCACCAGTAGCACCAGCCAGAAAAGAAGGTCGCGGCCGTGGTCGCGGCGCAACGGTAAAAGCGCTGACGGCAACAGGGCAACAATGGCCGAAAGGTTGAAAATTAAGTTTTCCGGCATGACGGGAATGGATCCTCGGTCGCCTAACGCCGGCCCCCCGCCCCGGCACGACCCAGGCCCGGCACCAGTTGGGGCGCGGTTAACGCACAATCGCGCCCTGGACGCCCATTAGCAAGACCCTTGGCAAGGCAAAACGGTGCCTCTAAGTTGCGGCATGCGGAGCATAGCCGATTTAGCGGCGGATTGAAGCTTCCCGGGGAACGGCTAAAGATAGGGAAACCAACGCAAATGAGCGGAACCGTCGCATTGGTGGTCGGGTCCGGAGCGGGCCGGCGCTTCGGGGGCGAGGTGCCGAAGCAGTATTGCACCCTCGCCGGACAGCCGGTGATGCGGCGCTCGCTGGTGGCTTTTCTCGAGCATCCAAAAGTGACCGCGGTTAAAGCTGTCATCAACCCCGGCCACAGGGCCTTTTATGACGAGGCTGCCCGGGGCCTGGGTCTCCCCGATCCCGTCGATGGCGGCGCCAGTCGTCAGGAATCTGTGGTACGGGGATTGGAAAGCCTGGCCGAGGCGCCGCCGGAAAAGGTGCTGATTCACGATGCCGTCCGGCCGCTGGTCGCCAGGGGCGTCATTTCACGGGTGCTGGCGGCGCTTTCCCAGTCTCCGGGGGCGGTTCCTGCCCTTGCTCTCGCTGACACCCTGAAACGGGGCGACGGCGTCGTCGTCAGCGCCACCGTTGACCGTCAGGGCCTGTGGCGGGCGCAGACGCCGCAAGGGTTCCGCTATCAAGAAATCCTCGAAGCCCACCGTCGGGCCGAAAGCGGCGAGATGACCGATGACGCCGCAGTCGCCGAGCGCGCCGGTCTTGCCGTCGCCATCGTCGAAGGCGACGAGGACAACATCAAGATCACCGAGCCCGAGGACCTGATCCGCGCCGAGCGGAACTTGGGGGCCGGGGAAATGCGGACCGGAATGGGTGTGGACGCGCACCAGTTCGGAGCAGGCGATCACGTCATGCTCTGTGGCGTCGCCGTTCCTCACGACCGGGGGCTGGAAGGCCATTCCGACGCCGATGCTGGGCTTCACGCGGTGACTGATGCGCTTATGGGCGCCATAGGCGCCGGCGACATCGGCGGCCATTTCCCGCCCACCGACCCGAAATGGAAAAACGCCTCGTCGGAAGTGTTCCTGCGCCACGCCGGCGAACTTATCGCCGCCCAAGGGGGCCGCATCTCCAACATCGACGTGACGCTAATTTGCGAAAGCCCGAATATCGGATCCCACCGCGAGGCGATGGTGAAAAGGATCGCCGAAATCCTGGAAATGCCCGAGAACCGGGTCAGCGTCAAGGCAACGACGACCGACCGCCTTGGCTTCACCGGGCGCGGCGAAGGCATTGCCGCCCAAGCCGTGGCGACCGTCAGCCTTTTATGAATCCGCCGTTTCGGCGTCGATCCAGTCCAGGAACGCCGGATTGCCACCGCTGATCGGAATTGAAACCACGCACGGGCAATCGTAGCTGTGAATTTCCTTCACCTTCTCGACGACTTTATACACTAGCTCTTCGCGGGTTTTCACCAACAGCGAAACCTCATCATCTTCGGTGACGGCTCCTTCCCACCAATAAATCGAGGCGGTGCCGACAAGCACGTTGGCGCAAGCGGCAAGACGACTTTCAACCAAGGTCCTGCCGATGGTAACTGCTTCGTCGCGGGTTCCTGCGGTGACGTAGATCAGAGTTTGCGGCATGGCCCTTCCTTTCAACCTCGAACTCCCGGGTTCCGTGGTATTTAGGGCATTTTGTCAAGGCCCTTGGCCGGAGAATCGATTTAACGTAGCATCGCCGTCAATTAATTGTCTTTAAAACCATAAACTGGGGTGGACATGCTTACTGAGGTGACCATTGAAAATGGTGAAAATGGGCGCTACAAGCCGCGTTCCCTTAAAGGCGCCAAGAAGACGCCGACGCGATCGCAACTGAAATGGCTGGCCCGAGGGCTTAAGCAGGCTGGCGGCAAGCTTCCTCTTTTTGATGAAGATGGACAAAGGATTAGTGGTCGTACCGTCCAATGCTGCATCGAAAATGCCTGGGCCGAGCCGTGGTTCGCCAACCCCATGATGCCGGGCTGGCGCATTTGCAAACTAACAGTCGCCGGCCGCAAAGTGCTTACCGGCGCCTAGCCGAAAAATTTAATCTCTCCCTCTCGTCTAAGAATGCCTCTGCATTTTGTTGGGGTTTCGGGCATAATGGCCGAAAGGGTTTTTTGAACGCGGGCCCGTCAAAATGTAATATAACATTACTGAAAAACAATCTTATCGTCGTCACCTTGAAGGGCGAGCATGACCTCGAATTTTCAAATGACACGAGGAACGTTCTGCTTGGCGCTGGCCACCTCAAATTCCTACCAGGATCGCCCTAGTAAAGAGGGCAGTATGGCCACCACTAACAAGCCCATCACTAAGGGGCTAGCATGGATGTGGCCGTCGTTAGTCCAATGGAAGCTGGTATTTAATGTAAGCAGTTGGCGGCAAGTTCAGTTTGTGCCGCCGTGGGAGTGGCGGAAGAGGCAACGATAATCTGCTATAAAGACCGAAACAGAACCAACGCCAGGGGTAAAATGTCGATAGAAGCAGGCGAGCAGAAAGACCCGTCCAAACAAGAAGCCCCACCCTCGATAATTAGCAAAAGTCTGCGCATCAATGGTGACTTGTATAGCGCCGGCCAAGTTCACATCGACGGAACAATAAAAGGCAACCTACAGGCAGCCAGTGTCGTTGTTGGTGAAAAAGGATCAATCGAGGGCAATATTGCCGCGGACACTGTCGCAGTTCATGGTTTTGTGTCTGGTAACGTCACGGCACGAAATGTCGAATTTAGAGCAACGGCACACGTCATCGGCGACACGGCGCATGAAGAACTACGCGTTGAGAAAGGTGCGTGTCTCGATGGCAATATTCAAAAGCGAGCCACGACCAGGAAGACCCAGACAAAGGCATCGATATAACCTCCGACCTCGCCATCTACCGCGTCGCCAACGAGTTGATCAAACAGCACGGGTTGAAGGGCGCATCCGACTACGCCGCCGACAGGGTCAAAACGCTTATGGATGCGCAGTTCTATGACGGTGTGGCCGTCTGGCGAAAGATTAGTGCCGCCCTGGTGAACGTGAGCGATTTTCGGTTCGAGGATGATCCGGTGAACTGAGGCGCCGGCGGGGGGGCTAAAGCCCGCATTCCCAATCCTGGGCAGTTTTTTTGCCCGCACAGGCGCATCTCGGCACCCGTTGCTATACTGGGCGGGGCCAAAAAGGCTCGAAATCGGCTCCTGCTGGTTGCTAGTAGGTTGCTATAAGAAAAGAAGGGCCAGCTGATTTCCGCAAACCCTTTAGAAATATTGGTCGGAGCGGCGGGATTCGAACCCGCGACCCCTACACCCCCAGTGTAGTGCGCTACCTGACTGCGCCACGCTCCGGGCCATGGTACCGGACGCCGCCGAGATTTCCCCCGTGGCGCCGGGCCGAGTGTACTTATAGGCACCGCCTTTACCAACAGCAACTATTAGCCGCCGCGTCGTGGCCGATGATTTCAAAAGACGTCCGAAGCGGTTCAGGGGCCGGCGCCGCGAAGCATCGTACGAATATTTTCCAACTCGACGACGACGTCTTCCAGTTCGGCCCGGAGGCCTTGGTCACGGTCGCTGTTTTCGGTGGTCCCCGGGGCCGGGGCTGGCGGTGCGGCTTGGTCGGTCTGGCCGGGCGCTCCGAGGGGCATCTCGGCGGGGGCGGTAAGTTTTCCGCCGCCTTCTTTCAACAGCTTCTGTACGCCCTTGATGGTGTAGCCATCGGTGTAGAGGAGGTCGCGGATGCTTCTCAGATGGGCGACGTCTTCGGGCCGGTAATAACGGCGGCCGCCGCCCCGTTTCATCGGTTTGATGACGTTGAACTTGGTTTCCCAAAAGCGAAGCACGTGCTGGGGCAGGTCCAGTTGGGCTGCGACTTCGCTGATGGTCCGAAAGGCGGCCTCTGATTTCACGCCACGCCCGGAAGCGGAAGAACGACCGGCAGGCTGCTTCGTCATGATAGAGCCCGTAACCTAATAGCGCACGTAACTAAAGCGTCAACAAGCACTAAGAGGGCACCCCGGACAGCATTCTGCCGTTGATCTGAGTTTTCAGGACTTGTGAGGGACGGAACACCAGCACCTTGCGTGGCAGGATCGGGACTTCCACTCCGGTCTTCGGATTCCGCCCGATCCGTTGGCCTTTTTGACGGATCGAGAAACTGCCGAACGATGAGATCTTGACCGATTCACCTCTTGCCAAGGCTTCCGACATTTCGCCAAGTACAGATTCAAGAAGTTCGCCAGATTCATTCCTCGATAGGCCGACTTCCTGATAGACGGCTTCTCCCAACTGCGCTCGTGTAATTGTTCTCCCAGCCATGCCTCTCAAGCTCCCAAATGAAAAGCCAGCCGAAAGCGTATCGTCACGGGAGAAATCCGTCAATATCAAAGGGATGGCTGAAATTCCCAGGGCCGGGCCTTGGCCGGCGCCCGGGAGGGCCCGGCGGGGGCCAAATGGACCGCCCGGCTTCCGGTCGGGCTTACCAGCGGACTAGGCTTGCGCCCCAGGTCAGGCCGCCGCCCATGGCCTCCATGAGGATCAGGTCGCCTCGCTTGATGCGCCCGTCGTGGACGGCTTCGTCGAGGGCCAGCGGAATGGACGCAGCCGAGGTGTTAGCGTGGTGGTCGACAGTGACCACCATTTTTTCCTTCGGCAGACCAAGTTTTCGGGCGGTGCTGTCGAGAATTCGCTTGTTGGCCTGATGGGGCACCAGCCAATCGATGTCCTCGGCGGCGAGGCCGTTGGCGTTGAGTGCTTCCCCGACGATGGCTACCAGGTTGACGACCGCGTGGCGAAAGACTTCGCGTCCGACCATGCGCACATGGCCGACGGTTTTGGTCGACGATGGACCGCCGTCGACGTAAAGCAAATCATTGGTGGAGCCGTCGGAATGAAGGTGGGTCGAGAGGATACCCCGGCCTCGATTGTGGCCGGTTTCTCCGATATTGGCTTCGGGGTCGCCTTCCCCGGCTCGCAGCACCACCGCGCCGGCGCCGTCACCGAACAGAACGCACGTGGAGCGGTCCTGCCAATCGAGGATGCGGGAAAACGTTTCGGCGCCAATCAGCAAGATGGTTTTGAACTGTTTGGTCCGAATAAAATTGTCGGCCACCGCCATCCCATAAATGAAACCGGAACACACGGCCTGGATGTCGAAGGCGGCGCCGTTGACCATGCCGAGCTTGGTTTGGACCTTGGTCGCGGTCGCCGGAAAGGTATTGTCCGGAGTCGTCGTGGCGACGATCACTATATCGATATTGGCGGTCTGGATGCCGGCGTCTTCGACCGCCCGTTCCGCCGCCTTGAGGGCCAAATCCGAGGTCAGTTCCTCGTCGGCGGCCAGATGGCGCTGGCGGATTCCGGTGCGCGAGAAAATCCATTCGTCCGTGGTGTCGATACGGGTCGAAAGCTCGGCATTAGTAACCACCCGTTCAGGCAGATAGGAGCCGCAACCGAGGATAATTGTGCGCGCCATCATTCGCCGCCGACTACCTTCTTTAGGGCCGGCGCATGGCTGGAAAGTTTCGCGTAGTCTTCCTTGATGCCGTCGTTGAACGAGTTGAGGATCAGTTCAACGGCGACGTGGATGGCGTTCGCGAAACCGACGCCGTCGGTGCCGCCGTGACTTTTGATGCAGATACCGTTGAGTCCCAAGAACATGGCGCCGTTATAGCGGCGGGGATCGACGCTCATCTTGAACTGCCTGAGCGCGTTGCGGGCGAAAAAAGCGCCAATGCGAGCCATGGCCGTTGCCGACAAAGATTGTTTCAGTAAAGCACCGAACAGACTGACCGTGCCTTCGGCAGTTTTGAGCGCAATATTGCCCGTGAAGCCATCAGTGACAACGACGTCCACCGTGCCGGCGCCGATGTCGTCGCCTTCGACGAACCCGTAGAATTTGATCGGCAACGAGGATTCTTGGAGCGTCTCGGCCGCCTTTTTCACCGCTTCGTTGCCCTTCAGGCCTTCGGCGCCTACGTTGAGAATGCCGATGGAGGGATTTTCAAGGCCGAGTACGTTGCGGGCGAAGACCTCGCCCATGACCGCAAACTGCACCAGATTGTTGGCGTCGCACTCCACGTTGGCGCCTAGGTCAAGCATTACGCTTTCGCTGCGCTGGGTCGGATAATAGGTGGCGATGGCAGGCCGGTCTATTCCAGGCAGCGTCTTGAGCACGAATTTGGCCATCGCCATCAGAGCGCCGGTGTTCCCGGCCGAGATTACGCCGGCAGCCTCGCCTGATTTGACGGCGTCGATGGCCAGCCGCATGGAAGAGTTGGTTCCGCCCCTGAGGGCGGAGCCTGGTTTCTCGTCGTTGGAAATGACGTCGTCGGCGTGGCGGACTTCCGACACCGCGGCGGCATGGGGATGGCTATCGAGCAACGGCTGTAACAGCGTTTCGTCGCCATAAAGCAGGAATCTTACGTGCGACAGCCGATCAACCGCGGTGTCCACGCCATCCACGATCATCCGTGGGGAGTTATCGCCACCCATGGCGTCAATGGAAAGCGTCAAACGCTCAGTCAACGGGGCCTTCCTTCGGACCGGTTAATGGTAATTGGCATGCGGTCCGCAAATGGTCAGATAGTGTCCCCTGGTTCCACGACTTCGCGGCCATTGTAGGAGCCACAGGCCTCGCAGACATGGTGGGGGCGTTTCAATTCTCCGCAATTTGAGCATTCCTCATAAACCGAAGGCACCAGGGAATCGTGTGCCCGGCGGTTGCCGCGGCGTGATTTTGAAATCTTTTTCTTAGGGACAGCCATCTTCAGATGCCTCGTTAATTGCTCCCTTGAGGAAGCAAGTTTACTTAAACCAATAAACACCACAGGGGCAAGAAACTTGCAACTGTCGTTTCAATGGTCATTTTAGTTTCTTTCTTAATTTCGCAAGTGCTGTGAAGGGGCCGCCAGCGGCGTGGGTATTCTCTTCCCTGCCATCGGCCGCAACATCGTTGTTTTCGGGTCCGGTCGAATAGTCCACAAAATCGATCCCGGGCTTCCTGGGGAACGAGGGCAACTCTAGCGCCATTTGTTCGACGACCGCTTCGCCGATGTCAAAATTCCCGCCGACAATTTGTTCTGGGGGATCCTCTGCACCGACATCGAAGTCCTCTCCGGCGGGCTCGAGCCCACTCTCCCCGGCGGTCGTGTAAAGCCGTTCAAGTGGGCCTTCTATGCGAGAATTTAGTGGCTCGAGGGTAATGCCGCAGACCTGGATGACCTCGGCTATAATGGTGCCTTCGAGGCGGATCAGCGTGCCGCCTTCCTCGGCCGTCAGGCGCAACTCCGCCGACAGGCTATCGAGGCCCAAAAGACCGAAGCGCTCACTCAACCGGGCCCGTTCCGCCGCATCGGCTTCGATACGGATCGCTGTTCCGCTGTCGTCGATGGAATGCAAAGAGACGGGACGGGAAAATTCCACTGTCGGCGTCATCATTGCCGGGTCTCCACCGGCGGCACGGGGACCGGGCCAAATACCACGTTACCCGCTATCAAACCGTCGACCCCGGCGCTGTCCAGCCGTGCCGCTTCGTCTCGCATGTATTCGGCCATGGCTGCCAGCTGGCCAGCTTCGGGCAAAGCTTTCCGGTAGAGATTGCGCCGCAACGCCTCTCCCAAGGCCGAATCGTTTACAACAAGCCCAGCCTCATAGGCGTCGACGCGCCCGTAAAAAGCCGCCGCCATGCCCTTGATGCGTTTTCCCACGGCCAAATCACTGAGCCCCATTTCACGGAGGTTTTGATCCATATCCGCGAACATCAGGTCGAACAATTCCTGGGCCAACTCGGCCGTTTTTTCGTCGTCCTTTTTAAACCTTCTGAGTAGGAGAAAGGCATGCAAAATGATCATGTCGAAACGTCCGTCCGCCGTATCCGGTACCCCGCAGCAGAGGTAAAATCCCGGCTGACGCGCCTGTTTCACAAGGGAAAAGTATATCCTGTGGGCAGCCTCATCCAAGCGTTTGGCGCTAAACAATTCGAAAAGTCTCATAAACGTATCCGTTTTGTCCCGAGTTTCAAAGGGGAGTTCGACTCTAAACGGCTATTTTCCACCAAAAACGCCTGGATGCAATTGACAAACGGCATCTTCGGGTGCACTTTTCCGAGAATTGCGAATAGACCACCTCCGCCCGGCGGCAATGTCTGCCTTGCAGTAGCGGAAAGGTTGGATGCCGGTGAAGAAGCCCTGGTTTTTCAAGTTGACTCGCCTCGCCTTAGTTTTGGTTGTCAGTGCCGCGTCTTTGGGTGCCGGTGCATGCGTAAGCCGTCTGGACACCCGGGGCAACCTTCCCAACCCGAAACTGGTGGCTGAAATCCGCCCCGGCGAACTGTCCCGCGAAGACGTTATTGACCTCCTCGGTTCGCCCTCCTCCGTCACCCCGTTTGGTAGCGATACCTGGTATTACATTTCCAAGCGCACTGAAACGTTCGCCTTTTTCGCCCCCAAAGTCACGGCTAGAAAAATCATCGTGGTGAAGTTTTCTAAGGACGGCAAGGTCAAGGATATCAGTACCGTGGGATTGGAAAAAAGCCGGGACATCAAACCTGTATCACGAAAAACACCTACACACGGCACTGAGATTACCCTTATCGAACAACTTATCGGCAATTTAGGACGATACAAGAAAAAGCACCAGAAATCATCTTCTTCGGATGAACCCGGGGGATCTTCCTACCCTTATTAGAGCACCCTTGCCGGTCCGGTTCCCGAACCCCCGAACCACCGCCCAAACGCGAAAATCCCCACTGCTCCTGGGTATTAGGCCAGGATCGCCAGCATCAGAATGGCGACGATGTTGATGATCTTGATCATCGGGTTGATGGCCGGCCCGGCGGTGTCCTTGTAGGGGTCTCCGACGGTATCGCCGGTGATGGCAGCATGGTGGGCGTCCGAACCCTTGCCGCCGAGGTTGCCGTCCTCAATGAACTTCTTGGCGTTGTCCCAGGCGCCGCCGCCCGACGTCATAGAGATGGCGACGAATAGCCCGGTCACGATGGTGCCCAGAATCATCGCGCCCAGCGTCGAGAACGCGGACGCTTGGCCGGCGATGACGTTGATCACAGCGTACATGACGACGGGGGCCAGAATCGGCAGCATCGAGGGCAGTATCATTTCACGGATCGCGGTCTTGGTCAGCATGTCGACGCAGGTGCCGTACTCGGGCTTCACCTTGCCTTCCATGATGCCGGGGATATCCCTGAACTGGCGTCGAACCTCCAAAACGACCTGGGCGCCGGCCCGTCCGACCGCTATCATGCCCATCGAGCCGAATAGGAACGGCAGCAGGCCGCCGACGAAAAGCCCAACGATGACAAAAGGATTTTGCAGTTCGAACGTCACTTCGATGTTCGGGAAATAGTGCTTGAGGTCTTCCACATAGGCGGCGAACAGGACCAGCGCCGCGAGGCCGGCGGACCCGATAGCGTAACCCTTGGTCACCGCCTTGGTGGTGTTGCCGACCGCGTCAAGCGCGTCCGTTACTTTGCGCACGTCGTCAGGCAGTTCCGCCATCTCGGCGATACCGCCGGCGTTGTCAGTGACAGGCCCGAAGGCATCCAGTGCCACGACCATTCCCGCCAGCGCCAGCATGGTGGTGGCGGCGACGGCAATGCCGAAAAGGCCTGCGTTCAGATAGGCGATAATGATTCCTGCGGAAATCACCAAAACCGGCAGAGCGGTCGCCTCCATGGAAATGGCCAGGCCCTGGATCACATTGGTGCCGTGCCCGGTGGTGGAGGCTTTGGCGATGCTTTGCACCGGACGGTAATTGGTGCCAGTGTAATACTCGGTGATCCATACGATCAGCCCGGTGACGACGAGTCCGGCGAGGGCACTGAAGTAGAGGTCCGTCCCCGTAATGGTCCGACCGGACATGTCGAAGCCCGTATTCCAACCGATGTACATGGACACCACGCCGCCGATCAAGGCGGCGGAGATGACAGCGCTGGCGAAGAACCCTTTATAGAGTGCACCCATAATGTTTCCTCGCGCCCCCAGCTTGACGAAAAAGGTGGCAGCGACGGAGGCGGTGATGCAGGCCGCGCCGATCAGCAGTGGCAGGGTCATCATGGTTTCCTGGGCGGCGCCTGTGAAGAAGATGGCGCCCAGCAGCATGGTTGCGACGATGGTGACGGCATAGGTCTCAAACAGGTCGGCGGCCATGCCGGCGCAGTCGCCGACATTGTCGCCGACGTTATCGGCGATGACGGCCGGGTTGCGGGGGTCGTCTTCCGGAATTCCGGCCTCGATCTTGCCGACCAGGTCGGCGCCGATGTCGGCGCCCTTGGTGAAGATGCCGCCGCCAAGCCTGGCGAAGATGGAAATTAGTGACGCGCCGAAGCCAAGCGCCAATAAGGCTTCCATGATTTGACGCATGCCCTCCGGAGTGCCGGGATCGCCGGTCATGCGGAGAACGACGTAGTAGCCAGTGACGCCCAAGAGCGCCAAGCCGACAACCAGCATGCCGGTGACGGCGCCCGATTTGAACGCCAGGCCCAGCCCGCCGGCGAGGCCGACAGTTCGCGCGGCCTCGGCCGTGCGCACGTTGGCGCGCACGGAGATGTTCATGCCGATAAATCCGGTGGCGCCGGAGAGGATAGCGCCGATGAAGTAGCCGACGGCGACGGGCAGTTCCAGGAGGAATCCGAGAATCACGCCAATCACGATGCCCACGATGGCAATGGCCTTATACTGGCGGTTGAGGTAAGCGTTGGCGCCTTCTTGGATGGCGGCGGCAATTTCCTGCATCCGGTCAGTTCCCGCCGTTGCTGCCAACACCGAACGGATGGCATAGGTGCCGTATAAAAGCGCCAGGAAGCCGCAACCGATGATAAACAAGAACACACTCGACATGCTTAAAAGCCCTTTTTTAGTGAATCAGGAGTGCCGCAGGGTCATCGATCAACGATTGACCCGTAACTGCCCCACCTGAAACGATGTTCCGCCATTTGAAGGACGGGCGGCAGAAATCCGCCCGCGAAATTCGCCGGGAAAATGCCAGAATCCGGGGCATAAAGCAACAGTTGTCCGGAAGGCCTTAAAAACCCCTCGGGAGGGCCTTCGAGGTTGGCGTGGAGTTGGGGGAGCCAAGCTTAAAATCAACCCCAATTCCCAGTCACGGAATATAGGTTCAACGTCTCGGTTGATCGATGACGGACTGCGCCAAGACGTTTTTGATCAGGTACTTGCCCGCGACTTTGTCGCTGATCAGTGCCGGCGCTGTTTGATGATCGGGACGTCTAAGAGCTCTTTCGCCTTCAAAAGGCGGGGCAGGAAACTGTGCAGTTTGTGAAGGAAGGCATTGTTGATGACCGGCATGAGGCACTTGATATTGATGACGTTGTCATTGCCATTGGTTTTAAGCTTGACCTGAATTTGGATGGCGGCGACGGCATTGCCCTGAAAGATAGAGATCGCCAGCGTGTCCATAACAACGAATTTCGTAGTGTCTTCGACCGTTTCCTCAGTCTTCCTCTTCTCCTCGAACTCCTTGGTATCCTTGAAAGGGCCGACCCTTAAATACATGAGCGAAGTTACAGAGAAGTTACAGAACCGCCCACCAGTATCAACAGCATGGCGAATAAATGATTAACTTTTTCTTGGCCCCACCGTTGTCCCTTGGACGGACTCTTCCCGGCCCGGTCTCACATCATTATCCCTATTTAGGCCGGGTTTAGAATTGGCTCATTAAGGATCGCGTTAAAGGCTTTAAAAGTGGCGGTAGCCGGCGGTTTTGAGAGATAATTCATGGCCATTCCCGTCGACGACGCCGACCTTTCCGCCATCGCCTTTCCGGGTGGCGATTCGGCCGATGGCGGTCAGCGTAAGATCAAGTTCGGCGGCAAGTTCACCAATGGCCGTAGCGGCGGAAGGCGGGGCGGTGAACAAAAGTTCGTAGTCATCTCCGCCGGTGATGGCTGTTTCCATAAGCGCCGGCTCAATGGCGATTGCGGCCCTAGCGGCGTCTGAAAACGGAACCCGGTCGGCGTCGATAGTGGCGTCACACTCGGAAGCGCGGGTGACATGACCCATGTCGGCAACCAGGCCGTCGGAAATATCGATACACCCGTGGGCCAACCCAGCCAGTCCTTGACCCAGGCGGACCCGCGCCAAGGGCCGGCGGTAACGCGCTAGAAGCGCTTCGGAATGGGTTTGGGACAACCCACCGAGACCCCCCTTCAACACCTTCAATCCGAGCGCCGCATCGCCAATGGTGCCCGAAACATAGACGTCATCGCCTGCCTGGGCGCCGCTTCGCCTGAGCTCACGGCCCCCCTCGACGCTGCCCAAGGCGGTCAGGCACAAGGTTAGAGGACCCGGCGTGGCCACCGTGTCGCCGCCGACAAGATGAATGCCGTACGTTTCCTGTTCCCGCCCCAATCCGTCGGTGAACAATTCGACCCAGCCGGCCTCGAAGTCCTTGGGCCACGACACCGACAACGTATAGACCCAAGGAGTAGCCCCCATGGCCGCCAAGTCAGAAAGGTTGACCCCGATCAGTTTGGCGGCGACCAACGCCGGGTCTTCTTCAACCGGGAAATGAACGCCTGCAACCAGGCTGTCGGTGGTGAGGACCAGCCGGCGGCCGGGTTCCGGCACCAGCAACGCGGCGTCGTCGGCAAGCCCCAAGGCGCCGGGGTCCGCCGCCGCCAGGGGCGCGAAGTAGCGGGATATCATTTCGAACTCATCGGGTTTTCCGGACTTAGCCACCGAAAGGTCCTGTTGACAAATGGATTGTCGGCCCGGCGAACCAGGCCGTCAGGTCAAAGTTCACCGGCCCTGAGCTTCCGGGCGAGATGATCGAGAATGCCGTTGACGAGACGGGTCTCCTTATCGTCGAAAAATGCGTGCACTACGTCCAGGTACTCGGTGATGATGACCGCTGCCGGGACTTCCGGCTTGGCGGCCAGTTCATAGGTGCCGGCCCGAAGGATGGCCCGGATCAGGGCCTCTATCCGCTCCAGGCTAAGGTCTCCGGACAGGGCCGGACCGATCAACCCGTCGAGTTCCTCGAGACGCCCGGAAACCCCACGTACCAAATCGTCGAGCCATCCGGAATCCGGCTCGATCATTGGTCTGGCTGTGCCAGCCGGGCTGACGTTCTCTTTCCCGTCCCTTTCGCCATCCTTATCCGCATCATCGGCGTCCAGACGCCAACGTTTATTAAGGAATTCGGCCAGCACGGCATCGGTGGGCGCGCCGACCATGTCCATTTCATAAAGGGCTTGAACCGCGACCAAGCGCGCGGCACTGCGGTGCTCGCCTGTGCCCGGTTTCTTGGCGGCGGCGCGCTTTGTGGCGCTGGTCATAACGGTGCGAGACGGAGTTCCTTTTTCAACTCCATCATCCTCAGGCAGGCGCGGGCCGCGCCGGCGCCCTTGTTTCCCTGGCCTATCGCCGCTCGCTCCCGGGCCTGTTTTGCCGTGTCACAGGTCAAGACCCCGAACCCGAGTGCCATTGGATGCTGCACGGTAATGTCCATGAGCGCCCGGGTGGCTTCACGGGAAATATGTTCGTAGTGGTCGGTCTCACCCCGGATGACGGTACCTAGGGCGACGAAGCCCAAGTAATCGGTGGTCGCCGAATTAACCTCCATGGCGTGAATGGCAATGCGGATCGCCGCCGGAACCTCGAAAACGCCGGGAACGGCCAGGGTGTGGTAACTAACGCTGGCCTCATCCAGAACCGCCACCGCTCCCTTGAGCAGTTCGTCTGCAATGTCCGGGTAAAAACGGGATTCGACGATCAGAACGCGCCGTTCTTCGCTCATGTCAGTTGCCTTATCCGTCGTCCTGAAAGTTGATCGGGCGTTGTTCGGCGATGCTCAATCCATATCCCCCAAGGCCGATAATCGTCCGCTTGGTGTTTGACAGCAGAATCATATCCTTGACTCCGAGGTCGAGCAAAATCTGCGCGCCGACGCCGTAATCCCTGAGTTCGTCACCGATGAAATCCGGGTCTCCTTCTTTGCCGAGCTTGGCCCGCACCCGCTTTGAAACCATCGTCCGGTGGGGTTCCCTGATCAGGACCAATACACCGCGCCCCTCCTCTTCAATCATCTTCAAGACCTGTTGGATCTCTCCGGCCTTGCCGGCACTTGCGTCGCCTAATACATCATCAAGCACATTCAGCGCATGCACCCGGACCATCACCGGGCCGTTGGTGGCGAGGTCTCCTTTGACCAGGGCGATGTGCTCGGCATAGGCGACACGGTTAACAAAGACGAACATTTTGAAGATTCCGCCGTGAATGCTTTTAAGCGACGATTCTAAGGTCCGTTCGACGATGCGGTCATGGTTGAGGCGATAGGCGATCAAATCGGCGATGGTGGCGATCTTGAGGCCGTGGAACTGGGCGAATTTAATCAATTCCGGCATTCGCGCCATGGTCCCGTCCTCGTTCATGATTTCGCAGACCACGCCCGCCGGGTTGAGGCCTGCGAGCCGGGAAATGTCGACTGCCGCTTCGGTGTGGCCGGCACGGATAAGAACGCCGCCGTCCCTGGCCTCCAACGGAAAGACATGGCCTGGGCTGGCAATGTCGTCCTTGCCCTTGGCGGCATCGATGGCGACGGCGATGGTGCGGGCCCTGTCGGACGCTGATATTCCGGTACTGACTCCTTCCAGCGCTTCGATGGAGACAGTAAACGCAGTCTGATGGCGTGAGGTGTTGTGCCGCGCCATTTGCGGCAGGTCCAGTATCCTGAGCCGCTTGGCGGTGAGCGCCAGACAGATCAGCCCGCGCCCGTATTTGGCCATGAAGTTAATGGCCTCCGGCGTCGCCATTTGCGCCGGCACCACCAGATCGCCCTCATTTTCGCGCTCCTGGTCATCGACGAGGATAGACATCCTGCCGTTGCGGGCGTCCTCGATGATTTCTTCGATGAGTGATAGGTTTTCGCGGTAGGACAAAGGCTTGTTCCTTTTTTTAGCGCTTATTCCCGTTCCAAAAGCCGCGCAACATAACGCGTCAGCATGTCAATTTCCAGGTTCACCCGGCCACCGGGTTCGAGCCTACCCAAGGTCGTCGCCTCCAACGTGTGGGGAATGGCGTTGAAGTCGAAATGGGTTTCCCAGACCTCGTTGACGGTCAGGGAGACGCCGTCCACGGCTACCGATCCCTTGGGCGCGATCAGCGGGTTCAAGCCGTCGGGGGATTCTATTTGGAAACGGCGGGAATCGCCCTCCGGCGTAACGCTAATGACGTGTCCGACACCATCGACATGTCCCGAAACCACGTGCCCGCCCATTTCATCGCCGAGCTTGAGCGGCCGTTCGAGATTGACGGGGGTGCCTTCGGTCCAATCGGCAAGGGTGGTCAAGGCAAGGGTTTCGGCGGAAACCGAGGCCGCGAACCAGCCCTTTCCTTTTTCGATCACCGTCAAGCAGACGCCCGAACAGCAGACCGACGCGCCGATATCAATCCCGGCGGTGTCGTAAACGGTGGAGAATTCAAAGCGGCTGTCGCCGTCCGGGCTGACCGCCCGGACGTGTCCAAGATCTGTAATGATGCCGCTGAACATGCCGAGGCCTCCGCCACCCTTCAGGTGGTGCGCCGATAGATTTCGAGCACGTCGTCGCCGGTCGCCGATATGGAATCGCGGGCGAAAGACGGTGCATCGGCCAGTCCGTCGATCCCGAAGGCGGCGACTGCGCCCCGCCCGTCGCCGCCGATCAATGTCGGCGCCCTGAACCAGGCCAAGCGGTCGATCAGGTCCAGTTTCAGGAGCGTCGCGGCAAGTTCGCCGCCGCTTTCCACCAGTACCCGCGTAAGCCCGCGGCGTCCCAGTTCCGCCGCCACTAATTCAAGGTCGAGTCTCCCGTCGGCGTCCGTCTCAGCCTCGATGATGATGACGCCTTTGGCTTCAAGGGCCTTTTGATTCCCCGCGTCTGCGCCGGCGGCGGTCACCAGCCACGTCGGCACGTTGGCGGCGGTTTCCGCCAACGGGCTGTCGGGTGGCAGCCGCCTATGGCTATCGGCGACGATGCGCACCGGCGAGTGGCCCTCCAGCCCCGGCAATCGGCATGTCAGCCGGGGGGTATCGGCAAGCGCGGTGCCGATACCGATCATGATGGCGTCGTGATCGGCGCGCAGCCCGTGGGCGAAGGCCCTGGCCTCATCGCCGGTGATCCATTTGCTGTCGCCGTCCCGGGTGGCGACGTGGCCGTCGAGCGTGGTCGCCGTTTTCAAGGTGAACAGCGGGCGTCCTTTGGTGATGCGGGTTAGGAAACCGGCGTTGAGATACCGCGCTTCGTCTTCGCAAAGGCCCAAGGAAACCTCTATTTCGGCTTCCTTTAGGCGCCCGATCCCCCGCCCCGAAACCCGGGGATCGGGGTCTTGAAGGGCGATGACAGCGCGGCTGATGCCGGCGCTGATGAGGGCCTCGGCACAGGGGGGCGTTTCACCTTCATGGTTGCAGGGCTCCAGCGTTAAGTAGGCGGTGGCGCCTGTGACGTGATCGGCGGCCCGGCTGAGGGCCTCCGATTCCGCATGGGGCCGACCGCCCGGCTGGGTCCAGCCGCGGCCGACGACCCGGCCGTCCAAGTCCTCGCGGACCAGGACACAACCGACCGCTGGGTTGGGCCAGACCGCGCCCAAGCCCCGGCGAGCGAGTGCCAGCGCCGCCCGCATGGCATTCAGGTCGTCGCCGTCGGTGGTCGTGCTTGTGCTAGCTGTCTTGCTCACGGCCTAGTTTGCCCACAAAGGCCTCGAAATCTTTGGGATCGACGAAATTCCGATAAACCGAAGCAAACCGAACATAAGCAACTTGGTCGAGGTCTGCGAGAGCTTCCATTACCTGCTCACCGATGACCTTGGTTTGTATTTCGCTCTCTCCCAGGGTTTCGAGGCGACGTTGGATGCTGTTAACGATGCGCTCGACGCGGTCTTCTTCCACCGGCCTTTTACGCAACGCAATCAGCAACGATCTCGCAAGTTTTTCGCGGTCGAAAGGCACTTTCTCGCCGTCGCTCTTGACGACTGACAGCTCGCGCAGTTGCACCCGCTCAAAGGTCGTGAAACGCGACGAACATTCAAGACAGAGGCGACGGCGGCGGATGGTCGCGTTTTCCTCCGTCGGCCGGGAATCTTTGACCTGGGTGTCATTGTGGCCGCAGAAAGGACAGCGCATTAGTTTTGTTCCTCCCCCATAGAATTTCATGGCGCCCGATGGGTCGGACGCCTATGGGTTTTTGCGTGTTTCAAACATATTCGTAAATCGGGAACCGGCAGCACAACGCCAGAACCCTCTCGCGGGCCGCGTTTTCGGCTGCGCTGTTGTCATCCGGGTTAGCGGCGAGCCCGTCCAGCACGTCGCTGATCAGGTGCCCCACTTGCTTGAATTCTTCCATGCCGAAGCCGCGGGTGGTCGCCGCCGGCGACCCCAGCCGGATGCCCGACGTCACCATGGGCTTTTCGGGATCGAACGGGATGCTGTTCTTGTTGCAGGTGATGTAGGCTCTTTCTAGGCTGGCTTCGGCGTCCCGGCCGGTCAAGTCCTTGGGCCTCAGGTCGACCAGCATCAAGTGCGTGTCGGTGCCACCGGAAACGATGTTGCAGCCCCGTTCCACCAGGATCTCGGCTAGGACACGGGCGTTATCGACCACGGCCTGGGAATAAGTCTTGAATGATGGCTGAAGCGCTTCGCCGAAGGCCACAGCTTTGGCAGCGATGACGTGCATCAACGGGCCCCCTTGGTAGCCCGGAAAGACCGCCGAATTAATCTTTTTGGCGATGTCCTCGTCGTTGGTCAGAATCATCCCCCCTCGGGGCCCTCGAAGGGTCTTGTGGGTGGTGGTGGTGACTATGTGTGCGTGGGGAATGGGATTCGGATGGATGCCGGTCGCCACCAGGCCGGCGAAATGCGCCATATCGACCATCAGCATGGCGCCAACCTTATCGGCGATGGCGTGGAAGCGTTCGAAATCGATGATCCGGGGATAGGTGGAGCTGCCGGCGATAATCAGCTTGGGCCTGTGTTCATCGGCCAAGCTTTCGACCTCATCGAAATCGATCAGGGCGTCTTCCTTGCGGACGCCATATTGGACGGCGTTGAACCATTTGCCCGACTGCGCCGGTGGTGCGCCGTGGGTTAGGTGGCCGCCGGCCGTAAGCGACAGGCCCATGATCGTGTCTCCGGGTTTCAGGAGGGCCATCATCACGGCGCCGTTGGCCTGGGCGCCGGAATGGGGCTGCACGTTCACGAACCCACAGCCGAAAAGCTCCTTGGCGCGGTCTATAGCTAGGCTTTCGGCAACGTCCACGAACTCGCAACCGCCGTAATAGCGCCGTCCTGAATAGCCTTCGGCGTATTTGTTGGTCATGACGCCGCCCTGGGCCTCCATGACCGCCCTGGAGACTATGTTTTCCGACGCAATTAATTCGATTTGGTTCTGCTGGCGGTCAAGCTCATTGTCGATGGAGCGGGCAATGGCCGGGTCACGGTGGGACAAGGGCTGTTCGAAAAACAGCTCAAGGTCATCGGAACCGTAGGGAGACGTTTTTGGTTGAGCCTCAGGGGTCATTGCAATTTTTTCCGTTGGGGGGGTCGGAGAGTTTATCGACGCGGCGCGAATGACGCCCGCCTTCGAATTCGGTTTCCAGAAATATCTTTAGACAGTCCCGCGCCACGTCGGGGCCGACCATGCGGCCGCCGAAACAGATGACGTTGGCGTCATTGTGAAGCCGGGACATCTTGGCGCCCAGCGCGTCGTGGACCAGGGCGGCGCGAATCTCCGGGTGGCGGTTAGCGGCGATGGAGATGCCGATGCCGCTGCCGCAGACCAAAACGCCGCGCTTCGCCTTTCCCTCTTTCATGGCGCCAGCGAGGGCGTTGCCGAAATCGGGATAATCGACCGATTCAAGACTCTCGGCGCCAAGATCCAGGACCGTGAAACCGCGGCCCATAAGGTCGTCTTTAAGCTCGTTTTTGAGCTCAAAACCGGCATGGTCACTGGCGATGGCGATGGTTTCCGAGGGCTCTTCCGATGGCATGGCAAATGACAGTTAATCCGGGAAAGGCGTGTTGGGCTCGCGTGGCCACCGAACTAAATACCATATATCGAAACTGTCTGCCAACCTACCACAAGTGGTCGGGAAAGGCCCAAGGCGTTGTTATGTCATATCAAAGAGATTATGGGCCGTAATCCAGGGAAAAAAGTAAATCCCTAAATTTAAATTGTCCTTTGTGACTGCTGACTCATTTCGATTGTCAGTCTGTGGGTAACTTTCTTTGATAAATCATAACCTCTGATGGATCAAAAAGAGGATACGGGTAGGCATGGGCGAAGAAATTACCCCAGAAGTTTCGAGCCAGGATTTGTTGCGGATGTTAGTCGCCTACATGTTGCGGCGGTATTGGCCGCCGGCCTCGAAGAGGGCGTTGGTGATCTTGCCCAGGGAACAATATTGGACCGTCTCCATCAATACGGCGAACACGTTTTCACCGCCGGTGGCGGCTTCCTTGAGGCGTTCCAGCATCGCCGGGGCGGCCTTCTTTTTACGCCTCTGAAAGTCGCGCAAGCGATTGATCTGACTGTTCTTTTCGGCATCCGTGGATCGTTGCAGATGGGGCGTCGGGGCGGCCTTGGCGACATTGGGATTGAGGAAGCTGTTGACTCCAACGATGGGCAAAGTGCCGTCGTGCTTGAGGGTCTCGTAGAGGAGGGATTCCTCCTGAATCTTGCCGCGCTGGTAGCCGGTTTCCATGGCCCCGAGCACGCCGCCGCGCTCCGAGATGCGCTCGAATTCCTTGAGCACCGCCTCCTCCACCAGGTCGGTCAGTTCATCGATGACGAAGGCGCCCTGGTTGGGGTTCTCGTTTCTGGCCAACCCCCATTCCTTGTTGATGATCATTTGGATGGCCATGGCGCGCCTGAGACTCCTCGGTGTCGGTGTCGTGAAGGCCTCGTCATGGGCGTTGGTGTGAAGTGAGTTGCAGTTGTCGTAAACGGCGATCAGGGCCTGCAAGGTGGTCCGGATGTCGTTGAAGTCCATTTCCTGGGCGTGAAGTGATCGGCCGGACGTTTGTATATGATATTTAAGGCGTTGTGAGCGTTTATTGCCGCCATACATGAAACGCATGGTGGTGGCCCAGATACGCCGTGCCACACGCCCCATGACGGTGTATTCGGAATCCATGCCGTTGGAGAAAAAAAACGATAAATTAGGAGCGAATTCGTCGATCTTCATGCCTCGTGCGAGGTAGGCCTCAACGATGGTGAAGCCGTTGGAGAGGGTAAACGCCAGTTGCGAGATCGGATTGGCCCCGGCCTCGGCGATGTGATAGCCGGAAATGGACACTGAATAGAAATTGCCTACATTGTGCTCGACGAAATATTCCTGAATGTCGGCCATCATGCGGAGCGCGAACTCGGTCGAAAAAATGCAGGTGTTCTGGCCCTGGTCCTCTTTGAGAATGTCGGCCTGCACGGTGCCGCGGACGTTTTCCAACACCCAGGCGCGGATTTTTTCCGCTTCCCCCGCCTTGGCTGGGCGACCGCTTTCAGCCTTGAATTTGTCCAACTGCTGGGTAATGGCGGTATTCAGAAACATGGCCAGTATAGCCGGCGCCGGGCCGTTGATGGTCATCGACACCGACGTCGAGGGGCTGCAAAGATCAAAACCGTCGAAAAGGGCCTTCATGTCGTCCAAAGTGGCCACGGAAACCCCTGAATTTCCAACTTTTCCATAAATATCGGGGCGTTCGTGAGGGTCGCAGCCATAAAGGGTGACGGAATCGAAGGCCGTCGACAGGCGCTTGGCCTTTGAATGCCGGGAAAGCACCTTGAAACGCTTGTTGGTGGCGAACGGATCGCCCTCGCCCGCGAACATTCGGGTCGGTTCCTCTTCTTTGCGCTTGAAGGGGAAAACACCGGCCGTATAGGGGAAGTATCCGGGCAGGTTTTCCTTCAAAAGCCATTTCAGTATTTCACCTTCGTCCTCGAATTGAGGCAGGGCCACTCTCGGGATGATGGTGCCGGAAAGAGTCCGCCCCTTGATCTCGGTCGGGGTCTCGGCGTTTTTGTTTTTGGTTCCTTGCTCATAGGCGGCATAACTTTTTTTTGTCTCGGGCCAGATTTCCAGGAGCTTTTTGTTGCGCGGATCCATCGCCTCCTCACGGGCTGCGATCAGGGAGTCCAAGTCGCCGCGTTCCTTCCCCGCCTCTTGCAACATCCGTTTGGCGGCGATCAATTGTTGGCGCTCGCGGGTGATAATCACCTGCTCGGAAATGGTCCTGTGATAGTCGCGGACGTATTCCGAAATTTCGGCCAAATAGCGGCTGCGTTCGGGCCTGATAATGGCAATTCCAAGTTCTGAAACCTTAGTGCCAACCGGTTTGATTGTTGAAGTTAATCCTTTGAAACCTTTCAATTTAAACTGCGCTAAAATCTCCTGATAAAGGGCGGTGACGCCAAGGTCGTTAAAACGCGATGCGATAGTCCCGTAAACCGGCATTTGGTCCGGCGATTGACTGAAAACGCGCCTGTTCCGCTGGACCTGCTTGCGCACGTCGCGGAGCGCATCGAGCGCCCCCAGCCGATCCATTTTGTTGATCGCTACGACGTCGGCGAAATCCAGCATGTCAATTTTTTCAAGTTGGCTGGCGGCGCCGAATTCGGGGGTCATCACATAAAGCGACAGATCGACGAGATCGACAATAGCGGCATCACCTTGCCCGATGCCCGGGGTCTCGACGATCACCAAATCAAAATCCGCCGCCTGGCAAACGGCGATGGTATCGCCCAGGGCCGCCGGCACTTCGGCGCTCGCTTCACGGGTGGCAAGGCTGCGCATATAGATTTTGAGCGACGATATGGCGTTCATGCGGATGCGGTCGCCCAACAACGCGCCGCCGGTCTTGCGCCGCGAAGGATCGGTGGCGATGACGGCGATTTTGGGATTTTTGCTGTAAAGCCGAAAACGGCGGATCAATTCGTCGGTCAGAGACGACTTTCCGGCGCCGCCGGGTCCTGTGACGCCCAAAACCGGCGCTGGGCGCCGTTCACGGGCCAAGGACAGGATGCCGTCGAGGCGCTTTTTCGGCAGTCGGCCGAGTTCCAAGGCGGTGATAAAGCGGGCAAGGTCGGCGAAGTCCCCTGATTCAAGGCCATCAAGACTTTTCGGCACATCGGCGCCGGTTTGCGCCCGTCTGTCGGCTCCTGCCCCCCCCTGGGCGCGCTTCACCATGTCCTCGATCATGCCGTCTAGGCCCATTACCCGGCCGTCCTCGGGGGCATAGATGCGGCTGACCCCGTATTTCTGCAATTCGGCGATCTCAGCAGGGACAATGACCCCGCCGCCGCCCCCGAAAACCTTAATTTCAGGGCGTCCGCGCTCCTTTAGGAGGTCAATCATGTATTTGAAGTATTCAATGTGCCCGCCCTGATAGGAACTGACGGCGATGCCCTGGACATCCTCCTGGATTGCCGCTGTTACCACCTCGTCGACGGATCGGTCGTGACCAAGATGGATAACCTCGGCGCCGGCGTCCTGAAGGATCCGACGCATGATGTTGATAGCGGCGTCGTGGCCGTCGAACAGGCTGGCCGCAGTGACAAAACGGACCGGCAGGCGGCCCGGGCGCTTGGGCGTGACGGCCTGGAGTTTGCCCTGGGATTTTGCGGGGGGCTTTGGGCGGCCCTTGTCGGTCTTTTTTTCCCTTTTCCCGCCCTTTTTCGGCGGCGGGACGGAAACTGCGTCGTCGGGCACGAGACTTTTCCAATCAACTGGTAATCAAAACAGACAATAGACTCAGGAAACGTCACGATTCAGGGTCTGGAGCAATTATACAGGGTCTTACGGGGCCAATTTCTAATATTTCTTCCCCTGTCACTTTACTTACTTTCCGTTTACGTAAACGTAAACTATTTTGGGCCGCCGGTAAAGCCCTTGAATCGCTGAATCATTGCTCTAAAATTTAGGAATATCTGCGGCGGTCCGCAAAGGCCTGCCGCCGGCTAAAAACGGCCGTGAAGGACTGGCCTTGAAACATACCGAAAAAAGAACGACCAAAAAAACAGCCACCGGGACAGCCACGGCGGCGTATCCCCGCACCCGCATGCGGCGCAACCGCAAACAACCGTGGTCGCGGGCCCTGGTCGCCGAAAACCGTCTCGATGTCAGCGATCTTATCTGGGCGGTCTTCGTTACCGAGGGATCGGCCAGGCGCGAGCCCATCCCTTCGATGCCCGGTGTCGATCGGCTCAGCATCGACGAACTCGTCGCCGCCATCGCCGAGGCCAAGGAACTGGGCATTCCCGCCGTCGCCGTATTTCCCCATATTAATGACGACCTCAAGACCGCCGACGCCAGGGAGGCCTACAATCCGGAAAACCTGGTTTGCCGGGCGGTCAGCGCGGTTAAGAAAGAACACCCAGATATCGGTGTTATCTGCGACGTCGCCCTCGATCCGTTCAATTCCGACGGCCACGACGGGCTGGTCTCCGACGGCCGCATTCTCAACGACGAAACGCTGGAGGTCCTGTGCCGCCAAGCCGTTGTCCAGGCCCATGCCGGATCGGATGTGGTAGCGCCATCCGACATGATGGACGGGCACGTCGCCGCCATCCGCGATGCCCTTGATGCCGAAGGCTTCCAGGAGGTCCAAATCTTGTCGTACGCGGCCAAGTACGCGTCTGGCTTTTACGGGCCCTTCCGCAATGCCGTCGGCACCACGGGGGCGCTGCAGGGCGACAAAAAGACCTATCAGATGGACCCCGCCAACATCGACGAGGCGTTGCGCGAGGTGGCACTGGACATTGACGAGGGCGCCGACATGGTCATGGTCAAGCCCGGCCTGCCCTACCTGGACGTGCTGCGCCGTGTCAAGGACGCCTTCGGCGTCCCTACCTTCGCCTACAATGTCAGCGGCGAATACGCGATGTTGAAAGCCGCCGCCGACAACGGCTGGCTGGATTACGACACCGTCATGATGGAGGTACTTTTGGCGTTCAAGCGTGCCGGCGCCGACGGCGTCTTGACCTATGCCGCCGTCGAGGCTGCGCGTCTTATCAAGAAAACCGGTTAACCGTTCAGACGACGCCACGCTGGCGGAGGCCGGCGACCGCGTCGGCGTCTAGGCCGAGGAGTTCGGAAAGCACCTCTTCGGTGTGCTCGCCCAAGAGCGGCGGGGCATGGCGGTAACCGGCCTCGGTCGCAGACATCCGGATCGGGCTGGCGATGAGGTCCACGGGCTCGTCGCCGGTCGCTGGATGTGGCATTTCCAGTTTCATGCCACGGGCAATGACGTGTGGGTCGTTGAAGACCTGATCTAAATCGTTGATGGGGCCGCAGCTGACGTTTCGCTCCTCGAGGCCTTCAAGCCAATATTTCGACTTTTTTTCCGCGATGATGACCTTCAGCTTGTCGATCAATTCATCGCGGTTGACGACCCGTGATTCGTTGGTCTTGAAGCGCGCGTCCTCGGCGAGCTCGGGGACCCCGGCGAATTCGCACAGGCGCTGGTACTGCGCGTCGTTGGCGGCGGCGATGACGATGTCGCCGTCAGAGGTCGAAAACGATTGATAGGGCACGATATTCGGATGCGCGTTGCCGAGCCGCTTCGGCGGCACGCCGGTCGCCAGGTAGTTCAGTCCCAAAATCGACATCATCGCCACTTGCGTGTCGAGCATGCCGATATCGATGTATTGTCCCTCCCCCGTGACCTCGCGGTGTCGAAGGGCGGCGTTGATGGCGATGGCGGCGTACATGCCGGCCGTCAAATCGGCGATCGGCACCGCGGCCTTTTGCGGCTCGCCGTAGGGCTCGCCGGTGGTGCTCATGAAACCGCCCATGGCCTGGATGAGGAGGTCGTATCCGGGCCTCGGCGCATAAGGGCCGGTTTGGCCGAAGCCGGTGATCGAGCAATAGATTAGTCCCGGGTTGTCGTCCTTCAGGTGATCATAGCCGAGCCCGTATTTGGCTAGGCCGCCGAACTTGAAGTTCTCGACCAGGATGTCCGACTTGGCGATCAATTGGCGGGCCAGGTCCTGTCCATCCGGGTTCGAGAGGTCGAGCGTAATTGAGCGCTTGTTGCGGTTGGAACTGCAGAAATAGGCGCTTTCCGTGGTCTCTTTGCCGCCGTCGTCACGGATGAACGGCGGCGCGTACCGGCGGGTGTCGTCGCCCTTTTTCGGTTGTTCGACCTTGATAACGTCGGCGCCGAGATCGCCCAAAATCTGTGTGCACGTTGGGCCCGCGAGAATCCGGGTCAGGTCGAAAATCCTCAAACCATGCAGGGGACCGCTCATGGTCTCGGTGCCTCTCACAACCCTTTGGATGGGCGCGGACCGATCCACGGCGGACCGGAAATTCCAGCGGCCACGTTATAAAGGAATTAGAGGCGCGGCAACCACGTCGTCGGGGGCGGCAGACCGCCCTTGGCGCTTGCGGCGATAAAAATAATTAACGATGGTTGCTGGCGGGGCTGTTTCTCTACCAATGAGGCGCCGGAAAATGAAACGGGCGTTGGCATTCATTGTCTTGGGGCTGTTCGTGATCGTAGTCGCGATCGCCGCCGCGGCATGGCTGAAAGTCACCGTAGCGAAGCTTGACGTTGCCGACGCCCGCGAACCGCAGGCGCAGCTACGCAATACCTCCAGACCTTCCAAGAAACCATCGTCGCCGATGAAGGCAGGTTTGCCGATCGATCACCCCCTGGATGAGTGACGGATCCTATGCTACCAAAAAGAACGTGTTGGCGTACAGACGCGGCACGGATAGGCTGGGGTTAATCGGCCGTTGAGGCAGCTACGGATATCGAGCAGCTTGAACCCGCCCTCATTTGGAAGCAGGCCCGGCGGGTAACGAAAAATTGTTCGGTGGGATGAGGGGCCTGCGTTAATATAGGCGCGAATCTCGGCAACCCGTGACTGCCAGTGGACGATGAACCATTCACCCATTCACGATACCCGGTTATTCTTTGCCACCGCCCCCCAGCCCTGCCCCTATATTCCCGGACGGATCGAACGCCGGATTGTAACGGAGCTTGTCGGGCAGGACTCGATCGCACTGCATGAACAACTGTCGGTGGCCGGATTCCGGCGTTCTCACAGTATTGCCTACGCCCCGGCGTGTCCCGGCTGCCAAGCCTGCCAAGCGGTCAGAATCCGCGTCGATGGTTTTAGTCTGTCCCGTTCCCAGCGGCGAATCTTGCGCCGCAATCGGGGGCTTATAGCCACCGAAATGAAACCGAATGCAACTGCCGGACAGTTCAAAATCTTCACCGCCTATCAGGAATCCCGGCATTCCGGAGGCGACATGGCGCAAATGGATTTTCATGACTATCAGTCCCTTGTCGAGGACACGCCGGTCGAGACAAGTCTTGTCGAATTTCACGATCCGGAAATAGGCCTCCTCGGCGCCTGTCTGATCGACTGGGTCGAAAACGGGTTGTCGGCGGTCTACAGCTTTTTCGAGCCGGCATTTCATCGCCGCAGCCTCGGCACTCAGATGATTCTATGGATGATCGCTCGGATCAAGGATCTCGGTCTTCATTACGTCTATCTGGGTTTCTGGATCGCCAATTGCCCGAAGATGTCTTATAAAGTCAATTTTCAACCCCTGGAGACTTGGCGGCCCGAAGGTTGGAAGCCGTTGCCGCCCGACGAGTTTGAAACCGGGCCCGACGAACCCGCGTGAGTCTGGACAGTACTTACATGGGTCCTCTTTAATTTATATATTTCAAATAACCACGTTGGCATCTTAAAGCAATGAAACGCCGCCGTTTTATAACTGGCGCTGCCCAGGGAATCGTTGGGGTTTCCGTAGCCGCCTCTTCGATGCCGTCGCCCGCCATCGCCCAGGGTTTGCGGCGGTTGAAAATGATCACCACTTGGCCGCGTGATTTTCCGGGGCTTGGCACCGGCGCCCGGCGCCTAGCCGAAAGCGTTACGGCGATGAGCGAAGGCCGGCTCGAGATCAAGGTGTTCGCGGCCGGGGAACTGGTGCCGCCGTTGGAATCGTTCGACGCGGTTTCCGGCGGCGCGGCGGATCTTTACCACGCCATCGAGTACTATTGGCAGGACCGGTCCCGTGCCTTTAACTTTTTCGCCGCCGTCCCTTTCGGCCTGACGGCTGGTGAACTGGCGGCCTGGGTTTACCACGGCGGAGGCCAGGAATTGTGGGACCGGCTTGCCGCCGGCTTCAATATCAAGCCCTTCCAGGTCGGCAACACCGGCGCCCAGATGGGCGGCTGGTTCAACAAGGAAATCAATGGTATCGAGGACTTCAAGGGCCTGAAGATTCGTATGCCGGGCCTCGGGGGCGAGGTCCTGAGCCGCATCGGCGCCACCCCGGTGTCCTTGCCGGGCACTAAGATTTTTCCGTCCCTTCATTCCGGCACCATCGATGCCACCGAGTGGGCGGGGCCTTGGAACGACTTGGCCTTGGGCTTCTACAAGGTCGCCAAATACTATTATTACCCAGGCTTCCACGAACCGGGCACGGCCCTGTCGGTCGGTATCAACCTCCAGGTCTGGGAGAGCCTGAGCGCCGACCACCAAGCCATCTTCAGCAAGGCCACGGCCGCAGAAAACGCCTTTTCCAGGGCCGAATTTAACGCCCAAAACGCCGCCGCCCTCAATACCCTGCGACAGAAACACAATGTCGATCTCAGGCGTTTCACCGACGATGTGCTGAAGGCCGTCGGCGAAGCGGCGGGTGACGTGGTCGGCGACATCGCCAGCGGCAGCGACGCCCTCACCCGCGAGGTCTACAACAGCTTCCTGAAATTCCGCAAAGGGGCTTTGTCGTGGTCGCACCTGGGGGAACAGTCGTACTGGAACGCCCGCATCCTACCGTTCAAGTACTGACGGGAGCAGGAGGCAACAAGGTCAGAAGGTATACTAGCTATAACAATCGTCTATGGAGTAATACTAATAATTATGTAGCACATAAGTTCGCGGTCTTAGCCGTGCCTTAACTAAACTTATTGGCGCGGGCGAAGCCCTTGGGCACCACTAGGCCGGCCTGGGCCCGTTTGCCGATCCAGCGCCTGATTTTGGGCTCGGTGCGCGTGCCCTGCTGCCCGGCGCGCCATGTGAGCCCATCGGTGGCCTTGAGCGAGGTTACGTCGGCAAGCCCCCCCTTGGCGTAGCGTTGTAGGATTACGCCACGGCCCCGGGTCATCACCGGAAGCTGGTCCAAGGGGATGATCAGGAGTTTTCTATTGGTGCCTAGTACCGCGATGTGATCGGCGTCGCCTTCGACGGGCGTGGCGGCTGCCGCTTCCTCGCCAGCGGGCAGGTTCAGGACCTGCTTGCCGTTACGGGTCTGGGCGATGACGACCTCTTCCTCGACAATAAACCCGCGCCCGGACTCGGAGGCCACCACCATCCGCCGCCCCTGCTTCTGTCCTGGGTCCGGTTTGTGGATGAACATGGCGACCGCGTCATGGTCCTCGGCCAAGTCGATCATCAGGCGCAAGGGCTCTCCGTGGCCGCGGCCGCTGGGAAGCTTGTCGCAGCCGAGGGTGTAAAAACGCCCGTTGGTAGCGAAGATCACCAGCTTGTCGGTGGTTTCCGCGTGCAGGGCGAATTTGCCCCGGTCGCCTTCCTTGTATTTCAGTCCCGACGAGTCTTCAACGTGACCCTTGTGGGCTCGAATCCAGCCCTTTTCAGAGGCCAAGACGGTGATCGGTTCTTTCTCTATCATGGCTTCAATCGGCACCAAGACCACCGTAGGCGGCTTGCCGATTTCGGTTCGCCGGCTGCCCAGCGGTGTTTTGGGGGAAAACTGCTTTCTGATCTCGAAGATTTCCTTGGCTACGGCCTTACGAAGGCGCTTTTGGTCTCTGAGCAGGCCCCGGATACCTTTGCGTTCCTTGCTCAGGGCCACGTGTTCGATTTCGATTCCTTTTTCCTCGAGCTTTCGTAGCTGGCGCAGGCGCATGTGCAAGACGGCCTCGGCTTGAATCTCTGTCAGCTTGAAGGCCTTGACCATTTTCTTTTTCGGCTCGTCCTCGTTGCGGATGAGCTTGATGATTTCCTCCAGGTTCAGGTAAGCGACCAAATAGCCTTCGAGAATTTCGAGGCGGTGTTCAATTTTCTTCAGCCGATGCTTGGACCGCCTGACGAGTACCTCATGGCGGTGATCAAGGAAGGCTTGCAGAGCGTCGCGCAGGTTCATCACGCGGGGGGTATTGTTCTTGTCTAGAACGTTCATGTTGAGCCCGACCCGGGTTTCGAGTTCGGTCTGGCGGAACAATTGCTCCATCAACGTCTCGGAGTCGACGGTGCGGCTCTTTGGCTCCAGGACGATGCGCACGGTGTCCGCCGATTCGTCGCGGACGTCGGCAAGGGTGGGCAGTTTCTTGGCGATCAGCAATTCGGCGATCTTCTCGATCAGGCGGGATTTTTGAACCTGGTAGGGAATTTCGGTAATGACGATCTGGTACAGGCCGCGCGGCAGTTTTTCCTTTACCCAACTGGCCCTAAGCCGAAATCCCCCGCGGCCGGTGCTGTAAGCTTCGACGATACTGCTCTTGGGTTCGACCAAAACCCCGCCGGTCGGAAAATCGGGGCCGGGGATGAGGCTTATCAGTTTGGAGAACCTGACTTTTGGAAACTTGATCAAGTGCCCGAGCGCGCCGCAAAGCTCGCCGACATTATGGGGCGGGATGCTGGTCGCCATGCCGACGGCGATCCCGGCGGCCCCGTTAGCCAGCAGGTTGGGAAACCGAGCCGGTAATACTGACGGTTCGGACTCCTCCCCGTCGTAGGTATCGCGGAAATCGACGGCGTCCTCGTCGATGCCTTCCAGCAACGCCCAGGCGACCTCGGTCAGCCGCGCTTCCGTATAACGCATGGCCGCCGCGTTATCGCCATCGACGTTGCCGAAATTGCCCTGCCCCTCGACCAGCGGATAACGCTGGGCGAATTCCTGGGCCATCCGCACCAGCGCGTCGTAGACGGCGACGTCTCCGTGGGGGTGGTATTTGCCGATGACGTCGCCGACAACCCGGGCGCATTTCTTGAACCCGGCCTCGGGGTCCAGCTTCAACTTGCGCATAGCGTAAAGCAGCCGCCTGTGCACTGGCTTAAGTCCGTCGCGGACATCGGGTAACGAACGCGAGACGATGGTTGAAAGCGCATAGGCCAAATACCGCTCGCCTAGCGCGTCGGCCAAGCGGGTGTCTCGGGTGTCTCCGGCCTTGGCGGCCTTGGCCATGGCGTAAAGTGCCCTAAAAGTAACAATGGCGATATGCTACTAAATATAGTAGCCCATCAAGAGAAATCGTCAATCTGTGGGAATCCGGGGGTTTGTTTTCGGCGCCTTGCCTTTTCCATTCGTTCGCCGGCCTTAAGGGGGGCCTTGCAAACAACCGTAACAGGGGCTAATTAGCGAACGGTGGTTGAGCCTTGTTTCGACGCAGTACCTTGATTAGCCGTCCCGACGTCTAGCCTCGATACTCCCGGACATTGTGCAGCCGATAAAAACGGCCCACCGGCAAAAGTTCGCTGGGGATATTTAACTGAAGACGAAAAAGGACATGGCTATGGCTACTGGAACTGTGAAATGGTTTAACCGCGCAAAGGGCTACGGCTTCATCGAGCCGGAAGACGGTTCGAAGGATGCTTTCGTCCATATCTCTGCGGTCCAAGACGCTGGCATGGAAACTCTCGATGAGGGCCAGAAAATACAATTCGAACTCGTTGAAGGTGCGAACGGCAGGCAATCCGCCGAAAACCTGGTTGACCCGGACTCCGGAGGAGGCGCTCCGGCGGAAGCCGAGGCACCTGCCGAGGAACCTGCCGAGGAACCGGCAGCGGATGACGCTGGGGATGATAGCGAGGACGATTCCGGCGACAGCCCGGAATAATTTACTCCCTAAACCATGGGATTTCTGTGGCTGACCGAGTGCGCCAGTGGGCGGGCTCCCGGCCGTCGTGTATTTCGTGAGTTTCCGTAAGATGAGGCTCGGCCGAGTCTCTTTTTTAACCTTCGATCGACATCGGGTGGCCCTGATCCCCTTCCTCAGGGGCTGTGGCGGTTGTCTAAGGCGTGGGGTTATTTCGTCAGCCTTTCGGCCAGCCGGTTCCGGGCCGGTGGCAAGGAACGGTCGGCGGGATGAAAGACGTTCCTTTCGAGAAAATATCCGGTCAGCTTAAGGCCTTGGGCGACTTCGTCGGGTTTGCCCCAGGCACCCACCCGCAACAAGAACCCCGGCAACTGTAACAGAGCGTCTTTGTAGGGCTCTCTCGCCGCCAGTGAAACCGCGCGGCCCGATTTCGGCGATACATAGGCCAGTTGATCGTTCCGGTCGGTTGCCGCACAGGCGCTCAAATCGAGGCCGAAGCCGAGTTCGCCCAGCAGCCCCAGTTCCCATTTCACGTAGGCCGACGGCCAATGCTCATCCCTGCCCTCGCCCTCCAACACCCTGAGCAGCGCTAACAGGGCGTCGAACACGGCCGGATAAGGCTGGCGCTCGGGCAACGATGCCTCGGCGACGGCACAGGCGGCGCTGAGGCCGGCCAGACGCAGCCGGTCTTTCAACACCGTCGCCGCGAAAGCGCTGGTCATCTCGCAACTGAAAGTCCCCAGTTGTTCGGCCAGCCTGGCCCGCCACCGGCCCGTTACCCGGTTGCCCGGTTGATAGGTTCCCCTTGCCTTCTTGCCGGCGCCGCCACGCACCAATCCCAAATGACGCCCGTGGGCCCGGGTCAACAGGGTGGCGATAACCGAGGTTTCGCCATGCTTCCTCGCCGAGAGAACGATGCCATCGTCGGTCCAGTCCATGGGTTGATTTTAGCGGGTCCGCCGCAGTCCCACAAAGGTCCTGGAGAATAACGAATATGGGCGCGGCAACCAGCGACGGTACTGCGGCCTGGAAACCCGACTTGGCGGGGAAACCTGAGTTTGCGCGCAAGGGAACCGGCAAGGTCGATAAAGGCTAAGCGTGGGCGTAGCGAAGAGGCACTAGAAACGACCAGAAATGGCCGTCTTTGACGCCCGATTCAGGCCGCCGATCACTTCCAGCATTCGATGGAATCCATGAACGTTCGCGCTTTCCCGTCGCCTTCAGGCGTCGAAATCGAGCCCCAGGTCCCTGTAGCGCTCCGGGTCGTCGCCCCAATTGCCCCGCACCTTGACGAACAGAAACAAGTGCACCCGGCGTTCGAAAATCTGTTCCAGTTCCTTTCGTGCCGCCTCGCCCAGCGCCTTGATGCGGTTTCCCCCCTTGCCCAGCAAGATCGCTTTCTGGCTCGCACGTTCGACGTAGACCACCAGGTCGAGGCGGACTGAGCCGTCGTCTTTTTCCTTCCAACCTTCGGTTTCGACGGCCACCGCGTAGGGCAGTTCCTGGTGCAGTTGTAGATAGAGCTGTTCACGGGTGATCTCGGCCGCCGTCAGGCGTCCCGGCATGTCTGATAACTGGTCTTCTGGGTACAACCAGGGTCCGGCGGGAACACGCACCGCCAAAAACCCCATCAGGTCGGGGACGCCGTCGCCGGTTTCGGCCGATATCATGAAGGTGTCGGAGAAGATACCGCTTTGGTCTAGCTCCGCCGCCAACGCCAGCAACGCCGGCTTGTTCACCAAGTCGATTTTGTTGAGGGCGAGGAGCACTTGCCTCCCCACCTCATGACTTTTTGTCCCTGTCGCGGCCCCCGGTCTCCCTGGGGGGCCGGGGGTGTCCCCCAAAACTCCTGGGCAGCTCCCCGCCTTTTTAAGCTTTTCGACGATGGCAGTAGTGTCCTTGTCGATACCCTTTGCTGCATCAACTACTAGAAGCACTTCGTCGGCGTCCGCGGCGCCGCCCCAGGCTGCGGAAACCATGGCCCGGTCGAGCCTCCGGCGGGGTTTGAAAATCCCCGGCGTGTCGATGAAGATCACCTGGGATGAGCCTTCCATGCAAATGCCCAGAACCCTGGACCTAGTCGTCTGTACCTTTGGCGAGACTATGGAAACCTTGGCCCCGACAAGCCGGTTAAGGAGCGTCGATTTGCCGACATTAGGCGCCCCGAAGATGGCCACGAAACCGGCCCGGGTTTCCGCCCGGTCAGTCATCAGTGCTCGCCTCATCGAGGCCCCCAAATTCCCTGTCGGGCCGGGGGTGTCCCCCAAAACCCCTAGGCCGCTCTCCGCCTCTTTCTTTGGCCCCTGTCGCGGCTCCGCCGCTCTTCGCCTCTTGGGTCATACCTTGGCCTCTATTCTCTTTAACAAGACCCTGGCCGCCTTCTGTTCGGCCGCCTGCTTGGAAGCCCCCTGGCCGTTGGCCGGCTTCATCTTATTAAGGGTCGCCTCGATCGTGAACCAAGGCGCGTGGGCGGGGCCCTTTTGGCCGATAACCTTGTAATCCGGCAGCGGCAACCCCTTGGACTGGGCCCATTCCTGGAGCACCGTCTTGGCGTCCTTGGGCGGTACCGGGTCTTTGGCCATCAGCGGGCGCCAATGGCGGTGGATGAATGCTTCGGCCACGTCCAGGCCGCCATCGAGATAAAGGGCGGCGATCACCCCTTCGCAGCAATCGGCAAGCAAATTGGCGTTTTCGCGTCCGCCGGATTCCTCTTCGCTTTCGGAAAGAAGGACATGGGGTGCAAGCCCGATGTCGGCGGCGACCCGGGCCAACGATTCAGTTCTCGCCAACGCCGAAAACCGGTAACCGAGCGCCCCCTCGTCCTCGTCGGGAAAGGATTCTAGCAACAGCCCGGCAACCGCTAGCCCCAAGACCCGGTCGCCCAGGAACTCGAACCGTTCGTTGGAGCCGGCCCGGCGCGGCACGGCGCTGGAATGGGTAAGGGCCTGGATCAGCAGGTCTTGGTTTTCGAAATGGTGGCCGAGGGCTTCTTCCAGCCTATTGAGACCGGCGGCGTGGACATGGGGCTTTTGTCCTCCCTGGCTCATTCAATGCCTTGGAAGATGCGCTCGAACCTGACCGTTTTCACCCATTTCCATATTTCCCAGACGGTTCCGTTGACGGAGAAAAACATGAAGTCGGCGCGGCCGATCAGGTTCTGGCGCGGAATGTATCCGACGTCGTCCAGGAAACGACTATCCCGCGACCGGTCCCGGTTGTCGCCCATGGCGAAGTAGTGGCCTTCGGGAACCGTGTAGAGGGAGGTGTTGTCAAAAACGCTGTTATCGGTGACTTCGAGGATATAGTGCTGGCGCCCGCCCGGAAGAGTCTCCAGGAAACGGGGCGTACGGATATAATTGTCAAGGCTGTCGCTGACGACGAAATCGTCCACCCTTTCTCGCTTCACCGGCTTGCCGTTGATGTGAAGGATGCCTTGTTTCAACTGCACCGTGTCGCCCGGCAGGCCGACAATACGTTTGATGTAGTCGGTCTTGTTGTCAGACGGGAGCTTAAAAACCATGACGTCGCCGCGTTCAGGCTCGGTAAAGAAAATCCGTCCCGGTATTAGTGGTATCCCGAACGGTAGCGAATACCGGCTGTAGCCGTAGGAAAACTTGGAAACGAAAAGGTAATCACCGACCAAAAGGGTTGGAATCATCGATCCCGAAGGAATGTTGAAGGGTTCGTACGCCACAGTACGCACTCCCAGCGCGATCAGGATCGCGTAAAGGACGGTCGTGGCCGTTTCTTTAAAACCGCCGGACTTCTGATGGCACATTAATTAAGCCGCTTAACGATTTGATTTTGGAAAGAACGTCGTTCCGATACTCAAAAATTAGCCGGCAGATCAAGCCAGCCCGCTGGGCAACTGTCAAGACGCATGGTTCTGGGGCACAGCCGAGAACACGACGACCGCCTGGGCCAACGGGTATTCGTTGGTCTGCGAGACGTCGATGCAAGCCTCCATCCCTGGTGGGACAAGGGATTCCAGGCGCTTTCTGGCGCCACCGGAGAGGATCATGTAAGGCTTTCCGGAAGGATGGCTGGCAACCACCATGTCGCGCCAGAAGACGCCCTCGCGGAAGCCCGTTCCCAGCGCCTTGGCGCAAGCCTCTTTGGCGGCGAACCCTTGGGCGTAGGACGATGCCGGACAGGACCGCCGCTCCGCCTTGGCCTGCTCGGTTTCAACATAGAGCCGCTCGATGAAACGCCGCCCGAACCGTTTCAGGGCTTTTTCGATCCGCCTCACGTCACAGAGGTCGGTGCCGATGCCGATGATCATGGTTTGGAGCTTCCTTTGTTCCCTGTGGTCAAGCGGGCCGCTTGGTATTAGGCCGAGCGCTCGCCGCTAGATTCCAAGCGCGCCTTGTCGATCAGCGCCCGCATTCGCTTGATGGAGCTCTCGAGGCCGCTAAAGATCGCCTCGCCGATGAGAAAATGGCCAATATTCAACTCGATGATGGTCGGAATGGCGGCGATGGGCCCGACCGTATCAAAGGTGAGCCCGTGTCCGGCATGACATTCCAGGCCCAGCTTTTCCGCCGCCGCGGCGGCATTCGTGATGCGCCCAAACTCGCGGTCCTGGCCGGCGCCTTCGGAATCGCAATATGCGCCCGTGTGCAGTTCAACTACCGGCGCCCCTAATGCTACCGCTGCCTGCAATTGCACCAGGTCGGGCTCGACGAAAAGCGATACCCGAATGCCCGCCTCGCCGAGCGCTTTGACGTAAGGGACCAGATGATCCAGCCCCCCGGCCGCGTCCAGGCCGCCCTCGGTGGTCCGTTCCTGGCGCTTTTCAGGCACGATGCAAGCGGCGTGAGGCTTGTATCGAAGGGCTATCGCCAGCATTTCTTTTGTTGCCGCCATTTCCAGGTTCAACGGCACCGCAAGACGGGCCATCAGGTTTGTGATGTCGTCGTCGGATATGTGGCGCCGGTCTTCGCGGAGATGGGCAGTGATGCCGTCGGCGCCGGCAGCCTCAGCGACCCTGGCGGAGCGAACCGGATCCGGGTGGCTGCCGCCCCGAGCGTTCCGGATCGTCGCCACGTGATCGATATTGACGCCAAGACGAAGACCGCGTTTCATTACTCTTACTCCTTGCCGTTTGCCGTGGCCCTGCCGCCGAATTTATGAAGGCGGAGTTTCTGGTGGCCCCGAACTATATATTTTAGCGGCAAATAGATAGCCCACCATATGACGAATGCGGTCGGCACTCCACTGACGAACATGGGCCAGAATACCGGCCCCGCTGTATCCATCAGGTATTCAACGTCCAGGCTCAACAAAGCTTCCAGTATATGACCGAAAACCTTGCTGAATTCCCGCGTATGCATGCTATCCAACTGTTTGCCCGAGGTCATCCAAGTACCGGATTTGTAAAGCCACGTCCAGATGAAGGGAAAGGTCCAGGGATTGCCGACGGCGGTGCCGATGACAGACGCGATGATGTTGGCGCGGATGATCCAGGCCAAAATCCCCGATAAGACGAAATGCAGGCCGACGAATGGCGTAAATGACATCGCGGCGCCGCAGGCAAAGCCCCCGGAAATGGCGAAGGCGGTGTCGGGCAAGCGGGCAAGGCGGTGCATGTTATAAGTGATGGCACGCCGCCAACCGATCGCCGGCCAGATAAAGTCGAGGATCTTGTTGCCCAGTGCTATTTTTTTTCGGCGTTTGAACATGCCCCAAATATTCCGGCTCTACAAAATGACGGGATCTGGAGAAGTGAGCCCTGATCGCGCCCATCCTATCAGCCGCGGGCCCTTTCGACGGAATTGATGGACAAGCTTGCACGAAGCGCTGCAATCACGCTGGTCAGGTGTTTGACGTCACGGACTTCGATATCAATCAGCATGTCAAAAAATTCGGGCGAACGGTCGGTGATCTTTAAATTCGAGATATTTCCCTCGTTTTTGGCGATCACCGTCGACAAATCGCCGAGGCTGCCCGGCACGTTGAGGACGGTCAGGCGGACACGCCCGACATGAACCTCGGGCGATTCACTGTCGACGTCCCAGGAAACGTCGAGCCAGCGCTCAGGGGCGTCGGCGAATTCCCCAAGGGTCTCGCAATCGATGGTGTGTATTGTAACCCCCTTTCCGGTGGTCACAATACCGACGATCCGGTCACCCGGCAGGGGATGGCAACAATCGGCAAAATGCATAGCCATGCCCGGGATCATTCCCTTGATGGATACCGAACCGTTGTCTTCAGGGTTTTTCTTGCGTTTGTCGCGCGCCTTGGCCAACGGCACGACCTTGCTGTCGGCTTTCTTTTTGCGGGTTCCCGGGAATACCGCTTCGACGATTTCGCTGTCCTTGTGGTGGCCCGAGCCGACGCGGGCGTAAAGCTCTTCGACGCTGTCTAAATTGAACACCTTCAGGACCCCGGACAGGGCCTTGTCTGCCAATTTATAGCCTTCCTCGGTGAAAACCCGCGCCAGCATGGCGCGGCCCAATTTCATGTATTCCTCGCGCTCCTGGGAACGGATAAACCGGCGAATTCGGGCCCGTGCCTTGCCGGTAACGACGAACCGCTCCCACGTCGGTGAAGGAGTCTGTGCCTTGGAGGTTATAATTTCGACCTGATCGCCGTTTCTGAGCTCGCTTCGGAGCGGCATCATGCGGCCGTTGATCTTGGCGCCGACACAACGGTCGCCGACTTCAGAATGGACCGCATAGGCGAAATCCACCAACGTCGCGCCGCTGGGCAGGTTGATCAGGTCACCCCGTGGCGTGAAACAGAATACCTGGTCCTTGAACATTTCGAGCTTGGTGTGTTCGAGGAACTCCTCCGGTTCTTCGGCGTGTTCGAGGATATCCAGTAGCTCTCGAAGCCAGCGGTATTGGGGGCCCGCAGTCTTGTTTGTGCCTTGTTTGTAGTTCCAGTGTGCGGCGACGCCATGCTCGGCCACATCGTGCATATCGGCGGTGCGGATTTGAAGTTCGATACGTTGCCTTTCCGGCCCGAAGACACCAGTATGCAGCGAACGGTAACCGTTCGGCTTGGCGGTTGAGATGTAATCCTTGAAACGGCCGGGAACCACGGGGTACGCCCCGTGAGCCACGCCAAGCGTCCCGTAGCAGTCCTCGACGGTGTCAACGACCACCCGGAACGCCATGATGTCGGAAAGTTGCTCGAAACCGACCTCTTGTTGCAGCATTTTGTTCCAAATGGAATAAGACGTTTTCTCGCGCCCTTCGATGGTCGCCTTGATTCCGTTGTCGGCCAGGGTTTTTTCCAGTTCCGCGATGATGCGGGGTACGATGTCGCCGCCCTTCTCGCGCAGGAATTCGAGCCGCTTGATGATGGAATTTCTGGCTTCGGGGTTCAGTTCCGCGAAGGCCAAATCCTGGAGTTCGCTTGTCATCCCCTGCATGCCGATGCGTTCCGCCAAAGGGGCGTATATATCCATGGTTTCGACGGCGATCCGGCGGCGTTTATCGGCGTTTTCTATATGGTGCAGGGTACGCATGTTATGCAAGCGGTCGGAAAGCTTGACCAGCAGGACCCGGATATCTTCGGACATGGCGAGCACGAATTTGCGGAAATTTTCGGCCTGCTTGGCCTGATCGGACTGGAATTCAAGACGCGTCAGCTTGGTGACGCCATCGACCAAGAGGGCGACCTCCTTGCCGAAATGTTTCTTGATTTCCTTGAGGGTGGTTTCCGTGTCTTCGATGGTGTCGTGGAGGAGCGCGGTGATGATCGAAGCGAAATCGACCTTGTACTCAGTCAATATCCCGGCGACTTCCAACGGATGCGAGAAATAAAGGTCCCCCGAGGCGCGGGTCTGGGAACCGTGCGCCTTCATTGCGAAGACATAGGCGCGATTGAGGGCGTCTTCATCGGCCCCCGGATCGTAGCCCTTAACCCGTTCAACGAGTTCAAACTGACGAATCATTTCAATCCCCGCCGGCGGTTGAGACTAGGGTTCGGGCTGCGCCCTGAAGCGACGCGAATGCAGGGGTGAGGATTTCCAAAAACACCTTTACGCCGCTGCATTAAAACACCTTTTCGGTTTAGTCGCCCTTCTCTCTTACCTTGCTTTCCTTGGGCTTTTCGGTGTCTTTAGGCATGACATCGCCTGCAAGGCCCATGGTCGCGGCCACGTCGTCCTCGCTGATTTCTTCCGGGAGCGCTCTCGGTTCCAGAACGCCTTCACCCGCTTCGGCGTTGCGTTCCTGTTGAATCGCGATCAGGTCGACCTGGTCCTCTTCGGGCTCGTCCATTTCGACAATTTTCTGCAATCCGATAATCAGGGATTCCTCAAGTTCTATTTGATTTACGGTTTCCTCGGCGATTTCGCGAAGGGCCACGACTGGATTTTTGTCGTTATCGCGTTCGACGGTCAACGTCGCGCCGGCGGCAATATTGCGGACGCGCTGAGAGGCGACCATAACAAGCTCAAACCGATTGGAAATCTTGGTAATGCAGTCTTCCACCGTTACTCGGGCCATCAGGGCAACTCCATAATTAATGACGGGAACCGCTGGGAAGCCGTTTATATATTTTGCAGGGCGCCCTAAGGCAAGCCTATTGCCTAACAAATCGTGCCCCAACCAATAAATCGGGATAATATGGATATTACCCCTGCTTTCCGCCGCCGTTGAGATCGCTGGCCTGCCATTCGGAGCCATAGGCGCCATTGGCGTCGGCCATGACCTCGATCTCCAGGCCCTCGGGCAAGGCTTGAATGAGGTCCTCGACGCTCATTCCTGAAACCGGGTGGCACCAGCCCGGCGTGACATCGCGGAGCGGCAAGAGGACGAAAGGGCGCTCATGCATGCGCGGATGAGGAACGTCTGGTGCGCCCATTCCGCCGGAATTAGGTTTCTCCCAATCGGTCACCATTTCCTCGTAGGCCAATAAATCCAGGTCAATGATACGCGGTGCATTCAATTCCCCGCGCCGGCGCCCGAAGCATTCCTCGGTCTTGAGCAGTAGGCCCAACAAACTAGTGGGGTCGAGCGTAGTTTGGACTCGTACAACGGCATTGATGAACCACGGCTGCTCCGACATCGGTACGGGGGCGCTTTTATACCACTGCGAGCGCCGGGCGATGGACAACTCGGCCTCGGCCAAGGCGGCCAGAGCGGCGCCGCAGGTGGCGCGCGGAGGGCCGTGACACGGGCTTGGCAGGTTTGCGCCGACGCCGATCAGGATCAAAACAAGCCTCGTTTAATTTCACCCTTGCTTGGGCGACATTTACTACCACTTATTAAAAAAATGGACGGATTTTAACGATTTATCCAGCGGGCATACCGGCAACGCAATTTTGGCGTTTATTTTTGCCGGGGCTTCGACGCCCGGGAAACCATATTCTTCCCGGAGCGAACATTTTAACGAAAGGACTTTTGGTTATGGATAATAATTCTCATGAGCGCGTCGCGCTTTTCATTGACGGTTCAAACCTTTACGCGGCAGCCAAGATGCTTGGGTTCGATATTGACTACAAGCGTTTACTAGAGCTGTTTAAGGACCAAGGCCGTTTGGTTCGTGCGTTCTATTACACAGCCCTTCTGGAGGAACAGGATTACTCTCCGATCCGTCCCTTGGTGGATTGGCTGGACTACAATGGCTACACCATGGTCACCAAGCCGACCAAGGAATTTACCGATGCCATGGGGCGCCGCAAGATCAAAGGTAACATGGATATTGAATTGGCCATCGACATGATAGAAATGGCCGAACATCTTGACCATGTGTTCCTTTTTTCTGGCGACGGAGATTTCCGCCGCTTGGTCGAAGTGGTCCAGCGCAAAGGTTTGTGCGTGACCGTGGTCAGCACCGTGGCCTCACAGCCGCCAATGATTGCTGACGAACTGCGCCGCCAAGCCGACCAGTTCCTGGAACTTCAGGATATTCAGTCGGAAATCCAGCGTATACCCAGTGGTATCGACGCGGACGAGAACGACGGCATGCCGTTCAGTGATTTGAAGCAGCAGGTGGAAACCGCCTGACAGGCCCCCTGGTAGGTTCCAAGAAAAGTTTCATCGCGTGTCGTCACCAGCAGTTTCCTCTCCGCCGGGCCGCGACTGCTCACTTTGCCCGCGCCTGAAGGAATTCCGCCAAGCCAATCGCGCCCGGTTTCCCGAATGGCATAACGCGCCGGTAGCGTCGTTTGGCGGGGTTGATGCCGGCCTCCTGATTGTCGGCTTGGCGCCCGGGCTTCGCGGCGCCAATGCGTCGGGCCGGCCGTTTACCGGCGATTTCGCCGGAGATCTGTTGTTCCAGACGCTTCTGAAATTCGGCCTGGCGGAGGGGACATACGGTGCCCGCGCCGCTGACGGGCTGAGGCTGGTGAACTGCCGAATTACCAACGCCGTTCGTTGCGTGCCGCCACAAAACAAGCCGGTCGGGGCGGAAGTCGCAGCCTGCCGGGGTTTTTTGGCCGACGAGATCGCCAAACTCAGGCGTTTAAAGGTAATCCTTGCCTTGGGCACCCTCGCCCACGGGGCGGTGTTGGCGGCCCTGGGCGAGAAGAAAAGCGCCTTGAAATTCGGCCACCGGCAATTCCACAGCCTTTCCGGCGGTCTGATCCTCGCCGACAGCTATCACTGTTCGCGCTACAACACCAATACCGGTAAATTGACAAAGGCGATGTTCCATTCGGCGTTCGAGGGGATCCAGGCCCTTCTCGTTTGATAAGCGGGCCCGTTGGATAAGAGTTCCTGATTGCTGGACGTTCCCCGGGGTTGCTGTACCTTAACCGAGGGGCAAAAGAAAAAAGGGGGAACACGTGGAATTTGTTTGTCTTGACCTGGAAGGTGTGCTGGTTCCGGAAATCTGGATTCAGGTCGCTAAAAAGACCGGTATCGAAGGGCTGCGGGCGACTACGCGGGACATTCCCGATTACAACGTATTGATGCGCCGGCGCCTCGAACTGATGGACGGCAACGGTTTGGTTCTCGCTGACATTCAGGCGGTGATCGATAACATGGGGCCGCTGGAAGGAGCCGAAGCGTTCCTGAACGGGCTCAGAGAAGTTACCCAGGTGGTGATCCTGTCGGACACCTTTTATGAATTTGCCAGCCCCCTAATGCGTCAACTCGGTTGGCCGACGCTTTTTTGCCATCGCTTGGAAACTGCCTCCGCCGGCTCCATCACCGGCTATCGGCTGAGGATGGATGATCACAAACGCCAAACCGTCCGCGCCCTCCATGGTCTAAATTTCAACGTCGCCGCGGTCGGCGATTCCTATAACGACACCGGCATGCTGACGGAAGCCGATGCCGGCTACCTATTCCGAGCGCCCTCAAAAGTGGTCAACGAATTTCCCCAGTTTCCTGTCTTCGATACCTATTCCGAACTGTTGTCGGCGGTAACAAGAGGCCTTAAAGATAATTAATTTTTTATAAATAGTTATCGTCCTTTTTTGATAGGTTCAGTGAACAGAATCACGCCCTGTTCCTGCAAGGTTTGCGGGTGGGTTATCTGGGGTCGCCCGACCGTTGGTGGAACTCCACCGGATGAACTGGTTACAACCTTCGGTGTAAATAGACAATCACGTACTTGACGTTGGCCTCCTTGACATGCCTCTGAGAAACGCCTCGCCATGCCTGGGGCGCCCTTTTGTTATTGGGGAAGATGCCAATGATGTCGAGTGCGCCCGGATCCACAAAGTCGATCCCTTGCGGGTCATAAACTTCGCCGCCGAATACCAGATGCAAAAGTGGCTTTTCCGTGACGATGCCTACTGATCTTAGGTATCGGGCCGCGGGGCGCCCGCTTCGAACCTTAGCCTTCGAAACCGGTGGCTGCAATTGGCATCGCCGATGGTATGATCGGGGCCGACGCGTTTGAAAAAGGACGAAAAATGATCGATCTCTACACTTGGCCGACACCCAATGGCCACAAAATACACATCATGCTCGAGGAAACGGGGCTCCCCTACAAGGTCATTCCCATCGACATCAACAAGGGCGACCAGTTCGACCTTGATTATTTGAAGCTGAGCCCCAACAACAAGATGCCGGCCATGGTTGACCATGATGGTCTCGGGGGACCAGACGGCAAGCCTTATGGGCTTTTCGAATCAGGCGCCATCCTCATGTACCTGGCTGAAAAAACGGGAAAATTCATGCCCTCGGAGACGGCGGACAGGTACTTGGTCATCCAATGGCTGATGTTCCAAATGGGCGGCATCGGGCCGATGTTCGGCCAAGCCCATCACTTTCGCCAATATGCCCCGGAAGACCAGGAACTCACCTACGCCGTCGACCGCTACACCAACGAAGCTGGCCGGATTTACGGGGTCCTCGACCGCCGGCTCGGCGAGGCAGAGTACTTGGCCGGCGACTATTCCATCGCCGACATCGCCACTTTCCCTTGGACCCGGTCCCATGAACGCCAGGGCCATAGCCTAGATGATTTCCCCAACGTCAAGCGCTGGTTTGAAGCCATCAACGCCCGCCCTGCGGTGGAACGCGCGCTCAAGGTGCTGGCCGAAAAACGCAAACCCGGCTGGGAGAAGGACGCCGAGGCCCGCAACTTCCTGTTCGGGCCGGCGCAGTACCGGCGGCGGTAGGCTGGCGTCATTCCGATCCCGGCTTCCTTGTCCCAAAAGGCTGGGCCACCGCTGATAGCAGCCGAAATCATCGACGTGGCGACGGAATCCGCCTGTGTCCCCAACGCGACAACACAAAACCTTCTCTCAAGCGACCTTCTGCATGGCGTCGAGGTGCCCGCTTAGAAGAGTACCACCGCCCGGTGCCACGGTCGCAAGACCCAACTCCTTCAACATCCGAAAGGTCGTGCAAATCGAAGTGGAAACCACCGGCAATCCGGATAAGGCTTCAACGATCGGCACCGATGCCAGCGACGGCATTTGCACGCAGGCGGATATCACCACCACATCCACGTCTTTGGCATTGAGCTGCTTGAAGAGGCTCGCGGGCCGACGGGAATCTTGCGCCGCCACCGTCTGATTGTCGGGAATCTCAAGAGACAATGCGTCAACCACCTCAATTCCTTCGTCTTCTATATAATCGATGACAAGTTTGGTCAGTGGCTTCATGTAAGGGGTTATCATGGAGACCTTCTTGGCCTTAAGCACATTCAACCCCTCGATCAATGCCCCGGCAGAACTGACGATGGGGCATGGGCTATCATTCTGTTTCGTAATTTCGAACAAGCGGGCCTCGGATTCGCGATGGTAGCCCTTGCCCATGCTCATAATCGCGACTAGACAGGCATAGCCCATTACATCGACTTTGGCGTCCGACAACTCCAGCGCACAACGATCCGATTCTGCATCCATCGACGTCAATTCTTCTTTGGAGACGTTCTTCATGCGCATGCGCGATGAATGGAAGGTGAAACGTTCTGGAAGAACCTGCTCCCGCGCCCTAAGCAATGCCGGGATCTCGGTTTCCATAGTGACGTTTGAACTGGGAACGATTTGTCCAATCCTAAACGGTTTTCCAGACATGTTGCCCCTCTGCCTCCCGCTTCTGTTGTCACCACTTACAATTGCGCCAGTAGGCTTATCACACTTGAGGTCTTGTGTGTCCGCCTTTTCTGAGCCGATTGAAATGCCGGCCCGCGGCGCCGAAAGTCCGTGATGGGGACGTAAGCGGACAACCGGCGTTTCGAGGGAGGGCCCTAACCCTTTTCGCGCATCAGCCGTGCCTTTTGGCGCTGCCAGTCGCGCCTTTTGACAGTCTCGCGTTTGTCACGCCTAGTTTTCCCCTCGCCCAAGCCCAGCTCGACCTTGGCGATGCCGCGCTTGTTAAAATAGATGCTGAGAGGTACTACGGTCATGCCCTTGCGGTGAATGGCGGCGCTGAGACGGCTGATTTCTCGCCTGTGCATCAAAAGCTTGCGGGCACCCCGGGGCTCATGGCCCGAGATGCCGCCGGCCGAATATTCGGGAATGTAGGCGTTGTTGAGGAAAAGCTCGCCTGATTTTTCCGCCGCGTAGGCCTCGCCGATGGAGGCCCGGCCTTGGCGCAACGACTTGACCTCGGTCCCGGTGAGCACGATCCCGGCCTCGAAGGTATCGGTGATCAGGTAATCCCGGCGCGCTTTGCGGTTTTGGGCGGAAAGCCGGCCGGGGGGGCGATTCTTCTTCGCGGCCATGGACCTTCGGGCGGGCCGCTCAGTTGAGCAGCCCGGCGCCGACCATGGCGTCTTTCACCCGTTCCTTGCTG
>CAZQZB010000010.1:0-64308 GCA_964597695.1 uncultured Thalassospiraceae bacterium | reverse complement strand
ATGAATGAACGGTGTGGAAACGCCCGCCGTCCATGCGTTCCAGCAAGATGGTATGACCGCCAGCATCGACAACGACCACGGTCACCGCGATTCCGAACTTTTCGGCCCGGCCGGTCGCCGCCTCCATCATTTTTTTGGCCCCGGCCGTGGTCAACCGCCGGGTATCGGCGAACGACATATGTTAATTATCCCCCCCGTTATAATTTTAACTATTTTAGTCAGGCCTCTTAAGGGCACCTCTAACTATTCCCTATTCCACGCTGACCCAAAGTAGGCCAATTTTGGCCCGCCATGAAGCTCTTTGTTAAGGATAATTAGGATTACTAGGCTCTCGCGGGGTAATCTTTCTCAGCACCTCTCCGGTTGATAGCGGCGTCACGATTTTCGACCCCGCCAAGGCCGGCGGAGAGTAGTGGAAAGCCCCCCTCCGGGCAAGCTGAGGCCTCGGGTTTCCGCCGTTGACAACGACGGTTTTGGGGGTATAGTCCGCCACTCTCGGGCGGGGCCCGGCGCTTGGCGCGCGGGCCCTTTAAGACTGCTGAAATTTAAGATTACCTGAATTCAGAGGCAAAAATGTTCGCTGTCATCCGCACCGGTGGAAAGCAGTACCGGGTCGCCAAGGACGATACCATCGTCGTCGAGAAGTTGACCGGCGAGCCCGGCGCCACGGTCGAGTTCTCGGACGTACTGATGATCGGTGGCGATGGCAAGGCGCCGAGAGTGGGCACCCCCGTCGTCAACAAGGCGGCCGTTTACGCCGAGGTCCTTGAACAGTCCCGCGGCGACAAAATTATCGTGTTCAAGAAAAACCGCCGCAAGAACTACCGCCGCAAATATGGCCACCGCCAGGACCAGACGGTGCTCCGCATCCTTGACGTCAGCTCCACCGGCGCCAAGCCGAAAGCAGCCGCCAAGGCCAAGGCAGCGCCGAAGACGGAGGCGAAGCCTAAGCCAAGGCTCGAGACCAAGGAAGCGGCCAAGGCGCCGGCGAAGAAGAAAACCAAGGCAAAGCACAAAGCCGCGCCCAAGAAGGCGGCGGCAAAAGCCAAGGCCCCGGCGAAGAAGGAAACCAAGGCAAAACCCAAAGCCGCGCCCAAGAAGGCGGCGGCAAAAGCCAAGGTCCCGGCCAAGAAGAAAACGCCCGCTAAAGCCAAGGCCAAGGATTGAGTTAAGAGATGGCACACAAAAAAGCAGGCGGCAGCTCGCGCAACGGCCGCGACAGCATCGGTCGGCGTTTGGGCGTCAAGAAGTTCGGCGGGGAGATCGTGGTCCCGGGCAACATCATCGTGCGCCAGCGTGGCACCAAGTTCCACGCCGGAAAAAACGTCGGTCTCGGCAGGGACCACACGCTGTTTGCGACTGCCGGTGGGCGGGTGACCTTTCGCCACAAGGCCCGTGGCAAGGTCTTCGTGGCGGTGGAGCCGAGGTCGTAAAATAAAGGCCCACGGCCATCCGTCCGCGCGTATAAAGGGAATGGCTGGCCAATTCTCTACACTCTTTAAATTCAATTAGTTACGATCCAAAATTGCTAAATAGAGTAAAGTTTAGCAATCCGGTGTTCTCTTTAACTTCTCAATCGCCGCCCTTACCCTAATTTTTTGGCTGAAGGATAAATATGAAAGCTGGCCGTTCCCCTTTTTTTAATGGGAAAACCCTCGTGAAAAAGTCCCTCACCCCAAGGTTCTGTGGCGGTTCAGTGTACTTTTTTTGAGTTCGGCGGTGAGGCTTAAACCATGAAGTTCCTGGACGAGACGAAAATTTTCGTCAAAAGCGGTGACGGCGGCAACGGTTGCGCCAGCTTCCGCCGCGAGAAGAACCTTGAATTCGGCGGTCCCGACGGCGGCGACGGCGGGTGCGGCGGCGATGTCATATTCGAAGGTTCGGCACAGCTCAACACGCTCATCGATTTCCGTTATCAACAGCACCTAAAGGCTGGACGCGGCGGCCATGGCTCCGGAAAAAACCGTACCGGCGCCAAGGGCAAGACCGTTACCGCCAAGATCCCCGTCGGCACCCAGGTCTTCGACGAAGACCGGGAAACCCTACTGGTCGACATCACCAAGGTCGGCGAGCAGGTGGTGGTTGTGCGCGGCGGCGATGGCGGTTTTGGCAACACGCAATTCAAATCGGCCACCAACCGGGCGCCCCGGAGGTCCGATTCCGGCCATCCCGGATCGGAACAATGGCTATGGCTGCGTCTCAAACTGATCGCCGATGCCGGATTGGTGGGGCTGCCCAACGCCGGCAAATCATCGTTGCTGGCCGCCGTTTCCCGGGCCCACCCGAAGATCGGCGACTATCCCTTTACCAGTTTGCACCCGAACCTCGGCGTCGTCTATGTCGGGGGAGAGGAGTTCGTCTTGGCCGACCTCCCAGGCCTGATCGAAGGCGCCAGCGGCGGCGCCGGGCTCGGGACCCGGTTTCTGGGTCATGCGGAACGTTGCCAGGTACTCGTGCACCTAGTTGACGGCACCGAGGCAGACGTGGCCCAAGCCTACGACACAGTGCGCAAGGAAGTAGAGACCTATGGCGCCGGGCTGACGGAAAAACGGGAGCTGGTGGCGCTTAATAAATCGGATGCGCTGACGGACGATGAGAAGACCGAAAAACAAAACCAATTGAAAGCCGTCTCGGGCAAGGATGTGGCGGTCATCTCGGGGGTTTCCGGCGACGGTCTGGAACCGTTGATGGGCCGGCTGTTGGCCGAAATCGAGGTGCTGACGGTCGATGACAGCGAGGCCAGGGTCTTCGCGCCATGAGCGACAAAAAGAAATTGCAAAGCGGCCGCCGGTTGGTGGTCAAGATCGGGTCTGCCATGCTGGTGGACCAGGAGCGGGGCACCGTGTACCACAGTTGGCTCGAGGCGCTGGCGGAGGACATCGCCGACTTCAGGAAACGCGGCCAAGAGGTGATCATCGTCTCGTCCGGGGCCATCGCCATCGGTCGCCGACACCTGGATCTTCCCTCGGGCCCCTTGAAGCTCGACGACAATCAGGCGGCGGCTGCCACTGGTATGGTGCGTCTAGCGCAGGCCTACCAAGAGGTGCTGGCCCATCGCGATATGACGGTGGCCCAGGTGCTGTTAACGCTGGACGATTCGGAAAACCGGCGCCGCTATATCAACGCCCGCAATACGCTGGAGGCCTTGTTGCGCCTCGGCGCGGTGCCGCTGATCAACGAAAACGACACCGTCGCCACCGACGAAATCCGATTCGGGGACAACGACCGCCTGGCAGCCCGGGTGTCGGCCATGATCAGCGCCGATATCCTGGTTCTGCTGTCGGACATCGACGGGCTTTATACTGCCGACCCCCGCGTGGACGTGAACGCCGCCATCATCCCCGAAGTCAACGAGATCACGCCCGAAATTGAGGCCATGGCCGGCGAAGCGCCGCAGGGGGACAGCATCGGCGGCATGGTCACCAAGCTGGAAGCGGCTAAGGTGTGCCTGGCCAACGGTTGCCGCATGGTGATCGCCGACGGCACCGATCCTCACCCCCTGAAACGCATCGAGCAGGGCACGCCCGCGACCTGGTTTCTGCCGTCCGCCACCCCAAAAACAGCACGCAAACGCTGGATTGCCGGCGTGCTGAGGCCGGCGGGGGCCGTGGTGCTGGATGCCGGCGCCGAAAAGGCGCTCGGCAACGGAAAGAGCCTGCTTCCGGCCGGCGTCATCGCCGTCGAGGGTGATTTCCAGCGCGGCGACGCGGTGGTCGTCAAAACCGCCGACGGGCGCGAGCTGGGACAGGGCTTGAGCGCCTATTCGGCCGAGGACGCGCGCCGCATCATGGGCTACAAAACCAGTGAAATAGAGGCGCTTCTCGGCTACCGTGGCCGCGACGAGATGATCCACCGCGACGATCTAGCGCTGGGTTGAGAGAATGACCATGGACGCGACCGGAAAACAGGACATCGCAAAATTGATGCGAGGCATCGGCGAGGCAGCCAAGGCTGCCGCCCGCGAGCTTGCCTATGCGTCCACGGAGGCGAAGAACAAGGCGCTATTGGAGATCGCCGAAAGCCTGCACCAGCGCAAGAACGAGATCCTGTCGGAAAACGCCAAGGACATGGCGGCCGGCGAGGAAAAGGGCCTCACGGAGGCGATGCTCGATAGGCTGGAGCTTACAGACGACCGTATCGAAGGGGTAGCCAAGAGCCTGCAGGAGATCGCGGCGCTGCCCGATCCCGTGGGTACGGTGACCGACGAGTGGGATCGCCCCAACGGCCTTCATATCCAACGCGTGCGCGTGCCCTTGGGCGTCATCGGGGTGATCTACGAATCGCGCCCCAACGTCACGGCGGACGCCGGCGGGCTGTGCCTAAAGGCGGGCAACGCGGCGATCCTGCGTGGCGGTTCGGAAAGCTTCCATTCCTCACGGGCGATCATGGAGTCGCTGACCGACGGTCTGAAGGCAGGCGGCCTGCCCGAAGTAGCAATCCAACTGGTGCCGACCACGGACCGCGCTGCCGTCGGCGAGATGCTGCAAATGACCGATACCATCGATATCATCGTACCCCGAGGTGGCAAGTCCCTGATAGAGCGCGTCACCGCCGATAGTCGGGTGCCGCTGTTCAAGCACCTGGAAGGCATCTGCCATTCCTACGTCAACGCCGACGCCGACCCGGAAATGGCGCGGAAAGTCGTGGTCAATGCCAAGATGCGCCGCACAGGCATCTGCGGGGCAACGGAGACGCTAATCATCGACCGCGCCGCGGTGACGGACATGCTGGGGCCGATCGTCGATCGGCTTGTGGAGGCCGGATGCGAGGTGCGCGGCGACGCAGACGCCCAGGCCGCCGATTCCCGTATTGTCCCGGCCACCGACGAGGACTGGGACACCGAATACCTGGACTCCATCATTTCGGTCAAGGTGGTGGACGGGGTCGAGGACGCCATCGACCATATCGAGTGCCACGGGACTAACCATACGGACAGTATCATCACCGGTAACGCCGAGGCGGCGGAGACGTTCGTCAAGATGGTCGACAGCGCCATCGTGCTGATTAACGCCTCGACCCAGTTCGCCGACGGCGGCGAGTTCGGTATGGGCGCCGAGATCGGCATCTCGACGGGCAAACTACACGCCCGCGGCCCCGTCGGCGTCGAACAGCTCACCAGCATGAAATACGTGGTTCGTGGCGAAGGGCAATGCCGGCCCTAACCGTGTCCGTGCCCCTTGGGTCCTTTCGTGCCGGCCGTTAAGGGTGATCATCCGGTTTCCGTCTCCGGGAGAGGTCCTCGCGTCGGCCTTCTGGGTGGCTCGTTCAACCCCGCCCATGCCGGTCACTTGCACATCAGCCGCCTGGCCTTCAAACGGTTGCGGCTGGCCGAGGTCTGGTGGCTGGTGGCGCCGCAAAACCCTTTGAAGCCGGCCGACGACATGGCGACCTTGACCGAACGCCTGACAAACGCCCGCACCGCCGCCATTTCCGCTGCCTGGGGAGGCAGGGTCTGGGTCACCGATATCGAACGGGAACTGGGCACGTGCTATACTGCCGACACCCTCAAGGCGCTGAAACGGCGGTTCCCGGACCGCCGGTTCGTCTGGATTATGGGTGCCGACAACCTTATCGAAATCCCGCGATGGCATGGATGGAAGGCGATTTTCGATGCCGTACCCGTTGCGGTTTTCGCCCGGCCCACCTATTCTTTCAGGGCGCTGACGTCAAAAGCGGCGCGGCGGTTTGCCCGGCACAGAATAAACGAGATCCGGGCCGCCGCCTTGGCCGACATGAGGCCGCCGGCCTGGGTGTTCGTGCATACCCCGCTGAATGCAGCTTCGGCCACCGGAATCCGGGCCGAAACCCGGATCCGGAAGTAACTGGGTTTGCAGAGGAAAGGAGGCCAACCATACCTCGCATGAAAAAGATGCCGCCGGTGTCGGGTGAACTGCTCAAGCTGGTGGAAACATCTCTCGATGAGTACAAAGCGGAGGACGTTGTCGTCATCGACCTTGCCGGCAAAACTGAAATCGCCGATTTCATGATCATTGCCAATGGCAGATCCAAACGTCAAGTCGGCACCATGGCCGATCATCTCCAGCGAAAAATGAAGGACTACGGGCTCAAAGGCGTCGCCGCCGAGGGCCTCGCCAACTGCGACTGGGTGCTGATCGACGCCGGCGACGTGATCGTCCACCTGTTCAGGCCGGAGGTCCGCGATTTCTACAGCCTGGACAAAATCTGGACCGGCGCCTCGCGGCACCGAGAGGCGGCCCCGGCTTGACGGCTTGAACCACATCCCTGCGGCCCCAAAGGGTGCAAACTGGGTTGAAGGACCTTTGAAACTGAGGGGGGAGACACTTCATGCGCCTCGTCGTCGTCGCCGTCGGGAAATGGAAAGCTGGGCCTGAGCGCGGGCTCTTCGAGCATTATGCCCGCCGCATTACTTTTCCCTTTGATCTCAAAGAAGTAGAAGAAAAAAAACGAGGTAAGTCGGTACCCTTGAAGAAACGCGAGGCCGGGCTTTTGCTGGCCCAGACGCCGAAGGACGCCGTCATCGTGGCGCTGGATGAAAAGGGCAAAGCGCTTTCCAGCACCCAGCTCGCCAAGGAACTGGGGCGCTGGCGGGACCACGGCGCCAAGCATGTGGCGTTCATGATCGGCGGCGCCGAGGGCTTGGACGAATCGGTCAGGAAGCGCGCTAGGCTAGTGCTCAGCCTCGGCCCCATGACATGGCCGCACATGCTAGTGCGTCCCATGCTGGCGGAACAGATTTACCGCGTTCAGTGCATCCTCTCGGGCCACCCTTATCACCGGGGCTGAAGGGCGCCACTTGGAGTGAACAAGGAACTAGAGTAAACGCTCCGCTAGCGACCTCTCGGGTATCGTATTATTCGCCTAAAACTCTATACTACAGCCATGCTCAATTCTTACTATAGCCATGCTCAATTCTTCCGAACATAACACCCGCCTCCGGCCCGTCGTGCTCTGCATCCTCGACGGCTGGGGGGATAGCGAAGAACAAGATCACAACGCCATCGCGCTCGGCCGAACCCCCAACTGGGACCGGCTGACGGCATCGGTTCCGCGCGCGCGCCTGGATGCCTCGGCCGAGGAAGTCGGCCTCCCGGTGGGGCAGATGGGCAATTCCGAGGTCGGCCACATGAACATGGGCGCCGGGCGCATCGTGCCCCAGAACCTGGAAAGGATTAGCGCCGCGTTCGTCGCCGGAGAGCTTGCCGTAAACCCTGACCTCGGGGCGTTCATCGAGACCCTGAAGTCGAATGGCGGCACGTGCCACCTGATGGGGCTGGTCTCGCCGGGAGGCGTCCATTCCCACCAGGACCATATCGCGTCTTTGGCCCGTATCGTCACCGATGCCGGGGTGCCGGTGGCGCTACACGCCTTCCTCGACGGCCGCGACACGCCGCCCCGAAGCGCCAAGGACTTCATGGCCGAATTTCTCGAGTCTACGGACGGCCTCAAGCCCCTTCGCGTCGCCACCGTGTCCGGACGCTATTACGCCATGGACCGGGACAACCGTTGGGAGCGGATCGAAAGGGCCTTCCGCGTCCTGGTCTTGGCTGAGGGCGAAAAGGCCGAGAGCCCCATCGCCGCCATTGAGGCAAGCTATGCTTCCGATATCACGGATGAATTCATAGTGCCGGCGGTGATTGGCGATTACGAAGGCATGGCCAACGGCGACGGGCTGTTAATGGCCAATTTCAGGGCCGACCGGGTGCGTCAAATCCTAGCCGCGCTGGCCGATCCCGGGTTCGACGGGTTCGATAGGCCCGGCCGCACGGATTTCGCGGACCGCATCGGCATGGTTGAATATTCGGCGGCGCTAAACGTGTTCTTTGGCGTGCTGTTCTCGACCGAACGGCTGGAGAATATCCTCGGCCAAGTGGTCGCGGACGCCGGCATGGCCCAGCTCCGCATCGCCGAAACCGAGAAATACGCCCACGTAACCTTCTTCCTCAACGGCGGGCGTGAAGAGAAATTTCCGGGCGAGGAACGTATCCTGGTGCCGTCGCCGAAGGTCGCCACTTACGACCTGAAACCGGAGATGTCGGCGGTTGAGGTTACCGACAGCCTACTCGGCATTATCGGCGAAGGGCGTTTCGACCTGATCGTCGTCAATTACGCCAATGGCGACATGGTTGGGCATACGGGAATTCTGGATGCCGCCATCAAGGCGACGGAATGCATCGATCAATGCCTCGGCCGCCTGGAAGAAGCGGTATCGAAGGCCGGTGGGGTGTTGTTGGTTACGTCCGATCACGGTAACTGCGAGCAGATGGTCGACGCCGGCACAAGCCAACCCCACACGGCGCATTCGTTAAACCTGGTACCGGTGCTGATGGCCAACGCGCCGAACTGGGTGCGGGGCCTTCGGGACGGGCGGCTTTCCGACATGGCGCCGACGATCTTGACCCTTTTGGGCTTGGCGATCCCAAAGGAAATGACTGGGCGCTCGTTGATCGAGGAGAAAGAGACCAAAACTGCTGCCGCCCAATAGATGATACGGAATGATTGGAATTTTTAGAACCAATGCTTTCAACGTCCTCCTGGCCGGCGGACTGGCTTTGGCGCTGGCGGTCACTTGGGCCGGTTTAGCGAAGGCAGAACCTCCGGAGGATACCGGTGCCAAAAGCACCTTAAAGCGCCTTGAGAAAGTAAAGCGGGAGATCGGTGAAGGCCGGGAAAAAGCCGTCCAACTCAAGAAAATAGTCCGGACCATCGACGAGGAGCTTGACCGAATACGACGCGAAATGGTCGCCGCCGCTAACATCATTCAGGAACAGGAACGCCGTGTGGCGGGGATTGAAAAGGCTTTGGGGGAACTGAAAGCCGTGGAAAAAGCCAAGCTGGCGGAATTATCGGCCAGGCGCGTGCAGCTTGCCGGGGTCCTCGTGGCCCTGCAACGGGTGGCGCGGTATCCGCCGGAAGCCCTGATTTCGCACCCCCAGTCCCCCGCAGATACGGTACGCAGCGCCATCCTGCTTCGCGCCGCGGTGCCCGAGATCGAAACTCGGGCGGTACGGCTCCGGGACGATCTCGAAAGCCTGGCCGAGGCCAGGCGCGAAATGGCGAAAAAAAAGGCCCAACTGGCTTCCGTAACCACCGGGCTGGGGCGCGAACGGAAACGCCTGGGCGCGTTTTTCGGGCAGAAAACGATGCTCAAGCACCGCACGTTGGCGCAAGGACGTGCCGAGGTTCGGCGATTGAAGGTACTTGCCAGCCAGGTATCGGGTCTGCGCCAGCTTTTAAACGAGTTGAACAAGACCGGGCACAAACAAAAACCACGGCCTTCGACGGGCGACAAAGCACGGGCCGGGCTTCCCGGAGGGGTGCAAGGGATGCCGATCAGCCGTCAACGGGGCAAACTGCCGCCACCGGCGGTGGGGCGGATCGTCGGCTGGTATGGTCAGGCGATGGCTTCCGGCTTGACCCGCAAGGGAATCACGCTGCAAACCGCTCCCGGCGCCCAGGTGGTGGCACCTTATGGAGGGCGCGTTGTTTTTGCCGGAATGTTCCGGGGCTACGGGCAACTCTTGATCATCAAACACACTGAGGGATATCATAGCCTTCTTTCCGGCCTCGCCCGGATCGACAGCGCCATAGGGCAAGAGGTCGTGGTTGGCGAACCGGTCGGCGTCTTGGGACGCCCCGACAACCGGAAACCGTTCCTCTACGTTGAACTCAGGCGGAATGGTCGGCCGATTAATCCATTACCATGGTTGGCGGTTCGCAAAGGTAAGGTAAACGGATGAAAACTCGTATTTTGCTGATGGCGACCGCCGCCGCTCTTCTGGGGGGCGGGCTCCTGGTTTGGGGTCCCGCATGGGCCGCCGAAACGAAGAAAAACGACGCCGCCACATACCGGCTCTTGAACCTGTTCGGCGATGTTTTCGAACGGGTGCGATCGGATTATGTGGAAGCCCCCACGGACCAGGAAATGATCGAAGCCGCAATCAGCGGCATGCTGGCGGCCCTGGACCCCCATTCCAATTACCTTAACGCCAAAAATTTCCACGAGATGCAAGTTAACACGCGAGGCGAGTTCGGCGGACTCGGCATTCGCGTCACCATGGAAGGCGGGTACGTCAAGGTGATCTCGCCGATCGATGACACGCCGGCGTTCCGGGCCGGGATCAAGCCCAGCGACTTGATTACGCATCTGGATGGCCAATCGGTGCGGGGCCTGACCCTGGCACAGGCCGTCGAGAAAATGCGCGGAAAGATCGGCAACGACATCAAGCTGACCATCCTCCGTGAAGAAAAGAAGCCCTTCGACGTTACCATCACCCGGGCGGTGATCAAGATCACCTCGGTGCGTTCCCGCGCCGAGGGCAAGGTCGGCTATATCCGGGTAACGTCTTTCAATGAGCAGACGGACAAGGGGCTTAAAAAGGCCATGGCCAAGCTAAAAAACGAGATCAGCGACAGGCCCCAGGGATACGTGCTTGATCTCCGCAATAATCCGGGCGGCCTCCTGGATCAGGCGGTGGCGGTGGCGGACGCCTTTCTGGACAAGGGCGAGATTGTTTCCACCCGTTCGCGCCGGCCCGAGGACACCCAACGCTTCAACGCCCGCCCGGGGGATCTGGCTGACGGGCTGCCGCTGGTAGTGTTGATCAACGGCGGTTCGGCCTCGGCGTCCGAAATCGTCGCCGGTGCCTTGCAAGACCACCGGCGTGCCGTTCTTCTCGGCACCAAGTCATTCGGCAAGGGATCGGTGCAGACGATTATGCCACTTCCAGGACACGGGGCCATGCGGTTGACCACGGCGCGGTATTACACGCCGTCCGGGCGTTCCATCCAGGCCCAAGGGATCGATCCGGACATCGAGGTCAAGCAGGCCAGAATCGAAACCATCAATTCACCTAAGCTGCGCCGCGAATCGGATCTTCGAAACGCCCTGGACAACGGCGACAAGAAAACCGGCGCCGACCCGTCCAGGGGTTCAAAAGTCGACAAAAAACTGGGCGATAGCGCTGCCGACACCGATAAACCGTCGGAGCAGCAGGACTTTCAACTTGCCCGCGCCCTGGATTTGTTGCGCGGCTTGTCGCTGTTTTCGGGCAAGGTCGTCACGACAACAAATTAATACGCCAGCACACCCCGGAAACGATGAGCATCGGGACACCCAGAAAAATGACGAACCTTCCGTACCGGCGTGGCGTCGGCGCGGTGCTTTTCAATGCCGACGGAAATATTTTCGTTGGCCGCCGGGCCGGCGGCAGATACCCAAAAGCCTGGCAGATGCCCCAGGGCGGCATCGACGGCGGGGAAACACCGAAGGATGCCGTGTTGCGCGAGCTAGCAGAGGAAACCGGTACCGGCAAGGTAGATATCGTCGCCGAAATTCGGTCCTGGCTGACTTACGACCTGCCGGACAACCTCATAGGCGTTTCCTGGCGGGGCAAATACCGGGGCCAGATGCAGAAATGGTTCGCGCTTCGATTTATCGGCGATGACGCCGATTTTGACCTCAACGCCCACGGAAAGCCAGAATTCTCCGATTGGCGCTGGGTCGGACTGGAGGAACTGCCGGGCTTGGTGGTGCCATTCAAGCGCCGGCTTTACGAAGATATTCTTGCCGAATTCCATGATCTTCCAGCCCGGATCGCCGCCGGCGGATGACGGTTCTGCAAATCTTTACCGGGATGGTAGTGTTGTTCGGCTCGGCGGAGGTTTTCATCCACGGCGCCGTGAGCTTGGCCAAGATTCCCCAACTTCCGCCCCTGGTCATCGGCCTGACCGTGATTGCCTTCGGCATCTCGCTGCCGGAACTGGTGGCCTCGGTGGTCGTCGCCTATCGAGGCCATTCGGACATGGCGGTGGGCAACGTCGTCGGCTCGAACCTCTTCAACATCCTAGGAATCACAGGCCTGGCAGCGATGGTGGCGTCGTTGCCGGTTGCCGATAAGATTATGGACTTCGACATCTGGGTGATTTTGGGAGCGACGGTCCTGGTGTTGCCTATCCTGGCTGGCCGCTAGCGTTTTAAACGTCCGGGCGCTGCCTTGTTCCTGATTCTCTATGGCGCGCTTATTTCGCCACCAACGGCTAAAGCACCGGCCTCTTCGGCGGCGGCCAGTAGTCTGATACAGGCTACTGGGGCGCTCTTGCATCGGTTCCCACGATCCCTCATGCTCCGGCGATGAACGAAATGGCCTCGAAAAAGGTCCTAATTACCGGCGGTGCCCGCCGCATCGGCCGCGCCGTCGCGCTAGATTTGGCGGCGGCGGGCTGGACTGTGGCGGTCCATTACAACACCTCCGAGACGGAAGCTAAAGCAGTCATGGATGAAATCTCGGATCAGGGCGGCGAAGCGGCACTGGTTAAGGCGGACTTGGAGGTCGAAAATGAAGCGGCGGAGCTGATCGAACGGGCGGCGGACCGGATCGGCCAGATCACATGTCTTATCAATAATGCCTCGGTGTTTCAAAAGGACACGCCCGAAACGGTGACCAAAGAAACCTGGAAATCCCATATGCAGGTGAATTTGCGCGCCCCCTTCCAACTTATCCAGGCCTTCTCAAGGGCACTTTCCGACGACGCTGATGGCAACGTCATCAACCTGATCGACCAGCGAGTCTGGAACGTGACGCCGCACTTTACTTCTTATACGGTCAGCAAGGTGGCGCTTTGGGGCCTGACCCAGAACCTGGCACTGGCCTTGGCCCCCCGTATCCGCGTCAATGCAATCGGCCCAGGACCGACACTGCCCAGCGTGCATCAGTCGGACGAGCAGTTCCAGCGCCAGTGGTCTTCGCTGCCTCTCGGACGGAGCGTCATGCTGGAAGAGATTTGCCGGGCGGTGCGATTCCTCCTTGACGCTCCATCGATTACCGGGCAGATGATCGTCCTTGACGGCGGGCAGCAACTGGGCTGGGCACCGGGGTCGCCGGACGGAGGGACGATGGAATGAAGGCCTCAAAGGAAAACGCAAACAGAGGCCAAGCGATAGACGGAATCGGACGATGACGGCCAAACATATTAAACTCGTAGAACCGCAAAAAATTGCCGACGCGGGACGCGCGGTTCGCCATGTATTCATCCGCGATCTGATGCTGCCTTGCTCGATCGGCGTCCACCACCATGAAAAGGACGCTGAGCAACGGGTGCGGATCAACCTGGACCTAGCGGTGTCGGAAGGCGACCAACCCATCAACGACGATATTCAAAACGTCATTTGCTACGAAGGGCTGGCCGAAGGCATTGAGGAAATCGTTAGCCGCGGCCACATCAATCTGGTCGAGACGCTGGCCGAAAATATCGCCGACATGTGTCTTAGGGACTGGCGTGTGCAATCGGCCCGAGTCAGAATTGAAAAATTAGACATACTAGATGATATAAAAAGCGTTGGCGTCGAAATCGAAAGATTTAATACTAAAGTATAGATTTGCGTCTTTAATAGACACGAACAACGAATTCAAAACAGTAATTTTCGGTTATCCCTAAACATAAGTTTTACACAGAACAGCGAATTGTGTCCGTTTGTGTCTGCTTTATTGCAATAAACGATTTTATAGCTTCGAGTCTAATCTCATTACTTTTTATTAAACTAAATCAAAGCATTAACATATTGCCTAAAAATTAGGCAAAATAAAAAAAGTCGGTTTGATCAAGGTAATGTAGGAAAGAAGATAGTTTTCTACAGCGTTATCCACAGGTTTCGTGGGTAGATTGGCTCGTCTAATATTTAATTTGAAGATCTTCGGGCCGCATTCCATTCCGTCTCCTCAAACGAAGTCTTCGGGACGCATAACCGGGTATGATAAATCAGAAAAAATCACATAACGGAACAGACGGAAATCGGCCCCGGAAACTGGTAGAGGGTAAAGTTAAGCTGCCCGGCGAAGAGAGCCCCGGGGAAATTCCTGCCAAGGGCGCCGGGGTGATCGAAGGGTATCTGAAAACCCTGCCCGGTCGGCCCGGGGTCTATCGAATGATCAACGCCAATGGGGATGTCCTTTACGTCGGCAAGGCCAAGAACCTGAAGAAGCGGGTAGCCAGCTACACCCGTCTGGGCCGGCTGCCGATCCGAATCCGGCGGGTTGTCTCGGAAACGGCGGCCATGGAATTCGTCACCACCCATACCGAGGCCGAGGCGTTGTTGTTGGAGGCCAGCCTCATCAAGCGCTTCCACCCGCGTTATAATATTCTGCTCCGTGACGACAAGTCCTTCCCCTCGATCTTGGTGACCCGTGACCAAGCCTTTCCGCAGATCCTCAAACACCGCGGCGCCGAGAACCGCAAGGGGGACTATTTTGGCCCTTTCGCTTCCGTGTGGGCGGTCAATGAAACCCTGGCGACCCTTCAGCGGGCCTTTCTTTTGAGGTCCTGTACCGACGCCGTATTCGCTAGCCGCACCCGACCCTGCCTGCTTTATCAGATCAAACGTTGTTCGGCGCCCTGCGTAGGCCGAATCAGCGAAGCCGATTACCGGGCCACGGTCGATCAAGCGCGCGCCTTTCTCACCGGCGGTTCGCAAAAGATCCAGCGCCATTTCGCCCGCCTGATGCAGGACGCCAGCAACAATCAGGCTTTTGAGGAGGCCGCTGGATACCGGGACCGCATCCGGGCGCTGACGCGGGTCCAGTCACGCCAGGAGATCAACCTAACCGGTATCGGCGAGGCCGACGTCGCCGCCGCCTATCAGGCCGGGGGACAGACGTGCGTTCAGGTTTTTTTCTTCCGCAACGGAGCCAATTTTGGTAACCGCGCCTATTTTCCGAGCCACGCCCAGGGCGACAAACCGGCGGCGGTGCTGGAGGCGTTTCTGGGACAGTTCTATGCCAATGCCCTGCCACCGAAAATCGTTCTCGTCAGCCATCCGCCGCCGAACCAGAAACTGATCGCCGAGGCGCTTTCCGTGCGCCTCGGGGGGAAAGTCCACGTCATCCGCCCTCAGCGCGGCGACAAGCGCAACCTGATCGACCATGCCCTTGCCAATGCTAAGGACGCCCTTGGCCGCCGCATGGCCGAAAGCGCCTCGCAACGCCGTCTTCTGGAGGGTCTGGCTAGCGCGCTCGGGTTCGACGGGGCGCCGGAAAGGATCGAGGTTTTTGACAATAGCCACGTTTCCGGCGCCAAGGCAGTCGGCGCCATGATTGTCGCCGGGCCCGAGGGGTTGGTCAAAAAAGCCTACCGGAAGTTCACCATCCGCGGCGCCCAGAGTCGCGGCACCAAGGGGGCCGAGGCGGGAACCGATGGCGTCGGCGGATTTTCGCCCGGAGACGACTACGGCATGATGCGCGAGGTGCTGTTCCGGCGGTTTTTCCGGGCGTTGAAGGAGGATCCAGATCGAACCGGGGGCCAGTGGCCGGACCTGGTTCTGATCGACGGCGGCCGGGGGCAGCTTGGCGTTGCGCTCGAGGTGTTCGAGGAACTGGGGATCGATGGCGTGGCGGTGGCGGCGATCGCCAAGGGCCCGGACCGTCACGCCGGCCGCGAACGGGTATATCTGGACGGGCGCGAGCCGATTTCGTTGCCCCCTCGCGACCCGGTTCTTTACTTCCTGCAACGGCTTCGAGACGAGGCCCACCGCTTCGCCATTGGCGCCCACAGGGACAAAAGATCCAAGGCCTTGGTGCGTTCGTTACTCGATGAAATTCCGGGCATCGGCGCTAAGCGCAAGAAGGCGCTGTTGCACCATTTCGGCGCCGCCAAGGCGGTGGCTGAGGCCGGACGCGCCGATCTCGAGGCGGTCGAAGGAATCAGCAAGACGACGGCCACCAAAATTTACCAGTGGTTTCATAGCGACGGTTAGGGGCGCTAGAATGCGCCCCACCATGGCGTCAATCCCGGATAGTAATTAAAGGCATGCTGACCAAACTGCCGAATATCCTGACGTTTTCGAGAATCTTGGCGATCCCGCTGCTGATTGGCCTGTTGCTATTCGTCAGTGACCCGCTGGGAAGCTGGCTCGCGTTCACCGCCTATACCTTTGCCTGCATTACCGACTTTTTCGACGGCTATCTAGCCCGCGCTTGGCATCAGCAATCGGCCTTCGGGCGTTTCCTGGACCCGATTGCCGATAAGATGCTGGTCGCCTCGGTGCTGCTAGTGCTGGTCGGGATCGACCGCTTCGCTGGTCTCACCGTGCTGCCTGCCGCGGTCATTCTGTGCCGCGAAATCCTAGTTTCGGGCCTGCGCGAATTCCTTGCCGAGGTTCGGGTCAGCGTGCCGGTGACGACGCTGGCGAAGTGGAAAACGACCACTCAGATGCTGGCCCTCGGGTTTTTGCTGGTCGGTCCGTCAGGCCCCGATTTTGGTCCCTTGACCACAACCGAAATAGGCATTTGGGGATTGTGGGGGGCGGCTTTTCTTACGCTGATTACCGGTTACGACTATTTGATCGCTGGGCTCAAGCTCATCCACGAAACCGACAGCGCCCCGACGGAAAAGAACCCGTCCCCCTCTGCACCCGACGGCGGAGCGAAGAATTGAAAGCCCAGGCATTGATAGCGCCGGCATTGATTTTCCAGTCCTTCGGCCAATACCTAGGGACTAGTAGATAGGGGATCGTATGGGTAACATATGTTAGATTTTATCCATTAGGAACGGGGGATGGGACGGCAGGCGCATGAAAATCTTCGGCCTCGTGGGATGGAGCGGAAGCGGCAAGACGACCCTTGTCGCCAATCTGGTGCCGGAGCTGATCGGCCGGGGCTACACCGTCTCGACCATGAAACACACCCACCACAACTTCGACATCGACAAGCCGGGCAAGGATTCCCATCAACACCGGCTTGCCGGGGCGACCGAGGTGTTGCTCACCGGTTCCAAGCGCTGGGCGCTCCTGCACGAAAACCGCGACGTGCACGAGCCCTCCATCGACGACCTTCTGGCCCGCTTGGAAGAGGTCGACTTGGTACTGATTGAGGGCTTCAAGTCGCATAAGCACCAGAAGATGGAGGTCCATCGGCCTGCCGTCGGCAAGCCGCTGCTCTGTCCCGATGACCCGACCATCGTCGCGGTGGCCAGCGACGTCGAGCTTCCCGATGTTACGCTGCCGGTAATCGGACTTGAGAACGTCGCGGCCATCGCCGATTTCATCGTCGGCCAGTTAAGCCTGGAAGCCGAGGTGCGGAATGGCGCAGCTTAAGGACGACTGTTTCGCTTTCGGCGGCGAGCTTATGCCCCTGGCGAACGCCCTTGAGCAGTTAAAGGCCCGCGTCGGAGCGGTGACCGGAACCGAAACCGTGGCCCTTCGCGATGCCATCGGCCGCATTCTAGCCGAAGACCTTGTCGCGTCTCTCGACGTGCCGCCCCTGGACAACAGCGCCGTTGACGGTTACGCGGTCTATTCCGGCGATCTCGAGGCTGCTGGGGAAACGCGGCTCCAGGTGACCGGCCGCATCGCCGCCGGCCATTCTCTCGGGCGGCCCGCCGAACGGGGCCAGGCTTTCTGCATTTTCACCGGTGCCCCGATGCCGGTGGGGCCCGACGGCACCCAGGCAAGCGGTCCGGACATCGTGTTCATGGAAGAGGACTGCACCCCCGACGGCGATCATGTGGTCCTGCCCGCCGGCTTGAAACCTGGTGCCAACCGGCGCAACGCCGGCGAGGACGTTACCAAGGGAGACGTCATTATCGGCGCTGGCCGGCGGCTCCGGGCCCAGGAGGTCGGCCTTGCGGCGTCTGTCGGGCGGTCCGAGCTTACCCTGCACAAGCGGCTCCGGACGGCGGTGTTTTCGACCGGTGACGAGATCCGAGACCCCAGCACCGACTTACCCGAGGACTGTATCTTCGACGCTAACCGCTATGCCATCATCGCGCTTCTCGAAGGTCTCGGCGCCCAGGTAACCGACCTCGGCATCCTCTCCGACGATGCCAATATAATTACCGGCGCGCTGGAAGCCGCCGCCGATTACGATCTTCTGGTTACTTCGGGGGGCGTTTCCGCCGGCGAGGAGGACCACGTGCGTAACGTCGTCGAACGGCTTGGGCAGATATATTTCTGGCGCCTGGCGATTAAGCCGGGGCGGCCCATCGCCCTTGGCCAAGTGGGCGATGTCGCCTTTCTGGGGCTGCCGGGGAATCCGGTGGCGGCAATGGTGACCTTTATGGTTATCGGCCGGCCGCTGGTGTTGCTGTTGGCTGGCGCAACGGATGTGGAGAGCACGCGTTTTCCGGTCGAGGCCGGGTTCGACTACAAGAAGAAATCCGGCCGCCGCGAATGGGCGCGGGTCAAGCTTGAGGTAGGCAGCAACGGCCATCCTGTGGCCGAAAAGCACCATTCGTCCGGGGCCGGGATTTTGACCTCCATGGTCGAAGCCGACGGCCTGGTGGAATTGCCGGAAGATTGTGAAAGCCTGAAAAAAGGCACGACGGTCGATTTCCTGCCGTTCAGCGAGGTAACGGGATGAAAATCCTCTATTTCGCCTGGCTGCGGGAAAGGGCCGGTGTCGGCGCTGAAGACGTGACGCCGCCCGAGGACGTGACCACGGTGGCAAGCCTGGTGGAATGGCTTAAGATTCAAAGCGTCGGCCACGCCGAGGCGTTTCGGGACTCGTCTGTGGTGCACGCCGCAGTCAATCAGGAACACGTCGGGCCCGACCACCCGGTGACGGCGGACGACGAAATCGCCTTTTTCCCGCCCGTTACCGGCGGGTGAGCAAAAAGCGGGCACACAACGGCCCGGCTTCGACACCCACAGCCGAAATGGCGCGAGAAGCCTTGATGTTCAAATCCATTGACCCTAAGGGTCTGGTCACACACTCCGCCTCACGCATCCCGCCGCCGTTGTTGCCACGCTGATATCGGCAGGAAAACACTTTTGGGCACCAGGGCATCGCTGTCACCCACCCCTGGCGTCAGGCGGCGTACTGGTTCGTGGCCCAGTTCAGCCTTGCGGCCATGGTCCTCGGATACCTGCCCTGAGACGCCAAGGCCTTCATGCCACGGCGCCCCGGTGCTATACTCGGGGGTAACGACCCCGGAGGATGAAAGATTGATCAGGGTACAGAACGAGGATTTCGACGTCGGTAGGGAACTGGAAAAACTGGCCCACGGCAACTTGTCCGTCGGCGGCGTCTGCTCATTCGTTGGATTGGTCCGCGATATGGCTGGCGACAAGGCGGTCAAGGCGATGACGCTGGAGCACTACCCCGCCATGACTGAAAAGGCGCTGGCCGGGATCGAGGCCGAGGCGCGGGAACGCTGGCCCCTGGAAGAAACGCTGATCATCCACCGCTACGGGCGGCTTGAGCTGGGCGACCGCATCGTGCTGGCGGCGGCGGCCTCGGCCCACCGCGAGGCGGCGATCGAGGCGTGTCATTTCCTCATCGACTGGCTGAAGACGAAGGCGCCGTTCTGGAAGCTGGAGGAAACGCCCGACGGCGGCCAATGGGTGGACGCCCGCTCCTTCGATGACGCGGCCGCCGAACGCTGGGTCGCCGACAAGGCCAGCGGCGGAAAGCCGGACGCCGCCGAGTAGAATAAAACCATGGCGGATTACTCCAATCGGCCTTTAAAGGCCTACGAGAACGAAAAATTCCTGTCATCGAAATACGCCCGGGAGCTCCGAATCCTCGCCGAGTACTTGGAGCCGGAAGCCCGGTTCGAGGAGTTCCAGGTCAGCGATACGGTGGTCTTCTTCGGTTCGGCTCGGTTCATCTCTTCCGAGGACGCCGAAAAAAATTTCGAAACCGCCAGTGAGCACGCCGGCGACGTGGCTGCCGCCGGGCGGGACCTGAAGATGTCGGCCTATTACGAGGCTGCCCGCGAGCTCGCCCACCGGCTGACCGAGTGGTCGAAGAACTTGGAGGGCGAGGACCGCCGCTTCGTCGTCTGCTCCGGCGGCGGGCCGGGGATCATGGAGGCGGCCAACCGGGGCGCCAGCGAAGCCGCGGGCATCAACGCCGGGCTCAACATCTCGCTGGCCCATGAGCAGACCGACAACCCCTACATCACCCGCGAGTTGAACTTCGAGTTCCATTACTTCTTCATGCGCAAGTTCTGGTTCGTGTACCTCGCCAAGGCCATCGTCATCTTCCCCGGCGGCTTCGGGACCATGGACGAATTCTTCGAGGTGATGACGCTGATGCAGACGAAGAAGCTGACCAAGCCGATCCCCATCGTGCTCTACGGCAAGGAATTCTGGGACGACGTGTTGGACATAGAAGCGCTGGTCAGGTACGGCACCATCGACGCCGCCGACCTAGAGCTCTTTTTCAAGACGGATTCGGTGGACGAAGCCTTCAACTTCATAACCACCGAACTGATCGAAAAGTCGCTCAGCACTCCGGGCGGGGTGCTGTAGGGGGGGCTGTAGGCGGCGCGCGTCTACGCCGCTGCCTCGTCGCCGCCGGAGTCCCTGGCGTCTTCCTTGCCGACGGTCTTGTCGTAGTCTTCCATCATCCACTTGGTGATGTCGCCGACGGAGAACATCATGCCGTCGATCTCGCCTACCGGGGTTACTTCGGCGGCGGTGCCGGTGAGGAAGATCTCGGTGGCCTTTTCGAGTTCATCCGGCATGATGGTGCGCTCCACCACCTCGATGCCACGCTTGGCCGCCAAATCGATGACGGTGCGCCGGGTGATACCGTCCAGGAAACAGTCCGGCGTCGGCGTATGCAGCTTGCCGTCGCCGAAGACCATGAAGATATTAGCACCCGTGGCCTCGGCGACGTGGCCGCGCCAGTCCAGCATCAGGCAATCGTGGTAGCCCTCGGCCTCGGCGGCGTGCTTGGAAAGGGTGCAGATCATGTAAAGCCCGGCCGCCTTGGCCTTGACGGGCCCCGTTTCCGGCGACGGCCGGCGCCATTCGGACGTCTTCAGCCGGATTCCTTTCATCCGCGCCTCGGGTGAAAAATAAGACGGCCAAGCCCAGGCGGCGATGGCGACGTGGATCCGGGTCTCCTGGGCCGACACCCCCATCATTTCCGAACCGCGCCAGGCGACCGGGCGAACGTAGCCATCGACGATGCCGTTGGCTTCGCAGGTCTCGATACAGGCTGCATCGATCTCGGCGACACTGTAGGGCAGTACGAACCCGAGCGTCTCGGCCGATATCTGGAAGCGCTCGGAATGTTCGGTTAGCTTAAAGATCTTGCCGCCGTAGGACCGCTCGCCCTCGAACACGCTGGACGCGTAGTGAAGGGCATGGCTGAGGATGTGGATGGTCGCCTGGCGCCAGGGAATCATTTTGCCGTCGAACCAGATCACACCGTCCCGGTCATCGAAGGGAATGGCATCCATTGTAATATTCTTTAGTAAAAAGTAATTTCTCCCAAAGGTTCTTGCTTTGACTATCATTCTTGGGCATATATGTCAATAACACTGACTTAAATACATGGGGCGCCGTCTTGGACCCCCTGGGGCCACATATACGGATGGAGCGCGATCATGGCCGAACCCAGTTTCCGGGGCAAGCACCGGGCCAGTCCCCTTTTCCTGCGCGATGCGGAATTGCGCCAAGCCATGGAGTTGCTGTTTTTCGCCTACCGGGACTTCACCGGCGAGGCCGATGCGTTGCTCTCAGATTTTGGCTTCGGGCGGGCCCATCACCGTGTCGTCTATTTCGTCGGCTGCCATCCGGGCATCACCGTCTCTGAACTCCTACAGATTCTCAAAATCACCAAGCAGAGCCTTTCCAGGGTGCTCGGGCTTTTGATCGAGGAAGGTGTCGTTCATCAACGGACCGACAACGCCGACCGCCGCCGGCGGCGGCTATTTTTAACCCCCAAGGGGGCGGAGCTGGAGCGCCGGCTGACCGAGTGCCAAAGTCAACGGATCGCCAGTGCTTACCGCGAAGCCGGCGCCGAGGCGGTGGAAGGCTTCCGCACCGTACTAAGGGGCATCATCAACGAAGAAGACCGCGAACGGGTCAACCACTCCGACCCGCCGCCGGCCGGCTGACGGCGGAAAACCGGGAAAGGGCCGGGAAACAACAGTGAATAGAGATCTTCCGCATGTTCTCGTCGTCGATGACGATGACCGCCTGAGGGACCTGTTGGGCAAGTTCCTCGGCGAAAACGGTTTCATGGTCGCAGTCGCCTCGGACGCCGCTAATGCACGGGCCAAGATGGGGATCCTTGCCTTCGACGTTATCGTCCTGGATTTGATGATGCCAGGGGAAAGCGGCCTCGATTTCGCCCGCCAACTGCGCCGCCGGGACTCGGTGCCGATTTTGATGCTGACCGCCATGGGCGAGCCAGAGGACCGTATCAACGGTCTGGAGCATGGCGCCGAGGACTATTTGGTCAAGCCCTTCGAGCCGCGCGAACTGCTGTTGCGCCTCAACAACATCCTTCGACGGCAGCCCAAATCCGGTGAATCGGCGGCCGACGTGCACATGGGCGACGTCCTGTTCCGCCCCGAACGAAACGAGTTGAGGCGCGGCGGGGAGCCGGTCCGGCTCACCGACGTGGAGGCTTCGCTCCTCGGCGCGCTGGCCCGGAGGCCCGGCGAGGTGCTCAGCCGCGAAGAACTGATCAGGCTGACCGGCGCCAGCGGCGGCAGCCGCGCCGTCGATGTTCAGGTGACGCGGCTCAGGCGAAAGATCGAACAAAACCCAAAATTGCCGCGTTACCTGCAAACGGTACGTGGCAAGGGTTACTTACTACGTCCGGATTGATAACCTGAAACAGCAATGGGTCCCATCACCACCAGTATCAAACGCTTCCTGCCCAAGACCCTTCTGGGCCGCTCGCTGTTGATCATCGTCACCCCGCTGGTCGTCCTGCAGTTGGTGTCGGCGGCGATTTTCTTCGAAACCCATTGGGATAAGGTGACTCTCAGGCTGGCCCGTGGCGTGGCCGGCGACATTTCCGCCGTCATCAACCTGCTGCGCCGGCATCCGGACGTCGAAAACCGCAGTTGGATTTATTTGGTCGCCGCCGAAAACATGGAAATGGTGGTGTCGATTAAGGACAAGGCCGTGCTCTCCAGCGATTCCCGAGAACCTAGCGGCCTTATGGAGCGGATGCTGGCCCGAGCCTTGAAAAGCCATGTTAGCAGGCCGTTCCGGATCGATACGGATTCAATTGATCGGCATGTTGTCATTGACGTTCAACTGGCATCGAGTGTGCTTCACGTCATCACCACGCGCAAGCGCATGTTCAGTTCCACGGCCTATGTCTTCGTTATCTGGATGGTCGGCACGTCGTTGATCTTGTTCGGATTGGCGACCATTTTCATGCGCAACCAGGTCAAGCCTATTCAGCGCCTAGCGGTCGCCGCCGAAAATTTCGGCAAAGGCCGCGACGAATCCGGGTTCAAGCCGGAAGGGGCGTCCGAGGTGCGCCAGGCGGCGTCCGCGTTCCTGGCCATGCGTGAACGGATCCTCCGCCAGATTGGCCAGCGTACCGACATGCTAGCCGGCGTGTCGCATGATTTACGGACGCCGTTGACGCGAATGAAACTGCAACTGGAGATGCTGGGCAATAACAAGGGGGCTTACGAGTTAAAGGCCGACGTCGCGGAGATGGAACACATGCTGGACGGATACCTCACCTTTGCCCGTGGCGAGGGGACGGAGAAACAGATTGCGACAGATTTAACGGCTTTACTCGAGGAGGCAGCCGCCCAGGCCCGGCGCAAGGGCGGAATCGTCGATTTGCATACCGAGGGCCGGTTGACGGTTCAGCTCCGACCCCATGCCTTCAAGCGTTGCCTCACCAACCTGATGGACAACGCCATGCGCTTCGCCGAGCATGTTTCCGTGCGCGCCGGAAAGCGTGATGATGCCATCGAGATTACCGTCGATGACGACGGCCCCGGCATCCCCGAGGACCAACGAGAAGAGGTATTCCGGCCCTTTTACAGGATCGAAGGTTCCCGCAACCCGGGCACGGGGGGTGTTGGTCTGGGTCTCACAATTGCACGTGATGTCGTGCGTGGCCACGGGGGCGACATTACGCTCAGCCAATCGCCCAACGGCGGGCTCCGGGCGCGGTTGAGGGTGCCGCTCTGACTCCCGGGGGCTTCGGTCAGAAAAGCCTGCCGCCCACGGGGACGGGCCGTTCGGGGGCGACCAAGACCACCTCACCGTCGTCATCCGGGAAGCCGAGGACCAGAATTTCCGACATGAACTTACCGATCTGTTTCGGCGAAAAATTAACCACTGCCGCCACTTGACGGCCGATGAGGGTGTCGGGGGTGTAGTATTTGGTGATCTGGGCCGAGGTTTTTTTCTCGCCGATCTCGGGACCGAAATCGACCCATAATTTGATCGCCGGCAAGCGGGCCTCGGTGAAGGGTTCGGCGGCGGTCACGGTGCCGACGCGGATGTCGATTTTGGTGAAATCGTCGTCGCTGATTTCCATGGGCTGCCTTCCGTCTTTGGCGGTCTAATTCAGGCCCTAGAGTGTTTCAGGGATGATCGTGCTCACACGATTAAACCTGCGTTCAAGCGCCACTTGGGCTCACGCCCGCTGCGCGGCGGATTGCGGCATGCGCCGCAATTAGAGCCCATCAAGTCTGAATGATTCCACTCAAACTTGATGGGCTCAAACCCTGGGATAAACCGGAATCCGCTGCAAGGGGGAATAAGAAAAAAGCCCCTCCCCGTAAATCCCGTGCAAGGGGCAGCCTTTTGCCTTTGGTGAAGGTGAGGGCGAGCTACTTTTGCAGCTTGCCCACCAGATCCTTGCTCTCGTTCATGCCTTCCACAATTCGCCCGATAATCGCCTGGGCGGCCTTGGTGTTAGACTCGGTGTCTAGGTCCGTCTGTTCCTGCGCGTTTTTAACGGCTTGGACAAAGGCATCTTGGGCGATCTCTTCCTGCTTGGCTACCGCCTCCTGAGACGTGCTGGCCTTGCTTAGTTGATCGAAAGCGCCCTTGGCGGCGTCCAGGCTCTGCTGGACGTTTTCGGCCTGGCGTTTGGCGAACGCACGCACGCCTTCGACGGCGACCTGGTTGGCGGCATTCAAGGCCTCCAGGTTGCGGGGTTGCGGGCTTGGGCCTCGACAAGGGCATCGACGTCGAGCCCCGGCACCTGAAAACGCCCGGCCATTTTAACGAACTCACCGGCCGCCTTCGCGTGATCGAACTTGGCGGGATGGAACGGGGGCATGATCTTGGTCACGTCGAAATCCCAAAATGGGTATCTGGTTTTTCCGGTGTTTGCTTTTTGTGTCCTCATCCTCTTTTCTCCGCGATTTTTCAATTCGTTGTTCCAGGGGCAGTGCGGCCCCAGTTAAAGGTTAATACTGCACTGAAACATAAGACAAAAATTGGATTATCTTGTTAAATTGGCAATAAAAATATTGCACTATATTAAATTATTTGGTTGGTTTGTTCGCAGACGCAACAAAAGGGCCGACTCTCAAGGCGGGGATAAATTTCAACCCTTGGCCGATTGGGCGGACCGGCGGGCGCCTCCGGGGCAAAGAGCTGTTACCAGGGACTCCGCTTGGCGCAGGCCGCGGTCGAGGACGGCCATGGTTTTCGTCAAATCGGCGCTGTCGTCCGTCAACCAGGCCCGGAACGTCATCATATAAACCACCGCCAGTCCCTTGGCGCGTAGCGCCCCGGCCAGGCCCTTTGACGACAGGCCGGCAGCCTCCAGCATGCGGGCCATCGAGCACATCAGCCTGGGCCCGTGGCAAAGGGGCGCCAAGGGGTCAAAGACGATGCTCCAGATGATAGCCGTCACCGCTTGGCGGTGTGGTTGAAGGGCGTCAAAGCGCCGCATCAGCACGTCGAACAAACGGTCACGGGCCGACGATCCCTCGACTTCTCCGCCGGCCAACACGCGCTCATCCATTCGCCGTATAAAACCGCCGATGATCGCCGACTTCGACGAAAAGACGGTGCTGAGTTCGGTCACTGTGACGCCGGCTTCGGCGGCAATGTCGGCAAACCTAATCCGCCGCCAGTCACGGCTGACGGCCATGGCCAGCGCCGCGTCGATGATGCGGCCCGGATGGTCGGACTTGGCTTTTGGCTTTTTTTTTACGGTCCGGGCCAGTTTAGGTGGTTTCTTAGTTTTTTTTGCCATATCAGGTCCCTCGGCCTGACTTTGAGCTATGGCCAATATCATCACCGATCACGGCCCCGGGGGGCAAGGGCTGGTTTAAAAGGAGCGAGGAAACAGGCCCCTAGAGCGAATCCCATGCCAATGGAATCACTCTCGGTTTTACCTCTGGCCGCTCAAGCGGCGTGCCGGATTATTGCCTGTTTCCACTGATGTGGACAAGGCACTAACCGGCGAGTTCCCTGGAACGCTTCGTTGCCTCGGCGATGGCCTTGGTCAACAACGGCTGCAAGCCCTCGTCGCCCATCAAAATCTCCAGCGCCGCCGCCGTAGTGCCGCCGGGGCTGGTAACGTTGGCGCGCAATGTCGCCGCCGGTTCCGATGTCTTGTATAGAAACTCGCCAGCGCCTGAAACGGTGGCCCGCGCCAGTTGATGGCTGAGCGAAGCCGACAGGCCTGCTTCCTCGCCCGCCCGAGCCAGGTATTCGGCGAGCAGGAACACATAAGCCGGCCCGCTGCCGGAAACCGCTGTCACCGCGTCCATCAGGCCCTCATCGTTGATCCAGGCGACCTCGCCGACGGCTTCCAGGAGGCTGTTGCAGCGGTTTTGCTGGGCCTCTCCGACCCGCTGATTGGCGATGGCGACAGTGATTCCCCGGCCAATCGCCGCCGGCGTGTTGGGCATGGCACGGACGATGGCTGCCTCCGGCCCCAGCTTGTCCTCGAAATAGGCCATGGTCTTGCCCGCCGCGATCGACAAAAAAACCGTTTCTGGTCCGGCGTAGCTGGCATAGGCGGAGACCACATCGTCCATGACTTGCGGTTTTACGGCCAACACTAACGTTTCCGGCACGAAGCCGGGAGTCAAGCGAGTGGAATCATCGACAACGGTGACCTGGTGGCGCTTGGCAACGGCCTGGGCCGTCGCTTCATCGGGCTCGACGACAACAATGTCGCCGGCCCGGAGCCCCCTTTCGAGCCAACCGTCCAGGAGAATGCCGCCCATCTTGCCGCAACCGGCGAGGAGAATCGTCCCCTCCATCAGGTTAAGCCCTCACGGTTTGGCGGCCCATCAGGCTTCTCCCAGGGTTTCGACCATGGTTGCGGCGATCGCTTCCGACGCCGTATTGCCACCCCAAATTACGTACTGAAACGACGGATAAAAGCGCTCGCACTCCAAGATGGCGATGTCAACGAGATCCTCTATCTGCTCCACGGCTGGCCCTTGGGTGCCCCGCATGGGCATGGCGTGGCGGTACAAGGGCAGTCCGTCGTCGGACCAGAGGCTAAAATGGCCGAGCCACATCTTCTCGTTGACCATGGCCAGAAGCTCGTTGACGAAGGGGCGCCTTTCCTGTGGCACCCGCATATCGAAGGCGCAACTGAAGTGTATCGCCCCGGCTTCCCCGTTCCAGGCGAAGAAAAGACTGTAATCACACCAGGTGCCGGGCACTTGGAAGGCGATTTCTTCGTCATTGCAGCGGCTAAAGGCCCAGTCGTTGCGTTCCACTAACTGCTCTACGATGTCCAGCGGATTGGCCGAAAAGGCATCTTGATGAAGGTCAAGATTCTCCACGCCCGCTTCCCCTCTTGCAAATGGCGCCGGCCCGTTTATAGGTACGGTTGGGTAAACCCACGATATATGTCCTTAGACACCACATATTGTGTAAATCAAACAAATGACCACAAATTATAGGGTGCCCTATCGGGGACTCAGGCGCAAGCGCGGAATCCGCCCGGGCGCCGATTTTTTGTGGGTAAGGGCCTGAATAAAAGAGGGATAGGTTAAGGAATTCGCGTGTCCCGGGCCATCCATTACTGCCCCAATCCGCCTAAAACCACCCCGGCCGGCCGGGGAGCATTCCGGATGGCTCTTAATGGGAGATCAGCGCCTAGGGGGCCTTGGTAGGGGGCTTGCGTTTCGGGGCCGTCTTTCGGGCCGGCCGTAGTTTTGATTTCGCCGCCGCTTTTGCCTTCTTCATCGCCGGGTTCGCCTTCCCGGCCCGGGATTGGGTCATTACCGGGGCTTTGACGCCAAGCCTCTTCTCCAAGTCGCGGACCCGGTGTTCCAGTTTCTCCTGCTCGCCCCGGGCCTTGGCGGCCATCTCCTTGACGGCGTCGAATTCGTCACGGGGCACCATGTCGACTTCCACCAACAGGCGCTCAATCTGCTGGCGGACCAGGACCTCGACCTCGGCCTTGATGCCGCTAAGCGCCGAAACCGCGCCGCCCGCCACTTTCGCAAGATCATCGAAAACCCGGCTGCGTGTTTGCATCGGTATGGTTCTCCTGGGTTGGCTTGCTTCGGTTATTATGGTCCTGCTGGCGGGTTGGCGCAACGCCTGTGCTGCTTGCGGGGCCGGGCCAGCGGACTTATAAGGGCGTGAATTCAAGCGAGGCAAAAGATGTATGTGGTAACCGGCGGGGCCGGTTTCATCGGCTCCAACATCGTCTGGGCGCTGGAGCAGGCCGGCGCCGGCAAGGTCATCGTGTGCGACCGGCTGCGCTCGTCTAACAAGTGGCGCAATATCGTCAAGCGCGAGCTTGCCGACATCGTGGCGCCAGAGGGGCTGTTTGGGCTCCTGGAGGCGAATACCACCAACGTCGAGGCGGTAATCCATATGGGCGCCATTTCGTCGACCATGGAAACGGACGTTGATTTGATCGTCGATACAAATTTCCGGCTGTCCGTAGACCTTTGGCAATGGTGCACCCGGCACCACGTCCGGTTCGTCTATGCCTCCAGCGCCGCCACCTACGGCAACGGCTCGGGCGGTTTCGACGACGACGGCTCGCCCGAAGCTCTGGCTGGGCTCAAGCCCCTGAACGCTTATGGCTGGTCAAAGCATCTGTTTGACCGCCGGGTGGCCCGCATGGTCGCTGCCAAGGAACTGCGCCCGCCCCAGTGGGCGGGGTTGAAGTTCTTCAACGTTTATGGCCCCAACGAATACCACAAGGACCGGATGCGCAGCGTCGTCAACCAGGTCTTTCCCAATGCCCGGGACGACGAACCGGCGGTGCTCTATAAGTCCCACAACCCGGATTACAAGGACGGCGGGCAGCTCCGTGATTTCATCTGGGTCGGTGACTGTATCGACATGATCATGTGGTTGTTGGAGAATCCGGACGTCAGTGGGCTGTTCAACTGCGGCACCGGCAAGGCCCGCAGCTTCGCCGACCTGACCAAAGCGGTCTATGGCGTGCTGGGCAAAAAACCGAAAATCAAATATGTTGTCACGCCGCCCGAGATCAGGTCCAAGTACCAGTATTTTACAGAGGCCAAGACGGACCGGCTTCGCGCCGCCGGCTACGAGAAGCCGTTCACTTCTTTGGAGGACGGCATCACCGAATACGTCGGCGAATTTCTCAATACCGACGATCCTTACCGGTGAAGCGGGCTGGCAAAACGGCCTTAGCCCTTCAGATATGACTTTCGTCATCCCCTTTCCCAACATCGATCCCATCCTATTTGGGCCTTTTTTCGGCGTGGAACTATTGGCAATCCGCTGGTATTCACTAGCCTATATCGCCGGGCTTTTACTGGGCTGGTGGCTGTTGCGCCGCCTCATCCGGCGGACGCCGCAGGTCGCCAACGAGGCAGCCGTCGATGATTTCCTGGTTTGGGTGATGCTGGGGGTAATCCTGGGCGGGCGCCTCGGTTACGTGGTGATATATAATTTCGCCTACTATTTTGAAAATCCGGTGGGCGTGTTTGCCCTCTGGCGGGGCGGAATGTCGTTTCACGGCGGGCTCATCGGCGTCATCGTGGCGACGCTGATTTTCTGCCGGCGGCGGGGGATCGATCTCTGGCCGTTCGCCGACCGCCTCGCCTGCGTGGCTCCGGTGGGGCTGTTCTTAGGCCGCATTGCCAATTTCATCAACGGCGAACTGATGGGGCGCGTCACCGAAGTGCCCTGGGCCATGGTCTTTCCCCGGGGTGGGCCCGAGCCCCGCCATCCGAGCCAAATCTACGAGGCATTGGGAGAAGGGGCGCTGTTGTTCGGGGTGCTCATGTGGCTGGCCGGGAACGAATCCCTTCGCCGCCGGGCGGGATATTTGACCGGCATTTTCCTGATCGGCTATGGGCTAACCCGTACGGTGGCCGAACTTTTCCGCCAGCCCGACCTGCACCTGGGCTTTTTCAGTTTCGGCACCACCATGGGCCAATGGCTTTCGGTGCCGTTGATCTTGGCCGGTTGGGTCCTGATCGTCCGCGCCAAGGCCGCCCCGAGTTGATCCCCATGCCGACGCTCGCCGACGATCTTAGACGCCGGATCGCAGATGACGGCCCGCTCTCCGTTGCCCAATACATGGAAGAGACCCTGACCCGTCCGCGCCTCGGCTATTACATGGGGCGTGACCCCTTGGGTCGGGCCGGCGATTTCGTCACGGCGCCGGAAATCAGCCAGATGTTCGGCGAGTTGATCGGGCTTTGGTGCGCGGTCCAGTGGGCGGCCATGGGCGAACCGGACCCGGTGCAACTGGTCGAGCTGGGTCCCGGACGGGGGACCATGATGGCCGACGTACTCCGCGCCGGGCGGGGCGTCGTAGGCTTTGTTGACGCGCTTTCCCTCACCCTAGTGGAAATCAGCCCGGCGCTTAAAGCGCACCAGGAAGAGGCCCTGGCGGCGGCGGGTATCACCGGCACCCTTCGCTGGTCGAACGACTTTTCCGAAACTCCCGATGGGCCGCTGCTGTTGATCGCCAATGAATTCTTTGACGTCCTGCCGGTGCGCCAGTTCCAGATGACAAGCAAAGGCTGGCGCGAACGCCTAGTGGGACTAGCGGAGGACGGAGAAGAGGGTTTTTGCTTCCGCTTGTCCGACGGCCCGCCGCTGGCGGACGTCATTCCGGCGGGTCTGGAAGGCGCGGAACAAGGCGCCATCGCCGAGGTCCGCCCAGCGGCCTCGGTCTTGGCCGGGGCCATCGGCCAGCGTCTCACCCTTGCCCCTGGCGCCGCCCTGATCATCGATTACGGTCACGGCACCACCACTACCGCCGATACCCTGCAGGCGGTCAAGGGCCATGCATACCATGACCCGCTGGCCGACCCGGGAGAGGCGGACCTGACGGCGCACGTGGATTTCGGCGAGCTCGGGCGGGCGGCCTCCGATGCCGGGGCGCGAGTCTTCGGCCCCCTCGATCAGGGGACATTCCTGGAGAAGCTCGGCATCGGTGCCCGGGCCGAGGCGCTGATGGAAGCGGCGCCGAAACACCGCCGGGACATCGCCGAAGGCTTGAGCCGCCTGACGTCCAAAGCCCTGATGGGGAGGTTGTTCAAGGCACTGGCCCTGACCAGCCAAGGCATGGCGCCGCCGCCGGGGTTCGAATAGGGATCTGGGAGGAACCGGGCCCGGCCCATTTCCCAAACGCCGCCGATTGGTGAATAATGATGCCATGATCATCACCGAAACGTTAAGCCGGGCCGGCCGTGTCAGCCATGCGTTCTTTACCAGAGAAGGCGGGGTCAGCGGCGGCGTATACACGTCGCTGAACTGCGGTTTACGCTCCGGCGACAATCCGGAGCACATTGCCGCCAACCGCGACCGCGCCATGGCCCGGCTGGACCTCGACGGGTCCGACTTGGTGACCGTTTACCAAACCCACTCGGCGGATGTGGTGACCGTGGGCGAACCCTGGAAGGCAGACGCGGCACCCAGCGCCGATGCCACCGTCTCCCGGATGCCGGGCGTGGCTTTGGGGGTTTTGACCGCCGATTGCGCGCCGGTGCTGATGGCCGATGAAGAGGCCGGCGTTATCGGCGCCGCCCACGCCGGCTGGCGCGGGGCGCTCAAGGGAATTCTGGAGGCAAGCGTGGAAGCTATGTGCGGTCTCGGCGCCCGGCGGCAAGGGATCGTGGCCGCAATCGGCCCGGCCATCCAGCAGGAGTCCTACGAAGTGGGGCCGGAGTTCCACGCCGAATTCATGGACTCGGATAAGCGGGACGACGCCTTTTTCAGGGACTCTCCCCGCAACGGCCATTTTATGTTCGATCTGCCTGGCTATGTGGTGGGGCGGCTCGAGGCCCTCGGGCTGGCGGCGGTCGAGGCGGCGCCGGAAGATACCTTTGGCGATGAAGACCGGTTCTTCAGTTACCGGCGCGCCACCCAGCGCCGGGAACATGATTACGGCCGCGGCCTAGCGGCAATTGCCCTTAAGCAGTAGCGGAGAAGCGCCATGCCGCATATGTTTATCCTGGTGTCGGCCCTAATGCTGGGGTTGATGGTCGCTTGCGCATTGATTTAGGCGATGGGGAAATCTTTTAGGGACTATGGACTTTATGGAGTAGCGCTGGCGGTGATGACGTCGGTTCTCGCCGCCTGCGGGCCTTTGCCGAGGCCATTCAAGCCCCCCCCGGAAGAGGCCGCCAATCCCCTGGTAACCGATGCCGCGACGACGGGAATCTGGGTTGCCCCCATAGACAATACGGCTGAGCCGATGTCCAAGCTGCTGACCGAATCGGTTGCAGCCGGGTTCAAGGCCTATGGCATCCGGGCCACCGTGGACGAGCGGGACTTCCGGCGCTTCCGGCTCAAGGGGCGGGCCGAAATCAACGAGAACGACTCTTCGCTTCCTTACGTGGCGCTGATCCACTGGACCCTATTCAACCGTGAGGGCGAGGTGCTCGACACCCATACCCAGGGTGTCAGCGGCAGTCGGCAGGACTGGGATTACGGTTCGCCCAAAATCATCCGTGAAGTCGGCGAGACCGTCCCAGAGTTCTTTACCACTTTTATCGACAAGGCTGAGGAAAACGTTCAACTTAAATACCCGCGTCTGGCCGGCCTTTGGGTCAGCCCGATCGAGAACGCCCCTGGCGACGGCAACCTTTCATTGACCCGGGCGATCAAGGCCGCCATCAAGGGAGCCCGCATCACCGTCGCTGAGAAACGCCGCTACGCCGAGTTTGTTCTCAAGGGGCGGTTCAGCCTCATGCCGCCGTCGGATGGCTTACAACGGGTGGAAATTGTTTGGGCGGTGATAACCCAGGACGGACACGAGATTGGTCGGGCGACACAGAATAATATGGTCGAGGCCGACACCTTCGATGGGCCTTGGGGGGAGGTCTCCACCATCGTCGCCAGCGCCGCGCTGGAGGGAATCCAGGATATTCTTCGGGCCGCCGGGCCCCCCCGTTACCGCCTTGGAGTGAGGCCCCGGGTGCTCAAAACCGAAATACCCTCGGCCAGGAGGGGGGAGGCCCTGACGCCGCCTAGGCCGGAGTTGAAAGGAGCGCGGGTGGCCCCAAAAGACCCGAAAGTTAAGGCCGTACAACAGATTTTCCCGGATAGGGGTAGGATAGGGGCAAGGCCCGGCAATTGGTTCCGGGGGCCGGAATAGCCGCCGCTCCAGATCGTGGGGTTAGAGTAGATTGGGATTGATCGGCATCGCTTACGCGTTTCGTTCGATAGTGTGAATCTGCTCTATTATTTTAATATCGGTCAGATTCAATTGATGGTCCGACGCTACGAAGTGGCTTCGGTCTACCATGATCTGGCCTAGTGTTTTCAGTGATTTTTGGCCGCCATCCCGATAGATTCAATTGGGCAATTCGATTCACGTATATTTTTCGCAGATATTTAGGGCCGGATAAGGCGCTGGCCACTGCGAGCAGGGTTTGCCGGCCCGGGCGCCAAGGAACTTCTAGTGCGTTTCTATGTTGGGATAATGCAACGTTTCCTTCGCACACTGGTCATGCCCGCATTCGCTCTCCTCGGGCCTAATGCCTGCGGTTTCGGTTCAAATGCAACCCCCGGCGAACCCCTGGACGGAGGATTAGCGTCCAAGATTGATTCATCGAAACTCATCTATGTGATCCCCGTGGAAGGCATCAATACCACCGTCCCGCTGGTGCTCGCCGACGCCATCGCGGCGGCGCTCCAGGACGCCAGAGAACCAGCCATCCTGCCCTAAAAGGCCAACAAAATGGGGCCGACGGTCTCCGGCCATATCGTCGCCGTCGTGGAAAGGGACTCGGTCTTTTGGGTCACGGCGGTGTGAAACCTGCGTGCGCCATACTGCCACCGCCGTCGCAGAATTCCGCCAACAGGTGGTGGTCGACAAGGGCCTTTGGGAAAACGGCACCGCCGAAGCCAACAACCTGCTGGTGTTCGAAGCCGACCTGCGCGTCGTCGGCATGGTGGGGGATTACGTCATTTCCATACCCGCCGCCGACCGAAACGCCTGCGCCCGTCCCGCCGGCGGCAGAGGCGGAGGCGTCGTCACAGTCGGGTTCCGTCCTCGCTTTGGCCAAGCCAACGGTGAAACCCTCCTGGGCGGCCCTTGCCGATACCAAGCTCCAAACTCCGGCCCGGACCATAGCCGAGTAAGGAATCGGCAATGCAGCCAAGTCGAAACCCGGTGGTCGAAGCTTGGCGTTGAATAAGGCCCCAACCCCGGCTGCGGTGCCTGCGCCACCCCCCGCTGGCAAGGTGGGAAAGCCTAGGGCTCTGACCAGGAAACCGCCGAAAAAATTAAGACCAAGCCCATCCTGATGCCTGTTCCTGACACCAACCCAACCCCGATCACCAATCCGCTGCCGGTGACCTGGGGCCGGCCGTCGTTCCTCATCAAGACGGTTTAAGGGCCACCCGGCGACGGCAACCGGTATCTTACCGCAGCAATTAAGAAGGTGCTTCGCAAAAGAGACATGACGGTCACCGAAGACCCCAGCCAAGCGGGTTCTGTGATCTCGGGGCGGGTGAGCATGGGGTCTGTCGTCAACGGCTGCCAGCAGGCCAAGATTGTTTGGTCGGTCGATACCATCGGCGGCCAGGAGGTGGGCCAGGCGGCCCAGGAGAACGCCGTTAAGGCAGGCAGCCTGAAGGGGTCTTGGGGGCGGATCGCGGATATAGATTCCAATGCCGCCGCCGTCGGCATCCAGGAGCTGTTCGGCATTGATGAAAAACAGTCGTCGAACACCCCCAGAAGGACCGGAAAAGTGACCGAAATTCCGAGCATTACCGAACTCAAAAGGGAGCCGGGTCGTGCATTGTTGCCGCCCTGATGACCCGAGGTTTTGGGACCGCCGGGCGGCCTCCGGGGGGTGGGGAATCCCGTTTACACGAATAGGGCGGGCTGGTAGATTTTGCCGTCTCGAAGGTCGGCGCAGATGGTAAGGATAAGAGAACGCCTGGAGGCAGGCGGGGACATCAAGGGGTTCTTGGAGATATGAAAATTCTCGCTTGTAACAGCAACCGGCCTCTCGCGGAGGCGATTTCGGCGTGCATCAACCTGCCGCTGACCAAAGCCAGCGTGCGCCGGTTTTCGGATATGGAAATTTTCGTCGAGATAGAGGAAAACGTCCGTGGCGAAGACGTTTTCGTACTCCAGTCCACGTCCTACCCGGCCAACGACAATCTGATGGAACTGCTGGTCACGCTCGACGCGCTCAAGCGCGGATCGGCCCAGCGCATCACCGCCGTCGTTCCCTATTTCGGATATGCCCGCCAGGACCGGAAATCCGGCCCCAGGACGCCCATTTCGGCGAAATTGGTGGCCAACCTGATTACCAAGGCGGGCGCCGATAGGGTGCTCACCCTGGACCTGCACGCCGGCCAGATTCAGGGATTCTTCGATATCCCCACCGACAACCTTTATGCCCAGCCGGTGCTGGTCAAGGATATCAAGAAAAAAATGGACGGCAAGGACATGGTGGTCGTTTCGCCGGACGTCGGCGGGGTGCTCCGCGCCCGTGGGCTGGCCAAGCGTTTGGACGCCGACCTCGCGATCATTGATAAACGCCGCGAACGCGCCGGCGTTTCCAAGGTCATGAACATCATCGGCGACGTCAAGGACCGCCGCTGCGTGCTGGTGGATGATATAGTCGATTCGGCGGGGACGCTGTGCAATGGCGCCGAGGCGTTGATGGAGAAAGGCGCCAAGTCCGTGCATGCCTACGTCACCCACGGGGTCCTGTCGGGCGGCGCCGTGGCCAGGGTGTCGTCGTCGCCGATGGAGAAGCTGGTCATTACTGACAGCATTCAAGCTACGGAAGCGGTTCGTGTTTCGCACAACATCGAACAACTGACCATCGCCCCCCTGATGGCCGACGCCATGAGCCGCATTAGCACCGAATCATCGGTCTCAAGCCTGTTTGATTGACTTGATTTATTGACCGGCGGGCCGGGGGAGGGTATGTATCGCCGGCTCGAAAATGGGTTGAGACTCGTCGGCGTGCTCAAAAGCCGACGCCGGGAATCCATAGGAGTTGTTTGAAATGGCCCAAACGATAACGCTTGCCGCCGAAACGCGTAAAGGGACCGGAAAAGGAGCCTCCCGGGCAGCCTACCGCGCTGGCCGCGTTCCCGCCGTGATTTACGGGAACAAGGAAGACTCGATTCTGATTTCCATCGACCCCCGGGACTTGGCGCAGCAGCTCAAGGGTCCGGGTTTTTTCGCCCGCGTGTTCGAGATCGAGGTTGGCGGCAAGAAGTACCAGGCCCTGGCCCGCGAACTCCAAGTCGATCCGGTCACCGACCGCCCCATTCACGTCGACTTCATGCGCTTCGGCGCCGCCACCCTGTTCAACATCGACGTTCAGGTGATATTCGAAAACCACGAAGAAAGCCCCGGCATCACGCGCGGCGGCGTCCTCAACGTGGTCCGTCACATAGTCGAGATGCGCTGCCGGCCCGACAACATCCCCGAAAGCATCACTGTTGACCTTACAGGGATGGACATCGGCGACAGCGTCCATATCGGCGCCATCGAGTTGCCCGAGGGCGTGGAGTTGTCGATCGACCGTGACTTCACCGTCGCCACGATCGCCGCGCCGACGATTCTGGTCGAGGTGGAGGAAAAGAAAGAAGACGACGACGAAGAGGGCGTGGAAGGCGAAGAGGACGAGGAAGGAGAGGAAGGAGAGGAAGGAGAGGAAGGAGAGGAAGGCGAGGAGAAGGCCGAAGGCGAAAAAAAAGCCGAAGGCGAGAAGAAAACCGGAAGCTGACCCCCGGGAGGGCATTCCACCATGCTTCTCTTGGTCGGATTGGGAAACCCGGGCCCCGGGTACTCCAGACATCGTCACAACATCGGATTCATGGCCATCGAAGAGATCGCTGGTCGTTATTCCTTGGTTCCGTTCCGGTCCAAATTTCACGGCCTAGTCGCCGAGGGCGAGATCGGTGACGTCAAGGTCCTGGCCCTGAAGCCGGAAACCTTCATGAACGAATCGGGACGGTCCATAGAAGCGGCGCGGGCTTTTTACAAAATACGACCCGAGGACGTCGTCGTCTTCCACGACGAGATCGACCTCGAAGCCGGCAAGGTTCGCCTCAAACGGGGCGGCGGTCACGCCGGACACAACGGGCTGCGCTCGATTCACACCCATATCGGCCCCGATTACGCCCGTATCCGCATCGGTATCGGCCATCCCGGGAACAAGGACCAGGTCACCGGGCATGTGCTCAAGAACTTCGCCAAGGCCGACAAGGCCTGGGTGGAAAAAGTCCTGGGCGCGCTGGCCCGTCACCTAGAGTTGTTGATTGCGGGTGATGATCCCGGGTTCATGAACAAGGTTGCCCAGGACGTGAAACCGCCCCGGATTACCCAGAACCAGTCGAAACCAAAACCGGAACCCCCGGAGGACGGGAACGATGGGGTTTAACTGCGGCATCGTCGGGCTTCCCAACGTCGGCAAATCGACGCTGTTCAACGCCCTGACGGCGACAGGGGCGGCGGAGGCCGCCAACTTTCCCTTCACCACCATCGAACCCAACATCGGCCGTGTCTCCGTCCCCGATGAACGGCTCCAGGCCGTTGCCGGGATCGTCCGGTCGGACAAGGTGGTGCCGACGGGGCTCGAATTCATCGACATCGCCGGGCTGGTGAAGGGAGCTTCCAAGGGCGAAGGGCTCGGAAACCGGTTCCTTGCTAACATCCGCGAGGTGGACGCCATCGCCCACGTGCTGCGCTGCTTCACCGACCCCAACGTGGTCCACATCAGCGGCGAGCCCGATCCCGTCGGCGATGCCGAAACGGTGATGATGGAATTGATGCTGGCGGACATGGAAAGCCTGGAAAAACGCCAGGACCCCTTGACTAAGAAGGTGCGCGGCGGTGACAAAGAGGCGGCCAGCGAACTGTCGCTGGTGGAAGGCGCCCTGGCGCTGCTCGAAGACGGCTGCCCGGCCCGCGCCCTGGACGTTGCGGCGGCGGACGAAAGCTTTATACGCAGCCTCGGGCTGTTGACGGCGAAACCGATGCTTTACGTCGCCAACGTCGATGAGGAAGCGGCCGGGGAAGGCAACGCGCTCAGCCGCAAGGCCGCCGACCTGGCGGCCAAGGAAGGCGCCGAATGGGTGTTGATCTCGGCCGGAATCGAGGGAGAGATCGCGGTCCTTGATGACTCCGCCGAGAGGGAAGAGTTCCTGGACACCCTCGGGCTCGCCGAAACCGGGCTGGGGCGGGTCATACGGGCTGGCTATGGGCTTTTGGACCTGATTACCTTTTTCACCGTCAATCCTAAGGAAGCCCACGCCCGGACGGTGAAGCGGGGAACCTTTGCCCCGCAGGCCGCCGGCCGTGTCCATACGAATTTCGAGAAAGGCTTCATCGCCGCCGAGGCCATTTCCTGGGACTTATTCGTATCGCTCGGCGGCGAACAGGCGGCCCGCGACGCCGGCAAGATGCGGACCGAAGGCCGCGACTATGAGGTTCGGGACGGCGACGTCCTGCTGTTCAGGTTCAACGTCTAGGGTTTCCGCTCCTCCGCCTCGCGCCCCATGGGTTCGAAGCGCCGTTACCAATACATAAAGGTGCGTTAACCTTTGGAAAAACAGTATTTCACCGGAGGTTTCCCAAATAATGAGGGACATGGCTTTAGCGCTGACCTTGGGCCTTCTGGCCCTGACGAGCGCCACCTCGGCGCAAACCGGCAGCCCCGCCATCAAGGTCGGTATTTAGAAATGTAACTAGGTGCCGGGTTCCGGGGTGAACCTGTTGATCCATTCGACGGTGCAGGTGACCTGCCTCTTCACCTCGGTCACCGACGAAAGACAGGCCATCTACAAGGGGGAGACCGGGATCGGGCTCGGCATCAATCTCAACTGGAACAAGTCCGAGACCATCGCCTTTGCCGTTTTCGGCGCGTCGATGGACACCGGGCTGGACAAGCACCCGCTGGCCGGGAAATACCTCGGCATCAAACTCGGTGCGAAGGTGTTGGTGGGCGGCGGGCGTAACCAGTTCACCCTGTAGCCGCTGGCAATCGAACAAACGAAAGACTTCGGCGTTGCCGCGGGGTTGGGGTATCTGTACCTGCAGAAGGCGAGGTAGGGGTTGGGAAAGATTGGGGCCTAAAGCATTTTGAATGATTGAACAATATTTTAGGCATTGCCTTTATGCCTGGGGTAATAATGCAAACGGGCGCAGCTATAGAGAATTAAATAGAACTTTCGGCTTCTCGCGCGAATTTTCCTCACCCTTCATCTCCCGGTTGTGTTCACACTATTATTTGCCATAAAAAATCGCTCAATATGTGTCGAGAGATGCTGTCATTTTAGGCTACCTTCCCCCTTTTTGCGCTCTTTGTCGGATGGGGCTTTTGCGCTACGTTAACGCCGCAAAACAACAGGGAGGGTTATATGGGTGAGATCATCGAGTTGACGGCGTCGGACGGGCACGAATTCGACGCCTACCGCGCCCAGCCGGTCGGAGAGGCCCAGAGCGGCCCCCGGGGGGCTGTCGTCGTCATCCAGGAAATCTTCGGCGTCAACGCTCACATCCGCGACGTCGCCGACGGCTTCGCCTCCGAGGGTTACCTGGCCATCGCGCCGGCGCTGTTCGACCGATTCGAGAGGGGGGTGGAGCTCGATTACACGCCCGAAGACATCCCTATTGGTCGCGGCTACAAGGCCCAGGGAAACGAGAACCTCGATTTCGTTCTGGCTGACGTCCGGGCCGCGTCCGAGACCGCCCGCACCGCCGGCAAGGTCGGGATTACCGGCTATTGCTGGGGCGGTTTCGTCGTCTGGGCGGCGGCCTGCCGGCTCGATTTCGACGCTGCGGCCGGCTACTACGGCGGCGGCATTCTGGACCTCAACGACGAAACGCCGAAATGCCCAACGATCCTGCATTTCGGCAAACAGGACGATTCAATCCCGATGGAAGACGTGGACGCCATTACGGCCGCCCACCCGGAAGTCCCGGTCTACATCTACGATGCCGGGCACGGGTTCAACTGCGACCGCCGCGGCAGCTATCACGAAGAAAGCTCCCGGATCGCGCTGAAGCGTACGTTGGGCCTCTTCGCCGAGCACCTGGGCTGATGGGGGACCCCAAGAACGCGCCCGGCACGTCTCCCCCCGGGACTCCTCCCATCGTCGGCGTCATCGGCGGCAGCGGCGTCTACGATATCGACGGGCTTGAGAACATCCGCTGGGAGAAGGTGGAGTCTCCTTTTGGCGCCCCCTCGGACGATTTGCTAATGGGTGAGCTTCCAACAGAGCAAAGCGCCCAGAAGATGGTGTTCCTGCCCCGCCACGGGCGCGGCCACCGCATCCCGCCCTCGGAACTGAATTTCCGCGCCAACATCGATTGTTTGAAACGCGCCGGCGTCACTGAGATCATCTCCCTTTCCGCCTGCGGCTCGTTCAGGGAGGAGCTGGCGCCCGGCACTTTTGTCATCGCCGACCAGTTCATCGACCGCACCTTTGCACGCGAAAAAAGCTTCTTCGGCACTGGGCTGGTGGCCCACGTGGGGCTTGGCCACCCGGTCTGTTCGCGCTTGGGCGAAATCATCGCCGACGCGGCCAAGAACTTAGGTATCAAGTGCCGGCAGGGTGGCACCTATTTAGCCATGGAAGGCCCGCAGTTCTCGACTTTGGCCGAGTCCGAGCTTTACCGGAGCTGGGGTTGCGACGTCATCGGCATGACCAACATGCCCGAGGCCAAGCTCGCTCGGGAAGCCGAAATGTGCTACGCCACCGTCGCCATGGTCACCGATTTCGACTGCTGGCATCCCGACCACGACCACGTCACCGTCGAGGCCATCATCGAGGTCCTACTGGCCAACGCCGACAACGGCCGGGCGCTCGTCAAGGCGGCGGCGCCGGGCCTTTCCGGGCGCGCCGGGGCATGTTCCGCCGGCTGTCACACGGCCTTGGAGAACGCCATCATCACCCAGCCCGCCGCCCGCGACCTCAAGATGGTCGAAAAACTTTCTGCTGTCGCCGGTCGGGTGCTGGGCGGTTAGGCAAGGAGACAAGGATTTGGCCAAGGCCCATTGGATCGCTGCCCGCATGACCATCGAGGACCCGGACAAACTTATGGCCTACGCCAAGCAGACCCGGCCCGTCATTGAGGCCCACGGCGGCCGGTTCCTGGCCCGGGGCGGCCGGGTGGTGACGATGGAGGGTTTCGAGCAGCCCAGGGTCATCGTCACCGAGTTCCAAAGCTTGAAGGAAGCCGTGGCGTGTTACAACTTGGACGGCTACCAGGCGGCCAAAGCGAAGCTCGGCGGCGGCGTCGAGCGCGATATCTGCATCGTCGAAGGACTGGAATTGGGCCTGCGTCCATGAAGGTCGACGGCACCCCATACCGCACTATCTGGCCGGCTGATGACGGCTGGGCTGTCGAGATTATCGACCAGACAAAGCTGCCGTTCCAGTTCGTCACCCAACGCCTGGAGACCGTGGACGACGCCGCCCATGCCATCCGCGACATGCAGGTGCGAGGCGCGCCCCTAATCGGGGCGACGGCGGCCTACGGCATGGCGCTGGCCATGCACGGCGATCCCTCGGACAAAAATCTGGAAGCGGCGGCGGGCGCGCTCCTGGAGACCCGGCCGACGGCGGTCAACCTGTGCTGGGCCCTCGATGACATGCGGGCGGTCCTTCAACCCCTGTCGCCTAACGCCCGGCCGGAAGCCGCCTCTAAGCGCGCCGCCAAAATCTGCGACGAGGACGTGGAAATATGCTCCGCCATCGGCGATCACGGCAAGCCGCTGATCGAAGGCGCTTGGAAAGACAAGGGACGGCCCGACAAGGTCAACGTGCTGACCCACTGCAATGCCGGCTGGCTGGCGACGGTGGACTGGGGGACGGCGCTGGCGCCCATCTACAAGGCCCATGACGCCGGCATCCCGGTTCATGTCTGGGTCGACGAGACCCGGCCCCGCAACCAGGGCGCCAGCCTAACCGCATGGGAACTGGGCCAGCACGGAGTGCCGGCAAGCATCATCGTCGATAACGCCGGCGGCCATTTGATGCAAAAGGGCCAAGTGGACCTTTGCATCACGGGCACCGACCGCACGACGGCGGCGGGCGACGTTTGCAACAAGATCGGCACCTATCTGAAAGCCTTGGCGGCGGACGACAACAACATTCCCTTCTATGTCGCGCTACCGGGGCCGACCATCGATTGGTCCCTCGGCGACGGCGCCGACATCCCCATCGAGGAACGGGACGCTTCCGAGGTCACCCGGATGACTGGCGTCAACGACGCGGGCGAGGTGACGGCGGTGGAAATCACCCCCGAGGGAGCTGTGGCCGCCAACCCGGCCTTCGACGTGACGCCGGCAAGGTTGGTGACGGGGCTGATCACCGAGAGGGGCGTCGCCGAGGCCTCGAAACAGGGGCTGGCGAAGTTTTATCCGGAAAAGAAGTGAGCGGCGGCTTTCAATTAAAAGAGGTTTCCAGGCCCACGAGCCGCAACTACAATCCACGGAAAAATTAACGATAATAAGACGGTCAGTTGGGAGGATTCGCATGTTCAAAGGGATAATCACGCGCCTCGTGCTAATGCTGGCGCTCGCCGTTGTTTCCAGCTTTGCCGCCGAGGCAGCGGAGGTGCAGATGTCGTTCCACGGCAACCAGTATTTTCTCTTCGTTTCCACCGACGGCAAGGTGATCCTGATCAACCCGAAACTGAAAACGACCATCTCGCAACACGTCCGCTACAAGGGGAGGTATCCCTGGATGGGCACGGGCAAGCGGTTTGAAGCCGAGGTGAAAAATCTGGGACTCAATGTAAATGTGCTGATACCCAAGCCCGGCAAGGTTTATACGCTGAGCAAATAAGCGGGTTTCCGGAGCCCGAGACCGCATGCCATGAAGATTGTCATCACCGGCGGCCTGGGCTTTCTCGGCCTCGGCATCGCCCGCAAACTGATCGAACGGCAAGAGGCGAGGAGGGCCCCCGAACTTCAGGGGGACCTGACCGGGAAGCAACAAGTTGTCGATTCAGTCGTGCTGTTCGACGCGGCGGTGCCCGACGCCTTGCCTGACGGCCTCGATGGCCGTGTGATCATAGTCGCCGGCGACATCGGCGACCGTGAACGGGTTTTCGGGCTGATCGACCACGACGACGTCGCCGTCTTTCACCTGGCCTCGGTGGTCAGCGCCGGGGCCGAGCAGGACTTCGACCTGGCGATCCGCGTCAATCTCCTGGGCGGGTTCAACGTGCTCGAAGCCTGCCGGGCGAGGAAGGGGGCACCGAAAGTCGTCTTCGCCTCCTCGCTCGCCGTCTTCGGCGGCACGGCCATGCCCGAAAGCATCACCGACATGACCCGCGTTATCCCCCGGACGACCTATGGCATGACCAAGGCCATCGGCGAGTTGATGGTCAATGACTACACGCGAAAGGGTTTCATCGACGGCCGTGCGGCGCGCCTTCCGACCGTCATCATTCGCCCCGGCCTCCCCAACCAGGCGGCTTCGGGGTTCGCGTCCGCCGTTTTCCGCGAGCCGCTGGCGGGCGTGGAATGCGTTTTGCCGGTGGGGCCGGAAACCCGGATGATGGTGCTGGGTTTCCGGAACGCCGTCCAAGGCTTGATCGGCCTCATGGACACCGACGGCGATGCGCTGGGAGAGGACAGGGTGGTGGGCCTTCCCAACACTGTCTACACCGTGACCGGGATGATTGCCGCCTTGGAACGTGTCGCTGCTGGCAGGGGCATCGAATTGGGGCCGGTTAGCCATCGTCCCGACCCGGCCATTGAGGCCATCGTCGGTTCCTGGCCGCTGGTGATGGAAGATAGCCGCGCCCGCGCCTTGGGCCTTCCCGCCGACGACGGGCTGGAGGCTGTGATTGAGGATTACATCGAGGATTTTGGGGTGGGATGAGGCGCTTCGGGTCTATACATCGCGTCTGCTTGGCGGTGAGCTCGCCCTCGTGCCCCATGGCGGCGACAACACGTCAGTCAAGACCACAATGACCGACGTCTTAGGCCCTTCGAGACAAATTGCCGGCCGACCTAGTGCTGGTCCTTCCAGACTTGGCGCTTGAGCGCATAGAGCATCGCCGTCAGCACGAACAGGAACAGCAGAACCTTGACGCCCAGGCGCTTGCGTTCCTCCAACTCCGGTTCCGCCGCCCAGGCCAGGAAGGTGGTTACGTCCTCGGCCAATTGCGGGACCGTCGCCTTGGTGCCGTCGGCGTATTCCACCACGTCATCGGCCAGCGGCGGCGCCATGGCGATCTGATTGCCGCGGAAATAGAGGTTGTAGTTCAGGCCGTCCATCATCGTGACCCCCGCGGGCGCTTCTTCCTTGTAGCCAGTCAACAGCGCGTAGACGTAATCGGCGCCGCCTTTCCGGGCCTTGGTCATTAAGGACAAATCAGGCGGCAGGGCGCCGTTGTTGGCAACGCGGGCGGCGTTGTCGTTGGGGAAGGGGGACGCGAAACGGTCCAGCGGCCTGGCCGGGCGGGTGTACATCTCTCCTTCCTCGTTGGGACCGTCGGTGACCTCGAACTCCGCCGCGATGGTCTTGATCTGGTCTTCCTTGAGGCCGATACCGTTCAAATTGCGGTAAGCCACCAGACGGAGAGAATGACAGGCGGCACAGATTTCCTTATAGATCTGAAGCCCGCGCTGCTGAGCGCCCCGGTCATAGGTCCCGAAAAGACCCTGGAAGGACCAGTCCCGGGCCTCGGGCTCGTGGGCTGCTGCCGACTGGACCGGACCGGCGGTCAGCGAAAGCGTACCGGCCAGCGCCAGGGCGGCTACGGAATATCGCAAGGCCTTCATCATCATTTCGCCGCCTCCGTTGCGCCGTCACCTTCCGTCACCGCGGCGCTAATGCTTTCCGGCGGCGTCTTCGGCTTCTCCAGGATGCTGATCAGCGGGATGAGGATGAGAATATGGCCGAAGTAGTACACTGTCGCCACGCGGCCGATCCACAGGAATGGCACGCCGTGGAAGACGGCGTCCGGCGTGTTGGCACCGACCCAGCCGAGGATGATGCAGTCGATCACGAACGCCCAGAAGAACTGCCTGTAGATGGGCCGGAAACGGGCACTCCTGACCTTGGAGCGGTCGAGCCACGGCAAAAGCAGCAAAACCAGGGTCGAGCCGAACATGGCGATGACGCCGCCCAGTTTGGCCGAGATGAACCCGATTTCCGGCACCGCGCGCAGAATCGCGTAAGAGGGCAGGAAATACCATTCCGGCACGATGTGGGCAGGCGTCACCAGGGGATTGGCCTTGATGTAGTTGTCGGGCTCGCCAAAGAAGTTGGGCTGGTAGAAGACGAAGAACATGAAAAAGACCATGAACACGCCGAGGCCGTAAAGATCCTTAATGGTGTAATAGGGATGGAACGGGATGGTGTCCTGGGGGCCCTTGATGTCGACACCCAGCGGGTTGTTGGACTTATGCACGTGGAGCGCCCACAGGTGCACGAACACCAGCCCAGAGATCACGAACGGCAACAGGTAGTGGAAGGCATAGAAGCGGTTCAGGGTCGGGTTGCCGACCGTAAACCCGCCCCACAGCCAGGTGACGATCGGCTCGCCGATCAAGGGGATGGCCGAGAACAGGTTGGTGATCACGGTCGCCGCCCAGAAACTCTGCTGCCCCCAGGGCAGCACGTAGCCCATGAAAGCGGTGGCCATCATCGTCAGGATGATGAAAATACCCAGTATCCACAACAGCTCCCGCGGTTTCTTGAACGACCCGTAATACAGGCCGCGAAACATGTGGATGTAGACGATGAGGAAGAACATGGAGGCGCCGTTCATGTGGATGTACCGCATCAGCCAGCCGTAATTGACGTCGCGCATGATGCGTTCGACCGATTCGAAGGCATAGTCCACGTGCGGCGTGTAGTTCATGGCCAGCACGATGCCGGTGGCGATCAACACCACCAGAATGAACCCGGCGAGGGATCCGAAGTTCCACCAGTAGGTCAGGTTTTTCGGCGTCGGATATCCGGAACCCACCGATTCGTCGATAAAATGAAAGATCGGCAACCGGTACTCAATCCATTTGATGACTGGGTTTTCGTAAAATTTATTACTCATCGCGGGCCCGCCCTCAACCGATCTTGACCGTAGTGTCGGTGAGGAAGGTATAGGCCGGAATCCGCAGGTTTTCCGGCGCCGGACCCTTGCGGATGCGCCCCGACGAGTCGTAATGAGACCCATGGCACGGGCAGAACCAGCCGCCAAACTCACCCTTCGGGTCGTTGGACTTCTGGCCCAAGGGAATGCAGCCCAGGTGCGTGCACACACCGACCATGATTAGCCACTGGGGCTTTTGCACCCGGTCCTTGTCAGCCTCGGGATCGATCAGGTCATCCAGGGGGACGGCTTCGGCTTTCTTGATTTCTTCGGCGGTGCGGTGGCGGATGAACACCGGCTTGCCGCGCCAGACCACGGTAATGCTCATACCGACTTCAACTGGCGCCAGATCGACCTCGGTCGAGGAAAGCGCCAGCGTGTCGGCGGCCGGGTTCATGGTATCGATAAATGGCCAAGCGGCCAGCGCCGATCCCACGGCGCCCACCGTGGTGGTGGAAAGGATCAGGAAATCGCGGCGGGTCTTTTCGTCGGTGACGGCCGTTTCTGTCATGGAACTTCCTTTTCCGTCCCTCTTGTCCGTATCCGGCACATGCATACTCTATTATGAAAGGGTCCGTTTTCAAGCAAGGATGGAGTTGGGAAACCCAGCGGAAATTGCTGTTTTCAAGGACCTTGAGCGTGAATACGTCGAGGCCGAAGGGTATAATACAAAATTCCCCGGTTGCAAAATGTTTTTGGACCCCATTGGACCCCTCCCCCATGCGCATGGCCCTTTACCAGCCGGACATTCCAGGCAACACGGGCGCGATCATGCGCACGGCGGCTTGTCTTGGTCTGCCCGTGGACCTCATCGGGCCCTGCGGGTTTGTCGTCTCCAAGAAGCAGATGCGCCGTGCCGGCATGGACTACCTGGATCGACTCGATTGGACCGAGCATGCATCCTGGGAGTCTTTTCTGGCCGCCCGGAACGGCGCCGCGAGGCTGGTGCTCTTGAGCACCAAGGCCGACATCCGATATTCGGAATTCACATTTCTGGCCGATGACATATTGTTGGTGGGTCGCGAAAGCGCCGGCGTGCCCGCCGAGGTCCTTGGTGCGCCGATGCCTCGATCAGGGTGCCGATGGCGCCCGGCATGCGGTCGTTGAACGTCGCCCAGGCGCTAGCCATGGTGGTGGGCGAGATGCTTCGCCAGACGGAGAATTTCCCAGGGGATAAGGGATGACCGAAAACGCATACGGCAACGATGGGCACAAGGCCAAGGCCTCGGAATGGTTCGAAATCTTCCGCGATGACCTTTGCCGGGCCTTGGAGGCCGTCGAGGACGATGTCGATGACAAAGCCGGAGGCCCCAACCAGACCAGCGGAGGCGATGCGGGTCGGTTCGAACGCACCCCCTGGCAGCGGGAAGGAGGCGAAGCGGAGTCGGGGGGCGGCGTCATTTCGGTGATGCGGGGCCGGGTATTCGAAAAGGCCGGCGTCAACGTCTCCACCGTTTGGGGGAAATTCGACGCCGAATACCGGGATAAAATTCCTGGCGCCGCCGACGACTCCGGCTTCTGGGCGTCCGGCGTTTCGGTGGTCATCCACCCCTGTTCGCCGCTGGTGCCGGCGGTGCATATGAACACCCGCATGATCGTCACCACCGAAGGCTGGTTCGGCGGCTGCGGCGACCTGACGCCCGTCTTCCCCGACGACAAGGACACCGCCGACTTCCAAGGCGCCTACAAAGACGTCTGCGACAGGCATGACGGGGGGTACTACGAAAAATTCAAGAAGTGGTGCGACGAATACTTCTACCTGCCGCACCGGGGCGAGGCCCGGGGCGTCGGCGGCATTTTTTACGACAACCTCAATACCGGGAATTGGGAGAAGGACTTCGCCTTCACCCAGGACGTCGGCCGCGCCTTCCTCGGTATCTACCCCGAGATCGTGCGCCGCCACATGGATGAGGACTGGACCGACGAGGAGCGCCAGGCGCAATTGGTCAAGCGTGGGCGTTACGTGGAGTTCAACCTGCTTTACGACCGCGGCACCCAGTTCGGCCTCAAGACGGGTGGGAATACGGAAGCCATCTTAATGTCGCTGCCGCCCGAGGTGAAGTGGCCTTGAGCGGCGGGGGCTCCCGGCACCGCCGGTGGGCGGTGGAGTATGCGTGTTTTTAATGATTTGAAGGCAGCCCATACGGCTTTCCGGTTCAAGATTTATCGTCGGCCAAAAGGGATTTTAGTTTATCCAGACAAGCGCCGCGGTCCGCCTGGTAAACGCCGTCCTCCCACCAGGTCTCGACCTTGGCAAGCAGTTCGCCGACGCGGGGGCCTTTGGCGACGCCGAGCGCGACCACGTCCTGGCCTTGGATCGGAAACACCTTCCCTTCCCAGTTGTCGCAGGCTTCCAGAAGGCTGATCCATCCCTGGGTCTTCGCCGCTGGCAGGACCGGCGTGACTGCCACTTCCCCGGCCAAGGCGAGCAGTGTCAGGTCGCGGACGGTACCGGGCCCGAGGCGATGGAGCGCTCGGTGAAGGCCGGCCCTTTCCATGTCTGGTTTCATATCGACCGGCGGCGCCACCAACGTCACCAGGTGCAAGGTATGTCGGTTCGACAATCTGAGCCGTCCGGCCACCCCCTCGGCGCCTTCGGCGTCGGTATCCAGGAGCGCCGCCAGCCGCCGGAGCGGGGCTGGCGCCACTGAGTCCATCTTGATGACTCGGGTTTCGAGCCAGGCGATCATCCTGAGCCGTCTCATGTCGGTGGCTTCCGGCAGGATGTGATCGAAGATGCGGAGGCCGCGCATCATCTCCGCCAGGTCCGCCGGTTCCGGAACCAGCAAAATCTTTAACAACTCGTCACGTACCCGTTCGCCGGAAAGGGAAGGGAGCTTGTCGGCGTTGGCGCGGCAGGCGGCAAGCGCGTCAGGATCCGCCGGTGGCCGGCCGTAGAGGCCGAAAAAGCGAAAATACCGGAGAAGCCTGAGCACGTCCTCGGCGATCCGGTCTTCGGCCAGGCCAACAAAACGGATGCACCCGTGGGCAAGGTCTCTGATGCCGTCATGGGGGTCGTAGACGTCGCCTTCGGGCGTCGCCGAAAGCGCGTTGATGGTGAAATCCCGCCGCTGGGCGTCGGCGATCCAGTCGTCGGTGTAGGCCACTTTCGCCCTTCGGCCGTCGGTTTCCACGTCTAGCCTGAGCGTCGTAATCTCGAACTTGGTATCGCCGATGATGGCGGTGACGCCGCCGTGCTCGATGCCGGTGGGGATGACCTTGATGCCAGCCTTTTCCAGCAGGCCGATTACGGTTTCAGGCTTATCCGGGGTGGCGATGTCTACGTCCTTGACCTCCCGGTGGGCCAGGGCGTCGCGCACACAGCCGCCGACGAAACGCACCTCTTGGCCCTCGGTGGTCAGCGCCTCGATGACGGCCAGCGTCTCGGGCGCTTTCATCCACGGCTGCGGCGGAACCTTACCGGGCGGGTTGGGGGTGGCATACAGCGATGTCATGGTTCAGACCTCGGTCTCTCGGCCTCTTATACCAAGGAGCCGTGGTAATGACTCATAGAGACGGCTTGCCAAGGTTTTCGGCAAGGAGCGTGCGGTGTGGCGATGCGGGGCATCGCGAGACGCGCGCGACGCTGTCCGAAAGCCTTGGTAAGCCGCCGTTGCGGTCGTCCGTGGAGGCCGTCGGAAAGCCTTGACGATGCCCAGCATCGCCTACGACTTCCCTCCTACCCGACGGGCCGCATGGACAATTTTTATGGTTCACTATCACCGCTCCTTGGTATTAGGCGCCCGGAAACGCTCATTCCCTCTTGAAGTGGGGGGGCACGATCTTGCCGCCTTCCAGGCGCGGCGACTGGTAGATGCCGCTGTCAGGGGGATCGCCGGAAACAAGGGCGATGGTGATCAAGCCGCCTGCCATCAACGCGAACCCCCCCAGCAGGCACCAGAAAAACGGGCCTTTGCGTAGCCCCGGCAGCTCCCCGTCGCCCTTGTTCTTGATCCGCCCATACCAGACCCAGGCGACATAGATCGCCGTCGGTAATACCAAGGGCAGAAGGTAGGTGAGAAGGATTCGGGTCATTGTTTCCGCAATACCTCATAAAGGTCGATCAACATGCCGGCGGTGGCACCCCAGATAAAGTACCCCTCATAGGGCATGGCGTAAAACTCGCGGGACCGGCCCTCGAACTCGCGGCTGTGGCGCTGGTGGTTGGCCGGATCGAGGAGGAAAGCCAGCGGGACCTCGAATACCTCTTCCACCTCATCCGGGTCCGGGTTGAGCTCGAACGGCGGTTCCACCAGGGCGACGACGGGGGTGATCAAAAACCCGGTCCGGGTAACGTATTGGTTGAGGTGGCCAATGATTTCCACGTGCCGGCGGTCAAGCCCGGTTTCCTCCTCGGTTTCGCGGAGCGCCGTTTCCTCGGGTGTCTCGTCGCCGGGGTCGATGTGACCGCCGGGGAAACTGATCTGGCCGGGGTGATGAAGAAGGTGGCCGGTGCGCCGGGTGAACATCGCCGTCAGGCCTTCGGCGCGGTTGACCAGTGGCACAAGGACGGCGGCTTGCGTCAAGGATTTATCCGGATGCATCCCGGGGTTCAGGTCGTGATCGCCCCGGGGCCCGTGTTCCTTGGGCCGCGGCTGGCGGAGCCGCTCGATGACATTTTGGGGTCCCAGCGATAACACCGTTTCGGTCATGGCGCGGTCTCCAGGTTGCCGAGGGCGAAAAACGCGCCGCCGCTCCAAACGCCGAAGGAAGGTTCGGCATCGATCTTTTCTTCCGTGCCCAGCCCGACTAGATCATAATAGACTGACCGGGTAAGCCGGGCCTCGAGGCGACCGTCCATGACCACATAGGGCGACGGCTCGCCGGTGTCGGGGTCGATGTCAATGCGGATCGGGTGATTGTCATCGGCGCTTACGAAAGTGTCCACATTGGTCCTGAAAGTGATAATTTGATCGGCGCCGTCGCCCATGGTGATGAGTTCGACAGCCGTGAACGGCGCGTACTCGACCTCGATACGGCTGAGTTCGGCTGGCGTGATTAACCAGTAATCGCCGGCGTCGTCGCGCCTGAGCACGGTCGAAAACAAGCGGACGAGCTCTTTGCGGTCTATGGGCGAGCCATGGTAATACCAAACACCGTTACGGTCGATGCGCATGTCTAAATCGCCGCAGAGGGTTTGGCCTGGACGCGGGGTGATCCCTTTCGGGCCCTCGGCCGCCGGGTCTGGGTCTGACGACAAACTTCTGGGATCGTTGGCGTTTTTGCTCATAATAGTAAAAGACCGGGTTTAAACCAGGGAGACGTTTTTGTGACAGCAACCGCTAAAAACAAGGGCCGGACAAAGGCCAAAAAGACCGCCCCTGCAAGTTTAGACAATTCCGGAAAGCTTATCGACGCCATAGATCAACTGGGGCGCGATATTGCCGCCGCTCGTGACGGCATAGGCGAGGTCATATACGGCCAGACGCGGGTGGTGGAGGAAACCCTGATTACGCTTCTCGCCGGCGGTCACCTTCTGTTGATTGGCGTGCCCGGCCTGGGCAAGACGCGCCTGGTGGAGACCCTGGGCACCGTCTTCGGGCTGGCGGAGCGGCGGGTGCAGTTCACGCCCGACCTGATGCCCGCCGATATCCTCGGCTCCGAGGTGTTGGAGGAATCGGAAACGGGGCGGCGCTCTTTCCGCTTCATCAAGGGTCCGGTGTTCTGCCAGTTGCTGATGGCTGACGAAATCAACCGCGCCAGCCCCCGCACCCAGTCGGCACTGTTGCAGGCGATGCAGGAACACCGGGTCTCCGTGGCCGGCCAGTATCACGCCCTGCCCGAGCCCTTCCACGTCTTGGCGACCCAGAACCCCCTGGAACTGGAAGGAACCTACCCGCTGCCGGAAGCCCAACTGGACCGTTTTTTTATGCAGGTAGACGTGGAATACCCGGATATCGAGGCGGAACGGCAGATCATGGTCAATACCACCAGCACCGTCGAAGTGGTCCCGGTTCAGGTGATGGATGCCAAAACCCTGATCAAGGCCCAGCGCCTGGTCCGTCAAGTTCCCGTCGGTGAAAGCGTTGCCGATGCGATCCTCGAACTGGTCCGCGCCGGGCGCCCGGAAAGCACCTATATCGAAGACGTGAAAAAGCACGTTTTCTGGGGACCGGGACCACGGGCTACGCAGGCATTGATTCTTGGCGTGCGGGCCCGCGCCGTAATCGAAGGGCGCCTCGCTCCCAGCATCGACGATATTCTCGCCCTGGCCCATCCTATCCTGCGTCACCGCATGGCCCTGACCTTTGCCGCCCGGGCGGTAGGCGTCACCTTGAGCGGCATCATCGACCGGCTTTGCGAACGGATCGCCTAAACGGACCGGGGGCGTCGGCTCGGGGCCTCGGGGCCGCGATCCGGAAAGACCAGCCACGGAATCGGAAAACATAATGATGGCGGGCCGTCCATACTTGCATCACACTTCGGAGATCCACCACAAGGCGGAAGAGCTGGCGGCCGTCCTGCCGCCGCTGCTGGTCGGCGCCAAACGGGTTGCGGCGACCGTTTCCCAGGGCGTGCATGGGCGGCGGCGCGTCGGCCAGGGAGAAACCTTCTGGCAGTTCAGGCGTTATGATTTTGGCGATTCCACACAGTTGATCGATTGGCGTCAGTCGGCCAAGTCACAACCGATCTACGTCCGCGAGACGGAATGGGAGGCGGCTCAAAGCGTGTGGCTGTGGCGGGACGGCTCGCCTTCTATGTCCTATCAGTCGTCCAATGAACTTCCCACCAAGGTCGAACGGGCGGATTTGCTGTTGCTAGCGCTGACGTCGCTTCTGATCCGGGGCGGCGAGCAAGTAGCGCTGCTGGGGACCGGCATGTTGCCGGCTTCGGGGCGCGGGGTTCTCGTCCGCCTGTGGTCGATGATTGAGGCCCAGGACAAAGAGGCGGAAACTCCCCACGACAGCCTGCCGGCCTTCGAGCCCCTTCCCCGTTACGGACGCGTCGTCATAATAGGTGATCTGCTGTCGCCGTTGGAAGAGATCAGGGACGCCATCAGCGCCTTTGCCGACCAGGGGGTGCGCGGCCATTTGCTGCAGGTCCTGGACCCGGCGGAGGAAACACTGCCGTTTTCGGGGCGCGTCCGCTTCGACGGCATGGAAGGCGAAGGGGATGTCTTGATTGGACGGGTGGAATCCATATGTGACGAATACCGTTCTGAACTGGCACGCCATAACGACGGACTCCAAGCGTTGGCCGACTCCATCGGCTGGAGCTACGCCATACATCACACGGACCGTTCGCCGGAGGCAGCACTCTTGGCTCTTTACCTGGTATTGTCCCAAACGATCGGAGACTAGGACGTGTTGTCTCTGGGCCCCTTGTCCTTCACGGCCCCCTGGACCCTTCTGGCGCTCGCCGTGTTGCCGTTGATCTGGTGGTTGCTGAGACTCACTCCACCAGTTCCAACGACAGTTCGTTTTCCGCCCATCCGCCTGCTGTTGGTTTTGCGGACCCGCGAGGAAAGTTCCGCCAAAAAGCCGCCCTGGCTGTTGATCCTGCGCATGCTTTTGGCCGCCGTCGTCATCCTGGCGGCTGCCCATCCGTTGCTCAACGCCGGCACCCGGCTGACCGGCAAGGGGCCGTTGATCGCCATCATCGACGACGGCTGGGCGGCGGCCGCCAATTGGCCGGTCCGCCAGTCGATGCTTGCCAGGCTCGCCGATCAGGCGGAACGGGACGGGCGTCCGGTGGTGGTTGTAACGACGGCACCGGTGGAGGACGTTAAATCCAGCAGCACCCTTCTGATTATGGCTGCCGCCGACGCCAGACGGCTGTTCAAGACCCTGCAACCCAAACCGTGGCCGACCGACCGCGGCCGGGCGTTGTCGCCGTTGCTGGCATCGATGTCGAAGCCGGGGGGCCTTGCCGATGCTCGGCCGGGAGACGTAGTGTGGCTGAGCGACGGCCTGGAGGAACCGACCGGAAGCCAGCCGATGGAAGAACTTCTTCTGCCGTTGCAGCGCCTCGGCGGGGTAACTGTCGTCAGCGATCCACCGCAGCGCTTGGCTGTGGTGTTGCGCCCGCCGGATGCCGATGGGGGGATGCTCACCCTCAGTGCCGAAAGGGCGATGCCGGAGGGCTTGGCGTCGGTCTGGGTCCGGGTTCTTGGCGACGACGGCCGGCTTTTGGCCCGTAAGCAACTGGCTTTTGGGGCCGGCAATACCCGGGCCGAGGCCGAATTGACGCTGCCGACGGAATTGTTGAATCGCATCGGACGCCTGGAGATCGAGGACGCTGGAACCGCCGCTGCCGTCGTTCTGACAGACGAACGCTGGCGCCGCCGCCCCGTCGGCCTGATTTCCGGCGCCGGGTCCGGCTGGGACCAGCCGCTGTTGAGCGATCTCTATTACCTGGAGCGGGCGTTGAAGCCGTTTACGGAAATTCGCCGCGGCGATCTTGGTGACCTCCTCAAGCGGCCGTTGGCGGTCCTTTTGCTGTCCGATCCGGGGCGGCTGACGGTGGCCGGGCGTCAGCGCCTGGAAAACTGGATCAAGGCGGGGGGCGTCGCCGTTCGCTTCGCCGGACCACTGCTGGCCAAAGCGACCGGCGAAGACGGCGAGGAGCCGCTGTTGCCCGTCAGCCTACGCCGGGGCGACCGGGTCATCGGCGGTGCTATGTCGTGGCGTGACCCGGCGAAGTTGGCGCCTTTCGAGGCGTCGAGCCCGTTTCACGGACTTTCCGTGCCCGATGACGTTACCGTCAACCGCCAGGTGCTGGCCCAACCGGCGCTCGACCTAGCGGAAAAAACCTGGGCCCGCCTCGACGACGGAACGCCTCTAGTGACGGCGGAACGCTGGGGCAAGGGTTGGTTGGTGCTGGTTCATATCACCGCCAACGCCCAGTGGTCGAACCTGCCGCTTTCGGGGCTGTTCGTGGATATGTTGCGGCGTCTGGTGGCGCTCTCTCAGGGCGTCGTGGCCAAAGCCGCCGGACCGCCCCTTAAGCCGCTCATGACCATTGACGGATTTGGGCGTCTGGGTCCGCCCGGCGCCCGCGCCAAGGCCATCGCCATTGACGCCTTCAAGACGACGGAAGTATCGCCGTCGCACCCGGCCGGCTACTACGGCGACAAGACGGCCCGCCGGGCGCTCAACCTGACGGCTGGCTTAGAATCACCGTTACTGATCAAGAGCCTGCCGAGCGGGGTGTCCAGGACCTTTTACGACAAGTCCCCGGAGCTGGATTTCTGGCCCGTTCTATTGGCCCTTGCACTGGTCATGCTGCTCGCCGATTTTGCCGCCAGCCTCAGCCTCCGGGGGCTTTTATATTTGTCCCAGGTCCCGGTGTTGGCGCTTGTCATTTGGCCGGCGCTGGCCGGTGGGGGCGGGATCGGGAACGAAGCCACCGCCGACGATTTTGCGCTCGCCAACAGCCTGGAAACTAGGCTCGCCTACGTCATTACCGGAAACCGGGAGATCGATGAAACCAGCGAAGCCGGCCTTGGTGGCCTCAATACGGTTCTCAAGCGCCGTACTGCCGCCGAGTTGGGATCGCCGCAGGGAGTGGATCCGGGGCGCGACGAATTGGCGTTCTTCCCGCTGCTGTATTGGCCAGTGACCTCGGAAGCGGAACTGGTCACCGACGCTGCCAAAGCCAACGTCAACACCTACCTGAAGAACGGCGGCACCATCCTGTTCGATACCAGGACGGCGGGCGGCGGTTTCGACGCCCAGGCCCTTCGAGATATTGTCCGGGAACTGAAAATTCCGCCACTGGTGCAGGTGTCGCCCGACCATGTATTGACCCGGGCGTTTTACCTGATCGATGAATTTCCCGGCCGGTGGACCGGCGGCACGCTTTGGGTTGAGCTTGCCGGCGAAAGGGTCAACGACGACGTATCACCGGTTATCGCCGGCGGCAACGACTGGGCCGCGGCGTGGGCCCTCGATGAAGCCGACCGGCCGCTCTATTCGGTGGTGCCGGGCGGAGAGCGGCAGCGCGAAATGGCCTTCCGGTTCGGGATCAATCTGGTCATGTACACCCTGACCGGAAACTACAAGGCCGATCAAGTCCACCTGCCAACGATCCTGAAAAGGCTGGGACAATGACCGGGCGTCGGAGGCCGATAAATGAGTGACACTCTCACCCTGGGGCCCATGCTGCCATGGCCTGTGATCGCGGGCCTGTCGGTGGCCGCCCTGGCGCTGGTGGTGCTGGCGTTGGTTCGGGGCGGGCGGGGGACGGTGCTCCGAGCTGTAGTCTTGGCGGTGCTGGTGGTGGCGCTGGTCAACCCGCAGGCGGTCCGGGAAGAACGCGAACCCCAACATGACATTGCCATCGTCGTCGTCGACCTCTCGGCCAGCCAATCGGTTGGCCAACGCGGAGAACAAACGGTGGCGGCGCTGGAGTCCGTCACCCGGGGCATCGCCCGGTTCGAAGACCTGGAGGTCCGCGTCATCGAGGTCACGGACGGCGTCGGAGACAAGGGCACGGGGCTTTTCGGGGCGCTGTCCAGGGCCGCCTTGGAGGTGCCGCGCCAGCGCTTTGCTGGCACCATCATGATCACCGACGGCCAAATTCACGACGTGCCGGAGGCGCCCCCGGTGCCGGGGCCGGTCCATGTGCTATTGACGGGCCAGCCCGGCGAATACGACCGCCGCCTGGTGGTCCAACAGGCGCCCAGCTATGGCATCGTCGGCCAGGAGGTGACGATCCGCTACCGGGTCGAGGACCGTCGCGCTGAAAAGGCGCGCGGCTTCGCATCCAATCTGGCGCACGTCAAACTCCGCTACGACGACAACCAGACCCGAGACGCCCGGGTGCCGGTGGGGCGGAGCGACAAGTTCACCTTCAAACTCGATCACGCTGGGCATACGGTGGTGGAACTGGAGGTGGATGCCGCCGAGGACGAGCTTTCGACCGTCAACAACCGCGCCCTGGTCAGCATCAACGGCGTCCGCGATCGGCTCCGGGTGTTGCTGATTTCGGGCCAGCCCCACGCCGGCGAACGCACCTGGCGGAACCTCTTGAAGTCCGATCCGTCGGTGGACCTGGTCCATTTCACCATCCTCCGCCCGCCGGAAAAGGACGACTTCACACCCTTAAAGGAACTGGCGCTGATCTCCTTTCCGGTCCAGGAACTGTTCGAGACGAAGCTTGCTGAATTCGATCTCATAGTCTTCGACCGCTATGTGGTCCGCGACATCCTGCCGCCGTCGTACTTGCGCAATATCGCCGACTTCGTTCACGGCGGCGGCGCGCTGCTGTTGGCGCTGGGGCCCGAGTTCGCGTCCCTCAGGTCCCTTTACCAGACACCCCTCGGCAAAGTGATGCCCGCGAGGCCGACGGGTAAGGTTCTGGAAGGCGGGTTCAAGCCCCACATCACGGACATTGGCCGCCGCCACCCGGTAACCGCTAGGCTGCCTCAGGAAGGGGCCGGGACGCCTGAATGGGGCCGCTGGTTCCGTCAGATCGACGCCGTGCCCAAAACCGGCCGGTTGCTGATGCGGGGCGCCGACGACAAGCCGCTGCTGCTGTTGGAGCGTATTGGCAAGGGCCGGATCGCGCAGCTCCTGAGCGACCACATCTGGCTGTGGGCCCGCGGTTTCGAAGGCGGCGGGCCCGACGGGGAACTTCTGCGCCGGTTGGCCCATTGGCTGATGAAGGAGCCGGACCTGGAGGAAGAAGGTCTGAAGGCCGAAATCCAGGACGGGCGCCTTCGTATCACCCGGTACAGCCTCGATGCCACGATGCCTGAGGTCATGGTCACCTGGCCGTCGGGTAAAACTGCCACTCTGGGCCTGAAAGCGGGCGACGGCGGGGCCACCCTGGGGACGGTCGAGGCAACGGAACCCGGGCTCTACCAGGTATCCGACGGCACCCAAACGGCGCTCGCCACCGCCGGCGCGCTCAATCCGCTCGAACTTTCGGACCTCAGGGCCAGCGCCGACAAGGTCCGGGCCGTGACCGAGGCCAGTGGCGGCGGCATTGTCTGGATCGCCGACGGTATTCCGGAGTTCAGGCGTACCCGGCCGGGACGGGATTCCGCCGGGCGCGGATGGATCGGACTGGTAGCGAACGAGTCCTTCGTCGTCTCCGGACTTGCACAGGTGCCGCTGTTGCCCGATTTCCTAGTTCTGGTTCTGGTTCTGGGCGGCCTGATGTCGGCCTGGTACCGTGAGGGACGGTAAACGCAGGCGAACCCAATGGGCTTGGGGCCCGGGAACCGATTAACATGGCTGTGGGGCGACTATTCGCAGAACAAGTAGGGCTGATATACTTCTAATAATATTTTTTAGTAAAGACATTAGGAGGGGGAGTGAGCAATATGAACTCCATTGAGTTGATAAACTCAATGGTTGTGACGGTGGTGGCCGTAACGGCGTTGATCGCGACCTAGGTGGGCGTGACTACCTTGAAAGACGTCAGAAAATAGGGTTCGTCTAATGCGGGGTGGGCCTGGCCCTGCTCGGATTTTCACGAGTCGATAAGAACGGCAAGTGGGCGGTGTTGGACGTCGACGTATGCCGGGCCTTGGCCGCCGCCGTGCTCGGCGACGCGGAAAAGGGGGAATACCTCCCTTTGACGTCAAAAGAGCGTTTCACTGCGCTGCAATCTGGAGAAGTGGATATTTTGTCTCGCAACACGACATGGACGCTGTCGCGCGATTTTATTGCCCTCCCGTTCGCAACCAGATGCCTGCCAAGGCGGTTCCCGACGCCCCACTCATCGACCCCCCGGCGGCAGGCGGCCTAAGTCGAGACGATCATACAGAAATAATACGACCAGGGAAATTCCGTTGTCCGGGCGGCCAAGAACGGCCAAAGATCCGACAGCGGGGACTTCTCCTGAAATTTCGCGTGACTTGTTCTGCCGCCGAGGGAAAATGATGCCGGGCGGCAGGGACCCGTAACCTTAGCCCGGAAGCCCCTGAAAGAGCCACCAACGGAAGAGGAGCTTGCCATGGAACTGCAATTCTTGGGATGCGGGGATGCCTTCGGCGCTGGTGGGCGGTTCAACACGTGTTTCATGGTAAGCGGCTCTGAAACGCGTTTCCTAATCGACTGCGGGGCGACGTCGCTGGTCGCCATGAACCGCTGCGGCGTCGATCCCAATTCTATCGACAAGGTTTTGTTAACGCACCTCCATGGCGATCACTTCGGCGGCTTGCCTTTCATGCTGGTGCACGCCCATTCGGTTTCCAAGCGTGACCGGCCGCTCCTGATTGCCGGGCCCAGAACGACCGCACAGCGCGTGATGGAGGCTCTGGAAAGCCTGTATCCAGGGTCATCCAAGAACCGCTGGCGCTTCGATCTCACTTTCGAGGAATTCGAGGTCGAAAAGGAATGGCGCTCGGGTCCCGTTTCGGTGGTCCCTTACGAGGCCGCGCACCATTCGGGGGAGGGGCCATCGCTGGCGCTCCGGGTCACCTGCGAGGGCAAAACCATCACCTATTCGGGCGACGGCTCGTGGTCGGATGGCCTAGCGGCGGCGGCCACCGGCGCCGATCTTTTCATTGCCGAGTGCTATTTCTTCGACCAAAAGGTCAATTTTCACATGAACCTGGAAACGCTTATGGAACACATCGATGAAATTCACCCGAAACGCATGATCTTGACCCACATGAGCGAAGACATGCTGGTGCGCGCCGAAAAGCTCAATCTCGAGACCGCCGAAGATGGCAAGATCGTCAATGTCTGAGGGCCTTGTCGGCGGCTTCCAAAACGGCGCTCGGGCAATTCATCATTTTTCTGAATCCTGGTCGAAAACCCGAAAGGAGTTTATCGACGCCGCAACCTGAACGACAGCGGGGTAAAGGGCCGTGACTGACGCCGGTAACGAAAACAAGAATAGAACCAGCGACCTGGGCTCGGGCCCGGCGCCAGGGCCGGCGCCAGTCCCGGTGGTCGTGGTGACGACCGTCGTTCAGGCCCTGGCGACCATGTGCACGATGATTCCGGCGGCCATCGCCCCGAAAATGGCCCAGGCCTTCGGCGTGCCGGCGTCGCTGATCGGATTTCAGGTAAGCCTGGTTTACCTCGGCGCCATGGCGACCTCGGTCATCGGCGGCCAGGGGATCCGGCGACTGGGCGCGCTTCGGACCAGCCAATGGGCGCTAGGGTTCGCGGGCGCGGGCGTGTTGTTGGCGGCGGCGCCTTCGCTGGTTGGACTGGTGGTCGGGTCGGTGTTGATCGGCTTCGGCTACGGGCTCACCAACCCGGCGGGGGCGCATCTGCTGATGCGGGTCTCGAAACCCGAAAATCGCAACCTGATCTTTTCCGTCAAGCAGACGGGGGTACCCCTGGGCGGAGTCGTAGCCGGCCTGGCGGCGGCGCCGCTGGCATTGACGTTCGGCTGGCAGTGGGCGCTGTTGGCGGGCGCTGCGGCGACGCTGGCGTTCCTGGCCATGATTCAGCCCCTGCGCCGGGTCTGGGACGAGGACCGTGATCCCTCGGTGTCCTTGCTTCAGGACACGATGGGTGATTTCAGGCTGGTCTGGAGCCACTCGGTGCTGCGCCGGTTGTCGATGGCGTCATTCTGTTTTTCCGTTGTCCAGGTCAGCCTGACCACCTTCGCCGTCACCATGCTGGTCGAGGACATCCATTTCGGCCTGGTGCAGGCGGGGATCGTGCTATCAGTGATGTTGGTCGCCGGCGTTTCGGGCCGCCTGCTCTGGGGGTGGATTGCCGACATCGTCGGGGACGCTAACCGGATAATGCTTGTGGTGGCGCTGATTGCTGCTTCCGCCGGGTTGATGACGGTTTTCCTCGATGCCGGGACGGGGAAAACCGTCCTTTACGGGATCTTGTGCCTGTTCGGCCTTAGCGCAATCGGCTGGAACGGCGTTTTCCTAGCCGAAATCGCCCGCCTCGCGCCGTCGGGTCGCATCGGCAGCGCCATCGGCGGCGCCCTGGTGCCGACCTATGCCGGCATCCTGGTGGGGCCGGCGTCCTTCGCCGGGGTCTATTGGCTGGCCGGCCAGTACACGTTCACTTTCGGGGTTTTCGCCTTCGTCAGCCTTATCGGCTTCGCCATGATCCTGGCGGCAAGGCGCCGCTTGACCGGGGATTGAGGCGCTCGACTATGCGCCGTCCGCCGCCTTGCCGAAATTTTAGCACAGCCCCGGCGGTCCCCGGTTTAGACTATCCCCCATCGCAACCAAGTCCGAGAACCCGCGGCCATGCCTTTCGTGCACAAGGACGCCAACGGCAAGATCACCGCCGTCAATACCGAACCGGTGGAAGGCGCTGTCAAAGTGGCGCAGGCTGATCCCGCCCTGATTGACTTCATCCAGCAGAACATCCTCGCCATCGATGCCGGTGAAGATTGGGCTCAATTCGACCTGGTCGAGGACTTGTTCTGCGACGGCATCGAAACCTTCGAGGACGGTGGGCTGCTTTAAATTCGGGAAAAGGCCGTTCGCTTAAACCCCCATCGCGTCGGCGACGCCTTCAATGCTGTCGGTGATGATGTTCCAGTCTTCCTCGGCCTCCAGGTTGGTGTCCTGTTTGGGGCCGAACATGGTCGGTCTCAGGACAAAAGCGGTTTTCATGCCGTGCTTGCGGGCGTTAGCGAGGTCGTAGTTGTGGGCGGCGACCAGCATCAGGCGGTCCGCCTCGCCGCCGAGAAGTTCGATGGCGCCGAGGTAAATCTCCGGATCCGGCTTGTAGTGGCGGAAGAGGTCGGAGGAGATGATGAAGTCCCACGGAATGTCCGAATGTTTGGCCATGTTGGCGAGCAGCAACAAGTTGCCGTTGGAAAATGACCCGATCGGGACTTTCGCCTTCATCTGCCTCAGCCCGGGGAGGGAATCGGGCCAAGGTTTCAGCCTGTGCCAGGCACGGTTAAAGTCTTCCAGGTCTTGCTCGTTCAAACCGGTAATCCCGAATTCTTCGATGATTTCGTCCAGGCGCTGGCGTTGCAACGCGTCATTGGTCGTCCAAGGCCGTTCCCCATTCCGGACCTGATTGATATAAGGCCGGTAAGCGGCTTTCCAGGCGTCGGTAAAGGCTTCCCAATCGACTCCTTCGATGCCCTTCCGTTCGCCAAGCGCCCGGCCCTCGGCGATGACGCTGGTGCGCCAGTCGACGACGGTACCGTAGGTGTCGAAGATAACAGCGGTGACATTTTCAAGACTCAAAACTTAATCCTCCCTGGTTTTCGGGACGCCCTTTTACGGAACCAACTGCCAACCGTTTTAATGCACCTATGCGGTTCCTCATGACAATGATTTTATTGTTGGCGGTGGCATTTCCGGCACGGGCGGAACTGGTCGACTGGTCGGTGATCGACGGCGAAACGTCGGCGGTTGATTTCGCCCGGCGCTTGGCCAAGGCGCCGCTGAGCATCAAAATGTGAACATCCCTCTCCGGGGTCATGCGGTTCGCCCATGACATGTTTCAATCGAGGCTCCACCGGGGGCGGCGTCGTGTGCTCGACATTTCAGGTGACGGCCCCAACAACGACGGCGCCCTGGTGACCGGGCCCCGCCGGGCGATGGTCGAGGACGGTATCACTATCAACGGGCTTCCCATCATCAACGGCCGGCCCAGCCGCTACGGCACCCCGCCGTTGGACCGTATAAACTGGTATTACGAAAACTACGTCATCGGCGGCAGGGTACCTTCATCGTCATCACCAACACTTATCGGGACTTCGGCCACTCCATCCACCGCAAGCTGATCCTGGAGATCGCCGGACGGACGCCGCAACGCCCAGCAAGGCTCATCCGGGTGGCGGAGCGCCATGTCATGGCGTGCAAAGTCGGCGAGATCATCCACGAATCCCGGGATGAGTTCTAGGTCATGTGCTCATAAACTGAGGGTCTGCTTACGGCCACAAAGCGAACGTTCTTGACCGTTGTTCGAATCGTCCGCTTTTGACCCTTAGCGAACATTTGAACAATGGGCGCCCCCGTCGGATTTAGCCTTCTGAGCAAACTATTTTTCCAGTTCGCACTTGCCATGTAATTCCAGCGTATCCACATCAATTCTGTAATCAGAACGGCAGGTTCGCGTCGGAGAGGCCATGACCTATATCGTCATCGAGAACTGCATCAAGTGTAAACTGATGGACTGTATCGAGGTTTGCCCCGTGGATTGCTTCTACGAGGGCGAGAACATGTTGGTGATTCATCCGGATGAGTGTATCGATTGCGGCGACTGCGAAACGGAATGCCCGGTCGAGGCCATCGTTCCCGATACAGAGTTCGATATCGACAAGTGGCTCAAGATCAACACCGAATACTCGGAAAAATGGCCCAACATCAACCGCAAGGGCAAACCACTTGCCGACGCCGACGAGTGGCGGGATAAAACCGGCAAGGCCAAATATTTCAGCTCCAATCCCGGACAAAGCGGCTGACAGGGCGCAAAAAACCGGCCCGCATGGGGCCAGTTAAGTTCCAAAGCAATCAAGAGGTAAAGTCAGGGAAACCAGAACCTTCCCCCCCGTCAACCGGCCATTCGATATTGGGACGTATCGATCACGTACACGTTATATTTAGACCATCGATCAGGTTCAAGTTATTCCTGTTCTGTCAATGGTAATGTCCGCTTTATCTCTGACAACGGAACTTTTGCAGGGCCGGCGTTGAGTTCCGTTCTTGACCCGAAGCGGACGTTTACTGAATTACGGACTTCGAGCCGCCTTCTTTATGTCCGCTTATGGCTAATAGCAGACATTTGGCTGAGTGGAGTTTTAGGTCTGCTTTCGACCTAAAAGCGGACATACGCACTCTAATCCCTGTCAGTTGCCCGTTTTACGAGCCCATGACTTAGAGCGGATCTCAGTAAGTCCGATCCATTGCGTTTATCCAACCTATTCCGCCGCTTCGGCGTATGCGTCCATGGGCGGGCAAGTGCAAACCAGATTGCGGTCGCCGACGACGTTGTCGATACGGCCAACCGGCGGCCAGTACTTGTCTTCGAAAAGCTCCTTCAAGGGAAAGAAGGCCTGTTCCTTGGCATAGGGCCGGTTCCAGTCGTCGGCGACCAGGAGGTGATGGGTATGGGGTGCCTGTTTGAGGACGTTGTTTTCCGGGTCCGCCCGGCCGTCCTCGACGGCCGCGATCTCGGCGCGGATGGCAATCATGGCGTCGCAGAAACGGTCAATCTCGCACTTCGCCTCGCTCTCTGTCGGCTCAACCATCAGCGTATCGGCGACCGGGAAAGACATGGTCGGCGCGTGGAAACCGTAATCG
>CAZQZB010000009.1:0-70578 GCA_964597695.1 uncultured Thalassospiraceae bacterium | reverse complement strand
GATCCAGGGTCGGGGTCGCGGGAGACGAATGTCGTCGGATCGTCGCGCAAATATCAGCATGCGGTTTATCCTAAATCGCCGCAGGAACATTCCGACAGAAAAATCCTATCCACCGCACACGGGGGTGTTGCTTCTTGGTGTAATTAAACGGTTCGGGAAGGGGGAGGCGTTATCTGTTTTTCGAGGACTGCTTGAAAAAGACCGAAATGGTTGTCCAATAAATATCCGCAAACCGATTGGATAAGTTGTTATGACCGGCACCTTCGATTTCATGAAAAGATTTTTGACTGATCGCTGCATCAAAAACTTTTCGGCCCATGACAATTGGGACGGTCTGATCTCGGGTTCCATGTATGACGAGAAGCGGTGCTTTCAGGCGTTTGATTTTCTTGTCGTTTACAAAGGCTTTTCCGGCCAAGGGCGTAGCAAACCCCAATCCCATAGCGGACGCCTGGTCACGTGCGCTGCTTAATGGCGAAACCAGGATAAGACCGGCGATATCCTTGTCCTGGGCCAGATCGGTGGCGACGGTCGAACCGATGGATCGTCCGAAAATGAAAATCCGGGACGGAAGGAACCCCATCACCTTCGCCACATAATCGAAAGCGACTTTTCCATCCTGATAGATTCCGGCTTCACTAGGACTGCCCTCGCTCTTCGCATAACCCCGGTAACTGACCGCGAAAACGCTGGTGCCCAATCGGCGCAAGTGCTGGTAGTCATCGAGGCGGTGATAAATATTGCCGGCGTTGCCGTGAAAAAAGATCGTGATGGTGTCGGATGATGGGTCGTGAAGGTGCAAGGCCTGAATGCGGACGCCATCTTCTGCTTCGAGGAAAATCTCTTCCGTGCCTGACGGCAGTGCTTCGGATGGCAGAATGTAAGAGTCGTCCGGATGAAAGGCGAGAAAATCGGTCAGCGGAATACAAGCCGTCAGCAGCAGGCAAGCACATAGGAGAAACGGGCATTGGTGTCGCATAGGCTTGATGCCGATGGTAGTGCAGTCAAGACCGGGTGGGTAGATTTGTACATCGAACCGCAAAACGTCCGTCACCCATCTAGTGCCCATCCTGTGGTTATACTCTTTGACAAGTTTAGCCTCTTTCTGGCTATCCTGAATTAACGATTTTGCCCAAGGTCCGCTCCGAGTCATTAGCGGACATTTAGCCGTTAACCTGGGAACGTCCGCTTTTGGGGGTAAAGCGGACCTAAATCACCGCCCTGCCTTATGTCCGCTAATAGCCATAAGCGGACATTGCTGCGTCGCTGAGTGGTGATATGGTGGGGTTGTGGCAAGACCACGTTGCTGCGCATGATCGCCGGCTTGAAAAGGTGTCGAGGGGCTCCATCTATTTCGGCGACAACTTGGTCAACAACCTGCCTCCGGCCTCCCGCGGCGTGGCCATGGTCTTCCAAAACTGAAAAATGACCGAAGTCACGAAAATTGTTCGGGGGCGAAGCTGGTGGTCGATCACCGGGGCATTGATTGGCGCGTTCGCGCTGGGCTGGGTGCTTTGGCGAGTGGACTACGGTCGCCTGCAAGACATCATCGTTCAGGCTAATGTCGGATTCCTGTTACTGGTGCCACTCGTAATTGCCTTTGAGCAATTGGTGCGGGCGTGGAAGTGGCGTCAGCTGCTTTATAGAATCCGGCCAATCGGGACGCTACGCCTGTTCGGCGCGATTATGGCGGGCTATTTCGCCAATATCCTGATCCCTTTGGGGGTCAGCCCAATAGTGCGCTCATGGTTAGTTGCCCGTCTGGAAGAGTTGCGGATAGGGACATTCCTGGCTACCGTGGCGATCGACCGTCTTGTTGACGGTGTTATATTTACCGGCTTTGTTGCGTTCGCCCTGAGTTTCGCTGTTTTTCCCGATCCTGGTGGAGGTCTTCGCCTGGGATTGATTGTCGGCGGTATCGGTAGCCTCGTTTTGTTTTCGCTTTTGTTGTTTGCACTTGCTCGCTGGAAAAAGCGGGCTAGCCATAGCAAGGGTTGGACGGCGCGCCTTGGCGCTCGCTTGCCTGCCCGCCTCATAGGTCCAATTAAGGGATTCCTTCAATCGTTTGCAGAGGGCATCGTTTGGCCTGACGAAATTTGGCGAGGCGTCGGTATCATTATCGCCAGTATCGGGATCAAACTAATTGCCACCACCCACTTCCTGTGGGCCGGGCTTGCTTTTGGGGTCGTGCTTCGGCCCGCCGAATACGTTTTTCTTCTCGTGTTTCTGGGTTTTATGATCATCCTCACCCGGTTGGTACGGATTCCGGGCGGGTTTCTCGTCGGTGGTGTATTCGCTCTTGATCTCCTCGGCATTGCCGAGGAACAGGGCTTGGCAATGGTACTCCTGGTACATTTCGCCAGCCTGATGACGGTTTCGACCATCGGAGCGTTCGCGTTATGGCGGAACGGCGTCGCCATCGACGATTTACGTTCAATCAAGGAGAGTGGTGGTGGGCACACGTAAATCGGAAACCCGGTTCCGCCGATTATCGGCAGCTGGCATCTTCTTTCAGGGCGGCGCGGCGGCGGTGGATTCAAGCACGATCATCGCGACGCTGGTACACGGATTGACCGCCAATACCTACGCCGTCGGGGCAGCGAGCGCGATCTTGCGATACGGCTGGCTGTTCCCACAGATCTTTGTCGCTTATTTGGCGCAGCACCGCCAAAGGCGTATGCCGTTTTACATGGTCGGCGCCTTCGGCCGCGCCGCGTGCCTTGTGGCGATCGCCGGAATTCTCGGCCTCGCGGGTTGGCTGCCCCACGGCGTCGTCGTTGCCCTGTTTTTCGTTTTGTGGACGACCTATGCCTTTGTCAGCGGCATCGTCGCGGTTCCCTACAACGACATCGTGGCCCGGTCCGTGGTCTCTGAACGACGGAGCCGACTGCTAGCGATTCGGTTCTTTGGCGGTGGCTTGCTGGCGCTTGGGGTGGCGGCGGCGGCCGACCGGTTCCTCAATTCGTTGGCGTTCCCGAACGGTTACGCGGCTATCGTGCTGCTGGGAGCGGGCCTACTCCTGGTTTCAAGCCTATCTTTCGTATCCGCCGGTGAACCGGTCGCGCCGCAGCCAAGGGCTTCGGACGACGGTTTCATCGATTTCCTGCAAAGTGGGATTGAGGTGTTCCAAACGGACAGTCGCTTCCGGCTTTTCGTCCATGCGCAGTGCCTCGGTGGAGTGGTCATGATGGCGCTTCCATTTTACGTCTTGCAAGTTATCGCCACAGAAGGCACCGCGTCTCAAGTCGCATTCCTACTGGCGGCGCAGACGGCCGGCGCGCTCCTGTCGAATGCCCTGTGGGGTTGGTGGGGTGACCGTTATGGCAAACGGAGCTTGTACGAAGGGGTTGCTCTATTCCGCGCCGTCCCGCCGTTGTTGATCATCGTCTGGATTTCCATGGTCGGGATTTGGCCGTTTCCGACAATATCCGGGTTTGTCACGGTGTTTTTCTTACTCGGGGCTGTCGGCAACGGCATTACCATCGCCGTGATCGGCTATCTGATGGAAATTTCTCCGGACGATCGAAGGCCCGCTTACAGCGGTTATTTCAACGCGTTGGTCGCGCCGGCGGCGCTGCTGCCGCTCGCCGGCGCCGCGATCGTCGAAGCAACATCGCTCACCGGGGTATTCGCTGTAAGTCTCGTCGCTGCCTTCCTACAATTCCTGATCATTCGGCGGTTGCGGGACTTGCCGGCGGAAAGCGTGAAATGAAGATCAGATTACGAAGATTGATCGCCAAATCCTGGGCGCTCTCAAAGGCTTATTACCGGCTTAACGGTCTTCGTATCGACGGCATGCCGAACGATAGGGTCTGGTACTTCGCCTTCGGTGCCAATATGCACGACAGTGCGTTTCGCGAACGGCGTGGTATGCGGCCGATCGAATGGCGTGCGGGGCGTGTGCGAGGGTATCGCCTGCGTTTTAACCTCGAAGGGCGACCGAGGGGCAAGGCGGCACCAGCCAATATCTCACCCAATCCGAACGCGGAAGTTTGGGGAGTGCTTTACCAGATCACCAGGGCCGACCTGGTGCACCTCGACTCCACCGAGGGTGTGCCCGGTTGGCGCTACCGGCAACTGTGGATCAATGCGGAAGATATCGACGGTCGTGCGATCGACGCCGTCACCTACATCGCCGACAGCAAAGAGACCGACGGCAACCCCTCGCTCCGCTACATCACTTTGCTCCGGGATGGCGCACGAGCGCATAGCCTGCCCGAGCATTACCTGCGGTTCCTTGACCATGTAAAACATGCGGAATAGGTCCCGGATAATGTCCGCTTTTGGCTATTAGCGGACACTCTACCGGGCCCTGAATTACATCTGCTTTAACCCCGAAAGCGGACATTCAGAGGGTAGTCGTAGGATGTCCGCTAATGACCCAAAGCGGACCTTCACACTTCGCTAGACCCTCAACCGAACGTAAAAAAGCGCAACAACATCCCCCTGTTGAGGCGCCAGATTTCAACTGAAGATTGGAACCGGATTTTCTTGTGATTAGATCGCTCCGAAAAATACAGCGAGCAATACCAGGAAAACGATTGCGCCAACGATTCCCACTTGCCTGAGGAGGTTCTTGCTAATGTCGTCCTCGGAAAGTGGTTCCGTAGCGGGCGTTTTTTCGTCAGTGGTCATCTTTACCTCCGATTATTTTGCGTTCCGCGAAAAGAAAACCGGCAGATGAGGATACAACCCATCAAGTGACCATATTAGCAGAGTTCTAACCGGAATTTTCAAATTATTTTACCCGACCACGGGCGATCAGGCCGAGCAGTAGGCACCCGGTGCAATAAATGTCTGCTTTGGGTCAAAAGCAGACATTGACCGCACACTACGGTGATGTCCATTTTCGGGGTTAAATCGGACGTTAGTAAAATATAAAAAAGGAGCTGCTCTTTAATTAAATCGAATTAATCCTGCGTCTCAATCGCCCGGCGCCTCGCTTCCAGAACACCCGCAACGGTGCTGGCATCATTAGGGGTGATTTCCCCCTTCGAAATTGCCGCGATAACCGCGCCTTGCGCCGCCGTAAAATCTTCGGCAGTTTGAACGGGGGGAGAATGCTTTAGTTCCGAGGGTCAAGTTACAGTAATATCAGGGTGCTATCGAAAGGAATGACGATGACGCAAAACATGTCTCATGCTGTCATGGCCCAACGAACCGAAAGCCACGTCAGCCTGGATGACTTTCCGCCGCCGCCTTGGGCCATCCGAGCTTTTGTTAAATATTTTAGGGGGCAAGGCCTTAACAAGCGCCTTCCAAGTTTTGGAGCCAGCTTGTGGTCGTGGGTAGTATGTCAAAGGTACTTGCAGAATATTTTGGCTGAAACAAACACTTGGCTAAGGAGGTAAACACGATGCGTAAACTGTTGAAGCGCCATAAACCCCTGGTGAACGGATTCCTCCTCTTTCTCTTTTCAGTGGCGTTGACCGCTTGCAAGCATAGCGGGGGAGGCGGAGGCGGGTATTAATCACGTAGGGGCAGATATTCGCGAAGCTAGAAAACCCTTGGCGGAAAACACTCTGACACCGGACCATGGTTCTATTTTCATACTCGTTAAGTGCAAAGCCCTTTAAGGGACTATGATGGGCCTCGCTTCTCACTAGGAAGGTCCGCTTCGGGTCAGGAGCAGACGTTAATCGCATCTTTCGGTTATGTCCGCTTTAGGGGGTAAAGCAGACGTTGATCACAGTCCAGCCAAAGGTCTGCTAGCGGACATTATGGTGACAGTGGTCTACACCGTTCACCACATCAGAAGAGAACAGCCCGCAGCTCACGGCTATTTATTCTGACAATACCGGCAAAGCGGATAAAGATCCCTTGGCGCTTGGACTGTAGTATTATTCCCACGAAGTTGGATGGCATCTGGGGAATGTCGGTTAAGGTCTTCCGGCCGATTCCATCACACATAACGGAGTAACCCATTGTATTTCGACCGGCGTCTTTGGGGGTTCACGAAATCTGTCCGGGGCCGGATATTCTGGGCGGTTTTCGTCGGTTTGATTTCGGCAGCGGTCGGCGTGGCGCGGCTCGCGTTTCTGGGCTGGCTTTTGGCGAAGATATTCGCGGGCGAACCGGCGGATGCACTTATCGGACCGTTCATCCTTGTCGCGGCGATCATGGCGCTGCGTGGATTCCTGGAATACGGGCGCAACATGGTCGCGCACAGGACCGCCGCCATCGTTCAGATGAAATTACGCAAAAAGATGTACGCCAAGGTCGTCGAACTAGGGCCAGCGTATTTCGGGCTTCAGCGCACGGGCGACGTCATCCTGTCCCTCGTCGACGGCGTGGAACAGCTTGAAACCTATTTCGGACAATACCTGCCGCAATTGTTCGTCGCCATTCTGACACCCATCGGCATCTTTTGCTTCGTCGCGTTTCTCGACCTGCCCGTCGCCGCCCTACTGACGGCGTTCGCGCTGATAACGTTCGTCGCGCCGGCGCTGTTTCATAAATGGGATAGCGCGAACAGCTTGGCGCGCTCGAAAGCGTACAAGGCGTTCGCGTCGGAGTTCCTGGACTCCATACAGGGTCTAGGGACGTTGAAATCCTTCGGCCAGAGCGCCGCGCGTACGAAGCTGCTGGAGGAAAAGGCACAGGTACTTTTCCAAAGCACCTTATGGGTGCTGGCCACAAACTCCCTGTCACGCGGAATCACCGACACGGGCATTGCGGTTGGCGCGGCGGCCACTTTGGCGCTGGGCGTGTACCGCGTCGTCGACGGGGCGATGAGTGTGCAGGTGTTGCTGATCGTCCTGATGATGGGAATAGAGGTGTATCGTCCGCTCCGCGAAATGCGTGCGTTAATGCACCAGGGCATGGTGGCGCAGGCGGCGGCGATCTCCATCTTCGATCTGCTCGACGCCAAGCCCGGTGTAACCGACGCCGCGCGCAGAGCGCCGGTTGGGGATATCGCGCCGACCGTCGAGTTCGATCATGTGGAGTTCGCCTACCCGGGCGGTCGTCGCGCCGCGCATGAGGATCTGACCTTTAAAGTCGAGGCCGGTGAACGGATCGGCGTTGTCGGATCGAGCGGCGCCGGCAAATCGACGATCGTGAAGCTGCTATCGCGCACCTATGATCCCACCGCCGGCATCATCCGGCTCGGCGGACACGATTTGCGCAACCTGAGTTTTGACGACATTCGCCGGCAACTCGCCATCGTCAGCCAGGACACCTACCTGTTTCACGGCACGGTGGAGGAGAACATCCTTTTCGGCAAACCGGACGCGAGCCGCGAGGCGCTGGAAGCGGCGGCACGGGCGGCGAACGCACATTTCTTCATCGAAAAACTGCCGCAAGGGTACGACACCGTGATCGGCGAGCGGGGTTTGAAGCTGTCGGGCGGTCAGCGGCAGCGCCTCGCCATCGCCCGCGCGTTGCTGCGCGATGCGCCCATTCTGGTGCTGGACGAAGCGTTGTCATCGGTCGATGCAGAAAACGAAGCCGTCATCCAGGACGCGCTTGATCGGCTGATGAAGGGGCGGACCACGCTGATTTTCGCCCATCGCCTGTCCAGTGTAATCGGTGCCGACCGTATTATGGCGTTGGACGGCGGCCGCATAGTTGAAAGCGGAACGCATGCCGAGCTCATGGCCGCGCGCGGAGTGTATTTCCGCTTGATGGAGAGCCAGGCCGAACAGGCCGGAGACGCCGAGCCACTCTTGTTGGACGATGGCGCGGCCGCACCGGAGTTAGCAAAGGCGGCAAACACTAAAGCGGGACAGTTCGAGGCGGCAGCGGATTCGACCGACGCCATCCTTCGTGCAGAGGGTCTTGGTTGGGGCGGGGCGATTAAATCGCTGTTCGGATATATCATTCCCTACAAGGGTGCATTGGCCCTGACCTTTGTCTTAGGTGTTGCGCGGGTGGTCTCCCTTGTCGGCGTCGGTGCCATCAGCGCGTTGATCGTCGCGGCCGTTAAACGCGGCGAGCCTTTCGACAGCCTGTTGACCGCGTTGGCGGTCATGGCACCTTTGGCGGGCATCCTCCATTGGTTTGAATCCTGGTCCGCACATCACATGGCGTTCCGGTTGCTAGCGGAAATGCGTGTCGCGCTTTTCAAGAAACTAGACAGGCTTGCACCGGCCTACCTCGTTCGGCGTCGCACCGGCGACCTGGTTTCCATGGCGACGCAGGACGTGGAGACGGTCGAGTTTTTCTTCGCCCATACCGTGGCGCCGGCCTTCGTCGCCCTGTTGGTGCCGGCGGCGGTTCTGGTCACGCTGGTTTCTTTCGGTTGGCAGATGGCGGCCACGTTGATGCCGTTCCTGGCGGTCGTCATCCTTAGCCCGTTTTTCATGCGCGGCCGGATTGATGCGTTGGGGTCGCGGGCGCGTGAAGCGCTTGGCGATTTGAACGCGCACAGCGTCGACACCATTCAGGGATTGGGCGAAATAACGGCGTTTCAGCAGGAACCCGAACGGGGCCGCCAGTTCATCGAGCGCGTCAAGACGCATCACGATCTGCGGCTGCCGTTTTTCAGCGATCTGACGATTCAAACTGCGATCCTCGAAGCCGCGACGGGGTTGGGCGGACTGGGCGTCATCGTCATCGGCGTCGGGCTTGTCGCCGATGGGTCGATTGAGCGGACGATCCTTCCGTTAATGAGCATTTTGGCGATGTCAGCGTTTCTGCCGGTCTCCGAAATCGCCAATATTGGCCGCCAGTTGGCGGATACCCTGGGGTCCACCCGTCGCCTTCATGCGGTAGAGCAGGAAGTTGTTACGGTCACCGATGGGGCAGGCGTGGACGACGCGGCCGCCAGACGAAGCGGCGGCGTGTCGTTAAGCCTGGACCACGTCTATTTTTCCTATGCCGGCACCAATCGCCCGGCCTTGGCGGATGTCTCCCTCGATCTGCCGGCGGGCAGCACGGTCGCCCTGGTCGGCCCATCGGGTGCCGGCAAGACGACGACGGCGAATCTGTTCATGCGTTTCTGGGACCCGGACCGGGGGGTGATCCGCATGAACGGCCGGGATTTGCGGGACTATGAACTCGACGACTTGCGCGAACGCATCGCGCTTGTCGCGCAGGACACCTATCTGTTTAACGACACCTTGCGCGCCAATATCCTGATCGCCCAACCGGACGCGAACGATACTGACCTCGCCGAGGCGCTGGAGCGGGCCTCGTTGACGGCGTTCGTCGCCGGACTGCCCGACGGATGGGACACCCCGGTCGGCGAGCGCGGCATGCGCCTGTCTGGCGGACAACGCCAGCGGGTGGCGATTGCCCGCGCCTTTCTGAAGGACGCGCCGGTCTTGATCCTGGATGAAGCCTCCTCCCATCTCGACGCCATCAACGAGCAGGCCGTCCGTGCCGCGCTGAGGGAATTGATGAGCAAAAGGACCACAATCGTTATTGCTCACCGCCTTTCGACGATCCGCAACGCCGATTTTATCGTCGTAATGGCGGATGGGCGAGTCGCCGAAACCGGAAGCCACGATACCTTGCTTGCCAAGAGGGGCCTCTATGCGCAGCTCGTGTCGCGCCAGCTTGCCGGGAACCGGACGGCCTTTGAAGCGCACGGCAAGGTGCCGCAAGACACATTGGATAAACTCGATTGGCCGATTCTGCCATGACAATCTTTACCCTCACACCCATGCCCATCGATGGGTTCCCAAGATGAAAAAACCGATTGACCCTAACGCTGGGTCCGCAGTGACGGCGATCACAGGATACAAAACAATGCTTTCCATGGCCGACGCCCACGTTGTCCTCTACCGCTCGGCATATTCGTCAGGCGAAGCGGACGACCTTTTCCGTGAACTTCGTCAGGCCATCGGTTGGCGTCAGGAGACGGTCCGGTTGCTCGGCCGTATCATGCGAATTCCACGCCTCAGCGCCTGGCATGGCGACAGACCCTATACCTATTCGGGCCTAATCATGAACCCTGAGCCATGGACGCCGCCTCTGATGGCTATCCAACGGCGGATCGCAGCCAAGCCTGTCCCGGCGCGAAGTTGAACCCGACAGGTCAACACCACGTTCTCGGCATGATCCTCATGGCGACTGCCGTCACACTCAATGCGACAAAGGACGGACTGGCCAAGATAATGGCTGGCGAGTTTTCGCCGCTGCTGATCCTATGGGCGCAATTCGCGGTTACGCTGATCGTATTCCTGCCCTTGATCGTGCCCCGCCATGGATGGCGGGCTCTGTTGCTGCGACCATTGGGGTCTCAAATTCTTAGGGGGTTATTCCTTACCTGCGGCGTCTGTCTTTTCTACTGGTCGGTACACTTTGTCTCACTCGCCGAGGCGACGGCCATGGTGCTGGTCGGACCCTTGGTGGTTACGGCGCTTTCGCCGCTTATTTTGGGCGAACGGGTGGGTGCCCGCCGATGGACAGCTGTCGTCATCGGCTTTATCGGCGTTTTGATAATTCTGAGGCCCGACTTCACTGGCGATCGATTTGGCCATCTCGTGGCCCTTGGCGCTGGCACGTCGCTGGGGTTCTTTTACATCTACAACCGCCTGCTCGCGCATGCATCTCCGCCTCTGGCAACGGTGGCCAACGCAGTCATCGTCGGGACCGTGGCGTTGGCACCGTCGGTGCCGTTTGTCTGGACATCCCCTCCTGCCGAAGACGCGATGATCATCGCCGCGTTCTTGTGCATTTCCACCCTTGGCCAGTTCTGCATGATTATGTCGTTTCGCTTTGCTCCGGCTTCCATCGTGGCGCCGGTGATCTACTTTCAGATCGTCGGCGCGACCGCCTTCGGCCTCATCGTTTTTGACGCGTTCCCCGACACCACCACTTGGATCGGCATCGCTATCGTTGTTGGCGCCGGAATTTATATCGGTATCCGGGAAGCCCGATAACCGGCCCACTTAGGCCCTGTCCACCGTTCCAAACCGGCGAAAAGGGATAAAAAATGAAACCGCCCAATAAGCGATACCTTTATCCGCTGGGCCGTGGAATTCTGGTGATGGCACGCTCGGTGCCAGTGTTGATCTGGGGTATGTTGCTGGTGGCAATCCTCGGCTTCGGACCTATGGCGGGAGTGATCGCGCTGACCTTGCTGACCATCAGTTTCGCCGGTAAACTGATGTCGGAACAGGTGGAAGCCATCGATATGGGCCCGGTCGAAGCGATGCGGGCGACGGGAGCGGGCCCGATCAAAGTCTACATCTTTGGCGTCATTCCTCAGGTCAAGCCGGCATGGATCGGCATTGCGATCTACAACTGGGACTCGATCTTCCGGGCATCCACTGTGCTGGGTTTTGTCGGTGCTGGCGGGCTCGGCATCTACTTGCGCATGAATATCCAGGAATTGGAATACGAGAAAGCAATGGGTGTCATCACCCTGATCATTTTACTAGTGATCGGCTCGGAGATAACGTCTCACTTTCTGCGCGGTCGTTTCTACAAAGACTGAAGCGCCAAGTTTAAGATAGCGATTGAGCCAAACATTGATGAATCCGGATGCCGCGGGGACCCTGTTCTGCCGCGCCGCGCTTGGGCTTCCGTTGGAAAACCCCATGCTTTAACGTATGACGCCAATCGCCGGTAATTCGACAGGGAGGAGAACCAATCATGCCACGCCTTTACGACGAGAAACCGTTCGACATGGCGCATCTGCGGGCAACCGCCGGGCGCTGCAAGAACTGGGGCAAATGGGGACCGGACGACGAAGCTGGCACGCTGAACTACATAACGCAGGAAGACGTTGTCACCGCCGCCGGGCTGATCCGCCGGGGCAAGTGCTTCGCGCTTGGCCTCAATTTCGACCGCCACGGGCCGCAATTGGGGCTCTGGGGCAATCGCTTCAATCCGATCCACACCATGCTGGCGACCGGCACCGACGCGGTGGCCGGCAATCAAGACGCCGGCAAGCTCCGCTATGCCGACGACATGGTGTCGCTGCCGCTGCAATGCGGCACGCAATGGGACGCGCTGGGCCATATCTTCTATGACGAGACGATGTGGAACGGTTATGACGCGCGGCTGGTCGATTCCAACGGCGCCCAGAAGAACGGCATCCACAAGGTCCGCGACCGCATGGTCGGGCGCGGTGTGTTGCTGGACGTGGCCCGCCACCATGGCGTCGAATTTTTTGAGGACGGAACCGCGATCGTCAATGAAGACCTGGATGCTTGCGCCGAGGCGCAGGGCGTCGAGATAAAACGTGGCGATTTCGTCATCGTGCGCACCGGCCAGATGGAGCAGCGTCTTGAAGCGGGCGAGTGGGGTGGCTATGCAGGCGGCGACGCGCCCGGCCTCGCCTTCGAAACGGCCGAATGGATCTACGAAAAAGAGATCGCCGCCATCTGCACCGACACCTGGGGCTGCGAGGTCCGCCCGAACGAAACGCAGGACGCCAGCCAGCCTTGGCACTGGGTGGTGATTCCGATGATCGGCATCACCATGGGCGAAATCTTCTATCTGAAGGACCTGGCCGCCGACTGCGCGGAGGACAAGGTTTACGAGTTCTTCTTCTGCGGCCCGCCGCTGCCGGTTACCAAGGCGGTCGGCTCACCGATCAACCCGATGGCGATCAAGTAAGCAAACAGTGCCGAACAGCGGTGGAGAGGAAGTTCAACCGGGATTCCCCAGATGGTAATAGGCGTCGCCTCTGATGTGCGTTGCCGGCATATGTCCTCAGACGATTGCAGATTATAAGCAATTACCTCTCCATTAGATTTCTAAACCGCGCCAGATCATCTGGGCGCTGGTCCGTAGATGCAAAGTCGTTTAATTGATCATTAATCCGATAAATTCCTCGCCTCATGGGCCTCATAAGGGATAGGTAACAGAATTGACCAGGGCTGGTGAGGCTTGCAGGCGATATTAACATTCGACGAATCGTGTTTGGTTACTCCCTGAACTCTTCGGCCGAACGGGGGATGAGGAAACCCGGATCACCAAGTTCTGTATTGAAAGATAATTTTGAAATGTCGGTCATCCGCATTGGGTACAGGATGCCGTCAAGGTGATCACATTCGTGCTGCAGAAGCATTGCATGAAAGCCAGACGCCTTAATATCGACCTCTGATCCATCTAATTTTTGTGCGGTCAACTGAACCTCCGTGTAGCGGGGGACCTCGCCGTGCAATCCGGGAAGAGACAAGCAGCGCTCCCATATAAGCTTCACCTCTTCCGTAATGGGCGTCAAAACAGGATTGATGAGAACCCGCCAAGAAACTGGCTTCATATTGGAGTCAGGTGGAATTTGATGGGGCGCAACCCTGTAAACGACTATTCGTTTTGGTACGTGGACTTGTGGTGCTGCCAGCCCGTTTCCGCCGATATGCTCCAAGGTTTCCTGCATATCCGTGGCCAACGCTTTAATCTCTGGCGCCGTGGGGTCCGAGATCGGTTCCGATTTTGCCATCAGTATTTTGTTGCCCATCAATGCGATATTCAAAATAGCCATATTCCGCCCTACTTCTATTTTTGTCGTTGATTAATATATTTAGGGGCTGTCCCAGATGGCCCCCAAATTTGTAGAGTTCATACCCCCGTACAACCGTCGAGGGAACAGAGCTTTCTCCGCAGCCGTTCGATATATCCTGAATTCGGTGAGTTGGCAGTGTCAAGAAGCACATTAGGCCCAGTTTTTCGTCATCCGGATGCACCTCTCCCGTCATTTTCACCTTGCAGTGAAGTTCCTCGGCCTAGGCCGAAACGGGTCTTCGTCTTAGATCATCAATAAGGCCCAAGTGGACGGGCGGTTTACGGAAAATGTTATTGGCATGGCGCTGGCAAACCACGAATTGATGCAGGGCTTTCGGGAAAGCGACAAAACTCGAGAACTCTTCTTTCAACCCCTTGACGCCAATTTTTATAGACATATCTAAAGCGTGAAGAAGATGCCTCGCAGAGGGTCTGCTTCGACATAGCAACCGGAACTTGGCCATGGTGGCGAGTTCCGCAGTTCATATCGCTTGAAGGAGGATATGCTATGCGTACCTACGATTTTTCCCCCATGTTCCGTTACTCTGTTGGCTTTGACCGGATGCAACGTCTAATGGATGCTGCAATGGCGCGAACAGAAGTCACCTACCCACCTTACAACATCGAAACCGATGGCGATGATGCCTATCGGGTTACGGTTGCCGTAGCTGGCTTCGGTGAGGAAGATCTCGATGTGACCTTGGAAAACGAAACGCTGACTATCAGCGGAAAGAAGGCCGATGAGGCCGAAGATGCAGCCTACTTACATCGCGGCATCGCTGGTCGGAATTTCCAATTGAAGTTCAACTTGGCCGACCACATCAAGGTCAATGGGGCAAACCTTGAAAACGGCGTGTTGGCTGTTGATCTTGTGCGCGAGGTTCCAGAGGAACTGAAATCGCGTCAAATTGAAATTAAGTCCCACCCGATCAAATCTCTTGCTAAGAAAGCAAAGAAGATGATCGGTGTCGAGAAAAAGGCAGCTTAGTTACCGTCAATAACGGAATAGGGGCGCGTCGATAACGGCGCGTCTCCTATTCACTCCCTGTTTGTTTTAAAACCTGTTCAGCCCTACGGCCATGGTCCTCAGATGCCTGCCCGGAGCCGCCAAGACCTTAATGCTACGGCGCCTCGGTGCCTAACCTCACGCCCCTTGCAATCGCCCCCGCCTTGGATAGGGTTGTGGTGCCGTCCGCAATTGGGGCTGGACCTGTTATCGCCGACGACCAAGAGGACCAAACCGATGTTTTACAAGATTGGCAGCCCCCACGGGCTTCCCCGCGATCCCTTCAAAAGCTGCATCGTGCCCCGACCCATCGGCTGGATTTCGACGATCAGCCCGGATGGTGTCGTCAATTTGGCACCCTACAGTTTTTTCAACGGCGTCGCCGGCGAGCCGCCGATGGTGATGTTCGCCACCAACGGCAAGCAACACCACGGAACCAAGGACAGCGTCGCCAACGCCGAGGCCACGGGCGAGTTCGTCTGCAACATGGCGACCTGGGAGCTGCGCGAGAAAATGAACCAGACAAGCGCCCCGGTGCCCCCTGAAGAGGACGAGTTCGCGCTTGCGAGCCTGGAGACGGAATCTTCGAAACTGGTCAAGCCGCCCCGCGTCAAGGCCTCGCCTACGCACCTGGAATGCCTCTATCACACGACCCTGGAGCTTCCCTGCGACATCGAGGGCGGGCGCAACGCCATTTGCGTCGGCCGCGTCATTGGTGTCCACATCCGGGACGAGTTCCTGATCGACGGGAAGGTCGATATCGGGCTCATCGTGCCGCTGGCGCGTCTCGGCTATCAGGACTACACGGTGGCCGAGAAGGTCGTCAAAATCACGAGGCCGACCAAGGGGTGAGTGCCGCCACCCGGGACGGACCATTACCGGCGGTTCCTCCTTCCCTTTGGGGTCCCGGTAATCCACAATTAACTCGATGACCGAGCCCATCCCCGAAATCAGCCCCGAGTTGCGCCCGGACCCGGCGGATGTTTCCTTTAATCTTGAACGGGTCCTGTCCTCGGTGGTGTCCATTCGCACCGAGGTGCCGGGCGACGCCTTCACGGCGGAAACGCTGGGGACCGAGCGCCGGGGCCACGGCGTCGTCATTCGCGAGGACGGCCTGGTGCTGACCATCGGCTATCTGATCGTCGAGGCGGCGTCGGTGTGGCTGGTAGATGCCAGGGGCCAAGCGATTGCCGGTCACGTCATGGGCTACGACCAGGAAACCGGCTTCGGGCTGGTGCAGGCGCTCGATCCCACAGGCCTCAAACCGATGGCAATAGGGCGGTCGGACGATCTCCGCGAGGGCGATCCGGTGTTATTTGCCGGTGCCGGCGGAGCCGACCAGGCGCTGAAATCGGAAGTCGTCTCGAAGCACGAATTTGCGGGCGACTGGGAATACCTCTTGGACGAAGCCATCTTCACCTCGCCGCCGCACCCGTTTTGGGGCGGCGGAGCGCTGATTGGCACCGACGGCACACTCCGCGGAATCGGCTCGCTGTTCGTCCAGGAAGCGGTCCCGGGCGGAGAACCCCGTGACGGAAACATGGTGGTGCCCATCGATCTTTTGAAGCCGATCCTCGATGGCTTGGTGTCGTCGGGTGGCGCCCAAAGGCCCCGGCGTCCGTGGCTCGGCATGTTCTTCGCCCAGGCCATCGGCAAGGTCGTCGTCGCCGGCCTGTGGAGCGGCGGCCCGGCCGAACAGGCCGGCATTGAGATCGGCGATCTGGTGCTGGAGGTGGACAAAATGCCGGTCACCGACATGGCCAGCATGTACCGCCGCATCTGGGCCATGGGCGAGGCCGGGGTAGAGGTACCGCTGGTCATCTTTCGCGACCGCGAGATTTTGGAGATCCGGGTGCCGTCGGCCAGCCGCTCAGACTACTACAAGGCGCCGCAAATGCACTAGCGGCCTTTTGCCGCTAACGCCTTAAGTCCGTCCAGCTCGTTTCGTCGTTTCCGGTCGGCTTCTTCCAGCGCCGCCTAAATGGCGGGACACGCCCGGCATACTTCCTCTAAGTCGTGGCGGCTAAGCCTTTAGCCAGTTCGTCTTCCAGCCCCCTTCTCAGCTCTTTGGGGATGGGGATGGTCTTGGTGGACTTGTTGTCGAAGAAGACGTTGACGCTGCCGGCGGTGGCGACGTTCTCCGAATCCTTGAAAAGTCCGTAACCGGTGGTGATCGACTTGGTGCCAATGCGGATCAGCCGGGCGCCGATATCGACGGTGCCGGGGAAATGCATTTCGCGGTGGAAATCGATGTTGACATTGGCCAGGACATAGTCGATGCCGCCGGGCCCCCCGGACTTCAGGAACGCGTCGATGAAAGCGACCCGCGCCTGTTCCACATATGCCCCATAGGCGACGTTGTTGATGTGGCCCATGTTGTCTTCGTCGGAAAAACGGATGCTGACCTGGGTCCAGTGCCGGAAAGTTTTGGCCTTGGTCAGGTCGGGAACGTTGTCGGCGCTCTTTTTTTCATTGCCGGCCATGGTTCAGATGATCTCCCGTTGGCGGAGATCGGCGATTTCTTCCTGGGCAAACCCGAACTCGGAAAGCACCTCGTCGGTATGCTGCCCGCGCATAGGCGTGGCGATGCCGGTGCGGGGCTTGCTCCGGCTCATTTCCACCGGCTGGCCGAGGACGTTGTATTTGCCAAGCTCGGGGTGCTCGACGGGATGCGACATGCCAATGTGCTTGACTTGCGGGTCCGCGAACACCTCGTCGATGGAATAGATCGGCCCGCAGGGTATTCCGGCCTCGTTCAGTATCTCGATCCACTGGGCGCTGGTTTTCCCAATCGTCCGTTTTTCGATCCCGGCATTGACGGCAATGCGGTTTTTCGAGCGCGTCTGGCCGTCAGCAAAATCCCGGTTTTCAGCCATTTCCGGCGCATCGAGGATATCGCACAGCCTATCCCACATGACGTCGCCTGACGTCGCGATGTTAATGTGCCCGTCCGAAGTCTTGAAGACACCGGTGGGGATGGAGGTCGGGTGGTTGTTGCCTGCCTGCGGCGCCACTTCGCCTTTGATCAGCCAACGCGCCGCCTGGAAGTCCAGCATGGCGATCTGTGCCGCCAGCAACGACGTCTGCACCCATTGGCCCTGGCCCGTTTCCTCGCATTCCAAAAGCGCGATCAGGATGCCCAGCGCCGCGTAAAGCCCGGCCGTCAAATCGGCGATGGGAATGCCGGCGCGCACCGGCCCTTGGCCCGGAAGCCCGGTGATCGACATCAGCCCTCCCATGCCCTGGGCGATCTGATCGAAGCCGGGGCGCCCGGCGTAGGGGCCGTCTTGGCCGAAGCCGGAGATGCTGGCAAGGATGATGCCGGGGTTGATGGCCTTCAGGCTTTTGTAATCGATGCCGAGGCGGTTTTTGACATCGGGGCGGAAATTCTCCACCACCACGTCGGCCTTTTCGGCCAGCCGCTTGAAAACCTCCAGTCCGCCGGGGTCCTTCAGATTAATCGTGATACCCCGCTTGTTGCGGTGGATGTTCTGGAAATCGGGTCCGTCGCGGGCGCCGCCCATGCCCTTGGCGGGGTCGATTTTCTCAGGCGCCTCGATCTTGATCACGTCGGCCCCCCAATCGGCCAACTGGCGCACCGCCGTCGGCCCCGAGCGTACGCGGGCGAGATCTAGGACGGTGAAGCGGGAAAGCGGACCCGTGCTTTTTTTCATCGGAGGCCCTTTTGGTTTGCCTAGTGGAATTAGTTTCGCGAAATCCGGGGCCGACCCTAACGCGCTGCCTTCGAGCGGGCAACTTGATCATTCGGCCTTGGCGGCGCTTTCGTTCAGGCGTCTTCGGCCATCCAGGCGCGGATGACTTCAAGCGCGCGGTCGGGAAGATCCTCGAACAGTTTTCGGACCTTGCTTGACCAGCAATTTTTCGACCCGGATCTCTATCTGCTCGAGGCCGAGGATCGGCGGGTTGAAGCACCCATTTTCAAACGCTGCCCTGCCGTTGACTACCGCATCAATGGCGGCCGGCATGTCGAACCCTCCCCCTGACGGCCGGCCAAACCCTCGCCATCAGGGTAAGTATTTTACCACGGTTGGGCATGAGGTGTCACCGTGCCGATGCGCAGGGAACAAAAAAAACCGGGCCGTTAGAGGCCCGGTAAAGAAGAGAGTGAAGAGAATATTAGGTAATATAATCCCCCAAACGGGGCCAATACGCTGTGACGGCCATCACTCCCGGTAAAAAAGTTACCCGTTGCCTCCCTTTGCCGCCCCGTTCGGCGTGATTTCCAACGAAACAAAGAGACGCGTGTTCAGCGGCACGGAATGGGTTATCGTCGTCCCCGCTCCCCCGGAACCGGGGCTGGGTGGACAGGAAAGAAGGCGGATATGGGAATCAAGGACAACTTCAGGACGGGAGGCCAGATCCTGATCGAGGGCCTGAGAACCAACGGGGTCGAGAGAGTCTTCTGCGTCCCGGGAGAGAGCTATCTCGCCGCCCTTGACGCCTTTCACGACGTTCCTGAAATTCAGCTCATCGCCTGCCGCCAGGAAGGCGGCGCGGCGATGATGGCCGACGCTCACGGCAAGATGACCGGCCGCCCCGGGGTCTGCTTCGTCACCCGCGGTCCCGGCGCTGCCAATGCCTCAAGCGGCGTCCACGTCGCTTTCCAGGATTCGACGCCGATGGTTCTGTTAATCGGCCAAGTCGCCCGCGGCCATTCGGAACGCGAGGCTTTCCAGGAAGTGGATTTCCGCCGCATGTATGGAGAAATGGCGAAATGGGTGGCCCAGATCGACGACGAGGCAAGGGTGGCCGAGTACGTCAATCATGCCTTTCATCTGGCGATTTCAGGCCGACCCGGGCCGGTGGTCTTGGCGCTGCCGGAGGACATGCTCCGTGCCCAGGCTGCACCGGTGGCAATCGCGCCGGCGACCGAAATCCAGGCCCACCCCGGGGCCGGGGATATGGAAACCCTCCGGAGGTTGCTGTCGAAGGCTAAGCTGCCGTTGATGATCCTCGGCGGCAGCGGCTGGAACGCCGAGGCCTGTAGCCAAATCCAGGCCTTGGCCGAGGCCAACAATCTGCCCGTTGCCGTCACCTTCCGCTGCCAGGATAGGTTCAACAACAACCACCCCAATTATGTCGGCGACCTGGGTTCCGGCCCCAACCCGAAACTGCACGAGCGTGTCCGTCAGGCCGATTTCCTGCTGGTGGTGGGAACTCGGCTTGGAGAGATGTCGACCGGCGGCTATGCCATCATCGACATTCCGAAACCGAAGCAAACTTTGGTGCATGTTCATCCCGGGGCGGAGGAACTGGGCCGCGTCTATCAGCCGGCGCTGGCCATCAACGCCGGCATGAAGGCCTTCGCCACCGCGCTCAGCAAGATGCCCCCGGTAAAGCCCGGATGGGGCGTATGGACCAAGGCCGCCCGCGACGATTACCTGACCTGGTCGGAACCGCCGGAAATTCCGGGCCCGGTGCAAATGGGCGAAATCATGGCCTGGCTCAACGACCGGCTGCCGGACGATGCGATTTTGTGCAACGGAGCTGGAAATTTCTCCGTCTGGGTCAACCGCTTTTACCGTTACCGCAATTTCGGCACCCTGTTGGGCCCGACCAGCGGTTCCATGGGTTACGGCTTGCCGGCGGCGGTTTCGGCCAAGCTGCAAAATCCGGATCGCACCGTCGTCGCCTTTACCGGCGATGGTGATTTCCTGATGACCGGCCAGGAACTGGCCACGGCCGTTCATTACGGGGCGAACATCATCGTGTTAATCGGCAACAACGGCATGTATGGGACCATTCGCATGCACCAGGAGGAGGAATATCCGGGCCGCATTACCGGGACCGACCTTACCAACCCGGACTTCGCGGCGTATGCCCAGGCCTTCGGCGCCCACGGCGCGGTGGTGAAAAAAACCGATGAGTTCGCACCCGCCTTCGAGGCCGCGTTGAAATCCGGCAGCCTGGCAGTCCTGGAACTTCGGATTGACGCCGAAGCCATCCTACCGCAAGTGACCTTATCGGGTCTCCGCAAGGCGGCACTTGAAAAGGGGCAAGGCTAGTACTTTGCATCGGGCCGGGAGCGGTGTTAAATCATCTTCCTTGGGTCGTTCCCGGGGGGGCAATTGCCTTGGAGCCTAGGGCCTGGGCACTTCCGGCGGAGGACACGCGACTATCCCGTTTCCAGGGGAATTCGGGGAATAGACGGCGATGATAAGACGACTCGTGAAAATACTCGCCTTGCTGATGGTGGTGATCGTGCTAGCAGTTCCCATCGGCGCTTTGTCCGTCGGCGATGAGACGCTTTCCGGCATCTTCAAGGGGCTCCCTGTCATCGGCGATTACACGGACGACATCATCGGCATGAAACAGGACATCAAGACGACCCTCGGCGAATACGCGGACGACACACTTTACGGTTTCAAGTCACTCTATCTCGACGTCCTTGGTTTTTCTGGCCCCTGGAAGACGCCGAGAGTGGTCATCGATCTGCCGCCCCTTCGTCGGACCACCGACCGGCCGGCACCGCCGGCGGCACCCCCCGCCCCGCCGCTTCAGGAAACGGCCGAAGCTGCCGCCGGGAGCCGGGGCATAAGTCCCCCCACCATCTTACCGCAGCCCGAAACGGCGCCGTCAACGCAAACTAAGGCCGCCCCGACGGAACCCGCGCCGGCGATGAAGGCGAAGGCAAAGCCCGCCGAACAGGCGGCTCTCGTACCCAGGACGCCGAAGCCCCCGGAAACTAAGATGGCTAAGAAATCTCCACCCGAAAAAGTCACCACCGCCGGCCTGGACCACAAGCGCGGGCTGCTTTTTTACAAGGGTATCGGCGTACCCAAGGATTTCACGAAAGCCGCCCAGTGGTTCCGCCGCGCCGCCGACAAGGGCCATGCCGGGGCCCAGTATAATCTCGGCATCATGAGCTATCTGGGCCAAGGCACAGAGCAGGACTACGCCACTGCCGCCCAATGGTTCGAAAGGGCGGGCCAACAGGACCATGCCGCCGCCCAGTACAACCTTGGGTTCCTTTATTACGAGGGAAAGGGCGTGGATAAGGACAACCTGCAGGCCTTCATGTGGATCGACCGTTCCGCCAATCTCGGCGACGAAAAGGCCGTCAGGGCCCGCGATACCTTACTAAAAGCGCTGCCCAAGGAAATTTTTAAGCAGTAACCGGCTCGGCCGGCCGGTGTTTTCCGCCGCCGGCCCTTTTGCCATCACGGCGGCGGCGCGCAACGCGATGACGCCTGTCGGCAGAAGCGTCACGCTGGAGGTGTTGATGGCCAAGAACAGGACCATGGCGTTGGAAGCCGTGCCACGGGTGGTGTTCAGGGTGTCCAGTTGTTGCATGGCACGGATACCGAACGGCGTCGCCGCGTTGCCCAGCCCCAGCGCATTGGCTGTTATATTGAGGATTGTCACCCCCATCGCCGGATGATCAGCCGGCACGTCGGGGAACAACCGCACCATCAGCGGCCTGACGGTACGGGCGGTAATGGCCAGAAGCTCCCCTTCCTCCGCCACCTTCATGTGCCCCAAGAACAGGGCCATGACCCCGACCAAGCCCAAGGCCAAGGTGACCAAGCCCGCCGCGGCGTCGATCATGGCGGTGGCCAAGTCCTGCATGGGTCCCTGGGATGCGGCATCACCGCCAGTGCCCGGGGCCGTGTCCAGCGCCGGGGAGGCCAAGTCAGTTGCCAGAATCCGGCGACCAAGAAAGCGATCAAGACAATGGCGAAGAAAATAGTGTTGAAGGGATTATCCGTCGGTCACTAGGGGGACGCTATTAAAAGGACTGACACCATGTTTGTCCCATCAATAGCTAAGAAAAAGCCCATGGCCCAAAGGCTTGGTGGCCGCAACCGGTTATCTTGACAATATCCGGTCGGGGTAATCACTGATGATCCCATCGACGCCCCAGCCGAAGAGTGTTTCCGCCCGTGCCTTGTCGTTGACCGTAAAGGAGCGGAGCGCGTATCCCCCCGCCAGCACGGCGCCGGCCCGTGCGGCGGTTAGGTGCTTCTCCCGGCAATGTAGGGCAACGCAGCCCAAGGCCTCCAGGGGCGACCGCCAGTCCAAAGGCAACCGAAAAACGAGAAGGGCGCGCGGGAATTCCGGCGCTGTATCGCGGGCGGCGCGAAGCACCTCCGCATCGAAGCTGGAGATCAACGGCGCCGGCAGTGTTTCGGGCCAATACGACTTAAGCACTTCGGCGACGACGCAGCCCGTTTCCGTCTCCCGGCCGGGACTTGGCTTGATCTCGACGTTAGCGCCGAGACCGAGGCGCGCCAAGGCTGCGATCGCGTCCACCAGCGTGGGCACTCGTTCGCCGGCGAAGGCCCCCTGGGAGCCCACGTCGAACCAGGTTCCGGCATCGAGTTTCCGGAGATCGGCAAGCGCCGTTTCCGCCACTTCCCCATGGCCATCGGTGGTGCGTTCAAGGGTGTCGTCGTGGAACAGCACGGCTGCGCCGTCGCTAGTGAGTTTGGTATCAAACTCGACCCAGCGGGCGCCTAGTTCCGCCGCCTTTTGCAGCGACGCCAGCGTGTTTTCAGGTGCATGGCCGGCAGCGCCCCGGTGGCCAATGACCGGAGGAACGAAGATAATTTCCGATTCCGTCATCACGGCTCCCTTGAAAAAGGTTGCCCCAGCGTCTTTTAACGATCACCCTATCGGCAAGGACGGATTACGAAAAGCCCGCCGGGTAACGGCCCGGCCGTCTCCAACTATTTGGAAAACTCCATGCCGGACAAAACACTCATGCAAAAGGCGCTGCATTACCACCGCTATCCGCAGCCGGGAAAACTATCGATCGCGGCAATCAAGCCGCTGGCCAATCAGCGCGACCTAGCGCTCGCCTATTCACCGGGAGTGGCGGCGGTCTGCGACGCCATTGCCAACGATCCGTCCGAGGCCGCGACCCTTACCGCCCGGCAGAACCTGGTCGCCGTCATTTCCAACAGTACCGTCGTCCTCGGGCTCGGCAACATCGGAGCGCTGGCGGCGAAACCGGTGATGGAAGGCAAGGCGGAATTGTTCAAGAAGTTTGCCGACGGGGCCATGCCCTAATGATCGGACGACGGGCCGGAAGCGACCCTTCCGATCTCCGGCCTGAAAAGCTGTAGAATCGGGGATATTGGCAGCGAAGTTCTGCCGGGAAAGGAAAAAAGGGCTACGATAAGTATATTCACCATAGGCGCGATCCTTGTGGGGCTTTCCGCCCTGTTCGGCTACATCAATCATCGGGTTTTGCGCCTGCCGCACACCATCGGGCTGGTGGTGATCGCGCTGGCCGCTTCGCTGTCGATTATCGGATTCGATCTGATCGAGCCCTCCTTTCACATCGCCCAGAGGGTCACAGGCGTGCTTCGGCAGATCGATTTCAATGAGACCCTGATGCACGGGATGCTGAGTTTCCTGCTTTTTGCCGGCGCCTTGCATGCTGATTTCTCCGCCTTAAGGACCCGGCGTCTGACCATCGGCGTGATGGCGGTTGTCGGCACTTTGATCTCGACCTTCGTGGTTGGGGCGGGGATGTGGTTTCTGTTCGAAATTTTCGAGCTTGGGATCCCTTTTATCTGGGCGTTGGTGTTCGGCGCGTTGATCAGCCCCACCGACCCAGTCGCGGTTCTCAGTATTTTCAAAATAGTCGAGGTCCCCGATACCCTGCAAGCGAAGATGGTCGGAGAATCCCTGTTCAACGACGGTGTCGGCGTGGTCATCTTCACGGTCGTCGTGGCGATCGCGCTTGCCATGGATGTAACAGGGTGCGAACCAGGCGGCGACATGGGCGCGGCCGCCATCGTCAAACTGTTCTTTACCGAAGCGGGCGGCGGCGCGGTCCTCGGCTTGGCCGCCGGATACATCGGTTACCGCGCCATGTACGGGATCGATGAGCCGAGCCTCGAGGTCCTGATCACACTGGCGTTGGTGATGATCACCTATGCGCTGGCCCTGTCTATGCATATGAGCGGGCCGATTGCCATGGTCGTCGCCGGCCTGTTCATCGGCAACCGGGGCGTCAAATACGCCATGAGCGAACAAACCCGTGACTACGTGTTGACGTTCTGGACGCTGATCGACGAGATCCTCAATTCGGTCCTGTTCCTCCTGATCGGCCTGGAAGTATTGGTCGTCGCCTTGAGCCCCGACTATTTGGGGGTTGCCCTCCTAGCCATCCCTGTGACGCTCTTTGCCCGGGCGCTCAGCATCACCATCCCCATCGCCATCCTGTCGCGCTGGAAAACCTTCACCAAAGGCGCCATGCCGGTGTTGATCTGGGGGGGGCTGCGCGGCGGGATCGCGGTCGCTCTGGCCTTGTCCCTGCCGGACATTGAATACAAGACCGCCATCCTGAATATCACTTACGGCGTCGTCCTGTTTTCGATCATCGTCCAGGGCCTGACCGTGAAGCCGCTGGTTGAAAGGATGGTCCGTTAGCGTGACGGGCCGCCCGGGGTGATGCCCGAAGAACCGACCGGTTTATGTCACCCGCGCCACCGAGTGGGATATACGGCAATCCCTGATTTCCGAAACCATCGGCTGAACCGCATCATCAAATGAATGTTCCCGGTTGGGCCCCCAAGAGAGTTAAGGGTGTTCCTCGCCTCTTATTTTTGTTCCTGGTCAGACCCCAAGGAAAAGAAGGGGGCTTCCTCGCCTCTTGCCGCTGGGCCGGGCGCCCGTTTAATCTCTTCCGGTGTTCGCCGAAATAAACCCGTTCCTGGCCTTGCTGACAGGCACCCTTGTGGTGGCCCTGGTTTCGCTGGTTGCGATCATCCGGCAGCACCAAAGACTCGACGAAATGAAAGCCGAACGCCAAAGGCTGGAAGCAGTCGCAGTAAAGGCGCGGGAATTGCTGGCGGCGGCACCGGAAGGATTGTTTCATTGGGACCACCCCAACGGCGGCTTCACGTGCTCCCGGCGCCTAGCGGTGTTGTTGGGGCTGGACGCCGGCATTCATGTCCGCTACGAGGACATCCGCGACCGTTTTGAGGGGGAATCCCTGAAAGCCCTGGAACGCGGCGTGTCCCTGCTGCGCGCCAAGGGCACGACTTTCGACCTGTTGCTGACCTTGGACCGCCAGCGCCGCATCCAGGCCATTGGCACGCGGGCCAAAACGGGGGATGGTAAGGGCCTGGGGGACATGGTGTGGATGCGCGATATGACGGACGCCGACGTCGCCACCGGCCACTCCGCCCCGGTCAACACGTCGGGCCTGGACGACAGGCATCTGACGGCCCTTCTCGACGCCATGCCGCTGCCGGTGTGGCTCCGGGATTCAAAATTGGCTCTCGCCTTCGTCAACCGCGCTGCCCAGAACATCGCCGTCTCCGAAGCCGGCATGGCGGACCGTGCGCGGCGTCAGGGGAAGCCCCTCACCGAACGGCGGGCCCTGGGGGGCAACGGGTCCAAGCGTTTGTTGGAGATCACGGAAACCCCCCTGGGCCCGTTGGGAGGCGGCGACGACGGGGACCCCACCGGCGGTACCATCGGCTTCGCCGTCGACCGCATGGCATTGGAAAAAGTGGAATTCCAGCGCCCGGGGGCGGACCGGGACTCGGTGTTGGAGGGCCTGGATAGCGCCATCGCCATTTTCGGCGCCAGCACGGGGCTGCAATATTTTAATCCGGCATACGCCAGGCTTTGGGACCTGGACGCCGATTGGCTGTGGGCGGAACCGGAACTGGGTGCAATCCTGGAACGCCTTCGGGAAGCCCGCTTGCTGCCGGAAGTCGCCGATTTCCGTGATTTCAAGAGGCGCCAACTGGAACGGTTCGAAACCCTCGGCGAGCCCATGGAAGACCTCCTGCATCTGCCCGACGGGCGCACCATCCGAAGCATTGTCAACCGCCACGGTAAAGGCGGCCTGGTCTTCGTTTTTGAGGACGTTTCCGACCGCCTCGACCTAGAACGTTCCTATAAGTCGCTGAACGCCGTGCAGGGGGCATCCCTCGACAACCTTCAAGAGGGCGTCGCGGTGTTCGGCAGCGACGGGCGCCTGAAGCTTTCAAACCCGGTTTTCGGCGGGCTTTGGGGCTTGGAGGAACAGGCCTTGGACGGCAAATTCCATGTCACCGCCTTCGTCGATCACATCCGCCAGCGGATTTCGGTGAAAGGCGGTTGGGACGATCGCAGCTGGGGTGCCCACAAGAACCGTGTGATGGCGCGCCTGATGAACCGCGAATCAAGCACCGGGCAGATCGAACTCGCCAACGGAACGGTTGTCAATTACGCCAACGTGCCGTTGCCGGACGGCGCCGTGCTTTTGAGCTACCTCGACGTTACCGACACCGTCCGGGTCGAACAGGCGCTGCGCCAGCGCGCCGACGTCCTGGCCGAAGCCGACCGTTTGAAGGCCGAATTCATCGCCAACGTGTCCTACGAGGTGCGCACGCCGCTTAACACAATCATCGGCTTCGCCGATATGCTCGGCCAGGAATACTTCGGCGGGCTCAACCGCCGCCAGAGCGAATACGCCCGTGGCATCCTAGATACCACTCGCGGCCTGATGTCGGTGGTCAGCGACATTCTCGATCTCGCCTCCATCGAAGCCGGCCGTATGGAATTAGACCGTGACACGGTCGACGTGCACGGCCTCCTGGTTTCGGTGCTCAACCTCATCGGGGAGCGCACCCGGCGCAAGGATTTGAAGGTGTCGTTCGACTGCCCGCCCGACATCGGCTGGATCATAGCCGACGACAAGCGCCTGAAACAAGTGGTGTTCAACCTGCTGTCCAACGCGTTGACGTTCACGCCCGAACGCGGCTCCATCCGCCTGGAGGCCAGGCGCGAAGAGGACGACCTGATCATCGTCGTCTCCGACACCGGCATCGGCATCCCCCAGGCCGACCGGGAACGGGTGTTCAAGCCGTTCGAGCGGGGCGGCGACCCCAAGACCGACAAAAGCGGCGCCGGGTTGGGCCTTAGCCTGGTTCGGAACTTCATCGAGCTTCATGGTGGCAGCGTAGAGGTGAAATCGCTCAAGGGCCGCGGCACCAGCATCACCTGCCGCTTGCCGGCCAGCGACATCGGCCTGGAAGAGGGCTAAGACGCTTGTCGGTGGCTTCCGACACGGATAAAAAAGGCCTGACATGGCGGAAAAAACCCCAGCGTCGATCACGATCGAACTCGCCGACGAGGTGGCAACGGCCGCCCTTGCCGCCCGGTTGGCGGCATCGGCCAAACCGGGCGACGTGCTGGCGCTTTCGGGTCCCCTCGGCAGCGGCAAGACCGTCTTCGCCCGCGCCTTCATCAACGCCCGCAACGCCGGTCCCGAAGAAGTCCCCAGCCCCACTTACACCATCCATCAGACGTACGAATTTCCCGCATCGGGCGGTGCCGTTACGGTCCATCACTTCGACCTGTTTCGCATCGAAGACGCCAGGGAAACACGGGAGTTGGGCATGGAGGATGCCTTTGCCGACGGAATTTCGCTAATCGAATGGCCCGACCGGGTGAACGGGCTGTTGCCGGCCAACCGGCTGGAGGTGGCGCTCGACCAGGGCGCAAACCCAGATTCGCGGCGGGCGACCCTAGTCGGGTTTGGAACCTGGGGTAAGCGCCTGGAGAGAATACGGGACCAGGGAACGGCCCATGACTGAGCGGGAAGCGGTCATCGAAAAGTTTCTTTTTACCCGTGGGTGGGGCGGTGCCGCCCGGAAAACCCTCGCCGGCGACGCTTCGTTCCGCCGCTACGACCGGCTCACCGACAGCGGCCGGGGGGCGGTATTGATGGACGCGCCGCCGCCCGAGGAGAACGTAGACGCCTTCGTCGCCATCGCCCGGCATTTGAAGTTCCTGGGTTTCAGCGCCCCCGAAATTTTTGCCAAGGACAAGGAAAACGGCCTGTTGATCATCGAAGATCTAGGCGACGAGACCTTTAACCGGGTGCTGGAAAAAACTACCGGCAATGCCGGCGGGGTGGTGGAATTGGACCTTTACGGCCTTGCCGTCGACGTATTGGTCGAACTGCACCGGATCGATCCCGACCGCGCCCTGCCGCCGGGGATGGAGGATTACAACGATGCCAAGCTCTTGGACGAGGCCACTCTGCTCACCGATTGGACGTGGCCGGCGGTGTTCGGCGAACCGCCGCCCGGTGAGGTGCTGGATGCCTACCGCGATGCCTGGCTCCAGGTTTTTCCCATCGTCCACCGCCAGCCCCAGACCCTGGTGCTTCGCGACTTCCATGTGGACAACCTGTTAGTGCTCGACGGGCGGTACGGCGTTGCCCGGTGCGGGCTTCTCGATTTCCAGGACGCCGTCCGGGGCGCCTGCGCCTATGACCTGATGTCGCTCCTGGAGGATGCCCGTCGCGACATCGGCAGCGGCTTCCGGGAAGCCATGCTGAAACGCTACCTGGACACCTTTCCCGACCTCGACGGCGGCGAATTCAAGACCGTTTACGCTATTCTCGCGGCCCAGCGCCACGCCAAGGTTATCGGCATCTTCACCCGGCTTTGCCGGCGCGATGACAAGCCCGCCTACCTGGAACATATCCCCCGGGTCTGGCGGTTGTTGGAGGCCGCCCTTGGCCATCAAGCGCTGGCGCCCGTCGCCGCCTGGTTCGATGCCCACGTGCCGCCTGACAAGAGGGGAGTCCCGCCATGCCCGGCAGCGGGGGCGTGAAACCCGAAACCGACCCAGTGCCGTACCCGGTGCTGGAAAAGGCAATGGTGCTGGCGGCTGGCCTCGGCACCCGCCTCCGGCCCGTGACCGAGACGCTGCCGAAGCCCCTGGTGGAAATCGACGGCCGGGCCCTGATCGACCATGTCCTCGACCGGCTTGACGCCGCCGGCATCAAGGAGGTGGTGGTCAATACCCACCACCTCGCCGATCAGGTGGAAAAACACCTGGAAGGCCGTTCGTCGCCCGAAATCCGCCTGTCGCCGGAAAAAGAACTCCTGAAAACCGGGGGCGGTGTCGCCAAGGCGTTGGGAATGTTGGGGGATCAGCCCTTTTTCGTCGTCAATGTGGATGCCTTATGGCTCAACGGTCCCTTCGACGCGTTGGAGCGCATGACCGCCACCTGGGACGACGGCCGGATGGACGGGCTGTTGATGTTGCATTCCACCGTCGATGCCTACGGTTATCGGGGTATCGGCGATTTCTGCGCCGACGGTAACGGCTTATTGACCCGCCGGCCGGAACGCGAGGTGTCACCGTGGGTGTTTGCCGGCATCCAGATCCTGCACCCGAGACTGTTCGCCGATACGCCTGACGGTGTCTTTTCCCTCAACGTCCTCTACGATAAGGTGATCGAGGAGAAACGCCTTTACGGGGCGGTTCATGACGGCGAATGGTTCGATGTCGGCACGCCCGAGGGGTTGGAAGAGGCTGAAAACTACATGCGCCTCCGCTTCGCCGGCACCAAGCACCGTTAGACATCCGGGATAATGAGCGCGTCGCCCCCTCAATCGCCCCCCAAAAAATCGCCCCGGGTCTTCACCATTCCGGCGGGCCTTCCCTTTGTCGACGTACTAGCGGCCGGTATCTTCGATTTCATGGGCAGTAACCCGGCGGCGCTCGCCCGGGTCACGGTCCTGGTGCCGACGAGGCGCGCCAGGCGAAGCCTTGCCGAGGCCTTCCTGAGGCAAAGCGAAGGCCGGCCTTTGCTTTTGCCCCGGATGACCGCCTTGGGTGACCTGGACGAGGACAAAATCCTCATTGCCGACGGCTTTGGCGCCGAAGACGGCGCGCCGGCGGCCGATTCCATCGCTGTCAAGCCGGCGGTTTCCGGGCTTCGCCGGCAGTTGCTGTTGACCCGGCTGGTGCTCGCCGGCCCGGGCGAGGCCAACCCGAACCAGGCCGCCCATCTGGCCCTCGAACTGGCGCGGTTTTTAGATCAGGTCCATACCGAGCGCCTTTCATTTGACGGGCTGGAGGGGCTGGTGTCCGGTGCTTTTTCCAAACACTGGCAGGAGACGCTCAAGTTCCTGAAAATACTAACCGAGGAATGGCCCGAGGTGTTGGCAGACGAGGACGCGCTGGATGCCGCCGACCGGCGCAACCGGTTGTTCGACGCTCAGGCCCGGGCTTGGATTGAGAACCCGCCCACCGACCCGGTGATTGCTGCCGGATCCACCGGTTCCATCCCCGCCACCGCCGACCTGCTGGCAGTGGTCGCCCGCCTGCCCGAAGGCCGGGTGGTGCTGCCCGGCCTCGACCTGGACGCCACGCCGAACGCCTGGGCGGCATTACAGGAATCCCATCCCCAGTTCGGCATGGCGCGGTTGCTTGAACGCCTGGACACCCGGCGGGAAGACGTCAAGCCTTGGAAGGTCCCCGGCTATGATTGGCGCCCGTCGGACCGCGCCCGCATGGTCAATGCCGCCTTGGTCCCCGCCACCGCCGAACCTCTGCCACCCCTTGGTGGGAAAGAGACCGGGCAGGCACTCAACTCCATCAGCCGTATCAATTGTCCCGGCCTCCGTGAGGAAGCTGCCGTCATCGCGCTCATCATGCGCCGGACCCTGGAAGAACCGGGGAAAACCGCCGCCCTGGTGACGCCGGACCGGGGCCTCGCCCGCCGGGTGGAGGCGGAGCTGAGGCGTTGGCGGATCGAGGTCGATGATTCCGCCGGCATTCCCCTGGCACGGACCCCCTCGGGGGCCTTCCTGCGGCTGACGGCGCGCATGGCCGCCGACGACCTGGCCCCAGTGCCGTTGCTGGCGGCGCTCAAACATCCGTTAGCGGCGGGCGGACTTACGCCCGGCGGCTTCAGGGCCCAGGTGCGGGAGCTTGAGATCGCGGTGCTTCGCGGCCCACGTCCGGGGCCGGGAATCGAAGGGCTCCTAGGGGCGCTCAAAACCAACCGCGGCCTGGATAAAAAGACCTTGACCAGCCTGCAAGCCTTCCTGAATGACCTGAAGAAAACCATTTCCCCCTTCGCTAAGACGCTCCAGGGAAAACCCAAAGCCCTCCCTGAGGTGGTCAGCGACCACGTGAGAATGGCCGAGGCCCTGGCCGCCACCGGTGAAACGGAAGGCGCGGTGGAACTGTGGGCCGGAGACGCCGGCGAAGCGGCGGCCAACTTCGTCGCCGAGCTCAGGGACGCGGCCAAGGATTTCGGCGCCGTCACCGCCGCCGATTACCCAGCGCTTTTGGATACCCTGATGGCGGGGCGGGTCGTCAGGCCCCGCTACGGCCGCCACCCCCGCCTCCATATCTGGGGCCTGCTGGAAGCCCGGCTGCAACAGGCGGATGTGATGATCCTCGGCGGCCTCAACGAAAACACCTGGCCCCCCGAGGCCAAGGCTAGTCCATGGATGAACCGCTCCATGCTCAAGGAATTTGGCCTGCCGTCCCCAGAACGGATTATCGGCCTTCAGGCCCATGATTTCACCCAAACCTTCTCGGCCCCCCATGTCGTCCTGACCCGCTCCGACCGCGTGGACGGCACGCCCCAGGTGCCGTCGCGCTGGCTGCTGAGGCTGGACAACCTTCTGGAACGGATGGGCCGGGAAGACGCCTTCAAAGCCCCGGAATGCTGGCTAGATTGGACCGCCGGCCTGGATGAGCCCGCCGAAAGCCGCCAGGTGGCCGACCCCCGGCCGACACCGCCGGTCGACGCCCGGCCCCGGCAGCTTTCCGTTACACAGGTGGAACACTGGATTCGCGATCCCTACGTCATCTACGCGCGGCATGTCCTCCGCCTAGACCCTCTCCCTCCAATCGACGCCGAGCCGGGGGCAGCGGATTGGGGAATTATTATCCATGCCGTGTTACACGAATTTCTCGGACAATACGGTGATGCCCTTCCCGGCAACGCCGAACGCCGACTGCTTGAGATCGGCCGCAAGGTCTTCGACGATTTCCAGGTTCCGCCGGACGTTGACGCCTTCTGGTGGCCTCGTTTCGAACGTATCGCCGGGTGGTTTATCGAATACGAACGGACCCGCCGCGAAGCCGGCTTCCGAAACGTCGCGACGGAGAAAAAGGGCAAAATGGTCTTGGACGGCCTCACCGGGCCGTTCACCCTGACGGCGAGGGCCGATCGTATCGACCACCACGCCGACATCGGTCTTTCGGTGATGGATTACAAGACCGGCCAAGAGCCTTCCTGGCCTCAGGTGAAGACATTCTTAGCTCCGCAACTCCCCTTGGAAGCGGCCATCGCGGAAGCCGGAGGTTTCAAGGGGATCGACAAGGAAGAGGTTGCTCAGTTCGTTTATCTCAAGTTAACCGGTGGGCGCGAGCCTGGAAAAGAAAAGGTTTTCGCGGAGGACATGGCTGATGTCATTGATGCCACTGTCACCCGCCTGACCAAACTGATCTATCAATATGACGACCCGGCCATGCCCTACCTATCCCAGCCCCGGCCCATGCTGTTGGAGCTCGCCGGAGACTATGACCACCTGGCCCGGGTGCTGGAATGGCGGGGCCGGGCGGAGGACGGCGCATGAGCAAAAAACCCGCCCACACCGGCGCCCAGGTCGCCGCCGCCGATCCTGCCCAATCCGTCTGGGTGTCGGCCAACGCGGGAACCGGAAAGACGCATGTGCTGATCGAGAGGATTTTGCGGTTGCTCCTTGCCGGCGCCGCACCGAACCGGATTTTGTGCCTGACCTTCACCAAGGCATCGGCGGCCGAGGTCGCCACCCGCCTGAGCATACGCCTCGGCCATTGGGCGGCCATGGACGACGAGGCGCTTGATAATGACCTAAAGGCGATATTGGGCAAGCCGGCGGAAGACGGAGAGAAGTCGCTAGCAAGATCATTGTTCGCCAGGGTCCTGGAAACGCCGGAGGGAACCCGGGTGCGCAACCTCCATTCGTTCGCGGAATCGCTGTTAGGCCGCTTCCCTGTGGAAGCGGGGTTGGTGCCGCACTTTGCCGTCATCGACGAGCGGCGCGCCGCCGAACTTCGGACCGAGGCGCGGAACCGACTGCTCCTCGGGGGGGGGGCGGAGGGGAAAAGCGTTCGCACTGCACTCCGGCATCTAGCCGGGCTGATTGACCAGGATCAGTTTGCCAAGGTCATGCGGGAACTCGACGACAAGCGGGGTAATCTTAAACGTCTCGTCGCCGCCCAGGGCGGACATCAAGGCCTGATGAGCGCTATTCGCCGAAACCTTGGCCTGGGGCCTGAGGAAAGGGCAAGCGAGGTTCTGAAAACCGCCGCCCAGGACGTCGCTTTCGATAAACCCGGCCTGATGCAATCGGCCAAGGCATTGGAAGAAGGGACCCAGGGCGACAAGGACCGAGCCGGGATCATAAGGGGCTGGATAGCCATGAATCCCAAACAGCGGGCGGAAAACCTGACGGGTGAGTATGCGGCCCTTTTCATCACCAAGGACCGGGCGCCCAGAAAAACGATTATCACCAAAGGTGCCAAGAAAGCCGATCCGGGCGCGGAAGATATCCTCGGGATCGAACAAGAACGGGTTTTGAAGTTGGTCCTACGACTTAAGGCGTGCGCCTTGGCGGAAGCAACGGAATCGCTGCTCATCGTCGGTAAAGCTTTGCTTAGGGCTTATGACCGCATAAAGCGCACCCGCGCGCTTCTGGATTACGACGATCTGATTGAAAAAGCCCAGGATCTGCTTGGCCGTGAGGGCTACCTTTCCTGGGTCCATTACAAGCTCGACGGCGGGATCGACCATATCCTCGTCGATGAGGCCCAGGACACCAGCCCCGAACAATGGGAAATTATCGCCGCCCTTGCCGGTGAATTTTTCACCGGCCTCGGTGCCGGGGACGAGGATCGGCCGTTGGCGCGAACGGTGTTCGCCGTCGGTGACGAAAAACAGTCCATTTACAGCTTCCAAGGGGCCGAGCCGGCAAGTTTCGGACGTATGCGGGACCGCTTCCGCAAACAGGCGGTGGCGCTGGGCGGCGCCCTTCCCGAGGTCGAACTGGCCGTTTCCTACCGTTCGTCAGCGGCCGTTCTAACGGCGGTCGATGCCGTGTTCGGACGTGAAAAAGCGGCGGACGGCCTGACCTGGGGAGCCAAGCCCATCCTTCACCACACGAACCGGGAAGGCCAGGGCGGGTTTGTGGAACTGTGGCCGACCCTAACGCCGGACGAAGTTCTAGAGATTCGGCCCTGGGACGCACCCTTGGACCAGATGGGCCAAAAAAGTCCGCCCATGCGCTTGGCCGACAGGATTGCCGAAAAGATCGATCAGATGTGGCAGGCTAAGGAAATGCTCGAAACCGCCGGGCGGCCCATCACCCCCGGCGATATTATGATTTTGGTCCGCACCCGGGGCAGCTTCGCCGACATCATGGTCCGTGCCCTTGAACGCCGGGGCATCCCCGTTGCCGGGCGCGACCGGCTGAAGCTTCTGGACCATTTGGGGGTCATGGATCTGATGGCCGCGGGCCACTTCGTTCTGTTGCCCGACGACGATTTGAATACCGCGGTTGTCCTCAAGGGACCGTTCATCGAATTCGACGATGACGCCTTGTTCGACCTCGCCTACGGACGACCGGGAACGTTATGGCAGGCGCTACGGGACCACCGGGACGAGGGACCAGAATTTTCCCGGGCCGAAGAAAAACTTTCCCAGCTTCTGGCCGCCGGCGATTTCACCCCACCTTATGAGTTCTATGCGCGCCTTTTAGGGTCGGGTGGCGGCAGAAAGGACCTCCTCGCCCACATTGGCCAGGAAGCGGGAGAGCCCATCGACGAATTCCTGGGGCTGGCGTTGGATTTCGAACGCGACCATGAACCGTCCCTGGAAGGTTTTTTATATTGGCTGGAAAGGGGCGAGACCGAAATCAAACGCGAGATGGAACGCGGGCTGAACGAAGTCCGCGTCCTGACCGTCCACGGCGCCAAGGGCCTTGAGGCCCCGATCATCTTCCTTCCTGACACGTGCACCATGCAGGGCGCGCAGTTAGCGCCCCGGCTGCATTGGCTGGAAAGCGAAGAAGGACCAGAAGCGGTGATTTGGCGAACATCAAAAGACGAGGAAGAGGGTGTCACGGCCCAGCTTCACGAAGAAGCAAATGGAGAAGCAGGGCGCGAATACCGTCGCTTGCTTTACGTCGCCATGACCCGGGCCAGGGACCGGCTTTACATCTCGGGTTGGGAAACCAAACGGGGCCGGTCCGAAGGATGTTGGTATGACCTTATGGAACCGGCGATTAGGGAAATCGCCGAAAAAATAGAAACGCCTGAGGGTGAAACTCTATGGCGTCTTGCCAACCCCCAGACCGCAGAACCCGACGGAGACGGTGCGGCGGGAGAAAACAAGACAGAAACGGCTACGCCCGATTGGGCCCTGGCCCCGCCGACGCAGGAGCCCGAGCCGTCCCGGCCGCTGGCGCCCAGCCGGCCCACCGGGGACGAACCGATGGTTATCTCGCCGCTGGGACCCGATGACGGGGCGCGGTTCAAGCGCGGCAACCTCATCCACCGGCTGCTCCAGAGCCTGCCGGACCTGGCGCCCGAAGACCGTGAGGCCGCTGCCCGCGCCTTTTTGGCACGGCCGGCCCACGGCCTCGGAGCGGGGGAACTCGATGACATCGTCGTCGAGACGCTAGGCGTGCTCACCCACCCTGATCATGCCGGTCTGTTCGGACCCGGCAGCCTTGCGGAAGTGCCGATCACCGGCATCGTTAGCGGGCCGGAAGGGCCAAAAGTCATCTCGGGCCAGTTGGACCGGCTTCTGGTGACCCCTGACGCCATCACCGTCATCGACTACAAAACCAAACAGCCGCCTCCCGAAACGGAAGACAAGGTCGCCACCCAATACCTTCTCCAAATGGCCGCCTACCGCGAAGCCCTTCGGGAGATTTATCCTGGCCGCCCCGTCCGGTCGGTGCTGTTATGGACGGTGGGGCCGAGGTTGATGTCATTGAGCGACGACATTTTGGATGCTTTGGCACCTTGACGGGGTGGCAGGCACTCCCTAGATTCTTCATCAACGGTCATTAAAAATATCCACGGTCCTGGGGCGCGTGGTTATATTCTGAAGGGCTGTTAGGATTAAAAAATGCCAAAACACGTCTCCGACGACAGCTTTGATGCCGATGTCCTGAAATCACATGATCCGGTCCTGGTCGACTTTTGGGCAGAATGGTGCGGGCCCTGTCTGCAGATCGCGCCGGCGCTAGAGGAACTGGCGGAAGAGTTGCGTGACAAGTTGACCGTCGCCAAGCTCAATATCGATGACAACCCCACCACGCCGAACAAATACGGAATCCGGGGAATACCGACCCTGATCCTGTTCAAGGGCGGCGAAGTGGCGGCGACCAAGATCGGCGCCCTGCCGAAGGGCAAGCTGGTGGAATGGATTGACGAGGTCCTTTGACGGGCCGAATTTGACCTGTCCCTAGAGTGAGATCGTTTCAAATTGATTCAATTTGAAACGATTTGGCCCTCTAATTCACAACCTTAAGGACTTATTCACGTCCTGGATCAAAGCGATCCAGGACGATAAGACCCTAGGGCGGCCGGACCCCGCCCGACAGGTGGGGTTCTTCGTTGGCTGGGTCGGAAGAAGGTCCCTACCAGTCGTTCCGGATTTGACGGAGCTTCACGAACACCGTCTTCGGGTTCGGATCCTCTCCGATCTCGGGGAAACTCTCGCGCACCCGAGCGATCACCGTCGGGTTGTGCAGGCGGAAGAAGGTGTTGATCTCTTTCTCATGGCCGAGCGTCGTAACCATGGCGGCGGTCGGGTCCTGGTTTTCGACCTCGCCCAACAATGACTTTGCGCGCTCGTTGTTGGGCTCGCGGTCGAGAGTAAATTCAAGGTTGTTAACGATGTAGTCGTGGCCCGGATAGATGAGCGTCCCGTCGCCAAGCTTTGCCAATTGGGTAGCGAAGGTGTGGTATAGCTCCTCCGGATGGCCGCCGCCGTGGCAGTTGCCGGCGCCGGCGTTGAACAGCGTATCGCCGCAAAAAAGCGCCGGCTGGTCGGTGCGTGACAGCAGGCACACGTGACTCATGGTATGGCCGGGGGTATCCAGGCATTCCAGTTCCACCGTCTTACCTACCTTGATCACGTCGCCTGCCTCAAGGCCGATGTCGATGTCCGGAATGCTGTTCTTGGCGCCCGCATGGGCCAGCAGCTTGGCGCCCGTAGCCGCGATCACCGCCTTGTTGCCTCCGGTGTGATCGCCGTGCTCGTGGGTATTTAGGACCTGGGTGAGGGTCCAGCCCTTGTCCTTAGCGGTGCCTAAGCATTTCCTATGGTCGAGGGGATCGATGGCCAGGGCGTCGCCCGTTTCCGGGCAGGCGATCAGGTAATTAAAGTTGCGATAGGCGTTCCCGGTCCAGATTTGTTCGACGATCATGGCATGCTCCTAAGCCGCAGTCTCGCTCGACGCCTCAAAGGCGCGTAGGACCTTCTCCATGTCGTAGGAATGCTCGGTCAAGTCCTCCGGATCCCATTCGCTGCGCGGAAGGCGGAAGAAATCACCACTGTAGACGTGGATGGCCCCGGTCAGGTGCGGGTTCAGGTTGGTCACGGAATGGATGATGTCGGGGCCTAGGGGATGGGCGTCATTTTTCATCATCCCCATGGCGCCGGCGGCTTTCGGCTCGCCGAGACCGTTGATCACCACCAGATCGAATACCGCCCGGGCAACAACCTCACGCACGGCCTTGTAGCTGGAATTCTCGGCCAAGACCACCCGGTAGTCTTCGACGAATTGCTCCTGGTCAAACATGCTTTCCTCCTCCGAATTATTCTGCCCTTTATGGTACGAAATCAGCCCCCGGCGGGCTAGTGGATAGAATCCACTAGCCGCTTTCCGCCAGCACCGAACCGGCCAGATAAAGCGATCCCGCAATCAGGATCCGGGCCGGGGGCTCTTCCGTCTCGGCGATGGCGCGAAGCGCGTCCTTGACGTCGGTGGCCGGCGTCGCGGCAAAGCCTGCCTGTTCGGCGGCCCGGGCTAGCTCTTCGGCGCTTAGGCCCGCCGCTTCACCCGGGATGGGGACCGTGTGCAGCGAATAGAGATAGGGCTTGAGCGGCACCAGGAACGCCGCCGGGTCCTTGGTGTTCAACATGCCGAAGACGAGGTGCAGCGGCATCGTGTCTCTTTCCGAGAGCCACTGCGCAAGGGCCTCGGCGGCGGCGGCGTTGTGGCCACCATCCAACCACAACGCGAACTCCTGTCCGAGAACGCCCCTCACCAGCCCCCGGCGAAGGCGTTGTAGGCGGGCCGGCCAGTCCACCCGGCCTAATCCCTCGATCATGTCGTCGTGCGACACCCGAAACCCGTAGAGCCGTTCCAGCGCCGTCACCGCGATACCGGCGTTCTGGGCCTGATGGGGGCCTTCTAGGCTGGGCGGCACCAATTGGCGGATTTGGGTGCCGCTATTGACGACCAGTTCCTCAACGCCATAGCGCATGGTCCAGTCCAGGTCCTCGATGATCAGCGGCGCGCCAATTTCAGCCGCCTTTTCCTCGATCACGGCCACCACTTCCGGGAGTTGCCGGGCGACAATGCAGGGAACGCCGGGTTTAAGGATTCCCGCCTTTTCCCCGGCGATGGCGGCCAGCGTATCGCCCAGATACTGCTGATGGTCCATGGAGACCGGCGTGATCACGGTCAGCGCCGGCGATTTGATCACGTTGGTGGCGTCGAGTCGGCCGCCGAGCCCGGATTCCAAAAGCACGATGTTGGCCGGAGTACGGGAAAACGCCAGCAGCGCCGCCGCCGTGGTGATCTCGAAAAAGGTGATCGGCTTTTGCCCATTCTTCTTTTCGACTTCCTCGAGCAGTTCCGTCAGCGCCCCGTCGCCGATCAGTTCTCCGGCGAGACGGATTCGTTCGTTGAAGCGCACCAGATGCGGCGAGGTAAGGACGTGGACCTTGTACCCTGCGGCTTCCAGCGCGGCGCGCATGATCGCGATCACAGAGCCTTTGCCGTTGGTTCCGGTAACGTGGACCACGGGCGGCAAGTGCAGTTGTGGGCTGCCGAGTTCGCCCAACAGCCTGAGGACCCGGTCTAGGGTCAGGTCGATCAGCTTCGGATGCAGCTGATCAAAGCGTTCGAGGATCGCCTGGAGTTTGGGGAATCCGCTCACGGAAGACTAATCGGCCGGGGGTTTGCCGCCTTTTCCGGGGTTGTCCGGCGGGGCGGCCAGGGGATTCTGCGCCGGCAGTCCGCCGTCGGCATCCAATATCGGCAGTACCTTCGCCGCCGGTCCCTTGTTGCTGATCAGCGACAGCACCCGGATCAAGGTGTCGCGCAGTTCGAGCCGGTGCACGACCATGTCCACGATGCCGTGATCCAGCAAGTATTCGGCCCGCTGGAACCCTTCCGGCAGCGTCTCGCGAATGGTCTGTTCGATGACCCGGGCGCCGGCGAAGCCGATAATCGCACCGGGCTCGGCGATGGCGACGTCGCCGAGCATGGCGAAAGACGCGGACACGCCGCCGGTGGTCGGATCGGAAAGGACGACGACATAAGGCAAACGGGCTTCGTGGACATCCTCGACGGCGATGGTGGTGCGCGGCATCTGCATTAGGGAATGGATGCCTTCCTGCATGCGAGCGCCGCCGGACGACGGCACAACGACTAGGGGCGCCTGCTGAACCACTGCCAAGCGAGCCGCCGTCAACATCGCATCGCCGACGGCCACCCCCATGGACCCGCCCATGAAGCCGAAATCGAGCGCCGCAATGACAACGCTCATTCCTCCCATCTTTCCGTGGGCGGTGATCATCGCGTCGTCGGCGCCAGTCGCATCGCGGGCTTCCTTGAGGCGGTCGGTGTATTGCTTGCGGTCGCGAAACTTCAACGGATCGTCGGGGGTCGCCGGCACCTCGGCGACCTGGTATTGGCCGTCATCGAACAGCATTCCCAGACGCCGGCGGGCAGAAATCCGCATGTGATGGCGGCAGTGCTGGCAGACATGGAGGTTTTTCTCCAAATCCCGGTGAAAGATCATCTGTTGGCACTGGGGGCATTTGTGCCAAAGGTTTCCCGGAACGTCCTTGCTGCCGCCGACCAGTTGCCGGAGTTTCGGCCTGACGAAGTTCTTGAGCCAGTTCACGGGACCTAAGCCACCTTGACCCTTGCGCCGCGCACCCCCGCCGCCAGGTCCTTCACCAGGGCGAGTAGTTTGTTGGCCAGCCCCGGTTCGGCCTTGCCGTCCTTGTCCAGATTGGCGGCGACGATGTCGACCAGCGCCGAGCCGACCACGGCGGCGTCGGCCACGGCGGCGATCCCGGCCGCCTGGTCTGGCGTCCTGATCCCGAACCCGACGCCGATGGGAAGGTCGGTGTGACGGCGGATGCGCTGGACGGCTTCGTCCACGTCAGCGACGGTGGCGGACTTGGTGCCAGTAATGCCAGCGATGGAGACGTAATAGACGAAGCCCGATGCCCGCTCAACGATCTTGGGCAGGCGTTCGTCATCGGATGTCGGCGCGGTCAGGAAGACGACATCGATGCCTTGGGCGCAGGCCGGCTTCCACAGTTCGTCCACCTCTTCCGGCGGCAGGTCGACGACGATCACCCCGTCGACGCCGGCGTCCTTGGCGTCGGCGAGAAAGGCTTCGGTCCCGTAGACGTAAATGGGGTTGTAATAGCCCATCAAGACCACTGGCGTGGCGTCGTCCCGGGAGCGGAAATCGGCGATCAGCTTCAAGGTCTTCTTCAGCGTCATGCCGCTTTTGAGCGCCCGCAAGGAACTGGCCTGGATCGCCGGACCGTCGGCCATGGGATCGCTGAAGGGCATGCCGAGCTCAATCAGGTCCGCGCCCGCCACCGGCAGGCCAAAAAGAATCTCCCGGGACACCTCCAACTCAGGATCGCCGGCGGTGACGAAAGTCACGAGCCCGCACCGGCCCTCGGATTTGAGCGTCTCGAACCGCCGCCGGATGCGGGTTTCAGGCATACTGTCGGCGGGGGCACTCATTCGCTGATCTCGATGCCGAGGTGGCGGGCAACGGTGAAGATGTCCTTGTCGCCGCGCCCGCACATGTTCATTACCATGAGATGATCCTTCGGCAGGCCGCCGACAATCTTGGCCACATGGGCAAGGGCGTGCGCAGGCTCCAACGCCGGGATAATTCCTTCCATTTTGGCACACAGTTGAAAGGCTTCCAACGCTTCGATGTCGGTGGCAGAGACATACTCAACCCGGCCGGTGTCGAAGAGCCACGAATGTTCGGGCCCGATACCGGGATAATCCAGACCGGCGGAAATCGAATGTCCATCGAGGATCTGGCCGTCTTCGGTTTGCAACAGGTAGGTTCTGTTGCCGTGCAGGACTCCCGGAGAGCCGCCGGTCAGCGAGGCGCAATGCTCACCCGTCTCGATCCCCTGGCCGGCGGCTTCGACGCCAATGAGGCGCACGTCCTCGTCATCCAAGAACGGGTGGAATAGGCCCATGGCGTTGGACCCACCGCCGATGCAGGCGACCAGCGAGTCGGGGTCCCGGCCCTCGGTTTCATTGATTTGTTCCCGCACTTCATTGCCGATGACGGCCTGGAAATCCCGGACCATGAACGGATACGGGTGCGGCCCGGCGACGGTGCCGATGATGTAAAATGTGTCGTCCACGTTGGCGACCCAGTCACGGAGCGCCTCGTTCATGGCGTCCTTGAGGGTGCCGGTGCCGGCGCTCACCGGCCTGACCTCGGCGCCCAGGAGCTTCATGCGGAAGACGTTGGGCGCCTGGCGCTCGATATCGGTCTCGCCCATGTAGACCACGCACGGGATATCGAACAACGCGCTCACGGTCGCCGCCGCCACCCCGTGCTGGCCGGCTCCGGTTTCAGCGATGATACGGGTCTTGTTCATGCGCCGGGCGAGCAGAATTTGGCCGATGGTGTTGTTAATCTTGTGGGCACCAGTGTGGTTGAGCTCGTCGCGCTTGAAATAAAGCTTGGCGCCGCCGAAAAGTCCGGTCAGGCGCTCGGCAAAATAGAGCGGGCTTGGTCGGCCGACGTAGTGTTTCATCAGGTGGTGGAATTCGTCCCAGAAGGCGGGATCGTCCCTGGCCGCGTCGTAGGCCTTTTCCACCCCCAGAATCAGCGGCATCAGCGTTTCCGCGACGTAGCGTCCGCCGAAGAGTCCGAAGTGCCCGGCCTCGTCCGGGCCGGCGCGATAAGTATTCAACTTAGTCATGGGTCTTCCCTGGATTCCCAGTTAATAAACCACAAAGCGCCAGTAAAAACAGCGTTTTGTTGGCAAGTCCAGGGATCAAAGATCGGCCGCAGCAGTTAGGAATTGGCGAATTTTGTCCGGGTTCTTTTGGCCCGGGGCGTCCTCAACGCCCGACGACACATCGACGGCGGTGGCGCCGCTGGTTTTCACGGCTTGCCCTAAGTTTTCCGCCGTCAGCCCGCCGGCCAGCAGCCACGGACGCGACCAGGTTTCGTCTTTCAAAAGCCCCCAATCGAAAGCGCGGGCATTGCCGCCGGGCCGGATGGCGCCTTCCGGCGGCTTGGCATCGAACATCAGCCGCTCGGCGACCCCTTCGTAGGCCCTGGCGGCGGCGATGTCGTCCGGGTCCTGGATCGCCAGCACTTTCATCACCGGCACCCCGAAGCGCCGGCGGATTTCAGAGGTTCGTTCGGGGCTCTCGGTGCCGTGGAGCTGCAACATGCCGACCCCGGCGGTGGCCACAATATCCGTCAAGAGGCCGTCATCCGCATCGACCACCAGGCCGACCTTGACTATAGCGTCGGGCACCCGGGCCGTCAGCGCCGCCGCGGCCTCAGGAGTCACGTTGCGGGGCGAGGCGGGGAAAAAGACGAAACCGCACATGACCGCGCCCCCCTCGACGGCAGCGATGACAGCTGTTTCGTCCGTGAGCCCGCAGATTTTGACGTCAACGGTCATGGACCGAGTTCTTCGGCGATGCGCCGGGCGGCATCCGCCGGGTCGGTGGCACCGGTGATGGGACGCCCGATGACAAGGTAATCGGCGCCCGAAGCCACCGCTTCGGCCGGGGTTTGGGTGCGCTTCTGGTCGTCCGTTTGGGCCCAATCGGGGCGAATGCCGGGAACCACCAGCTTGAAGTCCTCTCCCAATTCCTGCCGCAAATCGGTCGCCTCCCGGGCCGAACAGACGGCGCCGTCGAGGCCGCAACCCTCGGCCAACCGGGCCAAGCGCAGGACTTGCGCCGCCGCCGGGCTTTCTATGCCCGTGGCGGTGAGTTCGCCCGACCACAGCGAGGTCAACACCGTCACCGCCAGCACCAGCGGTTTCTCTTCGCCGGCCCCGGCAGCGGCCTCGGCGGCGGCCCGCATCATCGCCTCTCCGCCGGCGGCGTGCACGTTGAGCATGACCGGTTTCAAAGCAACCGCGGCCCTTACGGCGCCGGCCACTGTCGCCGGGATATCGTGGAATTTAAGGTCCAGGAACACCGGTAGGCCCACGGCCGCCACCTCGCGCACCCCTTCGGGTCCGAGGGCGGTGAAAAATTCCTTGCCCAGTTTAACCCCGCCGACAAGCCCCTTCAGCCGCCTGGCTAGTTCAAGCGCCTTGTCCAGATTGGGCGTATCCAGGGCGGCAAAAATACGGTCCGACGATTTCACAAGGGGCATCCCTTTCCGGAAATGGGTAGGCCGACAATCGGGCGGTGTTATAGCCCCAGGGCTCGGGAAAAGCCAGCTTGGGAGGGGTTTTAGGGCGAACTCCATGCAAATGGAATTGCCCTAGGTTTTGCCTCTGGCCGCTCAAACGCCGCGCGGGCTTATCGCATGTTTCCACTAACGTGGAAAATGCTCTAGGCCACGTCGGCGGGGAGCCTGAGGGTCTCTTCCTGAGCGTTGTCGACCTCGGATTGCAGCCGCTGAATACTGTTTTTTGCTTCGGCGAGTTCGCGTTCGGCGGCTTCGGCCCTGCGGTTTTCGGCACGGGCGTGTTTGCGGACCTTGGCAGCTGAAACCCAGGCCACGAAACCGCCGGCCAGGAACCCGGCCAACAGGGCCGCCAGCACGACGGCGAACAACGGCACCGAGGCGGCGGCGAAGTCCAGCGGCCCCAGCGGCCATAGATTTAAAACCACTTCGCCCCGGTTGTTGACAGAAAATACGACCACCGCCACCGCCAGAGGGGTTACGACAATCCAGAAAAGTACCTTCGCCACGGGCGATCTTTCCTTAACCGGTCCGGCCGCACGGCCACGGCAGATCGAACGGGCGCTTAATCGCCGCTGTTTAGTTTTTCGCGGAGCTGCTTGCCGGTTTTGAAGTAGGGAATGAATTTCTCGGACACTTGCACCGATTCGCCGGTCCTGGGATTGCGGCCGATTCTGGCCCCGCGCCGTTTCACCGAGAATGCCCCGAAGCCACGTAACTCTACGCGGTCGCCGACGGCCAAGGCATTGGTGATCTCGTCGAAAATCGTCGTTACGATGCATTCAACATCCCGCTGATAAAGATGCGGATTTGAATCGGCAAGACGCGCAATCAATTCCGACTTGGTCATCCCACATTCCCCCCTTATTTTAGAATTGGGCCGCCCAATTGTTGTGCTGCCGTAACATTTTCGGCAGAGGCGTAATCCTTTTGGATCACTACCACAAATTAGGGTGCCAAAGGGAGATCACGCCGTCAAGTCTAAGTCTTTCTGAAAACATAACTTTTCCCATTATCGAATCGAACAGGGCCCGCCACGGTTCGTCCTCGTGCTTCACTTTCACGTCCTTGACGGGCAGGAAATCGGCGATTTTGTGTGTTTCAGCCAGCCATTTCCGGGCCTCCGGCTCGGCGCCGAGCGCATCCACCAGCCCTATCTTCTTGGCTTGGCGGCCACTGAAAACACGGCCGTCGGCGAGGGCCAGCACCTTGTCCCTGTGCAGCGACCGGCGTTCGGCAACCAGGTCCACGAACATGTTGTAGAAATCCTGGATTACTTCTTTGGTCGCCTTCTGGGCTTCGGGTGTGAAGCGTTCCAGGGGATTGGGCTGAGCTTTCAAGGGGCCGCTTTTTATTATCTCAGGCTTGATGCCCAGCTTTTCAAAAAGCCCCGTAAGGTCGGCGGTCTGCATGATGACGCCGATGGAGCCCGTGAGCGAACTCGCCTGCGCCACGATATGATCGGACCCCAGCGCCGTCATATAACTGGCGGATGTCGCCGTGGTGCCCATGAGCGCCACCACCGGTTTCTTTTTGGCGACCTGGCGAAGAGTTTGATAAAGAGCTTCGCCGCCGACCAAGGTTCCGCCTGGGCTGTTGATCTTGACTAGAAGTGCTTTGGCTTTGTCATTGTCGGCGACGCCATCAAGCGCGTCTTGTTGCGCCTGATCGTCAAGAATGATGCCGACGATGGTAAACCGGGCCACGTGATCGTCTTCTGCCATCAGATCAAACCGGCCGGCCCCCACCACAACGGCCGCCACCAGGGCCACAATCCCCAGAACCCGCCAGAAGGCCAGCCGCCGTTTCAAACGGCGTCTTTCTAGGATTTGATCGGCGTCTAGTGTCATTCCTTTGTCTGTCCCCGCCGTTTATTAACCCAAGACATCCAGTTCTCGTCTAGAGCGAATTCCATTCAAATGGAATCGCTCTAGGTTTTGTCTCTGGCCGCTCAAACGCCGCGCAGGCCTATCGCATGTTCCCACTTACGTGGAAAATGCTCTAGGACCGAGGGTGCCAAGGGAACCGGCCCGGAAAGCGCCATCACGATCCCGTTCAGCCGCTTATTTTTTCTCGGTCGCCTTGGTCTTGGCCTGGGCCTTTTTCTTTGTTTCCTTCTTGGTGTCGTCCTTGGCGGCGGTTGTTTTAGTCTTGGCGGACGTTTTCTTCTTAGCCGCCAACTTTTTCTTGGGCGCCGCCGCGGCCTTGTCGGTGGCTTTGCCGTCAGCCTTTTCATCCGCCTTTTTGGCGTCTTTCTTGGCAACCGCCTTCGTTGTTTTTCCGGCCGCCTTGCCGTCATCTATTTTCGCCACCTTCTTGGCCGGCTTCGCTTTGGCGCCTGCGCCGGAGTCCGCCACGTCCCCCTTTTTATTGCCCTGCCTCTTCTCATGGAGAGCGGCGCCAAGGATGTCGCCCAGAGAGGCGCCGGCGTCTGACGAGCCGTAGGTCGCCATCGTCTTATTATCTTCCTCGACCTCGAAGGCCTTAATGGACAGCATGACGCGGCGAGCTACTTTCTCGATCTGAATTATTTTGGCGTCGATCTTCTCACCGGCGGCGAACCGATCAGGCCGTTGCTCGGAGCGGTCAAGGCTGAGATCAAACTTGCGGATAAATCCGGGCACGACTTCGCTGACCATGACCTCGACCCCCTTGTCGATGACCGCCGTGATCGTACAGGTCACGACACTGCCCTTTTTGAGCTGAGACAGCGCTGCCCCCAAAAGGTCCTCGCCCAACTGCTTGATACCAAGCGAGATACGTTCCTTCTCGACGTCCACATCAAGAACCTTGGCCTTGACCGTTTCGCCTTGCTTGTATCCGGCGAGCGTTTCCTCGCCGGGTTTACTCCAATGGAGATCCGACAAATGGACCATGCCGTCGATTTCGCCTTCAAGGCCGATAAAGAGGCCGAACTCGGTAATGTTCTTGACCTCGCCCTCGACCTTGGAGCCGACGGTATACTTGGTCATGAATGCATCCCACGGGTTAGCCTTGCATTGTTTGAGCCCGAGCGAGATGCGTCGTCTTTCCGGGTCGGCGTCGAGCACCATGACCTCGACTTCCTGGCTGGTGGAAATGATTTTTCCGGGGTGGATGTTCTTTTTGGTCCAGCTCATCTCCGACACATGGACCAGGCCCTCGATCCCCGGCTCCAGTTCGACGAAGGCGCCGTAATCGGTAATGTTGGTGACCCGACCGCTGAATTTGGCGCCGGCGGGATATTTGGACTCGACCCCCTCCCAAGGGTCCGCTTCGAGCTGTTTCATGCCCAGCGAAATACGCTGGGTTTCGGAATTGAAACGGATGACCTGCACTTTCACGGTCTGACCAACCTGCAGTGCCTCGGAGGGATGGTTGACCCGGCGCCAGGCAATATCAGTAACGTGCAGAAGGCCATCGACGCCGCCTAGGTCAACGAAAGCTCCATAATCGGTGATGTTCTTGATGACGCCATCAAGAACCTGGCCTTCGGACAGGTTGGAGATCAATTCCGAGCGGGCCTCGGCGCGGGTTTCTTCCAGAACGGCCCGTCTTGAAACCACAATGTTGTTGCGTTGCGTGTCCATTTTCAAAATCTGGAACGGCTGCGGCGTGCCCATCAGTGGGCCGATGTCGCGGACCGGACGGATATCCACTTGCGATCCGGGAAGAAACGCCACGGCGCCAGAAAGATCGACAATGAACCCGCCCTTGACACGGCCGAAGATAACGCCGTTGACGCGCTCGCCCGTTTTGAAGGACTTCTCCAGTACGGTCCAGGCCTCTTCGCGGCGTGCCCTGTCGCGGCTCAGTTTGACGATGCCGTCTCGGTCCTCGTACCGCTCGACGAAAATATCGACGTTGTCGCCGACATTGAGGTCGGGTTCCTGGCCGGGCGTGGTGAATTCCTTCAACGGCACACGGCCTTCTGATTTCAGGCCGACATCGATCAACACTTCTTCGTTATCGACATCAACGATGGTGCCCTTGACCACGCGACCTTCAAAGCCACGTTCGGAGCCGAGGGATTCTTCCAGGAGTTCGGCGAAATTTTCGGTGATTGGGGGTGCTGCCTCTTCGGCGGCAGTCTCTTTTTCAGGAGCCATGGGTTCCTTAAATCCTCGTCTGTGTCATTTTCCTGGCCAACCGGTTGGATCCGGCGGTCTGGGGTTTAAAAAAATCTCCTCTACGGCTTTCGGGCCGGGCAAAGGCGCGGGTGTCAAAGTCTTAATACTTTCCCGGAACCAATGAAATCCAGGGCCGCGGCAAAAACCTGATCAGCATCCAGATCGCTGGTGTCCAGCTGAAAGGCGTCCCTCGCCGGTTCCAACGGAGACATGGCGCGTTCGATGTCGCGTGCATCGCGTTCCTTCATATCCGCGAGAACGCGGCCATGTATAACGTCGAGGCCCCATTCCCGCAACTCTTTAAAACGCCGATCGGCGCGAACCTCAACACGGGCGTTGACGAAGATTTTGACGTCGGCGTCGGGGCAGACGACGGTGCCGATATCGCGGCCGTCGAGGACCGCTCCTGGGGCGCCGCCAGGGGGAGAACGGGCGAAGTCCCGCTGGAAAGAGAGCAACTGGGCGCGGACGGCGGGAAGGGCCGACACCCGGGATGCCGCGTCGGCAGCCGCATCGGAACGCAAATCGGGCGCTTCCAGGTCTTCGGCTTTCAATGATTTTGCCGCCTCCTCGGCCGCTGCTTGGTCGCCCGTGTCTCCCCCCTTGCGGACCAGGTTCATGCCGACGGTCCGGTATAGAAGCCCGGTATCTAGGAACGCCAAGCCGAAATGGCCGGCCAACCGGCGGGCCAACGTACCCTTGCCAGCGGCAGCGGGGCCGTCGATGGCGATGATCACCGGCCTATCCTCCACTCCCGGGAGAGATGGCGGCGCCAAGGCCGTTCATCAGGTCCACGAACCCGGGAAAACTGGTGTCGATGGGCCGGGAATCGTCGATCCCGACCGGCTCTTCGGCAACCATCCCCAAAACGAGAAACGCCATGGCCATGCGATGATCAAGGGCGACGGTGATTCGAGCGCCGCCCCTGGGCGGTCCGGCGACACCCTGGACCGTGAGGGAGGCTTCCTCGACCTCGACCTCGACACCGGCCGCCGCCAATCCGCCAGCGATGGCGGCCAAGCGGTCGCTTTCCTTAACTCGAAGCTCTCCCAACCCTTCGAGCCTTGTCGTGCCTTGGGCCGTTGCCGCGGCGACGGCAATGATCGGGTATTCGTCGATCATGGAAGGCGCCCGCGCCGCCGGCACGGTGACACCGTGAAGGGACGAGGCCTCTACGGTGAGGTCAGCCACCGGTTCGCCGGCTAATTGACGTCGGTTTTCGATCGCGATCCGGGCCCCCATCTCGTATAACGTCTCGACCAGGCCCAAACGCAGCGGATTGATGCCGACGCCTTTCAGGGTGATGCTTGAACCCGGCACCAGCAATCCCGCCACCAGCGGAAAGGCGGACGATGAAATGTCGCCCGGTACGGCGATGTCGCTGCCGGTCAGTTCCGGCTGGCCGACAAGGGTGATCTCGCGGCCCGAGGCCTTTTCGTCGACGGTCACTTCGGCCCCGAATTGGCCCAGCATCCGTTCGGTATGGTCACGGGTCGGTTCGGGCTCTATCACCGTGGTATGGCCGGGCGTGTTCAATCCCGCCAGAAGCAACGCAGACTTGACCTGGGCCGAGGCGACCGGCAACTCGTAGGTGATGGGAACGGGCGCCTGGGCACCGGTAACGGTGATTGGGAGGCACCCTCCCGACCGCGTCGTGAACTGGGCTCCCATCCGCCTAAGAGGTTCCATGACGCGCTCCATGGGACGTTCCGAGAGCGAGCGGTCGCCGGAGAACGTGGTGGTGAAGGAATGGGTGGCGGCGACGCCGAGGAGAAGCCTTGCCGCCGTGCCCGAGTTGCCCATGTCCAGCACCCCCGTGGGCTCCGAAAGACCTCCGACCCCTCGTCCGTAAAGAATCCAGGCGCCGTCGCCGCCGCGCTCGGCGCGGGCGCCAAGGGCACCGACGGCGGCGACGGTCTTCATCACGTCGTCGGATTCCAAAAGCCCCGTGATTCGGGTTTTCCCGACCGCCAACGCGCCCAGGATCAGCGCCCGGTGCGAGATCGACTTGTCGCCGGGAACAACCGTTTCTTCTGAGAGGGGCCCGGCACGTCTAGAAATCAGGCTCATCACGTCAGAGATTCCTTACTTGGTCTGGCATCGTTTTTGGCTGCCGTCTTTACCACGAAACCGGTTCGGAGCGTAGGATTCCCTTTACGCAAGCACGGAAGACAAGATTTCTTCGAATTTCCGATTTTTTATTTTTGACAGAGCCAGAGGAAAATGGCAATTGGCTGACCAAATGTCGAACTTAATCCCGAGGAGGAAGGCGGTTGGCAAAACCAAAATGGGGGGGAAAGCGGATCTGCCAAAGCTGCGATGCGCCGTTTTATGATCTTGGGCGAAAAAAAATCGAATGCCCTAAATGCCGCACGCCTTTTGATTTGATGCCCCCGGCCAAGAAAAAACGCCGGACCCCGGCGGCCAAGCCGAAAGAGGCTATCGTCGAGGGGGCTGAATTTCTATCCGAGAACCCGGAAGCTGCTGGCGCCGGTACCGACGGCGATGCTGAACCCGGCATCAAGGCCGGGATTGGCCCCACGGGTGATGTTAATGACAAAAGCAAAGACGAACCGGTTGATGACGAAGAAAAGGGAGAAAAGAGTGAGGAACTGATCGAGGATGTTTCCGAACTGGGCCAGGACGACGACGATATGTCCGAAGTTAAAGAACACATCGACGATGGCGTCGAGGACAAAAATTGATCCCGGAACCCTGCCCGGCGTTTAGATTTTCCTTGCCTTGAACCGCCTAGCGTCCATATTTTCCCGATCTAGCCACCCGGCGAATTCGGGCCGTGCCGTCCGCTTTCCTAGGGCCTTATCGTCCTGGATCAAAGCGATCCAGGACGATAAGGCCCTAAGTTATGAATTAGAGGGCGATTCACGTTTCAAATTGATACAATTTGAAACGATCGCACATTAGACGAAGGGGCCGTAGCTCAGTTGGGAGAGCGCTACAATGGCATTGTAGAGGTCAGGGGTTCGATTCCCCTCGGCTCCACCATTTAAAACAAGGGGTTAAAGCAACTGATGACGGCGGCCGAACCGGAGCTTTTCTCAGAAATCGTCTGCCCCGAATGCGGCCACAAGAAGACCGAGGAGATGCCGACCGTCTCCTGCATCTATTTCTACGAATGCCGGGGGTGCGAGACGCAATTAAAGCCGCTAGCCGGTGATTGTTGCGTGTTCTGTTCGTTCGGCTCGGTCAAATGCCCGCCCATGCAGACAGGCGACGGGGGGGAGCGTAAATTTCTCGATACTTACCGGATTGAATAGTCATCTGACGGTTTCGGCGTCGATGCCGTGGTGTATTTTCTCAATACCACGCTCACGGCCATCTATGCTAAATTCGTAGACGATCTTTCCAAGCTATAGAGTCCTCCCAAAGGCCCAATGCCTATCAGATCGACCAATATCACGACCATCCAGCACGCCGTGACCGATGAGGCCCGATGTCACCGCCAGGGCCACTATGGCGGCGTTTTGTGGTTCACCGGGCTGCCAGCATCCGGAAAATCGACTTTGGCCTTCGGACTGGAACAGCACCTTTTCGAAAAAGGCAAGCAGGCATACGTGCTGGACGGCGACAACCTCCGTCATGGATTGAACGCCGACCTGGGTTTTGCGCCTGAGGACCGGACCGAGAATATCCGGCGTATCGGTGAAACGGCAGCTCTCTTCGCCGGAGCCGGAATGATCATAATAACGGCCTTTATTTCACCCTATCGGGCTGACCGGGCACGGGCGCGGAAAGCCGCCAGAAGGTATTTCCACGAAATTTACCTGGGCGCGAGCCTCGATGTCTGCGAAAAACGGGACCCTAAGGGCCACTATGCGAAAGCGCGGCTGGGTGAAATTTCGGACTTCACCGGTGTAACCGCCCCCTACGAGGCCCCGGAGAAGCCCGAACTCCTGATTGACACGGGCGCCATGGGGGTGCAGGAAAGCTTGGTTATTCTTGAGGACTATGTGGACAAGGCCTTTCGGTTAGAGGACGCTTAGGGGCGAGAGACTCCCCAGCCCGGTGCCGTCAAAAACCCAGCGCGCGCCTGTAAACGGAGAGAATTTCCTCCATCTCGTTTCGATCGCCGTCGTTCATCTTTCGGAGCCAGATGATTTGGCGCAAGACTTTAACGTCAAATCCCGTGCCCTTGGCTTCCCCGTAAACTTCGCGGATGTCCGCGGCCAGCGCCTGTTTTTCTTCTTCCAACCGTTCGATGCGCTCGACGAAGGACCTCAATCGGTCCGCCGCGACGCCTCCAATGTCAGCCATATTCTGTGTCTCCCCGTATTCGCACCTTGGTCCTATTGGCGGGGCTGCCATTCGACAGCCCAGCAGTGTGGTTTCGGTCAATCACGATCCGCTCTAGACCCCCCATCAGCCCGTGTCCCGGGTCTCCGCGATCAGCATATCGACGACCTCCGTCAGGGCTTCGTTCTGAGAAACGCCACGGCCAAGAGCAATGGCATAGGTGGAAAGCTGGCGGTGGGCGCTGGTCCCGGTTTCCATGATCGTCTTCAGGTGGGCGATTTCTTTAACGCAGTTAAGGGCCTCGGCGTCTTCACTGATCAGTTCGTTTATTTCCTCCAATAGCGTAACGCAGGGGACGATTTCGCCCTTGCCGAAATCCACCAGTCCGTCGTCCAGACCGTAACGCTGGGCGCGCCAGCGGTTTTCTTCCACCAGCATGGAGGCATACTGGCGCCAGCGCTGGTTGTCCTTTTTCAGGCGAAATAGCATGCGCAGAATGCAAAGAAACAGCGCCGCCACCGCGGCCGCGTCGTTGATGCGGGTGCAGACGTCGGTGATTCGCATTTCCAGGGTCGGGAAACGTTGGCTCGGACGCACGTCCCACCACAACTTGGAGGCATCCTCGATCAGTCCAGCGCCCACCAACGCGTCCACGTGGCGCTGATACTCAGCCCAGGAATCGAAGGTGTTTGGAAGGCCTGTGCGGGGCAGTTCGTCGAAGACGCTCAACCGGTACGACTTGAGCCCCGTGTCCTCGCCCTGCCAGAACGGCGAAGAGGTGCTGAACGCCAACAGATGGGGCAGGAAATAACAGACTTGGTTCAACAGGTCGAGCCGAAGCTCGTCGTCATCGATGCCCACGTGAACGTGCATGCCGCAGGTCATCAACCGTCTGATCACTGTTTGCAGGTCGCGGGCAATGACGTTGTAGCGTTTCTTGTCCGTATGAAGCTGTTCCTGCCAGCGGGAAAATGGATGGGTCGAGGCCGCCATAGGTGCCAAGCCGTATTCGTCGGCGACCTCGGCGACATTCGTCCTGAGTGATGCCAGGTTGTCACGGGCCTCCGCCACGTTGGCGCAGACCTCGGTATTGACTTCGATCTGGGCCTTCATGAACTCGTGCGTAACCAGACCCTTGATGCGTTTCTGGGAGGCCTCGAAAAGTTCTTCCGGCGGGTCACTGACGACGTCCCGGGTCTCCTTATCGATCAACAGATATTCTTCTTCGATGCCAATGGTAAAAGGCGGTTCCTTGTATGCCATGCTCAGAACTCTTGGACCTGGAACACACCATCGAGGCGCATGATTTCGGCCATTACCTCGGCCAGGATACCGGCCCACCGTTCGACGCCTGCGGTGCCAGTTACCTGATCCTGGTTGATTTCGACGACGCAGTTGGCAAGCCCCGCGGCGGCGCCGTGCAGGTCGATGGTGTAAGCAAGGTCAAATCCCGAATAAGGCAGGTTGTCGCCGACATTGAGGCCCAATGCCCGTAGCTTTCCGATCATAGGCCGGGCGATCCTGGGATCCCGGTTCCACAGGACGCCGATGTCCCAGGGCCGGAGATCTTCGCCGAAATTGGGGCTGAAGCTGTGGATGGACAGCAACAATGGCGGTTTGCCCCGGCGCCAAAGATGGGCGAGGGATTCGTGGATGGCGTCGTGATAGGGCTCGAACAACCGCGCCATCCTTTCCTCGTGGGCCGCTTCGCTCAAGCCTTGGTTGGCGGGAATCCGGGTCCCGTCACTGGCTTCGGGGATTGATTCCGGATGTCCCGGGGGCCGGTTGAGGTCGATCACCAGCCTGGAATACCCGGCCAACACCGCCGGCGCGTCGAGCACGCCGGAGAATAGACGGGTCACCCGGGCGGCGCCGATGTCATAGGCGATGTGGCGTTCGAAGTGTTGACGGTCCAGGCCCAGGTTGCCGAGCGCCGCCGGAACGGTCGCGCTGGCATGGTCGCAGACCAGTTGCAGCGGCGCTTGGCCTTCCGGGTTGAGGATTTCGAGTGCAGGCGGATCGCCGGGGCCGATCAGGGTCCTTGCAGCTTCCCCGGGCGGGCGGGAAATATCGTCCATAAGGCGATTATACAACCAAGTGGCGGCTGCCTACCACTCGCCGGCGCTGACCATGGAAACCCAGGGCTCGATGGGCTCAAGGGCATCACCCTTCTGCAAAAGCTCGACGGAAATGCCATCGGGCGATCGAACGAAAGCCATGCGCCCATCGCGTGGCGGACGATTGATGGTGACGCCGCCATCCATCAAATTCTGGCAGGTCTCATGGATGTTATCGACGGCGAAGGCCAAATGGCCAAAATTGCGCCCGCCCGAGTATTCTTCCGGGTCCCAGTTGTATGTCAGTTCGATCTCGGCGTCGGGGCTTTCGTCGGCGGCCAGGAAGATCAGAGTATAACGCCCGGCTTCGTTATCCTTGCGCCGGGTTTCGGTAAGCCCCAGTTTATTGAAAAAATCGAGCGATTGGTCGATATCGGATATTCGCACCATAGTGTGCAGGTATTTCATGCTGTTGGGCCTCCTTGGTGAAGTCTTGGCGCCCCAAGCGCGCCTTGTGGCCGATGATTTAACATGATTTGAGGGTGAAGTCCCGGCTCCGATGGTTGTCCAACCGCCTCCACACGATCGCGTAAGGCGAGAATAAAAGAATAATTTTTTTCCAAATAGGGTAATTTGGAACCGTTCAAAAAAACCAGGGAGGCACCCATGATCAAGAAAGTTATGATAACCGCCGCCGCCGTCTTCTTCGCCGTCGGGTTTTTAAGCACCCCGGCCCTAGCGGCGCATTGCCCGAAGGATGTCAAATTAATCAGGGCAGCCATGTCCAAGATGGACGGTAAGAAATTGAGTGTGGCCAAGGACGCGGCTGACAAAGGGCTGGCCCTCCACAAGGCCAAAAAACACGGCGACTCGATCAAGGTTCTGCACGAGGCGATGAAAACCCTCGGCATTTCACACTAAGCGTTCCGGCATTCTAAAACCGTTATACTGGCCCGCCTCCGGGTTTCCCGAAGGGGGAGTTTCTTTGATGCCGATCTGCCGGTTTTACAGCCCGAACCCGTAAAGCTTGGCGGCGTTCCCGCAGATGATCTTGTTGCGGGTCGCCGCCGGCAGGCCGCCGAGCTGGTTCTTGATGAATTCCTGGGAATCGGGCCAGACGCCATCGGGGTGGGGGAAATCGGACCCCCACATGACGTTGTCTTCACCGAGGATGTCGAGGAGGCGAACACCGGCTTCGTCGCTCTGATAGGTCGCCTTGCACTGGCGGTGCCAGTAATCGGACGGCTTCATGGTCAGGGTCAGGTCCTTGTACTGTTCCTCCCACTCCAGGTCCATGCGTTCCAGCAGGTAGGGAATCCACCCAATGCCGCTTTCGGCGATGACGACGCGGAGCCCGGGGTATGCCTCAAGCGCCCCGCCATAGATGATTTCCATCAGAATTTTGGCCATGCCCAACTGAAAGCCGGTGATGTAGACGGCGTGGGCCTGGCGCGCCTGTAGGGATGGCATGGTGTCTATGTCCGGTTTTTTGGAGCCGATGGTGTGGAAATGCACCGGTAGCCCCAAGTCGTTGGCGGCCCGCCACAAGGGTGCCCAATCAGGGTCATAAAGTGGCTTCATATCGAGGGTGTTGGCGACTTCCAGGCCCCGCAAGCTACCGCGCTTGGCGACGCGCTCGATCTCGGCGACGGCGGCCAGAATGTCGTGGTTGGGGATCGACGCCATCCCGGCGAAGCGTTCGGGGTGGGTGTCGCAGAAATCAGCCAGCCATTCATTGTAGATGCGCATCATCTCGGTGGCCGCTTCGGCGTCGTTTAGTCGCATGCCGGTGCCGAGAATCCCGAACAGAACTTCCGCCTGCACGCCGTCCCGGTCCTGGTCCTTGAGGCGAAGGTCCGGGTCGGTCAGCCGCCGGATGCCCTTTTTGCCGTCTTCATAAAGGCCTTCGGCGGCCATGCGGTCGGAGCGGTGGATCTGCCCCGGGATGTATTCCCGCCCGCCCGAGCCCATGCCGTTTTGGAGTCCAAACCGGGCGCCGTTGTTGCTCACCCACTCGGGGCCTTTTTCGCCGTCGGTGACGTAGGGCATGCGGTCCTTCAACGCCTGGGAGGCGTTGGCGGTGAACAGATTTGGCGGCAGCCAAATAAGGTCGATATGGCAATCGGCGGAAATTACCCGGTATTTCATGGTTTGGTTTATCCACTGGTTTCGGCATTTCGTCAAAGGCACCGATCTTTTCTATCTCGTTGACGTTGGGTGCGTCCAGCATCGAAGAGCTTCCGCCATCGCGGCGCTGGAAAAGCCGGCGCAGGTGGGTGCAAGATAGGGAACCCATCATCGGCGGAAAGGGAACGGTCTCTTGAGCGAACGGGTTGATTACGAAAAACGGGGCGCCGTCGCCCTCATCACGCTCAACAACCCGCCGGTGAACGCGCTTGGGGGGGAACTTCGCAAGGGGATCGCCTGGGCTATCGACCGGGCCGCCGGCGACGTTGCCATCACCGCTCTGGTGCTGATCGGCGGTGGCCGATGTTTTTCCGGCGGCGCCGATATCCGCGAGTTTGGCCAGGAACCGGATCCGCCGACTCTTCTAAACATTATCGACATGGCCGAGAATTGCCCGAAGCCGGTCGTCGCAGCTATCCACGGCGTCGCCTTCGGTGGCGGGTTGGAGCTTCCGCTCGGCTGTCATTTCCGCGTCGCCGCCCCGTCGGCTCGGTTGGCGCTGCCCGAGGTCAAGCTAGGCCTTATTCCCGGCGCCGGCGGCACCCAGCGCCTGCCGAGGTTGATCGGCCCTGAGAAGGCCCTCGGCGCCATTCTTACCGGAGATGCGGTGGAGGATCGGGAAGCCTTGTCTCTGGGTATTCTCGATGAGGTGGCCGACGGCGATCTGGTTGACGCCGCGGTCGCCTTCGCGGACGCCCGGGCTTCCAGCGGAAGTCCGCTCAAGAGGGCCCGTGATTTGGAGCCCGGCGATGTGCCGGCCGGGTTCTTCGACGCGGAGCGCAAGAAGATCGAGCGCTGGGCCCGGGGCATGATTGCGCCCTGGCATTGCATCACCAGCGTTGAGAATGCGCTGACGCTTCCCTTCGACGAGGGCATGAAGAAGGAACGCGCGTTTTTCATCGAATGCCGCGACTCGGACCAGTCGAAGGCCCAGCGCCATGTCTTTTTCGCCGAGCGCGAGGCGGCCAAGATTCCGGGTATGCCTGAGGACACGAATCCCTTGCCCATCGAAACGGCGGCGGTCATCGGCTGTGGTACCATGGGCGGCGGCATCGCCATGAACTTCGCCTACGCCGGCATTCCGGTCCGGGTCCTGGAAACGGAGGAAGACGTCCTGGAAAAGGGGCTAGGCCGAGTCCGTGATCATTACGGCGCCAGCGTCAAAAAAGGCCGCCTCTCGGAAGCCGATAGGGAAACCCGCTTAGGGCTAATCGAGGGCACCACCAATTTCGCCGACATTGCCGAGGCCGACATCGTCATCGAAGCGGTGTTCGAGGACTTAGAGTTAAAGGAAGAGGTCTTCGGGACCCTGGACAAGGTGTGCAAACCCGGCGCCATTCTCGCCACCAACACCTCGACCCTCGATGTTGACCGCATCGCCGCCGCCACCCATCGTCCAGAAAATGTCATCGGCACCCATTTCTTCAGCCCCGCCAACGTCATGAAACTGATGGAAAACGTCCGCTGCGCCCAATCGTCCGAGCAGACTATCGCCACCGTGATGGCGCTGTCGAAGACCCTCGGCAAGGTCGGCGTCTTGGTCGGCGTCTGTGACGGTTTTGTCGGTAACCGCATGTATCACCGCTACTCCCGCGAAGCCAGTTTCATGCTCGAGGAAGGGGCGCTGCCCCAACAGGTGGACGGAGTGATTTACGATTTTGGCTTCGCCATGGGGCCGTTTGCCGTCGGCGACATGGCCGGGCTGGACGTCGGCTGGCGCATCCGCCAACAGCGGGCTCAGACCGGGGCCGTTGACGAGCGCTATTCGCCGATTGCCGACAGGATTTGCGAGTTGGGACGCTTCGGCCAGAAAACGCTGGCCGGCTGGTACAGATACGGGAAAGACAACCGCACGCCCGTCCCCGATCCAGAGGTGGAAAAGATCATCGTTGGCGTTTCCGACGAACTCGGCATCAGGCGGCGGGAAATCACGGATGATGAAATTCGGGACCGCTGCCTCTATACACTCATCAACGAGGGTGCCAAGATTTTGCAAGAGGGCCTGGTTTTTCGGCCCGGCGACATCGACATTATCTGGATTTACGGCTACGGGTTTCCCGTGCACCGTGGGGGGCCAATGTTTTACGCTGATCGGATCGGGGTGGGAAAGGTCCATGACACGCTCTGCCGGCTCGCGGACGCTCATGGGGACCTATTCCAACCGGCGCCGCTGTTGGCAAAGCTGGCCAAGGAAGGCAAGGGGTTTAAGGACTTATAGGTAATTAAGGGAGTTTCAAAAGGAGGAAATGGTAAAAATGCTCAAATCGCCATGACAGTCGACGTCAGGCGACGGCGTATCGTAAATACAGCAAGAATTACGTGAGAGCGGAAACCTTCGCCAAATCCCTGCGCGAAGGTGCGTTTACGTCCCACATGTGGGACATCTGCCGTCGGATTCTTTCACGCTTTACAAACTCACCCGCCTTCCCTCGACACTCCCCGTAGCCAACTTACAGTTGGATCGCTATCAGCATGAAACAAGAAAGAAGAACGCTCGCCGCTCGGCAGACCAGCAGGAGTAGCCATTCCCTCATTGCATCGTTAGGCCTACTGGTTACACCACACTAAAGACCTGCCAATGCGACGTGCCGGAAACGACATAAGGTTCGATCTCCTTGCTCCATTCCTTGTGCGCTTCGATCATGCCCAACTTCTCCCAGGAAGCGCTGAGTTCGGCTAAGTCTTCGACCGGGACCTCCGATTCGATCGTCGATTCCAGTACGCCGACAGAGCCGGTCAAGATTCGTAATTTTTCAGGCGTCCAACCGATTTTCGCGCCGACCTCCTCATTCCAACGTTTAAGCGAATTGATCACGGTTTGCTTATTGGCCGAAACGCGCCTCAATGCGCCAACGAGCGATCATCATGGTGTAGCTCCCTCTGTCTCTAATGTTGTCTTCGGTCCATTAATCTTCATTTATCGCGCCCCCCCGGCCCACTAACCAGCACCCCGACCCGTGCCGGTGGGCCCACGGCTAGTTATCCAGTTTTTCTAGTTCTTCCAATACATTTATAGGGATTTTCACTGTATGTTCGCGGAATCCAGCCGTATGCCGCTTCCATTCTTTGAAAGCAGACTTTGCAAAAAGCCCAGATATTCAGTGAGTTTAGTGGTGCCGCCGCGAGGAATCGAACCTCGGGCCTCGCCCTTACCAAGGGCGCGCTCTACCCCTGAGCTACGGCGGCGACGGTGGGAGCGGGCGAACCTTGCCACAGGGCCCAGTCACTGGCAAGCGTGGCAACGACGGCTTCCATAGGTGTTGACGGGCCGGGGGGCGTGTCCCACCATGGAGAGGCATTAGCGTTTTTTAATAGGGTTGACGATGGCCAAGAAACGAAAACCGAGGCCGGTGGGAAAACGCGTTCCCGGCGAAAAGAAATTTCCTGGCCACCATGACCGGCTGGTCCAAGAACTACGCGGCAACTTGAACAAACGCAATGTCCAGGCCCACGCCCGCCGCAGCCAACGCGGCAAATAACCGCCTGATTTCCAACGCATTTACCGATTATTCCCTGGGGCGTGTAAAAATGATCACACTCTAGGGATATCCATGGACAGTATCTTCATTCAGGGTGGCAAGCCCCTTCGAGGCGAGATTCAGATCAGCGGCGCCAAGAACGCGGCCCTGCCGCTGATGGCGGCCAGCCTATTGACCGGCGAGACACTGACTTTGTCCAACCTGCCCCATCTCGCCGATATCTCGACCATGGCCAAGCTGTTGCGCAAACTGGGCGTCCATATCTCCATGAACAGAAATGCACCCGGCGGCGGCAACGCCGGGCAGGTCTCCCAACTGACCGCCAAGGAACTGACCCACACCACAGCCCCCTATGACCTGGTGCGCAAGATGCGGGCCTCGGTATTGGTGCTAGGGCCACTGCTGGCCCGCGCCGGCCGTGCCCGGGTGTCGATGCCGGGCGGCTGCGCCATTGGAACCCGGCCGGTGGACCTGCACCTGAAGGCGTTGGAGCTACTGGGGGCCGAGATCGAACTCATCGAAGGCTATATCAAGGCCCGCGCCGAAAACGGCCTGACCGGGGCCCAAATTGCCTTTCCCATGGTCACCGTCGGCGGCACCGAAAACCTGATGATGGCGGCGTGTCTTGCCCGCGGCGAAACGGTGCTGGCCAACGCCGCCCGCGAGCCGGAGGTCGCCGATTTGGCCCATTGCTTGGTTGCCATGGGCGCCAAGATCGAGGGCATCGGCACCGATACCCTGATTATCCGGGGGGTGGAGGGTCTGGGTGGGACCGAATACGCCATCATTCCCGACCGCATCGAAACCGGCACCTACGCCGTTGCCGCGGCAATTTCCGGCGGCGATTTGATCCTCCGGGGCACCCGCGCCAAGTTGTCGAAAGCCCTCATCGAGTTCTTAACTTGCGCCGGGGTCAAAATCACGGAGACCAACGGCGGCATCCGGGTAGTGCGCGCCAACGGGCCGCTTCGCGGCGTTGATTTGATGACCGAACCCTACCCTGGGTTTCCCACCGACATGCAGGCGCAGGCCATGGCACTGATGGCGGTGGCCGAGGGGGCGTCGATGATCACCGAAACCATTTTCGAAAACCGTTTCATGCACGTGCCCGAGCTTTGCCGCATGGGCGCCGACATCAACGTACACAAGACGTCCGCCATCATCAGGGGTGTCGACCGGCTTTCAGGTGCGCCAGTGATGGCCACCGATTTGCGGGCCTCGGTATCGCTGGTGCTGGCGGCGCTCGCCGCCGAGGGCGAGACGGTCATCAACCGCGTCTATCACCTGGACCGGGGCTATGAGCGCCTAGAAGAGAAGCTCAGAGCCTGCGGCGCCCATATCGAGCGCGCTTCCTAATAAGCGCCCGGCTCCTGCAGTTTGGCGGCGGTTCGGGGCTGCCCAATTCTAACCCCGGAAAAACTGCAAACTGGCGAAACCGCCTAAAACCCTCTATGTATGCCGCGATTCCGGCGCAGAATGCCCAAAATGGCGGCGGAAACGGTGGAGAAAACCATGTTGCGCGTGAACGAAAACCTGCTTTTGGCGTTGCCCAAGGGGCGCATCCTTGCGGACGTGATGCCCTTGGTGCGTGCAGCCGGGATCGAGCCGGAGCCCGCCTTCGACGAGCCCGACGACCGCCGGCTTCGCTTCGCCACCAATCTGCCCGAGCTCGACATCATCAGGGTCCGCAGCTTCGACGTTGCTACCTTCGTTGCCTTTGGCGTTGCCCACCTGGGCGTTGCCGGCAACGACGTGCTGATGGAATTCGATTACCCGGAAATCTACGCGCCCGTGGACTTAGGCGTAGGCCGCTGCAGGTTGGTGGTCGCCGAGCCCAAGGACATGGTCGGTGACGACGATCCCAGCACCTGGTCAAGCCTTAGGGTAGCCACTAAGTACCCGGCGCTGACCCGCCGACACTTCGCCGCCCGCGGCGTCCAGGCCGAATGCATCAAGCTCAACGGGGCCTTGGAATTGGTGCCGCAATTGGGACTTTGCCGACGCATCGTCGATCTGGTCTCGACCGGAAAGACCCTCAAGGCTAACGGTCTGGTCGAGGTGGAACGGATCGCCGAGATCAGCTCCCGGCTGGCCGTCAACCGGGCCGCCTGGAAGACCTGCCCGGCCGAGATCGGACATTGGATCCGCAAGTTCCGGGAGGCCATCAATGGCGACGCGGCTTGACGCAAATGATCCCAACTTCGAGGCGGCGTTCCAGGCGCTTTTAGAAACCAAGCGGGAACCCGAGGCCGAGGTGGTTGACGCCGTCAGGCGTATCCTCGAAGACGTGCGCCTCAAGGGCGACGAGGCCGTGATTGCCTATACCAAGGAATTCGACGGCTTCGAGCCGACGGCGGAGACCCTGGCCGTGACGGCGGATGAAATCGAATCTGCCAAGGCCGTCTCGGACCATGACGTCGTCGGCGCCTTGGAACTGGCGGCCTGGCGCATTGCCGATTTTCATAAACGCCAGATACCCGACGCCCTGGACTACACCGACGACGCCGGGCTCAAGCTCGGATACCGCTGGACCCCGCTGGCAGCGGTCGGGCTCTATGTTCCTGGCGGCCGCGCGGCCTATCCGTCCTCGGTGCTGATGAACGCGGTGCCGGCCAAGATCGCTGGCGTCGGGCGCTTGGCCATGGTGGTGCCGGCACTTAATGGCGAAATCAATCCCTTGGTGCTGACCGCCGCCAGCATCGCAGGCATCAAAGAGATCTACCGCATCGGCGGGGCACAAGCTGTCGGCGCGCTGGCGTTCGGGACGGCGACCATCGCCGCCGTCGATAAAATCGTTGGCCCCGGCAATAACTACGTGGCCGCCGCCAAGCGTCAGGTCTTCGGCACCGTCGGCATTGACATGATTGCCGGTCCGTCGGAAATCTTGGTGCTCGCCGACGGCTTCAACGATCCGGACTGGATCGCCGCCGACCTCTTAAGCCAAGCCGAACACGACAAAAGCGCCCAGGCGATCCTGATCACCGACGACGGGGAATTCTCTAACCGGGTGATCGAAGCCGTGGATTCACACTTGATTACGCTGCCAAGGGCCGAAATCGCCGGCGCCAGTTGGCGGGACTTCGGGGCCGTGATCGTCGTCCCGTCACTGACCGATGCGCTTCCCCTGATTGACCGCTTGGCGCCTGAACACTTGGAGATCGCTACAGAAGACCCGGAAACGCTATCGGACGGCGTCAGCAACGCCGGCGCCATTTTCCTCGGCCGTTTCGCGCCGGAAGCCGTGGGCGACTACGTGGCCGGGTCTAACCACGTGCTGCCGACGGCCCGTTCGGCCCGTTTTTCATCGGGCCTCGGCGTGCTCGATTTTCTCAAACGCACGTCGATCATCGGCTGTGATAGGGAGGCGCTGGCCGAGGTCGGACCGGCCGCCATGGTGCTCGCCCGAGCGGAAGGATTGGATGCCCATGCGCTTTCGGTGGCCATTCGGCTCAACCGGTCCGAGGATTCCTGAGGGACCTCTGGAGCTGCCGTGTCCGACCGTCAACGAATCGTCAATATCTTTCTCGACGAGGAAAGCGTCATCCGCCGCGCTGCTCAAGTGGAACACGAGCGTAAGATCGCCATTTACGACCTGTTGGAGGAAAACTACTTCGCGCTCGCCGGAGACGATAGTGGGCCTTACAACCTGCATCTCAGCGTCGGGGACAACCGCCTGGTCTTCGACATCCGGACCGAGGGTGACGATGCCCTCGACAAGTTCACGGTGCCGCTGGCTTCGTTCCGGAAGATCGTCAAGGACTACTTCATGGTCTGCGAAAACTATTTCGAGGCCATCAAGACGGCACCGCCGTCCCGAATCGAAGCCCTGGATATGGGTCGGCGGAGCCTCCACAACGAGGGCTCGGATATTTTACGCGACCGGCTGGAAGGCAAGGTTGAGATCGACAGGGCCACGGCCAGGGGGCTGTTTACCCTGCTTTGCGTACTGCATATCCGGGCGTAGGCATGGCCGATCTTCCCTCTGCTGTACTTTTCGCCTGCACCATGAACTCGATCCGTTCGCCCATGGCGAAAGGAATTCTAAAATTCCTGCACGGAGACCGCATCTACGTGGATTCTGTGGGCGTGCGCAAAAGCGACATCAACGGGTTCTGCGTGACTGTGATGGACGAAATCGGCATCGATTTGAGCCGGCACATGCCGAAGTCCTTCGATGACCTGGAGGATTCCTCTTTCGACCTGGTGATCCCGCTGTCGCCGGAAGCCCAGCACAAGGCCGTGGAAATGACCCGGGTCATAGCCTGCGAGGTTGAGTTCTGGCACACTTTCGACCCGTCGATCATCGAATCAGATGACCGGGAAACACTGCTCGACGCCTACCGCACCGTCCGCGATCAACTGTTGGTGAAACTCAAGAAGCGCTTTCCTCTGGTCACGGTGGCGGACACGTAAGCCAAGGGCCACTGGACCGAAGCGCCCGAAAGAGCCCGGAAGTCCTGGACAGTCGGGAGAGGCGGGGCGGTTTTGTTGAAAATCTCTTGACCCGGAGGGGAGCGAACGCTTTTTATTGAGCGCCCTTGGGGCACAGATTGAGGATTTTATGGCCAAGGAAGAAGTACTGGAGTTTACCGGCACGGTCACCGAGATTTTGCCCAATGCCATGTTCCGGGTGGTGCTCGACAATGACCACGAAGTTCTTGCCCATACCGCCGGCAAGATGCGAAAACACCGAATCCGGGTGCTGGCCGGAGACCGGGTCAACGTCGAGATGACCCCCTACGACCTGTCCAAGGGCCGGATCACCTTTCGGTTCAAATAGCAACGCCATGCTGGCCTCGACCCACTTGGAACCGCGTTGCCCCAGGGCAGCGAAGCCATGAGCGGCCGGCTTGTCCTCGCCTCAGCCTCGCCCAGGCGCTTGGTATTGCTGTCCCAGATCGGGATCACGCCCGACCACGTGGTAGCGGCCGAGATCGACGAGACCGTGCGTCTTGGTGAGCGGCCGGTTGACTTGGCGAAGCGCTTGGCCGCCGCCAAGGCGGGTTATGTGGTGGCGAAATTTTCCGGCGATTGGGTGCTCGGCGCCGATACCGTCGTCGCCTGCGGCCGCCGAGTTCTGCCCAAGGCCGCGGACGAGGCAGAGGCCCGGGAATGCTTGAAACTCTTGTCGGGCCGCCGCCACCGCGTTCATGGGGGGATCGCGCTCATCAACGGGGACGGCCGCCTGCACGCCCGCGTCGTGACGACGACGGTGGTTTTCAAGCGCCTCAGCGGACCAGAAATAGATGCCTACATCGAAAACGGGGAATGGCACGACAAGGCCGGGGGCTATGCCGTTCAAGGGGCGGCGGCGGCTTTCGTGCCGAAAATCATCGGATCTTATACCAACGTCGTCGGGCTGCCGCTAGCCGAGACGGCGGCGCTGCTCTACGGCTTGGGCTACCAACGGGAAAAGGCCCGATAACGGCGGACGAGGAGGATAACCGTTATGGCTATCGATCAGGTCCTCATCAGCAAATCCCCGGGGGAAACCCGGATTGCGCTCCTCTCGGACGGCCAGCTGGATAGGTTTTCGGTGGTCCGGGCCGGTCGGGAAAGCGTCTTTGGCAATATCTATCTGGGCCGCGTCGAGGGCGCGCTTCCAGGCCTGGACGCCGCCTTTGTCAATATTGGGCTCGAGCGTGCCGGTTTTCTGGCACTGCCCGAAGCCCGTCCCCCCGATTCCGAAGCCGCCGGACGGGGCAAGGACGGCATCCGCGATTACGCAAACGATGGCGACCGGATTCTGGTGCAGGTGCAGCGTGATCCTATCGAGAACAAGGGGGCCAAGCTGACCACCCACATCAACCTGGCTGGGGTCACCCTAGTCTTGCGGCCCGGGCAGCCGGGGGTGAGCATCTCCAGACGCATTACCGGCGTTGCCGACCGCGACCGGCTGACTGCCGTGACCGGCGCCTTGGTCCCGGAGGGCGGCGGCTTCATCGTCCGCAAGGCGGCGGCGGCCGCTTCCAGCGAGGCCATCGAGCGCGACGCCCGGGACCTGGTTTCCCGTTGGCGGGAGATCGGCGATGAAGCAGCAACCGCCAAACCGCCGCAGAGACTCCACACTGAGCCGGAGTCGGAATTGCTGGCGCTTCGCGAGTTGGGCGGGGCGGAGATCGGAAAATCGTCATCGATGACCCCGAGATGCATTCCCGGGTTCGGGACTTTTGCGCCGCCGGGATGCCGGACCTGGTTTCCCTTATTGAAACCTACAAGGGCCAGGACTCCCTTTTCGACGCTTTCGGCGTCGAAGACCAGATCGACGCTGCGCTATCACCGGTGGCTGGACTTCCGGGCGGCGGCTCTCTCATCATCTCCGAGACGCCGGCGCTGACGGCTATCGATGTTAACACCGGCGCCGCTGATGGCGGCTCCAGGGAGCAGACGGCGTTCGAAGTTGACATGGAAGCGGCCCGGGAAGCGGCCCGGCAAATCAGGCTCCGCAATCTCAGCGGCCTCATCGTCGTCGATTTCGTGCCGGTCAGGGACGCCAACCACCGGCGCCGCGTGCTCGACGCCCTTAAGGAAGCCGTTGCCGCCGATCCCTTGGGCCCCCATGTGGTCGGCTACACGCGCATGGGTCTGGTCGAAATGACGCGCCGGAGGCACGGATTGACGTTGCTTGAAATTTTAGGCCCGCCGTGGCCGGCCGCCGCGGCGCCATTAAAATCCCCACTGACCCAGGCCTTGGAGGCGCTGAGACGGGTCCTCCGCGAGGCCCGGGAGACCCGTCAAGGCAAACCGGCAGCGCTAACCCTGAAAGCTCCTCTGGCGGTCATCGAGGCCTTGCAAGGCCCGGGGGCGGAGCTCAAGGAGACCGAGGATAGGCTTGGGCTTGCCATCCGGCTGGCAGCAGACCAGTCTTTGGCCGACGGCCAATGCGTCGTCGTACCCGGGAAGGAGGATTGAAGGGGAAGTGTGGTGGCTAAAAAGCCCAATCGAGCGGCCGATGTGGTGCCCTTGAAAAGCCTAAAATGCCCTACCTGCGGCAAGCCGGCGGCGGCGAATTGCCGTCCGTTTTGCTCCGATCGTTGCGCCAATATCGACCTCGGGCGTTGGTTCAACGGAGACTACCGCATCCCCACCAACGAGGTCCCGGCCGATATCCCGGGCGATGTCCCGGGCGACGATGAAGACTAGGGCCGGGGCCCCCCGGCGGCGCCACGCAACCCACCCGACAGGCGTTCTAGACAGCCCTGGGGAATTCTTCTATAAGCGGCGTTCCTCAAGGGGGCGGGGGCTTTTCCGGTCCCGGTTGCCTTTTCCCTATCGGGATAAGCCCAGGTAGCTCAGTTGGTAGAGCAGTGGACTGAAAATCCTCGTGTCGGTGGTTCGATTCCGCCCCTGGGCACCACTCCTTTTCTCGGAGATTGAAAACATTCATTTTTTCACCATTAGTGTCTAACTTATTTACCATCACTGGAAAGGTTAGACACTTTTGTTCTCTCAATGTCTGCCTCGACCCTCGCCATGGCGCTATCCGCCATAATCCTTTTTCTCGCGCTTCGGGTATAACGCTGCACCTCTTTTAACGTCTGCCATCCGCCGATAGCCATGATCTCTAAGTCGGTACAGCCCAGTTCAGCCAGGCGTGCAGCGGCGGCCTTGCGTACGCCATGGGCGGAGCATTTCGGCAACCCTGCCTCATTGCACCACTTACGCATCCGGTTTCCGAACCCATTTTTGGAAAACGGTTTACCAAACTTAGTAACAAGGAATGTGAGGTCTCCACACGGTGTCGCATCAATGATCCGTTGCAGTTCCTTGATCAGTGGAATGTCGATAAAAACTGGCGTCTTGTTGCGGCCCTTGAATTGCTTGTACTGGAGGCGTCCGTCTTTCGATAGGTGTTGTCGCCCAAGGGTGACGACATCGGAACGCCGGGCGCACCCGCCGTACAACATCAGTGCCAACGCTAGACGAGCCTTGGTTCCTACCGGATGTGTTTTCTCATACTGCACAACTTCGTCGAGGTTCCATGCGTGAAACCCACCCGGATTCCTACTTTGAAGAAAAGGGACTTAATTATGGAGACCATTAAAAAAAGCCATATCAAGAAATGGGAGCAAGCAATTGACGCGGGTGTCTCCCAAATAGCGTCGATCCAATCCAACATTGAAGGCCTTGCAGACGTTCTTGGTGTGGGGGGTATGCGGGAATCTATTGATATTTCGTTCCGACATATTTCCGAGGCGGCTTCCGACCTAGAGGCTCAATTATCCCTAATGGAAGATGAAATTGAGGGGACTAAGTCGGATCCAGATTCCGAAATTGTGCGACTTGATGATGGCACGTTTACAGTCGTAACACCGGGAGAAAACTGATCAAAAGGGCAGTCTGTTAATATTAATAGGCGGCATCCATCTTGAGCAGGGCTATCGCCCTTCCCATTCGGCCTATCGCAATTCCCGATAGGCCGGGTTCCGTACTTGACCAATATTGACACCCATCAGGCGTAAATTTCATACCTCAAAGGAATTATCCGCTTAATGGATCGGGCATTTGATTTTCAGCTTGTGCGCCCTGCCGTTGCGGCAAAAGCACTAAAGAGAAAGGCATTAACAATGAACTCAATCATTAAACTCGCTCCCGGAATCGACAAGATCGTTGAGGGAAGTCTCTACCCGTTCCAATCGGACGGTGTCGCATTTCTGTTGTCGAAGAAAAGGGCAATCCTTGCGGACGACATGGGACTTGGCAAAACCCGCCAGGCCATTGTCGCAATGGAAGCCGGGTGTCCGGAAGGGACAATCCTCGTCGTATGCCCCGCGTCCATTAAACTCAATTGGAAGCGCGAGATACTCATGGTCGATGACGAGGTGTCAATCGAGGTGCTTGGTGTCGATAATAATCAGACCGAAGCCCCGCGCTGGATCATCATCAACTACGACATCCTCGGCAAACACGCGGACCGTCTTCACGCCATTGAATGGTCTGGTATCATTCTTGATGAGGCCCACTTCATCAAAAATGCCAGCAAGCGGACCAGCCATTACTTGAAGCTGCTGGGGGTTCAGGCTGAAGCCCACGCTCCGTTAATCGGTCCTGACTATGTATTCCTCCTCACGGGAACGCCGATGACGAACCGCCCCAAGGACCTGTTCAATCTGTTTCGATGCGTTGGGCATCCGGCGGCACGTTCTTTCCTGTCATTCGCAAAACGCTACTGTGACGCCTACCGCAACGATTATGGCTGGGTCACGACAGGGGCGTCCAACATCGACGAATTGAACCTCCTAATGAAAGAGGTTTCCGTTCGCCGGACCAAGGATGAGGTCCTGGACTTGCCCCCAAAAGTTCGATCCTGGGTGCCGGTGGACATTTCAGCCAGCAAGGCCGCCTTCAACGCCATCGACGGTTTCCTGTCGTGGTATGTGGGGACGGACCCCTCCAAGCCGAATGACACGGAGTTTCTGGCCCGGCTGACAAAAGTCCGTACAGCCCTCCACAAGGCCAAATTCAATGCCGTCTCAGAGCGTATAAAGGACGTGATTGCTACTGGCGAGAAGGTCGTCGTATTTACCTGCTTCACGGATGGGATAGATCGCCATAAGAAAAAACTGGGCGATCAAGCCGTCACCATCACCGGGTCTGACTCTTCAAAGAAGAGAATGGAAGCCGTTGATAGATTCCAGACCGATCCTGATGTTCGTGTGGCACTGTGCAATATCATCGCCGGCGGTGTCGGGATCACCCTGACGGCTGGAACGCATGTCATCTTTCAGGACCTGGATTGGGTTCCTGCCAACCATTCACAAGCGGAAGATCGGTGCTACAGGATTGGTCAGGACCAGCGCGTCACGGTGGAGTATTTCTTTGCGGATGGAACTTTGGACGGTTACATAGCGACACTGCTTGAGAATAAGATGGCTTTGATCGCCGCCGTTGAGGCCGAGGAAGTTCCAGACCAGTCCATCCTCGCCGAAATCCAGGATGGTTTGAGGCAGCTTGCCCCTGCTCTCATGGAGGAAGCTAGGGCGGCAAGGGCGACGGGCGATTCCGCTGCTCGGCTTGATGCGCTGGCAAATGCGAAGCCAAGGAAAAAATCAAAAGATGTACCGTTGTTGGAAACGGGTAGCTGGGAGTTCACTAGTTCCCGCGATCCGTCGGCATTATACCTGGTGACGTTTGGCCGAGCAGGACATTTGGAATGTTCCTGCCTAGGTTTTACCTATCGGGGAAACTGTAAGCATGTGCGCGAAGTCCGTGAAAAAATCTACGAATGACGAAGTGAGTTGCTGAATTTCTTGAACAACGGGTGATGGTATTGACATGCTTGGAGCCATAGCCGGTGACATAATCGGTTCGATCTACGAACACCACAACATCAAGACCAAGGACTTCCCGCTGTTTGGTGAAGGCTGTCAGTTTACCGACGACACCATCTGCACCATAGCTGTTGCAGATTGGTTGGTGAACGGCGGCGACCTTTCGGGCGTTCTTGGCGGGTATGTATTGCGCTATCCCAACGCCGGGTACGGCGGGATGTTCCGGGACTGGGCAAACCAGTGGGAACGCAAGCCCTACAATAGTTGGGGCAATGGCTCGGCCATGCGTGGCCTGCCCCCCTTAACCGGATCCAAATGTTTAGTTAGAGAAACTGGGCATCT
>CAZQZB010000008.1:0-75933 GCA_964597695.1 uncultured Thalassospiraceae bacterium | reverse complement strand
TGGACGCCACCATCGGCGACGTCGTCGGGCCGGCGTTCTCGTCCGACGACGTTGTTGACGCAGTGGAGACGGTTGTCACCACCTATGTGAAGCTTCGCGCTGACGGCGAGCGTTTCCTCGACACCTACCGGCGGGTCGGCGCCGAACCGTTCAAGGAAAAACTCTATCCGGAGAAGACCGATGCCGCTGCTTAAACGCGGAAAACTGGTTGACGATCCCTGGACCCACGTCGCCGACGAGGTCGCGGTCCCAGCGTCGGGGCCGGTCATCGTCGGCCTCAAGCGCTGGCGGGACGAGCGTGAAACCCTGCTGAAGCGTGCCGACCCCGTCGGCGTCCGGTTGCAAAGCGACCACACCGCCGGCGACGTCGCCGGCGATCTGGAGCATCTAGGCGTCATCGCGTTCGCGTTCCCAGTGTTCCGGGACGGCCGCGCGTACTCCAACGCCCGGCGGCTCAGGGAGCGCTACGGCTATACCGGCGAGATCCGGGCTATCGGCAACGTGCTTCGCGACCAGTACCTGTTCATGGGCCGCTGCGGCTTCGATGCACTCGAGGTCAAGGAAGGGGAAACCGAACGGGACTGGCAAAAAGCCACCCAAGCCATCGGCGTTTTCTATCAAGCCGCCGCCGACGGGCGCGAAACGGTAATCCAGCGAAGGCACAGGCGAACGGCCATGTCGCTCCGCCATCCGCAGGCTTCCGGAAAATAGACATCCGCCGGGGTTGTTGCCCCTGCAACGATTCGGTGCATCCCGATCCCCTACCCGCCCTGTCCCTGTTGCCTCGGTCGGGCGGCTTGGTTACGATCCTCCCAAGTCTTCAATAAAAATACCTGGGACAGGGGAGGAAACATTGCCGGCACCACATTTCATCGTTCATGACAAGATCGACTCCGTCGGTGTCGTCGTCGTCGAGGGCGTCAGGAAAGGCCAGATGCTCACCGGTTGGGTGATGCAGGGCAACAAGACCATCCGCATGAAGTGCATCCATGCCATCTCCATCGGCCACAAAATCGCGCTGAAGCCGATGAAGAAAGGCGACACCGTGCTCAAGTACGGGCACGACATCGGCAAGGTCGTCGCCGCCATCAGAAAGGGCGACCACGTCCACGTCCAAAACCTTAAGACCAAAAGGTGGTAGGCATGGTAAAGATAGCTAAGAAACCCGGCGCCAAGAGCACCAAGGCCAAACAGGCGAAGCGCCACAAGGCCGCCCGCAGGACCGCCAACCCGGCCAAGCGTCCCGGCGGCAATTCCGATAGGCTAACCAAGGTTACCCGGCGCGCTCCCGTTAAATCCCCCCGGCGGGCCAAGACCGACAGGCGCACCAAGGCCGCCAAATTCACCAAGACCGCCAAGGCCGCTAAAACGACCAAGGCCGCAGTCCACAGGACCGCCCGCACCACGAGACGGGCAAGGGCCAAAAAGCCGACGTTCATGGGCTGGCTGCGTAAAAACGGCCGCGTGGGCATCCGTAACCACGTCATCATCCTGCCCTTGGACGATCTGTCGAACGCGGCGTCCGAGGCGGTGGCCAACAACATCAAAGGCACCATGGCGATCCCCCATTCCTACGGGCGCTTGCAGTTTGGCGAGGACCTGGAGCTGCATTTCCGTACCCTGATCGGCACCGGCGCCAACCCCAACGTGGCTGCCGTCGTCGTCATTGGCATCGAGCCCAAGTGGACGGGGCGCGTGGTCGATGGAATCGCCAAGACCGGGAAGCCCGTCATCGGCTTCGCCATCGAGAAGCACGGCGACATCCAGACCGTTGCTTCGGCCAGCCGCAAGGCCAAGGAATACCTGCAATGGGCATCCGAGCTTGAGCGTCAGAAGTGCGGCGTCGGCGACCTCTGGGTATCGGTGAAATGCGGCGAGTCCGATACTACATCTGGCCTTGCGTCCAACCCCACGGTCGGCAATTTCATCGACCAAATGGACGGCTGGGGCGCCACCACGTGTTTCGGCGAAACCTCGGAGATCACCGGCGCCGAGGTTAATTGCGTCGAGCGTGGCAAAACTAAGAAGATCGGCCAGAAGTTCCTAAAAACCTGGCAGGCCTACATGGACGATGTGATCGAGCGCTTCAAGACTGACGACCTTTCGGATTCGCAACCGACCAAGGGCAACATTGAAGGGGGCTTGACCACCATCGAGGAAAAGGCCTTCGGGAACCTGGAAAAGATCGGTAAGAAAACCACGTACATCGATGTCCTCGGCCCCGCCGAGGCGCCAAGGAAGGGGCCCGGGCTTTATTTCATGGACACGTCTTCGGCGGCGGCCGAATGCGTCACCTTGCAGGCGGCGGCCGGCTTCGTCGTGCACTTGTTTCCGACCGGCCAGGGCAACATCGTCGGCAACCCCATCGAGCCGGTGATCAAGCTGACCGCGAATCCCAGGACCGTCCGCACCATGGGAGAACACGTGGACCTGGACGTGTCGGGGATCCTGCGCAGGGAAATGACCCTCAACAAAGCCGGCGACGCCTTGATCGACATGACCATCCGCACCTGCAACGGCCGCCTGACGGCCACCGAGGCCCTCGGCCACCGCGAATTCGTGCTGACCAAGCTTTACCGCAGCGCCTGATACCGGGCGCGGGCGGACGGGGGGAATAAGCGGTGGCGCTCCAAAGCCTTGATGACCTGCGCGGTCTGGCGGTCAAGGTGCTGACGGCGTCAAAGACGTCTCCCGAGAACGCCGCTTTTGTCGCCGACGCGCTCATCAAGGCCGACGCCGACGGCATCCCGTCCCACGGCGTCGCCCGGATTCCCGCTTATGCGGACCAGGCGCGCACCGGTAAGGTAGACGGATACGCGGTCCCCAAAATCACAGAAACGGGGAGCTCCGCGCTCCGCGTCGATGCCAAGTGCGGCTTTGCCTATCCGGCCATTGCCCAGGGCCTGAACCGGGCGGCGAAAATGGCCGCAAGCACGGGCGTTGCCGCCGCCGCCGTCGGCAATTCACATCACGCAGGCGTCGGCGGCCACCACGTCGAAAGCATGGCCGAGAGGGGACTCGCCGCCATGCTGTTCCTCAATTCGCCGGCCGCCATCACGCCCTGGGGCGGCAACCGTTCCCTTTACGGTATCAACGTCATGGCCTTCGCCTGTCCGCGGGTGCTAGACCTGCCATTGGTGATCGATTCGTCGTTCAGCAAGGTCGCCAGGGGCAAGGTCAAGCTCGCCGCCGATTGCGGCGAGCCCATCCCCGAAGGCTGGGCCACGGATGCCGATGGCAACCCGACCACGGACGCCGAGGCCGCCATGTCCGGGTTCTTCCTACCCATCGGCGACGCCAAGGGCGCGGCCTTGATGATGATGGTCGAAGTCATGTCCGCTGCCATGACCGGGTCGAACTTCAGCTACGAGGCCAGTTCTTTCTATGACGCTGCCGGCCCGCCGCCCCGGACAGGGCAGTTCTTCCTCGTTTTCAAACCTGAAAGCCTGGGCGGCGGGGGGGTTATTGCCCGCATCGAGGAATTGGCCGCCGCCGTCTTGGACCAACCGAGAACCCGGCTTCCGGGCGCGCGGCGGTTCGAAAATCGGAAGAAAGCGCAGAAATCCGGCGTCGAAATCCCCGACGCGCTTTTCAACGAATTAACCGAAAGAGCGGGGAGCTAGAGCCCCCGAAAAGTTAACCAAAAGTTATCTAAAGGTTATCCAGAGGCTTCGGCGGTCTGATAAAGTCTTGTCTTGATTTCTAAGCCGCCTTAGTAAGTCTACATACAAGAAACGTGCGAAACATCTGATTAAAAGGCCCTATTGAAATCCGTAGCCACGGATCTTTTGAAACCTGTTAGTTTGGGCTGAAGTTGCTGGAGAATTAAACGATGCTGAGACGTCAGGTGTTTTTAGTTCCTAGGGTTGCTTCCCTATTTGCCGTTGCCCTATTAACCGCCGGTGGGCTGCCTCAGCCGGCTTACGCCGACGAATTTGGCGACGGCGCCAAAAAGTTCGTGGAAGTCTTGGCCAACGATGCGATTAGGTCGCTGACGGTCAATGATATTTCCAAGGCCGAACGGGAATCGCGTTTCCGTAATTTAGTGATCAGGAATTTTGCCATCAAGAGCATTGGCAAATTCGCGCTTGGCCGGTACTGGCGCAAGGCCAGGGACCCGGTGAGGAAGGAATACCTTCGGCTTTTCGAGGATCTGATGGTTGCCACCTACGCCCACCGGTTCAACAATTACGCGGGTGAAACCCTCAAAATCACCCGCGCCGAAGTGAGAGGCAAAAGTGACGTTATCATTTACTCGACGATGATTAGAATTGACGCCATCAAGCCGCTGAAAGTCGCATGGCGAGTCTGGGGCAGCAAGTCAGGGAGTTACAAGATCGTCGATATCGCGGTCGAGGGCATCAGTTTGATCCAGACCCAGAGATCGGAGTTCGACTCGTTTATCAAAAAGAACGGCGGTACGCTCGACCCGCTGCTGGTGGAAATCCGGAAACGGATCGAAGCCGGTCCCTGATTCCGGGCTGGAATTAGCCGCGTTTCGCGTCTTTCTCCGATGCCCTCCAATGACCGATAATATCGGACCCATCGTCGAAACCCCGTCGGGCAAGGATACGGCTTACGAAAACTTTCCCGTTGGCTCCTGGTTGCTGCCGGCCGGGTTGCGTCCCCATATCGCTATTTTTTACCGCTTCGCCCGCGCCATCGATGACATAGCCGACAACCCCGGCATGGCGGCGGAAGAAAAGGTGCGCCGGCTCGACGGGTTCGAGAAGGCATTGCTTGGGGATGATGGCGAGGACCCGGTCTATGGGACCGCCCACCGGATGCGCCAAAGCCTGTCGGAAACAGGGGTTCCGGCTGATCATTGCCGGGACCTGATCGCGGCCTTCAAGCAGGACGCGACCAAACTGCGTTATCGAGACTGGGACGACCTGATGGGGTATTGCATTTTATCTGCGGCGCCGGTCGGGCGGTACCTTCTGGACCTGCATGGGGGGTCTTCCGGCGGCTACGGCCCGTCGGACGCTTTGTGTATGGCCTTGCAGGTGATCAACCACCTCCAGGATTGCAAGGACGACTATCTCGGCCTTGATCGAGTTTACCTGCCCATGGATTGGATAACGGAAGCCGGGGTCGGGGTGGAAGCCCTGGTGTCAGGCGAAACGTCCAAGGGGCTTCGCCAAGTGATCGACCGCACCTTGGATGCCACCGAGAGCCTTCTGGTTGAGGCCCGGGCCCTTCCCGGGGGCCTGAAAAGCCGCCGCCTGGCCATGGAATCGTCGGCGATTCTTGAAATCGCCGCCCGCCTGACGGACCTGCTACGCTGTCGCGATCCCTTGGGCGACAGTCGCGTTCAGCTAAGCAAGCCCGGCACCATCTGGTGTTGCGTCAAGGGAGCGGGTCGGGCTTGGCTGTGATGGGTAATGCTTGAGCAGGGGGGTCTCATACTGACGGCCCTTTCCGTTGCCTTCTGGGTTTGGGCCTACTTTTTCCGGGGAGGGTTCTGGCGGGCGGACCAGCGCCTTGATGACGCCCCATCGGACCTTCAATACTGGCCCGGCATTGTCGCCGTGGTTCCGGCCCGCAACGAGGCCGAGACCATTGGCCAAACGGTCGCATCGCTGTTGGCCCAGGATTACCCCGGCGATGTCTCGGTGATCGTCGTTGACGATGGGAGCGACGACGGCACGGCGGAAGCCACGGGAACGTCCGAACGGCTAAGCGTGATACAGGGAAAGCCTTTGGAAGCGGGCTGGACCGGCAAGCTGTGGGCCATAAAACAGGGCCTTCAGGAGGCTGATCGGACGCGGCCAAGCGCTTCATTCGTGCTGCTGACCGACGCCGATATAGTGCACGACCCGGCAAGCCTCCGGCGGCTTGCGGTCAAGGTTGCAGAGGATGACCTGGACCTTGTTTCCCTGATGGCGTTGCTCAGGTGCGAGAATTTTTGGGAGCGCTTTCTCATCCCGGCCTTCATTTTTTTCTTTCAAAAACTCTATCCCTTTCCGTGGGTCAACGATCCGTCACGGCTGGCCGCCGCGGCGGCGGGGGGGTGCGTGTTGGTGCGGCGTCGGGCGCTTCTCGATGCCGGCGGTGTCGATGCCATTTGCGGCCGTTTGATCGACGACTGTGCGCTGGCGGCAAACATCAAAAAAAGCGGTCCCATCTGGCTCGGTCTGACGGAAAAAGTAAGGAGCCTAAGACGTTATGACAGTCTTGCCGGAATTTGGCGCATGGTGGCGCGGACCGCTTTCGAGCAACTCGGAAACTCGGCCCTTCTGTTGATCGGCACCGTCCTCGGAATGGGGGTGGCTTATTTAGTGCCGCCGCTCGCCAGCGTCGGTATTTTGGGGGGCGGGTGGGTGGTAATGGCGGCCGGTCTCATCACTTGGTTGGGGCTAGCGGGGGTGGCCTACGCGCCGACACTGAGACTTTATGGCCTCTCATTCGTGTGGATTTTGGCGCTGCCATTGGCGGCGCTTCTGTTTACACTGATGGCTTTTTCATCCGCCATCCGTCATTGGCAGGGCCGGGGGAGCACCTGGAAAGGGCGCAGTTACGGGGCGACGTCAACGCCCAATAGGTGACGCCGCCGGGTTCATTGTGTATCCATAGCCCCATGGTGACCCCCTCGCCGTCTCCCGATCCGAATGCCTTGGCCCACGTGGAATCCGTGGTACGGCGTTCCGGCTCGTCGTTTTACTGGGCCATGCGCTGGCTGCCCACCGAAAAGCGGCGGGCGATGTATGGCATCTATGCTTTTTGCCGCCAGGTCGACGACATCGTTGACGGAACCGGCCGAGCAGAGGAAAAAAGAGCCCAATTGGGGCAATGGGGTGGTGAAATCGAGAGGCTTTATGGGGAACAACCACGAAATCCGTTAGTTCGTGCCTTGCTGGGACCTGTCGAGGATTTCGGTCTCCATGAAGAAGACTTCCGCGCCATTATCGACGGCATGAAAATGGATGCCGACGACCGGGTGCGTATCAAGGATATGGATGAACTGAGCCTCTATTGTGAAAGGGTCGCCTGTGCGGTCGGAAGACTTTGCATTTGTGTCTTCGGCTTGGACAATGACAAAGGGAAAGAACTCGCCTTTTCACTGGGCCAGGCGTTGCAACTGACGAATATTCTTCGGGACATACCGGAAGACGCCGAACGGAACCGTTTGTACATTCCGGAAAATCTTTTGCGGTCCTATGAGGTTGCTTCCGAGAATCTGCCCTCCGTCCTTAATCACCCGGCATTTCCTAAAGTATGCGATACCCTAGCCTGCGTCGCCGAACGCCGGTTCCAGCAGGCCGAAAACGTGATTGCACAATGCGACCGCGAGAAAATCCGCCCCGCCATCATGATGATGGAAATCTATCGGCGGATATTCAAAAAACTCAGACACCGGGGATGGAAATACTTGCACCTGCCAGTGAAAATTTCCAAGCCCCGCAAAATTTGGATCGCCTTGCGTTACGGGTTCTTTTAGTGACCGGGCCCAGTGTTCACATCATCGGTGCCGGCGTGGCCGGCCTTTCCACGGCGGTCAATTTGGCCAAGGTGGGACGGAGAGTGCATCTGTACGAGGCGGCTGGCCACGCCGGCGGCCGCTGCCGGTCCTTTGATGACGCGTCCCTGGGGTGCCAAATCGACAACGGCAACCATTTGCTGCTCAGTGGCAACTGGGCGGCGTTGGGTTATCTCAAGGACATTGGGGCCGAGGACAGTCTCACCGGGCCCGAGACGGCGGAATTTCCGTTTCTCGATTTGAAAACGAACGAGCGTTGGTCGGTGACGCTTGATGCCGGCTTTCTGCTCCGGGGGTTTTTTTCGAAGGCCGGGCGGGTGCCCGGCAGCCGACCGGCCGATTACCTGAAGCCCTTCCGCCTTGTCTGGGCTGGCAAAAAGGCCACGGTCTCCGAATGTTTAGGCCCGGATAATGCTTTGTTCCGGCGCTTTTGGGAACCCATTGCCGTTGCGATTTTGAACACCAGCGCTGAGGAAGGCGCGGCTTCCCTGTTGTTGCCAGTGATCCGAGAGATCCTTGGCCGTGGTGCGGCGGCCAGCCGTCCCCTGATGGCAAGTGAGGGCTTAAGTGAAAGCTTCATCGATCCGGCGCTCCAGTTTCTTCAGAGCGAAGGTATCGAAATCGAGATGAACCAGCGCTTGCGTGTTCTTCGCATAGACGGCGGCCGGGTGACGGCATTGGATTTTGGTGCCAAACAAGTGGCCCTGGGCGCCGACGACGTCGTGGTATTGGCGGTGCCGCCTCCGGCGGCGGCCAACCTGGTTCCCGACCTCGAGACTCCCAACGATAGCCGCGCCGTCGTCAACGGCCATTTCCGGCTCGAACAGGAGGTTCAGGAATTTTCGTTCCTAGGGCTGGTCGGTGGGGTTTCGCAGTGGTTGTTCGTGCGTCGCGGTGTCGCCTCTGTGACAGTCAGCGCTGCGAATGTTCTGGCCGAAGATGATACCGAATCGATCGCCACCCGGATGTGGAACGAGGTCGCTCTTGCCCTTGACCTGGGGCAGCAGCCGCTTTCTGATTACAGGATTGTGAAGGAAAAACGGGCCACATTCGCTCAAACTCCCGAACAGCTAAAACGAAGGCCTGCAACAGCGACGGACTGGCGGAACCTTTTCCTGGCGGGAGATTGGACCGACACGGGCCTGCCGGCGACCATCGAGGGTTCCATCAGGTCTGGTCGCAAGGCTTCCGAAATTGTCTTGTTATCAAGTTCCTAGGCTTGAAAAAGTGGCGATTATTTGAGACAAACAGGGCATACTTGGATGGGGAGAAAATCACCGAAGAACTCCGCCTTTTTCATGTGCGCGGACTTTTTCATTAGGCGAACGTAATGGCCATGTTAAATAGAGTGATGACACCCTGGGATGACTCCGGTGCATCCGACGCCTCTGAGGTTTCCTATGCCGATAGAATTGATGCGGCCATAGATGAGGCGCGGAAATGGCTTGCCGATCATCAAGCCACAGATGGCCACTGGGCTTTCGAGTTGGAAGCTGACGCTACCATCCCGGCTGAATATATTCTACTCAACCATTTTCTTGGCGAAATCGACGATGCCGTCGAAGCCAAGCTGGCGGCTTATCTTATAAAGACCCAAGGGAAGCACGGGGGTTGGCCACTCTACCACGACGGCGATTTCAACCTCAGCGCTTCGGTCAAGGCGTATTTTGCTCTCAAGATGACTGGCGAGGACATTAACGCGCCTTACATGCGGTGGGCGCGGAAAGCCATACTGGAAAATGGCGGTGCCGCCCGGGCCAATGTCTTTACTCGGTTTGCGCTGGCTCTTTTCGGTCAGGTTCCGTGGCGCGCCCTGCCGGTGACAAGGGTCGAGGCCATGTTATTGCCGAAATGGGCGCCTTTCCACATTGATAAGATTTCATACTGGTCGCGCACGGTGATGGTGCCGTTTATGGTGTTGGCGGCGCTGAAACCCCGGGCGCGCAATCCCCGAAGCGTCGGAATCCCGGAACTGTTCGTCAAGCCGGCCGAGGAACAAAGGTTTTATCTCACCAATCCCACCGGCAATTTTTTCGGCATGGCGATGCTGTGGGTCGATTTTGTCGCCCGCTTTTTCGAGCCTTTGATGCCTCAATATTTTAAAAAGAAAGGCATCAAGAAGGCCATGGGATTCATTACCGAACGGCTCAATGGCGAGGATGGCCTTGGCGGCATCTTTCCGGCCATGGCCAACGCCCTGATGGCGTTCGATGCGACAGGCTATCCGCACGATCACCCCGATTACGTCGTTTGCCGCAAGGCCATCGACAATCTTTTGGTCCTCAACGACGACTGGGGCTATTGTCAGCCATGTCTATCGCCCGTATGGGATACCGGTTTGGCATGTCATGCGATGTTGGAATCCGGACTTGACGAGGGCGGTACGATTATCGCCAAGGCAATTGAATGGCTGCGAGGTCGGCAAATCCTCGATGTCAAGGGCGACTGGAAGACCAATCGGGGGCATCTGCGTCCCGGAGGGTGGGCCTTTCAATACAGCAACGATCATTACCCGGACGTCGATGATACCGCCGTTATCGTCATGGCTCTGCACCGGGCCGACCCGGAAAAATACCGGGAATCCATCGAACGCGGCGCCGAATGGGTCGTCGGCATGCAAAGCCGGAACGGCGGTTGGGGGGCTTTCGACGCCGACAACGATCACATGTTCCTGCAAAACATTCCTTTCGCCGATCACGGCGCCCTCTTGGATCCACCCACCGTGGATGTTTGCGCTCGTTGTTTGGGCATGGTTGCCCAATTGGGTTACGACAGGGACCACCCGGTTATGGCCAAGGGGTTGGAATTCCTTAGAAACGAACAGGAAGAAGACGGATCCTGGTACGGCCGTTGGGGCAACAATTACGTCTATGGGACCTGGTCCGTCCTTTGTGCCTTCAATGCCGCCGGCGAGGATATGCAGGCGCCCCATGTCCGGAAAGCGGTGGATTGGCTAAAATACGTACAACGGCCCGACGGCGGTTGGGGGGAGGATTGCTCTAGCTATTGGCAGCACCGGAGCTGGTATGTATCGGTTGCGACCTTGCAGCACCGCCGAGACGAAGTCAAAACCAGCACTCCCTCCCAAACGTCCTGGGCCATGCTGGGCTTGATGGCTGCAGGCGAGGTGGATAGCGAAAGCGTCAGCCGGGGCGTGGACTATTTGCTGAAGGCGGAGCGCACAGGCGGCAAATGGCATGAGGAATATTTCAATGCCGTGGGGTTCCCCAGAATCTTTTACCTGCGCTATCACGGGTACAGCGCCTATTTTCCCTTGTGGACGCTATCGCGCTACCGCAACCTGAAGAAGGACAGCTTCCACAAGTTCCCCATGTTCGGAATCTGATTGAACCCCCTCGGTGTCATTACCGGAATCACCCGTGAGGCCGATTGCCTGACCGTTTTCTCGGCCGATGAACGGCCCCTTGTCAGGTGCAGTGGTGCCAGTAGTGACCGCGCCCTTGACATGGCTCGTGAATTAATCGCCGAAGGGTGCCGAGGGCTTCTCAGTTTCGGCACGGCGGGCGGCCTAAAGCCCGACTCGACCCCGGGCACCGTGATCATCGCTGACAAGGTCACCGAACCCGGCGGCCGAACTTTCACCACATCGGCGCCATGGTGCGAGCGGTTTAGGCAGGCCTTGGAAGACGTTGAGGCCGTCCGCGTCGCGCCCCTCGCGGGATCCGATAGCATGGTTGCGACGGTGGCCGCAAAACGCGCCTTGGGAGAGGACGGTTCCGCCATTGGCGTTGATATGGAAAGCCATGCCGTCGCCGCCGCCGCCGATGGGGCCAGCATTCCTTTCCTGGCGGTGAGGGTGATCGCCGATCCCCTTGGGCGGGCGATTCCGAATTGGATTCTTTCGGGCATCACCGAGGAAGGTTCCGTTGATCATGGCGCCGTCATCGCCGGCCTGCTCGGGAATCCCTGGGATTTGCCGGCCCTAGTCGGACTGGCGGGGGAAAGCACCAAGGCGATCCGGTCGTTACGCCGCGTTGCTCGTCGCGTCGGTCCGTTCTTCGGCTTTGAGTGACTGTTCCTCGGCCTTTTTCTGGCTCAAAGTTTTGACTAGGCCCTCGAAGACGAATTCGGCCGGGCGCTGGTTGTCGAGAGGGATTTCCGGCGCCATCGCCTTTTCGGTGTCGATTCCCCCGATCAAAACCCGCAAGGCCTTCAGGGGATGGGCGATCACATCGGCGACGGCGGTGGGCTCATAACCGCAATGGACCATGCAGTTGGCGCATTTTTCGTAACGGCCGGTTCCGTAATCCTGCCACCGGGTTTCGGTCATCAACTCCTCGAAAGTTTCGGCATATCCCTCGCTCAACAGATAACACGGGCGTTGCCAGCCGAAAACGTTGCGGGTCGGGTTGCCCCAAGGCGTGCATTCGTACTGCTGGTTGCCGGCAAGGAAATCCATAAAAAGGACAGACTGGCTGAACCGCCACTTGGTTTTGCCCTGAAGCTTGAAAATGTTGCGGAACAGCTGCTTGGTTTTGGTCCGGTTCAGGAAATGATCCTGGTTCGGGGCCCTCTCGTAGGCATAACCGGGCGAAACGGTGATCCCCTCGACCCCGAGGTCCTCGGTGGCGAAAGTGAAGAAATCCGCAGCTTCCCGGGCGTTCATTTGGTCGAACAGCGTACAATTGACGTTGACGCGAAAGCCCCTTTTCTTGGCCGCGCGGATCGCAGCGACGGCGCGCTTGAAGGTGCCCGGTTGATCGACGGCGTGGTCGTGATGGTCTTCCAGGCCGTCCAGATGGACCGAAAACGTCAGGTACGGAGACGGCGAAAACTGATCAAGCTTTTTTTCAAGCAAAAGCGCATTGGTGCACAGATAGACGAACTTCTTGCGCCTGACGATGCCTTCGACAATTTCCACTATATCCCTGTGTATCAGCGGTTCCCCCCCGGGGATGGAGATTACCGGGGCGCCGCATTCATCAACCGCGTCCATGCATTCCCGGGTGCTGAGCCGCCGATTGAGGATATCGTCTTCATAGTCGATCTTACCGCAGCCGACACACGCCAAATTGCAGCGGAACAGTGGTTCCAGCATCAAAACGAGGGGGTATTTGTCTCTGCCGGCGAACCGTTGGCGCAAGATGTATGCACCGACGCGGATTTTCTGAACTAAGGGTACAGCCACGGAAAGAGTTCTCTAGGGGCGTCGTTCGACTTGGCGCACCGCCTCTTTTAGCTCCCGAGGCAATTTGAAAATAATGGCTTCCTCGACCCCGTCCAGTTTCTCCAACTGAACATCGCCGAAATCGCCAAGCCGCGTGATCAATTCCTGGACCAGTTCCTCGGGGGCCGACGCGCCGGCGGTGACGCCGACAATCTCGACGCCGTCAAGCCAGGACGGGTCAAGATTATCGGCATCGTCGATCAAGTAACTAGGAACGCCCAACTCGGTGCCGATCTCGCGCAGGCGGTTGGAATTGGAACTGTTGGGCGCGCCGACAACTAGCAGCAAATCCACATGTTTTGCGATATTGCGCACCACCTGTTGGCGGTTCTGGGTGGCGTAACAAATGTCCTTCACGTCCGGCCCGACAATGTTCGGGAAACGCTTCTTTAGGGCTTCGATTACGTCGCGGGTTTCATCTACGCTTAAAGTTGTCTGGGTGACATAGGCAAGCATGTTGGGGTCGCGGACCTTGAGCCGGGAAACATCGGTCGACCGGGTTACCAACAGGACGCCGCCGGGAATACGGCCCTGGGTGCCTTCGACCTCCGGGTGGCCCTCATGGCCGATCAAAATAACCTGGCGTTCCTTTTTGACATGATTCTGGCCTTCCTTGTGGACCTTAGAGACCAGCGGGCAGGTGGCGTCGATAACGGGCAGGCCACGCTGTTTGGCTTCGATCTCCACCGATTCGGCGACACCGTGGGCGCTGAAAATAGTTACGGCGCCATCGGGAATGTCACCCACTTCCTCGACGAAAACGGCACCCTTGGCGCGCAACGTTTCGACCACGCGCTTGTTGTGAACGATTTCATGGCGCACGTAGACCGGAGGGCCATGAAGGTCCAGGGCTCTTTCTACAATCTCAATGGCCCTTTCGACGCCCGCGCAAAATCCACGCGGGCTCGCAAGCCAAACATCAATTTTCTTTGCTTTCTTCGAAGCCATGATGGGTGTTCAATATTTCTGCCAAAAAAGAAGCCGTTATAAGGGCGATACGGTTCTTGGTTGAAAGTAAGTACTTTCCGGCCAAAGGTGAAGGGCTGATTACCTTAACCAGCGGGTTTTTTATATGGAAACCCTCTTTTCGGCCATTTCTGCCAAGCTACAACCAGTCTTTACGGGCAAAAAAAGTAAACATCAATGATTCTGATTACCGGGGCGTCTGGGTTCGTTGGTTCGGCGGTGTTGCGTAAACTCATCGGGCGTGGCCATGAAGTCCGTGCGCTCGTCCGTCCGTCCAGCGAGCGCCGGAATCTGGAAGGATTGCCGGTCGATATCGTCGAAGGCGACTTAATGGCGCCGGAAACCCTCAAGCCCGCCCTCAAGGGATGTAAAGGTGTTTTTCACGTCGCCGCGGACTACCGGCTTTGGGCGCCGAACCCGTCCGGTATGTTCGCCGCCAATGTCGATGGCACAAGGGCGATCATGGCCGCCGCCCTGGAGGTGGGTGTCGAGCGCATTGTCTACACATCCAGCGTCGCCACCCTGGGAATTCTGCCCGGGGGGCAGCCCGCCGATGAAGATACGCCGGTGCGATTCGAAGAAATGATTGGGCCTTACAAGCAGTCCAAGTTTCTGGCCGAAGTAGAGGTAAGGGCGCTGATGGAGACCGAGAAACTGCCTGTGGTCATCGTCAATCCGTCCACTCCCATTGGGCCCCGCGACATCAAACCGACTCCGACCGGCCGGATGATCGTCAAAGCCGCGTCGGGCCGGATACCGGCCTATGTGGACACGGGGTTGAACGTCGTCCATGTGGACGACGTGGCCGAAGGCCACCTGTTGGCTTTTGAAAATGGGGAGGAGGGGGAGCGTTATATCCTTGGCGGCGAGAATTTACCCCTCAACGAAATTCTCGCCGCTATAGCCGCTATAACGGACGGCAAGGCGCCCCGGTGGCGGATTTCCCACGGTCTGGTTCTGCCGGTCGCCTATGGGGTCGAAGCGTGGGCACGCCTGACGGGCGGAAGCGAACCTTTTGTCACCGTCGACGGCTTACGGATGGCCCGGAAAAAGATGTTTTTCTCTCATCGGAAAGCGAGCCGGGCGTTGAGTTACGCCCCGCGCCCAGCCATAGAGGCGCTCGCCGACGCTACCCGATGGTTCCGGGACAACGACTACTTAAATTAAAAACCCTATTAACGGAAACTTGCCCTATCCTCGCCGCCAATTTATTAATCCTGCTTCAGGCATCTTCGGGGAAAAAATTTCATGAAAGCGGTAATGCTCGCGGCCGGCGTCGGAGGGCGACTTTACGGCGATGACAGTAATGATCCTCCAAAGGCGCTGTTGCGTTTTGACGGCAAGACGCTTCTCGCCCGCAATATCGAAATCCTTCGTAATAACGGCGTCGAAGAACTGGTATTGATCGTCGGCCACCGCAAGGAAGACCTATTGGCCGAGGCCGACGCCCTAGCACCTGAGGGATTCGTCCGCTCCGTTTTCAATCCGCGTTTTAAAGAAGGCCCCATCCTGTCCCTTTGGACCGCGTCTGACGAGTTGCGAAGCGGCGAGGATATTTTGTTCATGGATGCCGACGTGCTTTACCACCCGGAAATGATGAGCCGGTTGATGGCATCGGCATCCGAGAACTGCTTTGTCATGGACTTTGATGTCGAATTGGTTGCGGAGCCGGTGAAGCTTTGTATCCGTGATGGGGAACTGGTCGATTTCGGAAAGCAGGTCACCGATGACTACCACCAAATCGGTGAATGGCCCGGGTTCCTGCGCATGACCGCGGATATCGCGACCAAGGTCGCGGCTGCCACCCAGGCCTACATCGACGTTGATAATCTTGACGTCATCTACGAAGAAGCCATATGCGACGTGCTTGTCTCGGAACCGGTGGGAACCTTCGGCTTTGAAGACATCAGCGGCATCCCGTGGATCGAGATCGATTTTCCAAGCGACCTACTGCGCGCCGAAAAAATCATTTATCCTCAGGTGGCGGAGTACAGGGCCGATGGCTCCGATGCCGACAATTTGCCGGTTGCCAACAAGGCATCTGGTGAATAACGCCTATACTCCCAAGTTATACCTAATACCCCCTGGCTGATTTGCAAAAGAATGACCCCGACGACGACGCAGCCGGCAGCGGCGATGCGGCGTGCCCCAAACGGTTCGCGGAGCATATAGGTGCCGATCCGTGCTGCCAGGATGACGCTGGTTTCGCGTAGCGCCGATACATAGGTCAACGGCGTCATGGTCATCGCCCAGATGACAAGGGCATAGGCCAAAAAAGCCAGAATCCCGCCAATGGAGCCGGTCTTCCAGTTTGCCCTTAATGTCGGCACCAGAACGCCCCGGTGCAGGAAAACAACCAGCAATCCGAAGGGCAGGCCGTCAATGAGAAACAGGTAAACGATATAACTGGCCACACTGTCCGCCGCCCTTCCGCCGAGGCCGTCGATCACCGTGTAAAACCAATCGTCACGCCGGTGCAAAGGGCGAAAAAGATAGCCTTGCCTTCTCCCGCCCGCCAACGGCTCTCGAACGTCAGGCTTAAGATGGCGGCGGAAATAATGACGAAAGCGGCAATGCCTTCGGGACTGAGGGATTCGTTGGCGAAAACAAAAGCGCTTATGGCGACAAGCAGCGGGGCGAAGCCGCGGGAGATCGGATACAATTGGGACAAGTCGCCGAACCGGTACTGCTGGGAGACGGTAACGAAATAGACCTGATGAATGGCGACCGACCCCAGAATGAAGGGCCAGGCTTCGGCGTTCGGCGCCTCGACGAAGGGCAACAAGGCAACGGCAAGGATCATGCCGGTTCCATTGACCATCGCCAACCGCACCCAGGGATCGCCGCCGCTTTTGATCAGGGCGTTCCAGCTTGAGTGGAGAACCGCGGCGGCCAATACCAGAGTAAGGACGACGGGGTCCATAGGGTCTTCTTAGGACCGGTTATATCCTGAACATGTATTCTTTGGACGGATCTCGGTCGATGTCAGGCGGATAATTCTTGTGTTTGTCGGCGTAGTACTGGGCCATGTGCTCACCGGCGGACAGCCGGTTATAGGTGGCATAATAAATCCGCCTCGTTTCGTCGGTCATGTTCGGTTCGGACGCGTGCGGCGTATAGCAGTCGAAGAAGACGATATCGCCGGGCTTGGCCGGACAGGGCCGGAACTCCATGTCCGCCATGTCTTCCTCGGTCAGCGGTTCCCAGGACTTGAACAGGCCGCGTTTGTGATGCCCGGCGCAAATTTGCAGGCCCCCGTTCTCTTCCGTCATATGGTCGATGCTCACCAGCACGCTGATGAAAAAATCGGCGTAATCGTCCCATCCGGCTTGTAAATCCTGGTGCGGTTTAAACCCTTCGCCGCCGGGCATCTTGAAGTTGACCTTCTCTTTAAACAGCGCCGCCTCCTCGCCAAGGAGCTGACTCACGGGAGCTCTCAGGGCTTCGCTCAGTTCGGCGAAGCCGGCATGAAAGGGGGCGATGTTTTCGATCCGGCTGACCAGTTTGGCGCCGTCCCCCTTCAGGCTTTTTTCATGAAAAACCCATTGCTTCCCGGACTCCTCAGGCAGCGCGAGTAGCTCCTTGGTCCAGGCGTCGATGAGGTCTATTTCCCCTGCGTCGAAGCCCTGCCTGACAATCAGGCAGCCGTCGCGCTTGAACGCCTCGATCTGCTCGTCGGAAAGGGTCGGTGTGCTCAACACGGGGGGTCCTCAAAAGGGTTTTTGAACATAAAACAGCGGGCGAGGAGGGGCCGGGGCCCATAGGCAGAGAAGAATTAGCGGATATTAGGACGTGCGCTCCGCCCTTTCAACGCCGCGGAGGTACTTTGTCAGGACACCCCCGGGCCTTTCCTTGACCTGGGCTAGGCGGTGACCGGAATCCTTGAACCCCGGCGGCAAGACGGGTATATGCCCCCTCAACCACAAAACGCGATCCGAGGGAAGTACACACCCATGCAAAAGGCCCCCGAGAGGACTTGGCTCGATGTCGCCGCCGCCGATGTCTCCACGGCGGGTAAGCTCTTGTGATCGCCGCCGGCGCTTTCCTCGACCAGGCGCTCGCCGCCGGCTTCGACTTTTACTCCAGTGTGCCATGTTCGTTTCTGACGCCGCTCATCAACGGCGCCATCAACCATGAACAGCTGGCTTATATCGGCGCGGCCAGCGAGGGCGAGGCGGTGGCCATCGCCTCGGGCGCTTGGCTTGCCGGCCACAGGACCGTTGTCATGTGTCAGAACTCGGGTCTCGGCAACGCCGTCAACCCGCTGACCTCCCTGAATTCCCCGTTTCGAATCCCGACGCTTTTGATCGTCACTTGGCGGGGCGGTCCCGGGATCGACGATGAACCCCAACACGATCTGATGGGCCGGATCACACCGAACGTCCTGAACCTGATGGAAATTCCGCACCGCCCGTTCCCGGCTGGCGAGGCCGACGTGACCGCGGCCCTGGATCACGCCATCGCTGGGATGGACGGGACCGGCCGACCGTTTGCGTTGATCATGGAAAAGGAAGACGTCGAAGGCGGCGGCGAAAGCGCGCCGGCAAATCCCGTGGCCCCGGAACGGGGTAAAGGAGAGGATTATCTGGAACACGGCCCGCCGCCGGCCCGGATTGACGCCTTGGAGATCGTGCTTTCGGCTGTTTTCGATGATACCGCCATCATCGCCACCACCGGCAAATGCGGGCGTGAGCTTTTTACCCTCGCCGACCGACCCCAGCACCTTTATCAGGTCGGTTCCATGGGCTGCGCCGGTGCCATGGGATTGGGCGTCGCCCTCAACGTCGATCGCCCGGTGATGGTATTGGACGGGGATGGCGCCGCGTTGATGAAAATGGGAACATTCGCCACCGTTGGTGCCTATGGGCCTGAAAACCTGACCCACATTGTGCTCGATAACGGTACCTATGACTCTACCGGGGGCCAGCCGACGGTTTCCGCGTCGGTGGATTTTGCTGCCGTGGCGCTTGATTGCGGTTATGTCCGGGGTCATCGATGCGACGACCTGGACGGATTTCGGAAAGCCCTTGCTTCGGCGTCGGCCAACGGCGGCCCGCACCTAATCCACATGCGGATTGCCCCCGGGTCGTCGAAGAATTTGGGCCGGCCGACCATCGAGCCGGCTGAGGTGGCGCTTCGTTTCAGGGATTTCCTCGCTTCGGGCGCCGTCACGGACAGAAAGACGGGCGTCGGACCATGAGCCACGATTCCTGGGTCCACCACATCGCCCGCGTCGGCATCGTTCGGCCATTGATGTCGACGCCGGTGACTCCCAATCAGCTGACAACGGTGCGCCTGTTGACGGGCATCGCGGCGGCGGCGATGGTGGGGGCCGGTGTCACGCCATGGGAGCACATCGGCGCCGCGGTTTTCGTGTTGTCGGTGCTGCTGGACCGGGCCGACGGCGACCTGGCGCGGCTGACTGGACGGACAAGCCTCGGCGGTCATAAATACGACCTGATCGCTGACGCCGTTTCTAACGCGCTGATCCTGTGTGGTCTCGGCGTCGGCCTCAGGGAAGGGGGCTTCGGCCTCATGGCCGTTCCCATGGGCGCATTGGCCGGGGCGGCGGTGGCGGCGATCTTGTGGATGGTGATACGGATGGAGGAATTGAAAGGACACCGCGCTGGCGAATTGCCGAGTTTCTGGGGGTTTGATGTCGACGACGCGGTGTTGCTGATCCCGGTCCTGATCTGGCTGGACAGGGCGGAAGCTCTGCTGACGGCCGCATCCGTCATCGCGCCTCTGGTCGCGATTCTATTTTTTGGGATGTTCCGGCGGCTATTACGCGCTCCGAACTCGGATTAATGTCCAACAGGTACACAGGCAGTAAATCACCGCCCCAATCCCGGCGGCGACGAAAAACGGCATCAGGTAACCGGCCCAGGTGATCGGCGCGATCAGGTAGATGCCGTCCTCCAGCTCGAAACCGGCGAAGCCGGGGTAGCCGACGGCATCGTGGTCCGCATCGTCTTCAAGTTCTAGGTGCTTGTCCAGGCTGAGGTTGGTGAACATGGAAATCATCGCCGATGCGGTTCCCGATAACCCCAACACAATCGCCCAGTTGCCCAGGGGCGACGAATAAAAGCCGATGCCGAGGCACAAAAACAACGCGCCATAGCTGATCGCGCCGGAGATGTAATCCAAGTAATAGCCGAACCGGGACGTCATGCCGTTTTGGCGCGCTAGTTCTCCGTCGAAATGGTCGAGAAAACGCGCCAGAACAAACAGCCCAGCGCCCCAATTTGCATAGACCCGGCCGCCCTCAGCCAACAGCCCGACGCCCGAAAGCGCCACAGCCAGGGTTAATACCGTCAATTGATTGGGGGTAATCGGGGTTGCGAGCAGTGGTTTGACGAGGACCCGCGCAATGCGCTGGTCCCAGGGTGGGTTCTTCATGGGCCGTTTCCTGAATTCCAAGCCGTCGGCCGGGCGGGGGGAGGGTGTTTCAGGCCGCCGGGGAAGTCAAGGTCAGGAGGCCGCTGATTTCAGGCTCGGTTAAAAGCGGCCATCGGAGGAGAGGCTCCAAGCACCAGCAAAGATGCTCTTTCTTGTTCCCATGGCCCCAACAGCGCTATAAGCGGCTTCGGAATGATGAGGCATTCATGGTGATTGAAATCGCTGCCCAGACCTACCGCCGGGCCCTCGTTTGTTGGACCAAAGGTGTTAACCGGCTGGCGTTGCTGGTGGTGGTTGCCTCGGTCGTCGCCACTGCCGCCGCCATCGGCTATCTGGCGGGCAATATCCGGATTAACACCAATACCGACGACATGTTGTCGCCGGACCTACCGTTTCGCCAAGATTCCCGTGATTTGGACGCCGCCTTTCCGCAGTTCAACGATAATATCGTCATCGTCATCGACGGCCAGACGCCGGACCTCGCAAATTACGCGGCCAGGAAGTTCGCCCAGGGCATGCGCCGGCGACCGAAACTATTCGGCAGCGTCTACGACCCCCCCGGAAGCGATTTCATGCGCCAGAACGGATTTTTGTACCTGGATCTGGACGAGTTGTACGACCTCAGTGATAAACTAGCGGAGGCGCAGCCGTTCCTGGCTACTTTGTGGCGGGACCCCAGCCTCGTCGGGCTATTCCACATGATGAATCTGGCGATCGATGAATTCCTCAAGGACAAGGACGGGTCGCCGATCAAAATCGTCAAGGTGCAGGAGGCCATTACCGCCGTCGCCGAGGCGCAAGCGGGCGGACAGTTCGGCCATATATCCTGGCAGGAACTGATGTCCGGCGGCGAGGATAAAGACGAGGGTACCACTGACAAAAGGCGCATCATAATGATACAGCCAGCCCTCAACTTCGGCTCCTTGCAGCCGGGAGGGAAGGCGATAAGCGAATTGCGGCGTCTCGCCCGAAGCTTGAAATTAACCCCGGACAATGGCATCAGCGTGCGTTTGACGGGTGGCGTCGCCCTGGCCCATGAGGAAATTCAAAGCGTCGAGAAAGGCATGGGATTTGCGGGCGCCTTATCGTTGACATTGGTGATTGGATTGTTGGCGATCGGGCTCGGGTCGCTTCCGTTGGTGGCGGCGACCTTCACCACCTTGATCATGGGTTTGATCTGGACCGCGACCTTCGCCATCCTGGCCTTAGGATCGCTTAATTTGATTTCGGTGGCTTTCGCGGTCCTGTTTATCGGTCTCAGCGTCGATTTCGGGATTCACTATGGGCTTCGGTACAAGGAAGGCATCGACCGGGGCGACGCTCACGCCGATGCGCTTTCCGGAGCCGCAGCCGGAGTCGGCGGGGCGCTCACGCTTTGCGCCGTCAGCGCCGCAATCGCTTTCTATTCCTTTCTTCCGACCGATTACCTCGGCCTCGCAGAACTGGGATTAATCGCCGGGACCGGCATGTTCATCGCGTTTTTCGCCAATATCACAGTTTTGCCTGCGCTGTTGACCGTGATCCCCCGCCCCAAGGTCGCCGTTCCCCGAACCCCCAGCCGGCTCATTTCCTTGCGGCCGGTCATTCAGTCCTTTGTTCAGCGCCAAAGCCGCGCTATCTGCTTTTCGGCCCTCGGCATCGGCATGGCGGCGGCGCTGCTACTGCCGAAAGTGGCGTTTGATTTCGATCCCTTGAACCTGAAGGACCGCCGAACGGAATCCGCAGCGACCATGTTCGACTTGATGGAAGACAGCCACACTGGCCCCTATTCGATCACTGTCCTTTCCGATAACCTGAAAGCTGCTAAGGCGCTGGCGGAAAAATTAGAAACCCGGGCGGAAGTCGACGGAACGGTCACGTTGACCGATTTCGTTCCAGACAACCAGGATGAAAAGCTCGATATCATCGCCACCATGGGGTTGTTCCTGTCGCCGGGCTTCGTGTCAGCCGGGACCGCCGCCCCGCCAACCCTTGAAGACCGCCAAGCGGCGCTGGGGGAATTTCGAGCCCAACTCCACACCCTTTCCAACCTGCCGGGGGCAAGGCTTGAATCCGATTCGGCAAAACGGCTTTTGAAGGCCCTTTCCGGCTTGTTCGGGGAAGGGCGGGAAAACGGCGCCACATTCAAGGCTTTTGAAGAAAGGTTGCTGACGGGGCTGCCAGGGCGCCTTGAGGCCCTGAATGCCGGCCTTGCCGCTGAACCGGTGAGTTTGGAATCGCTGCCTAAGGCGATCACGGAACGCCAAATTGCTGCCGATGGAAGGGCCCGGCTCGAGGTGTATCCAAAAGGGGACTTGCGGGACCGGGAGGCGCTTGCCCGTTTCGTCGCCACCGTCAGAACCGTCGCCGCACATGCCACCGGAACGCCGGTGGTCATCCTGGAAGCCGGCAATGCCGTCATCACAGCCTTTTGGCAGGCGGGGGTGGTCTCCGTATTGTTGATCTCGGTACTGCTGATCGTGATTTTGGGCCGGCTGATGGATGTGGTTCTGGTTTTTACGCCGTTGATGCTGGCGGCATTGTTGACGGTGGCGGCTTCGGTAATTTTCAATCTTCCCTTCAACTTCGCCAATGTTATCGTCCTGCCGTTGCTGTTCGGGCTCGGGGTCGCGGGCGGCATCCACTTGGTGCTTCGAGAACGGGAGGAAGAAGAGATCGCGGATGTCCTTGGCACATCGACCCCAAGGGCCGTAGTCTTCAGCGCGTTGACCACTATCGGCTCGTTCGGCAGTATTGCTTTGTCAGACCATCCCGGGACTTCCAGTATGGGGGTGCTATTGACCATCGCCGTAACCTTAACCCTTGGCTGCACCCTTGTGGTTTTGCCCGCACTGATGATTGTCACCGGAGAGAGGGCAGGGAAGGCCGGCAACTGGAACGGTGATGAATGAACGCTTCTGAGAGCATGTCCGTATTCCCCCCGGTCAGGCCTCTGGCGAAATTCGCCGCTTCCGGCCTGATCCGGCTTTCGGTGAGGGCCAATCAAATCACCGCGGCGCCCGGGATATCCATGTTTAGGGCCATTAACCTCTGAAGGACCCAACGGCGTGCGCTACATAAAGGTCTTTATAAAGGTTTTTTATCTATTGATCGGCGTCGCGCTTCTGGGCGTCGTCATCGCCGGAATCGATTTATCGGAAGTTGGCGGCCAAATTGCCAAGGTCGGCTTTGGCATTCTGGTCATTCTGGCGATTTATTTTGTCGCCTTCGCCATCGATTCCTTCACCTGGCAGATGACGATCCCGAGCATTCCCTTAAACGGACTGTGGGCTTACCGGATTTGGAAGCTTCGCATGGTGGGCGAAGCGTTCAATACCGTCATGCCAGCCGGCGGCATGGGTGGCGAACCGGTGAAGGCGTTGATGTTAAAGAAGCACTACTGCATCGATTACCAGGAGGGCACGGTCTCGCTCATCCTTGCCAAGACCATCAACCTGATCGCCTTAATGATGTTCCTGATAGGCGGGTTCGTCCTGATGACCGGCGCCACCACATTGCCCGAAACTTTCGAAACGGCGGCCACCATTGGCCTGATTGTTTTGGGCGTGGCGGTCACCCTTTTCTTCACCATCCAGCGATTCGGCATCACATCACTGACAGGAACACGGATCAGCCGATGGCAATTCGCAAAGCGCGTCGAGACAATCCTCCACCACATTCACGACATGGACAGGCGGCTGGTCCAATTTTATAGCGTTGCCCGTGGCCGTTTCGCCGCCGCCGTCATCCTGGCCTTTGCGAATTGGATGTTAGGCGTGGTCGAAGTTTATTACTCGATGATATTTCTGGACCATCCGATTTCCTGGTCCGAGGCCTGGATAATAGAAGCGGTGGCGCAATTGGTTCGTACGGGAACGTTTTTCATCCCCGCCAGCATCGGGGCCCAGGAGGGAGCCTTCGTGCTTGTCTGTGGGGCGATCACGGGATTGCCGTCTTTGGGGTTTTCGGTGTCGGTGATCCGCAGAGTGCGGGAAATTGTCTGGATTATTTGGGGGTTCGCGCTGGGCGCTATGTTTTCCCTAAAGCCCCGGTTGATGCCCGAACAGGAATCGGAACACCGGTAAAACCGGACCTCTCCCGGTTATTCGTTCAGCAACTGATCTGCCTTGGCGTTCAGGGTGTCGATCAAACCGTCGATGCCCTTTGTCCTGAGGATGCGCCGGTATTCGGAACGGCGAACCGCCAATTCGCTGATCCCGGATTCGACAAGCACGTCAACAATACGCCATTCACCCTTGAATTTCCGGGTGACGTAGATGAGCTCCACGGTCTCTGAGTCAAGTTCGACAATCCAGGTTGTGACCAGGGTCGTTTTTTGCGGTCCCGGCTTTTCCTCACGGGTTTCGAAGGACTGGCCCGAGTAACCGTCGAACTGAGAGGCATAGGTGCTGATGGAGAGGTGAGTGAAGGCGGCCACGAGTTTGTCGACTTGTTCCTCATCGGCCTTCCTCCAATGGGAACTTGTGGCCACTTGAATCATCAGCGGCAGATGAAAGCTTCGCTCGATTCGGGACGCCAGTTTTTTATAACGGCCTTTAACGCCGAGGGTCTTGGCCTCTTTCATCACCTCAAGCAGGCTTTGGTGAAAGGCTTCGACAACCTGTATAGCGTTGGGTTGCTGGGCGCCGGCGGGACCTGTAAACAGCGCGGTAAAATGAAGCAGAAAGACCCAGGTGAAGAAACGATAACGACTCATGATTTTTTCGTAACGCTCTATTGTGGCGACTGCGTGGTGGGAGAATTCAGGCCCGGGCAATCTTATTTGGAAATAAGTTCGTCAGCCGTATTGTTCAACAGCGATATCAGTCCCGGAACCCCTTCTTTTTTCAACACCATACGGTATTCCGATTGACGGACCTTCAACTCGCTGATTCCGCTGTCGAGAATGACATCGATGATTTTCCAACCCTTCTTAAACCGCAGCATCACATAGGCGATATCAATGGTGGATTTATCCGATTTCCGGAGCTTCGTCCTCACGATCCGGGTTTTTTGCGGCCCAGGACTTTCGTTCACCAGCTTGAAGACTTCGTCCGAATAGCCATCGAAGAGCGTCGCCAGGCTCGTCACGCTCATGCGGTGGAAGGCCTCGACCAACTGCTTGCGTTCGGTGGCCGTGGCCTCCTTCCAGTAGCTGCCGGTGGCAATTTGAATCATCATGTTCATGTGAAAAGTCTCTTCCACACTAGGCGACAACCGGTTGAAACGTTCCATCACGCTTAGGTTTTTGGCCTCTTTCATGACCTGAATCAAATTGGCCTGAAATCCTTCGACAATATCGCTTGGGGCCAGTTCGGTCGCCTGGATGGTCGAGGAAGAAAAGAGGAGGCAAATGCATAAAGCTATTGCCCCGCTTCTGAATAAACGATGAATCATTGGTGCCCAGGGAGATTTTTTATGGTTCATTTGGAAACCAACCTTCGTAATAATTCAATCCTAATAATTCAATAAAATTATGACCTTAGCAAACTAGTTTTTTTCCTCTAATTTTCCTCCAGTATGTAACTAATATGTAACTAATATGTAACGAAGTTGTGATTCGTGGTTATGGCGGTTGCTGAAAGTGGAAAGTTCACTTACAAATCTGGGGAAGGGGCTCGTGCATTTGCCTGGGAGGCATGCATGGGGGTGGCTAGTGTTCTCGTTTTCGAGAATCGAAGTTGATGAAAATTTTGAATATTAAAATTGTAGCCTTTTGGGCCGCCATTTTAACGGTGGCCTTTGCGTTGGCCGTTGGCGTGCCGTCGTCCACGCTTGCGGCGGACCCGGAGTTTGTATCCAAGAGTGAATCAGGCGACGGCATCATCGTCGCCCAGGCCAGCAAGGACGAAGACGAGGTCAACGACCCCCTGGAAACCGTGAACCGCTTCATCTTTAATTTGAACGAGTTCCTCTATGACTTCACTCTTCGTCCGGTCGCCCAATTCTACAACGAGAACGTCCCCGTGACATTCCGTCGTGGGCTTGGCAATTTCCTCGATAACCTCAAGTCCCCGGTCATCCTTGCCAACGATATCCTCCAAGGTGAACCCCAACGGGCCTTTCAAACCCTTGCCCGGGCCTTAATCAATTCGACGATAGGAATAGTCGGCCTTGCCGACGTCGCCACTGAATTTGGGTTCGAGCGGCACAAAGAGGACTTTGGCCAAACCCTCGCCGTTTACGGCGTCGGAGAGGGTTTTTACTTGGTCTTGCCGATTTTTGGTCCCTCAAATCCCAGGGACACCGTCGGTAAATTCATTGTGGACCCGTATCTTGATCCTTTAGGCCTGTGGTTAGATAACACGGACCGAGATGAAATTAGTTATACATTGTCTGGCGTTCGCGGGATCGACGAATATGCCGGGATCGTCGATGAACTTAACCAAGTCAAGAAAACCTCCGTCGACTATTATGCTGCAATTCGCAGCCTCTATCGGCAGAAGCGGAAAGCCGAAATCAACAATGGATTGATCTTGGATCTGCCGCCTATTCCTGAGTTGGGCTATGACTTCACGTCCGAGGAGCTGGATCAACCGTTGGCGGGCGTAAACCACCCTTCCCCCAATTGAGTCCCGAAGGTCTCTATGGCCTCCGTGGCGTCTATACGACAATCATTGATGGGCTTCTCTCACGCTGTCGCTGACATGCGATTGACAGCGGCCGTCCTATAGAGGCACGGTGTTCATTCATCCACGCCCTGCCTAGAATGCGATCGTTTCAAATTGAATCAATTTGAAACGTGAATCCCCCTCTCATTCATATACTTAGGGGCTTATTCACGTCATGGATCACTTTGATCCAAGACGATAAGATCCTAAGTGGGATCGCGGTGGGTCGGACCCCTTCGTGTCCCCGATCCACCGCGATCCGCTCTATTTCAATAAGTCAGAGCAAACTCAACAGATTGATGGATCGCCCATAAATCGCCCCGGGGCGATTCCATTCAATCTGGTTTTGCTCTAGGATTAAGTTAATCAATTGAAAACAAATGATATATTTTTAAAAAACTTGACATTTCTCAGTCAATAGGTATCATCACCCAATTGCTGGTGCCCATTGGGGCCAGCAGTGTATAAGGCCTGACCGAATGGTGGGTCGTTAGGCGTATTGCTTCGAACGGAGGATATGGCCCCATGCGAAAATGTCGCATACGTACGAACCAAGTACACACTATATATATCCCCGACGTGATTTAGGCGTAATTGCCATGTTTTGCGCCCGTTGTGCCGGTAGGGTCCATAAAGCCCGTGTTTGAATAAGGACGCGAGTTTTTTGCGTCGTTGATGCTTCAACCCCATCAAGCATCCGGAGGAGTTGTTGAATCAAAGGGAATAGGAAAAAATATGACTGCTTTGAGTTTACCATTAGTTCCGGTGGAAGGCGGCATGTCGCTTTATTTTCGCGAAGTGTGGGGCTTTCCGATGCTGGAAAAAGAAGAAGAACACATGCTCGCTGTACGCTGGCGCGAGAAAGGGGATAGCGAAGCGGCACATAAGCTAGTGACGTCGCATCTGCGTCTGGTCGCCAAGATGGCGATGAAATACCGGGGCTATGGCCTGCCGGTCGCCGACTTGGTTTCCGAAGGCAACATTGGGCTCATGAAGGCGGTCAAAAAATTTAATCCCGATTTGGGTTTTCGCCTCTCGACATATGCCATGTGGTGGATTAAGGCGGCGATCTCCGAATATATTTTGAAATCTTGGTCGATGGTAAAACTGGGCACGGTGGCGTCGCAGAAGAAATTGTTTTTCTCACTACGCAACCTGAAAGGCCGCCTTAACATTCTCGATAGCGGCGAACTGACCCCGGAACAGGCCAAGAAATTATCGTCGGCGATGAATGTTTCCTCCGACGAAATCATCAAAATGAATCGGCGCCTGTCGTCACGCGACTTGTCTCTGAATGCGCCGTTGACTAATAGCGAGGAAGGGATCGAGTTTCAGGACACGTTAATCGACGAACGGCCCAGCCCCGAAAACCAGGTTGCCGATGCGGAAGAGTTTACCTACCGCAGGGCCATTCTCGAAGAGGCGATGGCGGTGCTTCCGGAACGCGAACGCCATATTTTCATTGAACGGCGCCTGAAAGACGACCCAGTGACTCTGGAAATTCTTGGCAAGGAATACGGCATTAGCCGCGAACGCGTGCGCCAGTTGGAGATGCGGGCCTTCGATAAAGTCCAAAACGCGATGACGGCAACGATTTCCGCAGAAGCCGAAACTTGACACACGCGCGCCGAAATTATCTTCAGCCTCGCCCTGAAGCGGATTCACGCGATTGAACGGATCGCGTAAACGATCCGTTCAATCGCGATCTGCTCTCGGAGCTGATTTTTTTTGGGTTTTTCCACTGTCGGCATTGGCTATGTTTCGAAAGAATCCAAGGGCTTCTCTCTCCGGAAACTGGGGCCGAACACCCCCGGTCATTTTTATTGAATTTCGGCGAATGAATATCGATGTTATTGAACATTTGGTATAAGGCAGACCTTGGATTAAAGGGTATGATCGTCCTATTTACAGATTTTGGCCTAAACGGCCCCTATCTTGGCCAAGTAAAGAACATCCTTTACCGTCAAGCGTCCGGGGTGCCGATAATCGACTTGTTTGCCAATGCCCCAATGTACGATCCAAGGGCGGCAGCTTATTTGCTTGTCGCCTATGTGGACGAATTTCCCAAGGGTACGGTGTTCTTTTCGGTCGTTGATCCCGGTGTGGGAGGGGAACGGGCGCCAGGAGTCCTTGAGGCGGACGGGCGATGGTACGTTGGCCCCGGTAATGGCATTTTCGAACTCATTATCAGGCGGGCGAAGAAAAAACCCAGGTGGTGGAAAATTCTATGGCGGCCGGAGCGGCTTTCGGAAACCTTTCATGGCCGCGATTTGTTTGCTCCGGTATCGGCCCGACTCGCCATCGGCGAGAAACCCGCCGGAAACGAAGATTTCAGCGAATACCCCATCGACCAGGTACGGCGGTCTGATTGGCCTGACGACTTGGCGGAAGTTGTCTACATCGATGACTTTGGAAATGCGATGACGGGGCTTAGGGCAGCGGCGTTTCCGGAGGGAAGCGAAATTGCCGTGTCGGGCCGCGTCATTCCGAAAGTGCGTAAATTTTCCGATGCTTCACGGGGCGAAGCTTTCTGGTATGAAAACGCCAATGGGTTGCTGGAATTTTCAGTGAACCAGGGAAGAGCCGATATCTTATTGAATTTAAATCCGGGCACTCAAGTTGACGTAAGGAAAATGTAACAGTCATCACTTCTTATTTCGTTTGGATTGGGCATAAGGCTTCCAGTTTTAACGGAGGTACGACCTCCACAAACTTGGAGGCCATCTGGGAAATGTCGGTTCATATCTCGAAGGGTTAGCCTGACATCTATCAGGTGGGGAGCGACCTCTTAAGCTTAACATTTTTATGCTTATTGCCACGAATAGGTCGGTGACCGGTGCCATGTTGCCATGTCGTATATATCGGTTATCTGGGTTGATTGTTCTTGCAGCGGCGTGGCGTGGTGCTTGCTGAACGGCGGCCTGATGTTTATGAACGCGAGGGGCTAGGTTCGACAGAAAATTAGGCGAGGCCGATGAAGGCACTGATGTTGGCAGCGGGTATCGGGCGCCGCCTTTACGGCGACGAGAACGAAGAACTGCCGAAGGCGCTGCTGAAATTCAACGATCAATCTCTGTTGCAACGCCATATCGAAGCGCTCCAGGCTTACGGCGTCAAAGAGCTGGTTCTGATCGTCGGCCATCGTCAGGATGATCTGATCGCCGAGGCCGAGACCTTCGCCGATAAAGGCTTCGTCAGGCCGATCTTCAACCCGGGTTATAAAGAAGGGCCACTGTTCTCCATGGCCAAGGGAATTGACGTGCTGCGTGGCGGCACGGACGTGTTGTTCATGAACTCCGACGTGCTCTACCACCCGCTGATACTGGAAAAGCTGATTAGATCGCCGCACCGTAACTGCTTCATCATGGACCGTCAGTTTCAGTCGAACGCCGATCAAGTGCTCGTCTGCGTCAACGGCGGTGAGGTCGTCGACTTCGGCAAGGGCCTAGGTGAGGACTTCGAGTTGTTCGGCGAATGGCCCGGTTTCTTGAAGATCAGTGGCGAGATCGCGGCCAAAGTGGCCAATAGCACGCAAGGCTTCATCGACCGCAGCGATATCGAAGGCCCCTACGAACAGGCCTTCCGCGAGGTGTTGATCGGAGAACCGCGCGGCACCTTCTCGGTCGAGGACATCACCGGTATTCCCTGGATCGAGATCGACTGCCCGGAAGATCTCGATAAGGCCAACCGCAAGACTTTCCCACGCATCTCCGATTATCGGGCTTGACCTTGTCCATATCGATGACGTCGCCGATAGCCATCTTCTCACCGACGCGAGAGGCGTGCCCGGCAAATACTACGTCCTCGGTGGCGGGAACATGGCGTTCGCCGAAATATTGCGTGTCGTGGCAGGTGACGGTGGCGGAAGGGAGGACATCGTGAGCGGCAGGGGCGAGAGGAGCTTTCTACCCCTAATCCGTCACCTGTCGGCTCGCACGACGCCGCTATTGGCCAAGCTGCCGGTAACCCCCAACCAGATCACATCGGCGTCCTTTCTCGCCGGGCTGGTGGCGGCCTGGTACCTGTACCTGGGCGGATACGGCAATGGCGTCATCGCTGCCGCGCTGTTCGTCGTCCGCTACGTGCTCGATAACTGCGACGGGGAGATCGCGCGCCTGAAAGGGCTGTCGTCGAACTTCGGTATGCATTACGACACCTTCGTCGACTGGGTCGTCCACAGCGTGTTCTTTGCTGCACTCGGCATCGGCTACGGACGCGTGGCGGGAAATGATGTCTGGATGTGGATGGGCTGGGCGGCGGCGGCTGGCGGTACCATCAACTACTTACTCGTGCTCGCATTCGACCGCCTCGATAGAACGTCGGACGAGGCGGCAGCGAATTCCGGTGCCATGGAGGCGTTGCGACCGAGGACTCCGACGCAGTGGGCGATCTATGTTTTCCGCAATTTATTTCGGGCTGATTTCTGCTTCCTCGTCCTGCTGTTGGCCCTGGCCAACGAGCTTTGGCTGTTGTTGCCGGCCGGCGCCGTCGGCGCCCAAGTCTATTGGATGGCGCTGTGTGTCAAGAGGGCGCGGCATTATAACTTATAGCGGAGGTAGTTGGGGGCCATAACAGTCGCTGGGACGATCCGCCTTAAAGGCATTAAAACTCCCCCCACCTTTAAAAACTGGTCCTTAAAGGTAGGGACTAGTGGCTTAGGTCAGATTATCAGATTAAATGCCACCCCATGTCCGCTTTCGGGGGGAAAGCAGACATCAATATTGCGTGTCCCTCCGGAACACTATGACACACACGAAACTACCTCATTCCACGTTGAAGTTCAGCCATTTTTGATCAGTTTTTGCCCTGATATTTTGATTAGGGCCCGGACGTCTATGGCAGGTCATTGGCAATGTAGAAGCTATTCGTCACCGTATAATAGGAAACTCCCCGGAACCTACGTGGTGCCGGGGAGTGGAGAGGGGCATCTAGGGGAGGGAGAACCCCAAGACAGGTCACAGAGCGCCGTAAGATATTTGGCGCGCATGTGATAGGTGTCACATGGAAGAAAATAATGAAATCAGATGAAGGAACCCTTTCTAGTGAGGACTCAATAGGTACTCAACGAATCAAGGGATTAGCTATTTCTAGCTAACCCCTTGATTTTTTATGGCTCCGGCGGCTGGACTCGAACCAGCGACATATGGATTAACAGTCCACCGTTCTACCAACTGAACTACGCCGGATTAAACTGGAGGCGCGGACCGGAATCGAACCGGTGTACACGGCTTTGCAGGCCGCTGCGTAGCCACTCCGCCACCGCGCCAGCGTAATTTTCGAGGCCTAATTCCGCAAATAAAAAACCCGAAACGACCCCGTGGCCGGGCGGAAGGGGTGGGAAGCTAGACCTTGGGGCCGGGCGGGTCAAGGGGCGCCCGGGATGCCCCGCCGCGACCGGAAAGGCCGCCGACCGGGGATCACGGCATTGTCTTGGACCGGGTCTCGGCCTATATATCCAAGCCCGCAGGCGTTGACAGCGAAAGGAAGCCGCCCTGGATTACGCCGTCGCCCGCCACAATATGGTGGAAAACCAGATTCGCCCCAATAAGGTTACCGACGAACGGCTGATTAGCGCCATGGCGAAGTTGCCGCGCGAGGTCTTCGTGCCGGCGGAGTTCCAGAGCGTCGCCTATGTCGACGAGGCGATCCCCCTTGGCGACGGCCGCCACTTGATGGAACCTATGATCACCGCCAGGCTCATTCAGGAAACTCAGCCGGCCCCCGGCGACGTGGCCTTGACCATCGGCTGCGGCACCGGATACGGAGCGGCCGTCCTTTCCCACATGGTGAGCACCGTCGTCGCCGTTGAATGCGACGGGGGGCTAGCAAAGCAGGCGACCCAGACCCTGATGGAGCTGGGGATCGATACCGTCGCCGTCATCCGGGACCCGCTTGAGGACGGCTATGCGGATCAGGCTCCCTATGACGTGATTTTTTTCGATGGCGCTGTGGCCGAGATTTCGGACGTCATTTCCTCGCAGTTGGCCGAGGGCGGCCGCTTGGTCGCCGTGGTTGCCGGAGAAAGCGTCGACGGTGCCCGGCTGGTGACCCGCTACCAAGGGGAACTCTCCAGCCGCCAGGTGTTTGAAACCGGAACGCCGTCACTGCCCGGGTTTGAACGCAAGGCAACGTTCGTTTTCTAATCGGGTTTTCGGCTCCCCTTTTGATTCCCCTTTTGGATCCATGGGGGGCGTTTCTGATCCCTACTGGCCCCCCCGTTCAGGGCTTGCCGCGAATCGGTCATTCCGAATCGGCTGAAAACGGCCCCGGCAACGATTTTTCCTCGATCGGACGAGACGCCCTCCTGGGCCGACTGTTGACTCTGAAAAGCCCTTGTTTTCATTGCTTTTTTAAAGCCCGCGTCGGGCAGTGTGGACTCTCGCTCCTTTACCTCGGACTCGGGCAACAGGTAAAGTGGACCGAATGGCGCAACGACGTTATGACAGGGCAGGGGGGCGAACGACGTGATTGTGCGTTTGTCGGGCGTTCTGGGGCTTCTGGTCTTTCCTCTCTGCTTAATCCTGTTGGTGCTAGGAGACGCGAATGCCCAGACCATCGAGGACACCTTGACGATTGCCTACCGCAATAACCCGACGTTGCTTGGCCATCGGGCAAAGCTCCGCGCCACAGACGAAGGCGTGCCGCAGGCCCTTTCGGACTGGCGTCCGAGCGTCGAGATCACTGGCAGCGCCGGTCTTGAAGGTATTACCAACACTACCAGCACCAACCGCGGTCAGCACCGGGAACCCCGAAGCCTCGGCGTGACCCTTACCCAGTCCCTGTACCGCGGCGGCCGGACGATGGCCGCCACCCGCGAGGCCGAGAACACCGTACACGCCGAACGCGCGCGGCTGGCAGAGACCGAGCAGGACGTGCTGCTCGACGCGGCGACAGCATTTCTGGACGTCTTTCGGGACGAAGCCGTCCTCAAGCTCAACACCAACAACGAACAGGTCCTGAAGCGCCAGCTTAAAGCGACCCGCGACCGTTTTGAGGTCGGTGAAACCACCCGCACCGATATTCACCAGGCCGAATCCCGCCTAGCCGGCACGGCTGCCGACCGCATAGAGTCGAAGGGCAACCTGGAAGCCTCGCGCGCCACCTACCGCAACGTCGTTGGGGAGGCTGCGCCGAGAAACCTCAAGGTCCCTGCACCCCCCACCGGCCATCCGGACACCCGAGAAGAGGCTAACAAGGCCGCGGCGATCGATAACCCAGTCGTTGTAAGCGCCGAATTCGACAGGAAGGCGCTTGAAGATAAGGTCGATGAGGTCCGGGGCGAGTTGCTGCCGACTCTCAGTGTTTCCACCGGGGTGACGCGGGCGTTTGAAAGCTCGAGCCAAACCGGGCGATTGGACACCGCCAAGTTGACCCTGAATTTGACCGTGCCGCTCTATCAGCAGGGCGAGGTCTTTTCGCGTTTGCGCGAAGCCAAGCAGGACGTTGCTGAACAAGTGCAGGTCGTCGATCAGGCGCGCCGCGACGCCATAGGGGAAGCCACCCGGGCATGGGAATCGTTGGTTACGGCCCGGGCGCGTGTCAAATCCTTCAAGGCCCAGATCGAGGCCAACGTGGTCGCCCTGGAAGGCGTCGAACGCGAGGCCCAGGTAGGATCAAGGACAGTTCTGGATGTACTCGACGCCGAGCAGGAACTGTTGGATTCCCGCGTCGCCCACGTGCGGGTGCAACGGGACGAACTGGTGGCGATTTTCGAATTGAAGGCCGCCATGGGGCAGTTGACGGCCCAGCGGATGCATTTGCCGGTGGGAGCCTACGATCCGGCGGTCCATTATCAGAAGGTTCGCGATAATTGGTTTGGCGGTGCTAGCCGAGGCGGAGTGGAATGACATGTCGGCGGAAGGGTGGGTGATGATGGATCATGGTCTTGGGACCCGGGCAGAGGGAATCCTGCTAGTGTTTCCCTGTACGGTGTCATATTTTTGTTAACGTTTGGGGCCTATTGTCGCCGCCCAGCGACGGCCCAAAATATTTTATTGGACGCGTCATGAGCGAAGAATCGGCTGAAGGTGCGGAAGCAGCGGAAGGAACGGAGAACGGCGAAGAACCGTCGATGGAGGACATTTTAGCTTCAATTCGCCGCATCGTATCGGAGGAAGAGGCACACGCCGAGGAAGAAACGGCGGCCGCGAATGCCGCCGAACCGGAACCGGCTCCCGAACCGTCACCGCCACCGCCGCCTATGGAAGACGTTCTCCAGTTGACGCCGGACATGGTGGCGTCCGAGATCATGTCGGCGCAGACAGCCCAGGCCTCCACCGATGTCCTGGCCGAATTGGCCCGCGTGATCCTGGACCGGCGCGACCTGGCGATCTCCTCCGACCGGGATTTGACCATCGAGGGGTTGGTTCGCGAAATGCTGAAACCGATCCTGAGAGAATGGCTCGACCGCAATCTGCCGTATCTGATCGAGCGCCTGGTCAAAAAAGAAATCGACGTCATGATGAACCGAGCCGAGAGGCTGTAGGGCTAGAAACTCCCGCCGAGCCCAGTTACATTCTGTCCGAGTTCCTTGGGCGCGTAAGGTTTCTCGGAATTCTGAACAACCAAAAGGGTTCCCAGCAATGCTGGACAAGACCTATCGGCCCGGCGAGGTCGAGGAAAAACACTATTTGGCCTGGGAAGCCGCCGGAACGTTTGCCTGCGGCCAGCACCCAGACGCCGATCCGTACACCATCGTCATTCCGCCGCCCAACATTACCGGCAGCCTCCACATGGGTCATGCGCTCAACAACACCTTGCAGGACATCCTCATCCGCTATCAACGGATGAAAGGGGCGGACGCGTTATGGCAGCCGGGGACGGATCATGCCGGCATCGCCACCCAGATGGTGGTCGAGCGCCAACTGGCCGACGAAGGCCAAACCCGTCATGACCTGGGCCGCGAGGAATTCGTCAAGCGCGTCTGGGATTGGAAGGCTGAATCGGGCGGCACAATCACCAGCCAACTGCGCCGGCTTGGCGCGTCGTGCGACTGGGGGCGCGAACGGTTCACCATGGACGAAGGGCTTTCCAGGGCCGTCCGCAAGGTCTTTGTCGAGCTTTACAAACAAAGCCTGATCTATCGCGACAAAAGACTGGTCAACTGGGACCCAAAGCTGCTCACGGCAATCTCGGACCTGGAGGTCGAGCAGCGCGAGGTGATGGGAAAGATGTGGTACTTCAACTATCCCATCGAGGACCGGCCGGGCGAGACCATTACCATCGCCACCACCCGGCCCGAAACCATGCTCGGCGACGTCGCCATCGCCGTCCACCCGGACGATGACAGATACACGGACTTGATCGGAAAGACCTGCGTTTTGCCGATCGTCGGTCGAAAAATCCCGATCATCGCCGACGAATACGCCGATCCGGAAAAGGGTTCCGGCGCCGTCAAGATGACCCCGGCCCACGACTTCCACGACTTCGAAGTTGGCCGGCGCCACAATTTGAAAATGGTCAACGTGCTGGATGCAGACGCGAAACTGAACGAAAACGTGCCTGAGGCCTACCAGGGCATGGACCGCTACGACGCCCGGGAAAAAGTCATCGCCGAGATCGAGCGGCTCGGGCTTCTCGAAAAGGTCGAGGAAAACCTGATGATCCTTCCCTATGGCGACCGTTCTGGCGTCGTTATCGAGCCCTGGCTCATGGATCAGTGGTTCGTCGATGCCGAGAGGCTCGCCGGGCCGGCGATAACGGCGGTCGAGCAGGGCCGTACCCGGTTTGTGCCCCAGCAATGGGAAAGCACCTATTACGAGTGGATGCGCAACATTCAACCCTGGTGCATCTCGCGCCAGATCTGGTGGGGCCATCAAATTCCGGCTTGGTTCGGCCCCGACGGCGAGATTTTCGTCGCCGAGACGGAACAAGAGGCCCAAGCCGCGGCCAACGATGTTTATGGAAAAAAGATCGAATTGGAACGGGATTCCGACGTGCTGGACACCTGGTTTTCGTCGGCGCTTTGGCCATTTTCGACCCTCGGCTGGCCGGAAGAGACGCCGGAACTCAGGCGCTATTACCCGACCGACGTTCTGATAACCGGTTTCGACATCATCTTTTTCTGGGTCGCCAGGATGATGATGATGGGGCTCCATTTCATGAACGAGGTGCCCTTCCACACCGTCTACATCCACGCCCTAGTTCGAGACGAGCAAGGACAGAAGATGTCCAAGTCCAAGGGCAACATCATCGATCCACTGGAGCTGATCGAAAAATTTGGCGCCGATGCGCTTCGCTTCACGCTGACCGCGCTCGCCGCCCAGGGCCGCGACGTCAAGCTCTCGGAAAGCCGTATCGAGGGCTATCGTAATTTCACCACCAAGCTCTGGAACGTAGCCCGGTTTTGCGAGATGAACGATTGCCGGCCGACCGACGGTTTCGACCCCACCAGCGTCGGCCTAACGGTGAACAGGTGGATCATTGGCAAGATCGCCGAGGCCGAGGCGACCTTCAGCGCCGCCATCGGGGCCTATCGCTTTAATAATGCGGCCGGCACCCTTTATCAGTTCACCTGGGGCACGTTTTGCGATTGGTACGTGGAGTTCATCAAGCCCATTCTTCAGGGCGAAGACGAAGACGCCAAGGCGGAGACCCGCGCGACGGCGGCCTGGGCGCTCGATCAATTGTTACGCCTTTTGCACCCCATCATGCCCTTCATTACCGAGGAATTGTGGGAGCAGTTGGCCGAAAACCGCGCCGGCCCGCTGATCACCTCGGCTTGGCCGGTGTTCGGCGGCCAGCTCGGCGATGATAAGGTCAATGCCGAGATGGACTGGGTGGTGCGCCTGATCAGCCAAGTCCGCGCCGTGCGCGCAGAAATGAACGTGCCGCCCAAGGCTAAGATTCCGTTGTTGTTGAAGGATGCCGGCGAAAAGGCCCGGGCCGCCATGGATACCCACCGGGGCCTGATCCAGCGCCTGGCTAGATTGTCGTCCCTCGACGAACTGACCGGCGAGGTGCCCCAAGGGGCGGTCCAGGATGTCATCGATGAAGCCACCATCGTGCTTCCCATCGCCGAAGTCATCGACGTTGCCGGAGAACAGGCGCGGCTGGAGAAGGAAATTGCCAAGCTGGACCAGGAAGCACAACACTTCGAAAAAAAACTGGCGAACGAAAAGTTTGTTGCCAACGCCCCCGGCGCCGTGGTCGAGACCGAGCGCGAGCGGCTAGAGGAAGTGCGGCTGGCGCGTGAAAAAATGAACGAGGCCCATCAACGGCTGACGGCGGCGTTTTGATGCCCGTTTTAAATAGAATGTGGGCGGTGCCTTTCAGGAGTAGCGAGGCCGATGGATAACCAAACCCGCGAACTAATCGAAAACATAATCGCCGTCGGCGTCGAATACGGGATCGACATTGTGGGCGCCATCGTCCTGCTGGTGGCCGGTTGGACCGTCGCCAGTTGGATCAGGCGCGTCATCAGGCGCACCCTGGAACGCGTGCCGGCGCTGGACGATACGCTGACGCCCTTTATCGCCAACGTCGTCCGGTATGTGGTCCTGGTCTTCGTCCTGATTGCCGTCCTTAATCAGTTCGGCGTCCAGACTACATCCATCATCACCGTCCTCGGTGCCGCCGGCCTGGCCATCGGACTGGCGCTGCAGGGGATGCTGGCCAATATCGCGTCCGGGGTGATGCTGCTGTTCCTGCGCCCGTTCAACGTCGGCGAAAACGTGGAAGCCGCCGGCATCGCCGGCACGGTGGTGGAAATCGGCCTGTTCAACTCCGAGATCAAGAACGGGGCCGGGTTGTGCGTGATCGTCCCCAACAAGATCTTCTGGGGCAGCCCCATCATCAATCTTTCCCGCAACCCGACCCGGCGCTTCGATATCGCCGTCGGTATCGGCTATGACGACAATGTGGACGGCGCCCTGGCGCTGCTGATGAGCTTGATGACCGGTGACGGGCGGGTGCTGGGGGACCCTGAGCCCCTGGTCTTTGTGCAAAGCCTTGGCGACAGCGCCGTCATCATCAACTTGCGCGCTTGGACCCAGTCCGGGGACTTCGGGGCGACGGTCAGAGACCTCAACAAGGCCATCAAGGTTGAACTGCAGGCGGCGGGCTATTCGATTCCGTTTCCGCAGCGCGACGTCCATATCGTCTCCGGCGAAGCGGTGTCACAGCCCTGAAGGTCATAAGAGCCTTCGCGTCCTTGATTGGCCTACTGGTTGCCGCCGTGGCCGGGGTTCCGCCCGCTTTCGCCGGCGAACTTAAGATCTTCGACATCCACATGCACTATTCCAGCTCCGCCTGGGACGTCTATTCGCCGGTCCGTGTTCTCGCCACGATGGACGCCGCCGGGGTTGCCTGGGCGATGGCCTCGTCGACGCCCGACTATGGCACGGTGAAATTGCTCGACACGGTTCCAAAACTCATCTTCGGCGAATTCCGCCCCTACCGGACCCGTTCCGACATGGGCCGCTGGTATGCGTTGCTGGACCTGGTGCCCTACAGCGAAAAGCGGCTGGCCATGGGTGCCACAAGGGCGGGGCAACAAGGCGGCCATGGAATAGCCCTTAAACTGCTTGGTCCAGGGCCTCAATCAGGCGATCGACCTCTTCGGTGGTGTTGTAATGGACCATCGAGGCACGCACGACGCCGTCCGACGGGTCGGAGACGCCAAGCGCTTCCAGCAGCCTGGGCGCGTAGAAATTGCCGTTTCTGATGGCCACCTTCGCCGGTTCCAACAGGGTTGGTATTTCCGCCGACGACTGGCCATCGACGGTAAACGAGAACGTCGGCGCCCTCAGGGATGCTTCGCTGGCGGTTCGCCCTAACAGCCGCACGTTCGGCTTCGAAGTCAGGAAATCGAGGAAGCGCACCGCCAGTTTCTCCTCGTGATCGGCGAAAAGGCCATAAACAGCAGCCACACGGGCCTGGAAAGTGTTAGGGGGTTCCCCCAGGTGATGGGCCGCCAGGGCGTCGAAATAATCGGCGACGCCGACCAGGGCGGCGGTCAGTTCGTGGTTGGGGCCGCCCGGGTTAAGTTTTAGCGGAATATCGTCTTCGCCGATGAAAAAATGGTTCTGCCCTGGAAGACGGAGCAGGTGTTCGCGCTTGATGTAAAGCAGCGATACGTGCGGCCCGAAGAGCTTGTAAAGGCTTAGCGCGTAGAAATCGACGTCCAGGGCCTTGACATCGACCCCCCGGTGGGGCGCATAGGCAACGCCGTCAACGCACACCAGGGCGCCCGCGTCGTGGGCCTTGCGGGTGATGGCCGCCACGTCGTTGATGCCGCCCAGCAGATTGGAGCTATGACTGAAACAGACGAGCCGGGTCTTGTCGCTGAGCAGCTCGTCGAGGGCCTCGATTTCCAATTCCGCCGTTTCCGGGTTGATAAGCCACTCGCGGACCGTCACCCCCTGTTCGGCGAGACGGTACCAGGCGCCGACGTTGGCTTCGTGGTCTAGGTTGGTGACGATCAATTCGTCGCCGTCTTTGAGCTCAGTCGATAAAGCTTTCGCTAGCACGTAGACGTTCATGGTCGTCGATGGTCCGATGATGACCTCGTCCGCGTCCGCGCCCACCATCTCCGCCATCAGGCGTTGACCCTCGGCCATGCGCTTCGCCGCCTTCGCCGAGGCCTCGAACCCGGCGCCCGGCTGCACCTGGGTCTCGCTCATATAGGCGCTAACCCCGCCAATGACGCTTTCCGGCACGTAGGAACCGCCGGCGTTCTCGAAAAATGCCCAATCCCAGCAGCGCGTCGGATAGAGTCCGCGAACGAAGTTAAGATCGAGTGTCGGAGGCACGCGGGTTCAGGCGTAGGTGGCGATGGCCATCACCAGCTCGCTTACCTTCGCCTGATCGTCCACGAACTTGATGCTGCCCTCCCCCTTGCGGCACCAGCGGACCTCGACGTTATACGTTCCGAAGGGATCGACCTCGAGGGCGGCCTTTTGTCCGGGTTTCAGCAGTTTCCGGCCGAGGTGCACCCGGTCGCCGCCGAAGGAGATATTGAGGAGCTCGCAATCGATGGCCTTGTCATCGGCAATAAGACGGGGGGCGAATAGGACCCCCTTGCGTTCGTGCTCGGGGATGTCAGTGGGATACGTCGGTTCGCTCATTGAGGTACTCCCGTGAGGTGGGCCTTTCTAAATGTCGGCGTAAACGTGCGTCTCGCCGCTGGCGCCGGGATGGGTGACGGCGCCATGGCAGGCCTCGCCAACAGTCTGCGCATAACGCCAGAGAGCGCCCGACTGATAATCGTTCTTGATCGGCTTCCAGGCCTTGCGCCGTTTTTCCAATTCCTCGTCGGAGAGATCGACCTCGATGGTGCCGGCCTCGGCATCGATGGTGATGACGTCGCCGTTCTTCAAAAGCCCGATGGGGCCGCCGGTGGCCGCTTCGGGGTTCACGTGGCCGACGCAGAAACCCCGCGTCGCGCCGGAAAAACGCCCGTCGGTGATCAGCGCCACCTTGTCGCCCATGCCCTGGCCGTATAGGGCCGCCGTCGTCGACAGCATCTCGCGCATGCCGGGACCGCCCCGGGGGCCTTCGTTGCGGATCACCAGCACGTCGCCCGCTACGTAGTCTTTCTTGACGACGGCGTCGAAGCAATCCTCTTCCCTCTCGAAGATCCGCGCCGGTCCCGTGTGTCGGAGCGCCTTCATCCCCGCCACCTTGGCGATAGCGCCGTCAGGCGCAAGGTTACCGGTCAGCCCGACAAGGCCGCCGGTGGGCGACAACGGATTGGTTGCTGGGCGGATGACGTCCTGGCCTTCGTGGAAGACCACGTCCTCTAAGTTTTCGGCGACGGTCTTGCCGGTCACGGTCATGCAGTCGCCGTGAAGGAAACCGGCGTCGAACAGCGTCTTCATCAATGCCGGCATGCCGCCGGCCTCGTGCATGTCCTTGGCGACGTATTTGCCACCCGGTTTCAGGTCGGCGATGTAGGGGGTTTTCTTGAAAATTTCGCAGACTTCCAACAGGTCGAATTCGATTCCAACCTCGTTGGCGATCGCCGGCAGGTGCAGTCCTCCGTTGGTGGACCCCCCGGTGGCCGCGACGACGACGGCAGCGTTTTCAAGCGATTTTCTGGTGACGATGTCGCGGGGCCTGATGCCTTGGGACAGCAGGTTTATCACCGCTTCGCCGGACGCGCGGGCGTATTCGTCACGCGTTTCATAGACCGCCGGCGTGCCGGCGGAACCGGGCAACGCCAAGCCGATGGCCTCACTGACGCAGGCCATGGTATTGGCGGTGAACTGGCCGCCGCACGAACCGGCCCCCGGACAGGCGACACGTTCCAATTCGTGCAAGTCGTCGTCGCTCACTTTTCCGGCGGCGTGTTCGCCGACGGCCTCATAGACATCGCCCACGGTCACGTCCTTGTCACGGAAACGGCCCGGCAGGATGGAGCCGCCGTACATGAACACGCTCGGTACGTTCAGCCGCACCATCGCCATCATCAAACCCGGAAGCGCCTTGTCGCAGCCGGCGATGCCGACCATAGCGTCATAACAATGGCCGCGCATGGTCAATTCCGTCGAATCGGCAATGAGATCGCGGCTGGCAAGCGACGACTTCATGCCCTCGTGGCCCATGGCGATACCGTCGGTGACGGTAATGGTGGTGAACTCACGGGGCGTGCCGCCGGCCTTTTTGACCCCTTCCTTGGCCGCCACGGCCTGGCGTTGGAGTGTAATGTTGCAGGGCGCGGTTTCGTTCCAGGAAGTGACGACACCGACCAGTGGCCGATGAATCTCTTCTTCCGAAAGTTCCATGGCGTACAGGAACGACCGGTGAGGGGCGCGTTCCGGCCCTTCGGTTACGTGGCGGCTGGGCATTTTCGACTTGTTGAAAACCTTGGCGTCCATGGGATATCCTCCCTTCGGGGCTTTTTTGTTGGTAGTTTGACTATTGGTTTAAGGCCAAAGGGGAGGCCGGCGCAAGCGCGAACGCGTATAGCTTCCCGGTGGCCGGCCACAGTGGTCCGGATCGAAGCGCTCAGGCACCTAGCGACAGACGAAGGCAGGCACCGATGCCGATGACGATAGAGGCGATGGTCAGGATCATGCCATATCGGCGCGCGAAATATTCTGCTGGGTCAGGACCAGATAGAGAATGGCGGGGACGGCGATAAAACCCGCTCGGGGCTAATCCGGGGTTGTTCGTCCCTGTGGCCTGAGATCGTTCTCTCGTGCTATCAAGGGACGGGGGGCCCCGGCTGTTGGAGTTCCTCGACAAGAAAGAGCAAGAAAGAGAGGGAAGGGGAGGCGTAACCCCTCTCACGATCTCAGCACGTCAATGACCTTGCTTTCGCTGAGTTCGCCCAGCCCCGCATCGACGAGCTTTTGAAAGGCTTCGGCGGCGGCGCTGCCGATGGGCGCGTCCTGGCCCAGTTTCTTGGCCAGACGGAGGCCGTAAACCGCGTCCTTGAGCCGCCAGCGACCGGAAAAGGTGACGTTGCCGGCGTGCTCAGCGTCGATCATGCGACGGGAGTTGCGGACCACCTGGCGGCTGGCCGCGGCGCCCCGGGCCAGCGCGTAGTCCACCTTTTCCATGTCCAGGCCGACCTTCTCGGCGATCAGGAGGCCCTCAGCGATGGCGGCGATCTGCACCGCGCCCATGAGGTTGACCATCAGCTTATAAGCGGTCCCGGCGCCGACGGGGCCGAATTGGACGATCTCTGTGCAAAGGGGCTCCAGGAGGGGCCGCGCGGCTTTAAGGTTGGCGTCCCCGGCGCCGACCAGGAGCGTCAACTCGCCTTGGGCGGCGTTGACGGGCCTTCCGGTCACCGGGCAGTCAATGGTGCGGAATCCCTTGGCCTCGGCCTGGGGGGCGAACGCCAGAACCCAATCATGGGACAGCGTCGAGCATTCGATGGCAAACGCATTTTTCGCCGTTGTGGCGGCCAAGGCGCCGTCCTCGCCCATCCACACCGCCCGGGCGGCCTCGTCGTCGCCGACCATGGCGAAGACGGCCTCCGCCCCTTGGGCGGCTTCCCTTGGCGTTTCGGCGACCCGGGCACCTGCCTGGGCCAGCGCCGCGGTCTTTTCCACCGTGCGGTTGTAGACGGTGACGGTGTGCCCAGCCGAAAGTAGCCGGGCAGCCATGCCGGCGCCCATGTTGCCGGTTCCAAGGAAGGCGATTTCAGCCATGGCGCTTTAGTTGCCCAACTCGCACCACACCGGGGTGTGGTCCGACGGTTTCTCCTTGCCCCTGGGCGTCTTGTCAATGCCGGCGGCGCCGAGGTGGTCGGCGGCTTGCGGGCTCAGCAGAAGGTGGTCGATCCTGAGCCCGTCGTTCTTTGGCCATGCCCCGCGTTGATAATTCCAATAGCTGTACTCATGGGGCGCCGGGTGAAGGGCATGGAAGGCGTCTGTCAGTCCTAAGTGCATGATGGTCCGAAACCGGGCCCGGCTTTCCGGTCGGCAAAGCGCATCGTCGGCGAAGCCCTTGGGGTCGTAGACGTCGTCGTCGGTGGGGCAGATGTTGTAATCGCCGCCGAGCACGAATGCGTCCTCGGTCTTCAACAGCTCCTTCACGTGTTCGCCCAGGCGCTCCATCCACCCCAGCTTGTAGCGGAACTTTTCCGTATCCTTGCCGTCGTCGTCGCGGGTCGGATTACCATTGGGTAGGTAGACCGACGCCACCCTGACGACACCGCCCTTTCCGGGGCCGTCGATCAGGGCCTCGAGGTAGCGCGCCTGTTCATCCTCCTTGTCGCCGGGAAGGGCGGTCAGTTCGACCTCGATGGGGCTTTTCGACAAGATGGCGACGCCGTTGTAGGTCTTCTGCCCCGAAACCTGGACGTTGTAGCCGAGGTCGCCGATCTCGAGCGCTGGGAAGGCGTCTTCAACGCACTTGATTTCCTGCAACAGCACCACGTCGGGCCGGAATTTGCCAAGCCACTCCAGGACCCGGGGCAGCCTGGCTTTGATGGAATTGACGTTCCAGGTGGCGATTTTCACGCGCCTTGCCTCCGTGAACAGAAGGCCCGCCGGAAGCGGGCCTTCTTCATATCACATTCCCGGGCCCGGGGTCAGATGGAGAACGACGCCCCACAACCGCAACTGGCCGTGGCGTTGGGGTTGGAGATCTGGAAAAAGGAGCCCCCTAATTCTTCGCTGTAGTCCACCTGCGAGCCCTCCAGGAGGCCCAGCGAAACCTCATCGACGACCACCCGGACGTCGCCGTTTGCAAACGTCAGGTCGTCCTCGGCAACTTTGTCGTCGAGGCTGAATCCGTACTGGAAACCGGAGCACCCACCGCCCGTGACCTGGACGCGCAGCATCAGCGAGGGATTGCCTTCCATCTCGCGCAGCTTACTGATTCGCTTGGCGCAGGAATTCGTGATCGTCAGCTCCTGGGCGTTTTCCGATGTCGTTCCTTCGGGCATTCCGTAAACCCTTTCCAAACAAGGCTCTCCAAAGCTCTTATGTAGTGCGCCGTGGGCGTTTGTCAAACGCAGGTGTGCGACAATGTTTTAACTTCATAGCGCCACCCTAGATTAAGTCGCGTTATCTAGGACAGCCCCTTTTGGAAATTGCCCGTGAACACGGGTGCGTAATAGTAGCGTACGCGGTCACAATAACCGGCGTAAGCCGCGACACGGTCAAAAACCATATCAAAACATTGACGGCAAATGCTCATTTGGAGTGTCACGGGGCCTGCAGGGGGGAGTTAGCAGGGCAATGTTGAAAAGAATGATCGGCGGTCCCGGCCCGTCCGGGCCGTCTGATAGGACCGTTGCTCCGTTCCCGGCCATGGCGTAATTTTGGCCTATGACCGAAGCACCGAAATCGACGTCCGGCCTGGCCCCTTATGCGTGTCACGAAGAGGCTAGCCGGGGGCGATACTTCGAGGAGCCGGAAAGCGCCACCCGGCGCTGTTTTCAACGTGACCGGGACCGCATCATCCATTGCAGCGCCTTCCGCCGCCTCGAATACAAGACCCAGGTGTTCGTCAATCACGAGGGCGACAACTACCGCACCCGGCTCACCCACACCCTCGAAGTCTCGCAGATCGCCCGCTCGGCGTGCCGGTCTCTGAGCCTGAACGAGGACCTGGCCGAGGCCCTGGCGCTGGCCCACGACCTCGGCCATCCGCCCTTTGGTCACGCCGGGGAGGACGCGCTCAGCGAAATGATGGAACCCTTCGGGGGCTTCGACCACAACGCCCAGTCGCTAAGCGTGATTACCAAGTTGGAGCAGCGCTACGCCAATTTCGACGGCCTCAACTTGACCTGGGAGACCCTCGAAGGCGTAGTCAAGCACAACGGGCCGCTGGAAGGAGAAGCAGCGGAACGACCGCTGCCCCGTGCCATCGCCGAATACACCGCCGGGCACGACCTGGAGCTCGATACCTTCGCCGGCGCAGAGGCCCAGGTCACCGCTCTTTCAGACGACATCGCCTACAACAACCACGATATCGACGACGGGCTCCGGGCGGGGCTGTTCACGGTCGGGGACCTGGCCGACGTGCCGCTTGTCGGGCCGATTTTCGCGGCCGTCAAAAAGGACCATCCGGATCTCGATCCATCACGCCAAATCCACGAAGCGGTGCGCCGATTGATCGGCGCCATGGTCACGGATCTGTTGGAGGAGACAGCCCACCGCCTTGCCGCTGCAAAGGTGACCAAGCCCGAGGAGGTCCGCCATCTCGGCCGCCCGGTGGCCGCTTTCTCCGGCGAAATGCAGGCCTTTGAAGCGGCGGTGAAGCAATTTCTGTTTGACAACATGTACCGCCACGATCAGGTCAACCGTATGACCTCAAAGGCCCGGGTTGTCGTCCGGGAACTGTTCCAATTGATTTTAGAAAAGCCCGGCACCATGCCAACGGACTGGCACCGGTTGGCTGACGGCCGTGGCACCGAGACGACGGCCAGGGTGATCGCCGACTATATCGCCGGCATGACCGACCGTTTTGCGCTCAGTGAGCACGAACGTCTCCTCAATTTCGAGAAATAAACGCCGCGAACCACTTCGCCGCCATCCCATTTAATGGGATATAATGGGTCCAATTTGTATCCCTTTGAGGGAACCGCCTGATGGCGACGCTGGGAAAGGAAGACATCAAGGTTACGGCATCGGATGCCCTGAAATTCGAGCCGGTGGTGCCAAGGCCGCCTAAAAAGCGTTGGGGGTTGAGGTCGTTTCTCCTGCTCATGGTAGCGGGGGGAAGCATCTGGGGCTGGCAAAAATACGGCGAGGGGATTATGACCCTTTGGGACGGCACCGACGGCGACATCCTGCTGGTCAGGGCGGTACCGGGGCCAGTGAAGGTGCGGCCCGAGAACCCGGGCGGGCTCCGGTTTCCCGGCCGCGACAAGCTGGTCTACGGTCTCATCGAGGGCAAGAACGGGAACCAGGAAGTGGCCCGGGGGCCCGAACGCCTTTTGCCACCACCCGAGCAACCGCTTCCTAAGCCGGGTGCCGAAACAGCCGCCAAAACGGAATTCGGGCCGCAAGCGGGAGCGCCGGCAAGGCCTGAAAAAGTGTTGCCGAAGGCCAAGCTGGCCAGGAAAAAACCGACGCCGAAGACCAAGCCGGTGGCGAAGGTGCCGACGGTGAAGGATGTGGCCGCCGCCAAGCGCCCGGTTCCACCGCCCCCCCCGGCGGCGCCGCCGAAGGCCACCTCGCCGAGGCTCTCCCTGGCCAAGCGGAAGCCGCAAAAAGAAGAGGCCAAGCCCCCGGCCCCGGCCAAGAAAGCGGCAACGGTCAAAACAGCCCCGACGGTCAAACCCAAAACCCCGGTCTCCACCCCCACCTCCACAGCCGCGCCGCCGGCCCTCACCTCCGCCCCGGCCCCCCCAAAAACCGCGCGGGCTACTCAGACGGCGGACCGGAAGCCTATACCCCGGGGCCGCGCCTATCTGGTCCAACTGGCGGCGGCCCGGTCCCGTGAGGGGGCCGAGGGCGAATGGAACCGGCTGCGGGCCAGGAACCTTGATTTGTTGGGTGATCTCAGGCTCACGGTCACCAAGGCGGATTTGGGGCCGGAGAAGGGGGTTTTTTACCGGCTTCGCGCCGGGCCCCTTGCCGACGAGCCGTCGGCGAGCCGTCTCTGTTCGCGGCTGTCCACCCGTCAGGTCGGTTGCCTGATCATCAAGCCCGGTCAATAAGAGCCGCCGGCGTGGGACAGCCAGGCGATACCGGTGCCGCCAACATGGGCGACAATCCCCGGGCGGTGATTTTCGGCTGTTCGGGAGTGGCCGTGACGGCGGAGGAAAAGAGTTTTTTCGCCGAGGCCGACCCAGCGGGCTTCATCCTGTTCGAGCGCAATTGCCGCGACCGGTCACAGATACGGGGACTGGTGGCGGACCTGAAAGAATCCGTCGGTGGCGCCCGGGCCGGCGTGCTCATCGACCAGGAAGGGGGTCGGGTACAGCGCCTGAAACCACCCCGCTGGCGGGCGGCCCCCCCGGCGGGGGCTTTTGGCGCCCTCGACAGGCACGACCGGGAGCTGGCCCAAGAGGCGGCGCGTTTGAACGCCCGGCTTATCGCCGCCGAGCTCAGGGACCTCGGCATAACTGTCAACTGTGCGCCGGTCCTCGACGTGCCGGGGCCGGATGGCCATGAAATCATCGGCGACCGCGCATTCGGTGGCGACGCCGGGACCGTGGCGGCGCTTGGCCTTGCCGCCTGCGAAGGGTTTCTCACGGGCGGCGTGCTGCCGGTGATCAAGCACATTCCCGGCCACGGCCGCGCCACCGCCGACAGCCACCTTGAATTACCGGTGGTCGACGCCGGGGCAGGGGACCTGGAAGCGGTCGATCTGACGCCTTTCCGGGCCCTCAGTCACATGCCTTGGGCGATGACCGCGCACGTGGTCTATGGGGCCCTTGACGCCGAAAACCCGGCGACCACGTCGGCCAAGGTGATCAAGGAAACCATCCGCGGGACAATCGGCTTCTCCGGCGTGCTGGTGTCCGACGACATCGGCATGAAGGCGCTCCGGGGGCCTTATGACAGGCGCGCCGCTACCGCTCTGGCGGCCGGCTGCGACCTGGTGCTGCACGGCTCGGGCGTTAGGACCGAGATGGAAGCCGTCGCCGAGGGCACGGGCCCTTTAACCGCGGAAACGGAGGCGCGGCTTGATCGTGGCGAGGCCATGAGGGGCGAAGCGGCGGCATGGGACGCCGACGCCGGGAAGGCGCGGCTGGACGAAATCCTTTCCCAAGGGACGGCCTGATGGACTGGGAAAACGTAGCCTTTACGGCGTCGGTGTGGATTCTCCCGGTGCTGATCGCCGTCACCTTCCACGAGGCGGCCCACGGCTGGGCCGCGTGGCGGCTCGGAGACGACACCGCCTACCGGTTGGGCCGGGTGACTTTCAATCCTCTGCGCCATATCGACCTCTTTGGCACCCTTCTGATGCCGGCGTTTTTGCTGTTCGCTTCGGGAGGACAGATGATGTTCGGTTTCGCCAAGCCGGTGCCGGTCAATTTCAACCGTCTCCGCCGCCCGCGCCGCGACATGGTGCTGGTGGCTGCCGCCGGTCCGGGGTCGAACGTGTTGATGGCGGTTCTGTCGGCGGCATGTATGCATATTTTGCCGTTGCTTCCCGGCGACGTTTATCAATGGGTCGGCTACAACCTGTTCAATTCGGTGCGAATCAACCTGCTGCTTTGCGTATTCAATATGCTGCCTTTGCCGCCGTTGGACGGCGGCCGGGTAGCGGTGGGGCTTTTGCCGGAGACTCTGGCGCGGCCGTTGGCTAGCCTGGAACGGGCGGGAATCCTGATTGTTTTGGCCGCCCTATTCATCCTGCCGTGGATCGGTGGCAAACTGGGAGTCGATTTGAACGTGTTCTGGTGGCTTGTCGGGGTGCCGACGGAGTATCTTACAGATATCGTGTTCACGTTGACCGGGCATAACTGAACCGGCCGGGGAAGGGCCGCGGCTTAAAGGAACCCTGATGCAAGATTCCGAAACATTCGAAGAATCAGACGATTTCGCCCCCCGCCCCGGCGCCTCCGCCGGCGCCCCCGGCACCAGCGTCTTCTTGGTCGACTTGGACGGTTACGAGGGGCCCATCGACGTATTGTTGACGTTGGCCCGCGAGCACAAGCTGGACCTGACCCGAATTTCAATCCTGACGCTGGCCGATCAATACCTGGAGTTTGTCACCGAGGCCCGGCATAAGAATCTGGAACTGGCCGCCGACTATCTGGTCATGGCGGCGTGGCTGGCGTATCTCAAATCGCGTTTGTTGCTGCCCGATCTCGGCGACGAGGACGAGCCCAGCGGCGAAGAGATGGCGGCGGTGCTGGCCTTTCAGCTCCAGCGGCTGGAGGCCATGCAGAACGCCGGGCAGGGACTGATGGCGAGGGCGCGGCTGGGGACCGGGTTCTTCCGGAGGGGCGCGCCCGAAAAATTTCGCGCCCTTACCAACCCTGTCCTGGAGGTGACGCTGTTCGAGCTTTTGAAGACCTACGGCGAGCAAAAGCGGCGGGCCGTCGCCGGCGTGCTGCATATCGAACTCTTCGAAATCCACACCGTCGAAGACGCGCTCAAACGTCTCAAGGGGCTCTTGGGCTCGACCCCAGACTGGGAAAGCCTGTGGCGGTTCCTGCCGGAAGGCCTGATGGAGGGCTTGGTGGCGCGCTCGGCGATAGCCTCCACCTTTGCCGCCAGCTTGGAATTGGCGCGCGAGGGCAAGGTCAAGCTGCGCCAGTCGAGCTCCTTCGGGACTGTTTATCTCAAGCCCACCGGGCCCACTGGAAAGAAACGTCCCCGACGCGGGGGCCCCAAAGCGGCCAAAACGGCGGCCGGCAACGAATGAACAGCAATGACCCCAGGCATCTGAGGCTGTTGGAAGCGATCCTTTTTGCGTCCGCGGACCCGCTCTCGGAACGGGCGCTGGCGCACCATTTGCCTGAGGGCGCCGGGCTTCAGGAACTCCTCAAGGAACTGCATGAGGCCTATCAGTACCGTGGTGTCAACCTGGTGCGGGCCGGAAAGTCCTGGGCCTTCCGTACCGCGCCCGACCTTTCGCAACAGTTGAACATGGAAGTCGATGTTCCGCGCAAGCCGTCGAGGGCGGCCATCGAGACGCTGGCCATTATCGCGTACCACCAGCCGGTGACCCGCGCCGAGATCGAGGAGGTCCGGGGCGTCGGGCTCAGCCGGGGCACGTTGGATATGCTGTTGGAGGCCGGATGGATTAAACCCAAGGGGCGACGACGGACCCCGGGCCGGCCGATGACCTGGGGCACCACGGATGATTTCCTCGATCACTTCGGGCTTGAGGACGTCCGCGACCTTCCCGGGATGGACGAGTTGAAGGCCGCCGGGCTTCTCGATTCGGGGCCGGCGATCAGTGCCTATCAATCATCGGGGCCCGCCAGTCAAGACGAAGGTGGCGGTGACGACCAGGACGAAAAGGCCCCGGGCCTGCTTGAACTGATTGAAACGACGGAAGCCGCAGATAATCCAACCAATGACGACCCCGGGGACGATCCAACCGAAGACGAACCCGGGGACGCACTGGATGACGTTAAGGATGACACGCCGGAACCGCTCGATCCCGGGGACGGGGAGGGCAATCACGCCTGAATAGCGTGCCTAAATTCCTGAATAGCCCGGGGCTCCTCATCCTTTGCGTTCTTCGCGGCGCCAAGGGGCCCAGTCGATCTCTCATTCGTCATGCATGAGTTCTTCGGCCATTTCGCGGCTGCGTTCGACCATCATATTCACGACCCCCCGCATGACCGGGTCCATTCCCTCGAGACGTTTTTGGAACTCATCGCGGGACATGGCGTTGACCACGGTTTCCTCGACGGCGAGGGCGTTTGCCATGTGGGGCTTGTTGTCAAACAGCGCCTTTCCCCCTTCGTCCTTATCCGCTTGCCTCGGAATCGAGACGTTACACGGGCTTGGGTGCAAAAGAAAATTCCAGGCCCGTGCCGGTCTTTGTCCCGCCGGCCATGCCTCGGCGGCGGGCGTCGGCGCCGGCCGGGAGAGGGCTCGGAAATACGGGCCATTCGGATCCCAACGGATTCTTAACGGGCGGGTTCCAGGCCAATTGGGGCGGCGGATATTCCCCGCATTGCGGCGGCCTAGGCAATCTGCCATTATCCGCGCCACCGTATCGGGATAAAAACAAGCGAGAATACGAATATGGGCACGTTTAGCATTTGGCACTGGCTGGTGGTACTGGCCGTCGTCCTGGTCCTGTTTGGGGGTGGCGGCAAGATTTCCAGGCTCATGGGTGATTTCGGCAAGGGCCTTAAATCCTTCAAGAAGGGCATGAAGGATGAAGACGAGCAAGCCGCCGTCACGGATGAGGAAAAAAAGGAACTGAAGTCCGAGCAGGTAGAAAAGGTTGCCGAACCAGAGCCGAATAAAGATAAGGCGGCGCAAGGCTGACGGAGTGGGCGGCCGTGCCGCCACCCCCCGCCAACCGCCTCGCCGACCGCCATTCCGACCGTGTCTACCGCCGGGAGCACTGATCCGTCATGTTCGACATCGGCTGGCAGGAACTTTTTGTCCTTGCCGTTCTTTTCATCATCGTTATCGGGCCCAAAGACATGCCCGGTGCCGTGCGCACCATCTCCAAATGGATTCGCAAAGCGCGGTCCATGGCGCGCGACCTGCAGGACGGCCTGGACGAGGTCGTCCGTGAAGCTGAGCTTGACGACCTGAAGAACGAAATCGGGAGCGCGGGCGGGCTTAACCTCGCCAAAAGGATCGGGGACGCCGTGGATCCCACCGGCGAGATCGCCGCTGATATAGACCTGGACAAGGACGTTTACGACGAAATGAGCGGCGCCTTGGAGGATCTTAAAGAATCCACGACCCCCGATAATCCCGATGCCCAGGAAGGCACGGAAGACGAAGCATCCCGAGAGGCGCCATCGGAAACACCGTCCGATAATCCCGATGCCCCGAAAGGCACGGACGACGAAGCCTCCACGGAGGCGCCACCGGAAACATCGTCCGTGGAATACGATGACTCGGACAAGGCGAAACCCGGAGCGCCGGAAACGGCCCGCAAGGCCAGTGGATAGCCGGCCGTGGCCGACATAGGTCTGGAAGAGAAAACCATGCCGTTGCTCGATCACCTGATCGAGCTTCGCAGCCGCCTATTGCATTCGGCGATCGCCATCGTGGTGCTCTTTTTCGCCTGTTACTACTTCGCCCCCGAACTTTACGATTTCCTGGTGGCCCCGCTCGCCGACGTGCTCGAGGAAACGGGCGGCGAACGCAGGCTGATCTTCACCGCGCTCCACGAGGCGTTCTTCACCTACATCAAGGTGGCCTTCTTTACCGCCTTGTTCCTGGCCTTCCCGTTCATCTCCATACAGGTCTGGATGTTCATCGCGCCGGGCCTTTACAAGAAAGAAAAACGCGCCTTCGCGCCTTTCCTGGTGGCAACTCCGATACTGTTCTTCACGGGCGGCGCGCTGGTCTACTACATGATATTCCCTCTTGCCTGGCAGTTCTTCCTCAGCTTCGAATCGGTGGGCGGGGGGGGCGCGCTGCCGATCCAATTGGAGGCCAAGGTGGACCAATACCTGTCGCTGGTTATGCGACTGATTTTTGCCTTCGGCCTTTGCTTCGAACTGCCGGTGGTTCTGACGCTGCTGGCCAGGGTCGGCATGGTCTCATCTAAGGGCTTAGCGGAAAAGCGCAAGTACGCCATTGTACTGGCCTTCGTAGCCGCCGCCGTCCTGACGCCGCCCGATGTTATCAGCCAGATCGGTCTGGCTCTGCCGACAATGGTGCTCTATGAGATTTCGATCGTCTGCGTGAAAATGGTCGAACGCGGGCGCGGCAATGTTGAAGACGACGAAGACGACGACGAGGAACAGGCGGAAGAAACATCCCCAGGGGGCGAGACGGCTTAGGACGCAAGGGGGGGACGAGGAAGTTCATGTTCGATATCAAGTGGATCCGCGACCATCCGGAAGCGTTTGATCGTGGCATGACCCGCCGGGGGCTGGGGCCGCAAGCGGAAGCCCTGATCGCGCTCGACGCCAAGCGCCGCGAGGCAGAGACCCGGGCCCAGGAAATCCAGGCCGAACGCAACAAGTTGTCAAAGGAGGTCGGTGTCTTTAAGGCCAAGGGGGAGGACGCCGAAGACCTCATTGCCAAGGTTTCTGAAACCAAGAACGCCGAGGCTGAGGCTGAAAAGGAGGCTGAAGCGGCCGGGCGCAATGTTGAAACCGCGATGGCGGAACTTCCCAACCCGCCCGTCGAAGAGGTGCCCGATGGCGCCGACGAAACGGCCAACGAGGAAATCCGCACCTGGGGCGACAAGCCAAAATTCGATTTTAGCCCGAAGGAACACTTCGACATCGGCGAGGCGCTGGGCCTGATGGATTTTGAGACCGCGGCCAAGATGTCGGGTGCGCGGTTCGTGCTGCTCTCGGGGGCGTTGGCGCATATGGAGCGCGCGCTCACCAACTTCATGCTGGATCTCCATACCACCGAACACGAGCTCACCGAGGTCAACCCGCCGGCGCTGGTCAACGACGGCGCCATTTTCGGCACCGGGCAACTGCCCAAGTTTGGCGCCGACCTGTTCAAGACCGAAGACGGATACTGGCTCATCCCCACCGCCGAGGTGCCGCTGACTAACATCGTTGCTAGCACCACCGTCGAAATCGGCACCCTGCCGCGCCGCTATGCGGCGATGACCTGGTGCTTTCGCTCCGAGGCCGGGGCGGCGGGCAAGGACACCCGCGGCATGATCCGCCAACACCAGTTCACCAAGGTCGAGATGGTCACCGTCTGCACCCCCGAAACCTCCAACGACGAACTGGAGCGCATGACCGATTGCGCCGAGGAAGTGTTGAAGCGCCTTGAACTTCCCTATCGCACCGTGGTGCTGTCGACCGGCGACATGGGTTTCTCGGCGCAAAAAACTTATGACATCGAGATCTGGCTGCCGGGACAGGCCCGCTACCGCGAGATTTCGAGCTGTTCCAACTGCGGCGATTTCCAGGCCCGGCGCATGAAAGCCCGTTTCCGGACCAAGGGCAAAAAGGGGACCCGCTTTGTCCATACCCTCAACGGCTCGGGCCTGGCCGTTGGGCGGACCCTGATCGCGATCCTCGAAAACGGCCAACGGGCCGATGGGTCCGTCGTCGTGCCGGATGTGCTACGGCCCTACATGGGCGGGCTCGAAGTGATCTTGGCCAATGGCGCGTAATTCCGTCGATCTCAAAAAAGCACGGGTACTTGTTTCCAATGACGACGGCATTCACGCGCCGGGACTGAAGCTCTTGGAGGACGTTCTCGCCTCCGTCGCCCACGAAGTCTGGGTGGCGGCGCCCGAAATTGAGCAAAGCGCCACCAGCCATTCGCTGACGCTCCGCCATCCGCTCCGCATCCGTGAGCTGTCCGAACGCCGTTTCGCCATCGACGGCACGCCGACGGATTGCGTGCTCATGGGCATCAACGAAATCATGAAGGCCGCCCCGCCGGACCTGGTAGTCTCGGGCGTCAACCGGGGCGGCAACCTGGGCGAGGATGTCACCTATTCCGGCACCGTGGCGGCAGCCATGGAAGGTACCCTTCTCGGCGTGCCGTCAATTGCTGTCAGCCAGGTTTACACCGACAGCCACCCGGTCAAATGGGCGACGGCGAGAAAATGGCTGGGCAAAGTGTTGAAGATATTAACCGACGAGTCCTGGCCGACGGTGGTGTTGTTGAACGTCAACCTGCCGGATGTGACGGCGGGCCGGGTTACCGGAATCGAGGTCACTCGCCAGGGCCGCCGCAAGATCGGTAGCGAGTTTTCGTTCGGCACCGACCCCCGGGGGGAGCCCTATTACTGGATCGGGGCCCAGCGCCGCGAGGGACGCTACCGCCGGGGCTCGGACCTGGAAGCTATCAGCCGCGGCGCCGTCTCGGTGACGCCGCTCACCATGGACCTGACTCATGAGCCGACCCTCAGGAAACTGCGGGCACGGTTCCTATGAGCTCGGCTTCCCGGAAGGGGCAAATGATGCTCGACCTCCGCCGGGCCGGGGTCACCGACGTCGGGGTGCTCGAGGCCCTCGAGGTGACACCGCGCGAGATGTTCCTGGCCGGCCCCTTCAAGGACCGGGCCTTCGAGGACGTGGCGCTCCCCATCGGCCACCACCAGACGGTCAGCCAACCGACCGTCGTTGGCCGGATGACCCAGGCGCTCGAGGTTATAGACCGCATGAAGGTCCTCGAAATCGGCACCGGGTCCGGCTATCAGGCGGCGGTGCTGGCCCGGCTCTGCCGCCGCCTTTACACCATCGAACGTCATCCCGCGCTGCTCAAGGAGGCCGAGGACAGGCTCAACCGTCTAGGGCTCGCCAACGTCACCATGATCGCCGGCGACGGCACTAGGGGCTGGCCCGAACAGGCGCCGTTCGAGCGCATCATGGTCACCGCCGCGGCCGCCGACGTGCCGGAAATCCTTCTCGAACAAATGGCGCCGGGCGGTATCATGATTGTTCCCGCCGGCCTGGACGAGAACGATCAGCGTCTGCTCAGGGTCAAGCGCACGGAAGAAGGCGCCGAAACCCAAGACCTCGGCCCGACCCGATTCGTGTCGTTGATCGACGGCCCGGTAGAGGACTGAGAGCCAGGGGCCGCCTCCGGCCGAGGCTTTGGAACCGCCGTTGATAGGGAAGGCGGCGATAGGCGATAATCCGCCGATGAGGCCCATTTACCGATCCCGGCCATGTTCGATGTTGTCGCTCCTGGTGCTACTGGCGCTTGGGCTTTTGGTGCTCGGCGGATGCGGGTCCATGGAATGGCCGCCGCCGGGCCCGGGTCCCCAGGACATCAACATCCCCCCGGGAATTCCGGGGGCACCCCGCGCCAGCAGCCCCGCCTTCGCCGGCGCCGGCACCGTCGTTGCCGGCCGAGGCGACACGGTCTATGGGCTGGCCCGCCGCCACCGGGTCTCGGTCCGCGCCATCATCGACGCCAACCGCTTAAGCCCCCCCTATTACCTGAAGGCGGGCCAACGGGTGCTGCTGCCCAGGGGGCGCCGGCACGTGGTTTCGCGCGGCGATACCCTTTACGCCCTGGCCCGCCAATACCGGATCAATCCCCATGCCCTGGCTCGTGCCAACGGCCTCAAGCCGCCCTATACTATCCATAGCGGCCAGAAACTAATCCTGCCCAGTCCTTTAACTCGGCCGGCCGCCCGGCCAGTGGCCAAGCCGGGGGTGAGGGGGGGCGAAACCGGTCTGACGAAAACGGCCAAGAGTTCCTTGCCCCGGGCGCGCCGGAAGCTCCCGCTGCCTGACGTGCCCCAGCCGCCGGCGGCCAGCAGCCGGGGTTTCATCTGGCCGGTGAAAGGCCGGGTGGTTTCCAGCTTCGGTGCCAAGGCCAAGGGATTGCGCAACGACGGCATCAACATCGCCGCCCAGAAGGGCGCGCCGGTGAAGGCGGCGGAGAAAGGCGTCGTCGCCTATGCCGGAAACGAACTCAGGGGCTTCGGTAACCTTCTCCTGATCAAGCACGCAGGCGGCTGGGTCACGGCCTACGCCCACAACGACACGCTACTGGTCAAGCGCGGGCAGAGTGTCGGCAAGGGCCAGCGGATCGCTACCGTCGGCTCGACCGGCAGCGTCAAGATCCCGCAACTCCATTTTGAAATGCGCCGCGGCCGCACTCCCCGCGACCCCCGGAAATATTTGCGGACATTTCGTTGGGGATTTTCCATAACGCCGGTTACCCCTGCAAGGCACGGAAAACGCTCAGTCCAGCGACTTGCCCAGCCGCCCGGCCAAGTCCTGGATGAACTGCCAGGCAACACGGCCCGAGCGCGCGCCCCGGGTCACCGCCCATTCATTGGCCTCGCCGGTGAGGTCGATGGCGGGCTCGTCGATGCCAAAGTGCTTAGCGTAGCCCTCGACGATGGCGAAGAAGGTTTCCTGGTCGCAGTTGTGGAAGCCGAGCCACAGCCCGAAGCGGTCCGAAAGCGACACCTTTTCCTCCACCGCTTCCGCCGGGTTAATGGCGGTCGAGCTTTCGTTTTCGACCATGTCCCGGGGCATCAGGTGGCGGCGGTTCGAAGTAGCGTAGAAGACGACGTTAGCAGGCCGGCCCTCGATGCCGCCTTCCAGAATCGCCTTCAATGACTTAAACGACCCGTCCGAGCCCTCGAAGCTGAGGTCGTCGCAGAACAGGAGGCAACGCCTTTCGGTTCCCCGCAGGATCGACAACAGCTTTGGCAGCGAGGGGACGTCCTCCCGGTGGATTTCCACGAGCGCCAGCGACCCCGGGCTTTCCTTGAGAACCTTGGCGTGGACGGCCTTGACCAGTGAGCTTTTCCCGGTGCCCCGGGCCCCCCACAGAAGCGCGTTGTTGGCGGGCAGGCCCTTGGCGAAGCGGCGGGTATTGTTCAAAAGAATATCCATCTGCCCGTCGATCCCCTTCAACAGGTAAATCTCGACCCTGTTGACGGCCGCCACTGCTTCCAGGCGCGAGTCCTCGGCGTGCCAGACGAAAGCGTCCGCCGTCTCCGGGCCGGCGCTTTCGGCCACTGCCGGCGACAGGCGCTCGAGCGCGTCGGCAATGCGTCCCAACAGCTCGGCCGACCCTCGGGGGCCGGCTCCGGCCTCGTTGGCGCCCCCGTTGGCACCCATGAAGGCTCGTACCTTTTCCACCGTGCGGGTGGTGATGCCCTTGCCGGCGCGGAGACGCCCCACCAGCTTGCCGTCGTTGGCGGCCAGCCTGCCGAACGTCGTTTCCGCCATGCGGTGGTCGCGGACGAAGGCCTCGATTTCTTCGAGGAGTTCCGATGGAATGCTCATGAGCGCACCGTAGTGGAAAAAATTTCTTTTTGTCAATTCTATTAATTATTGTGAAATCAATTGATTAAATGTATTTATACCGGAAATGTGGGAAAAAATAGTATATTTCCCACTTTCGGCCCCGCGACGTCTAACGGCGGTCCCTGCCCAGGACCGGTCCTAAAATAGGCGATTGCGTTGGGCTAAAGAAAGGTGACCCTTAGGCCCAGGTTATCCCGAAAAAACCTCCGTGTCCGCCCGTGGCGCTTCCGGGGTTAAGGTGATCCGGCTCCCGGCGGCGGTGATCTTAGGCTGCGTTGTCGGTGCAGAAGGCACCCCTTTGCATTTGCAACTGGGGCCGTGGCGGCTATAGTCCAGCAGCGATTTTTGACCCTGGCGTCAAGCCTGGATTTTAGGAGTATTGAATGTTCGTATCGCCAGCATATGCACAGGCCGCCGACGGCGGTGGTGGCATCGGGGCTTTCCTGCCGCTGATTCTGATCTTCGTCGTCTTTTATTTCCTGCTCATCCGCCCGCAGCAGAAAAAGGCGAAGGAACACAAGGCGATGCTGGGCGCCATTCGCCGCGGCGACAAGGTGGTCACGGGCGGCGGCATCGTCGGCACCGTCACCAAGGTTATCGACGACAACGAGGTCGCCGTCGAGATTGCTGAAGGCGTCAAGGTCAGGGTGCAACGGGGGCTGATCTCCTCGGTGATGGCCAAGACCGAGCCGGTCAAGGGAGACGAGAAGTCCGGCGGCAAGGGCAAGGAAGTGGTTGAGTCCAAGGGTGGCTTCGGTTTCCTGGGCGGACTCTTCGGCGGCGGCAAGGGTACCTAAACAACCCAAGGTCAAAGAATCACAATGGTCTACTTCGCCAGGTGGAAAGTGGTGATGGTGCTGGGCATCTGTGCGCTCGGCCTGCTGTTCGCTGTGCCGAACTTCCTCCCCGGCGACGGGGCGGACTCGTTGCCCGGGTGGCTTCCCCGGGATCAGGTCAGCCTGGGGCTGGACCTGCAAGGGGGGTCGCACCTTCTTTTGGAAGTCGATACGCGGGCCGTCCTCCGGGAACATCTGGAATTTACGGTTGACGGCATGCGCATCCAACTTCGCAAGGCGCGCATCCGCTATTCGGGCCTGGGGATTGCCGGCAACGGCACCACAGTTACCATCAAGGATCCGGCTAGGGTTGATGAGGTGAGGGGCTTATTGCGGGGGCTTGATCCCGGCATGGAGACGATTGTCGAGGGGACCCGGATCAGCCTCAATATGACCGAGCGCTTCATGCGAGACCGAACGACGTCGGCGGTCCAGCAATCCATTGAAATCGTCCGCCGCCGAATCGACGAAACGGGCACCCGCGAACCGACCATTCAGCGCCAGGGCGATGACCGTATCCTGGTTCAGTTGCCCGGCGTCGATGACCCGGATCGGATCAAACGCCTGTTGGGCAAGACCGCGAAAATGACCTTTCATATGGTGGATGAGCGCAACTCGGTTGAATCAGCTCTGGCCGGACGGGTGCCCCCGGGATCGATGCTGCTGCCGTCCGATGAGCTTGGCCCCGAGGGCCCGCCCCGCATGTATCTGCTCCGCAAGCGGGTCATGGTGTCGGGGGACACGCTGATCGATTCCCAGCCTTCCACCGACCAAACCACCAACCGGCCGATCGTTACCTTTCGCTTCAATTCCGTTGGCGGCAAGCGGTTCGGGAAAGTGACGTCGAATAACGTCGGCAAGCTCTTCGCCATCGTGCTCGACGGCAAGGTCATCAGCGCCCCGGTAATCCGCGAGCCCATCCTCGGCGGCAGCGGGCAGATCTCGGGCCGATTCACGTTTCAGGAGGTGCAGGACCTGTCGCTGTTGCTCAGGGCAGGCGCCTTGCCGGCGCCGTTGACGATCCTTGAAGAGCGCAGCGTCGGCCCCGGCCTTGGCGCCGATTCCATCGCCGCCGGCAAGATTGCGTCGGTCATCGGCATGATCGCGGTGGTCGTCTTTATGGTCGCCGCCTACGGCCTGTTTGGCTTCATGGCCGACGTGGCGTTGATGTTGAACATGGTGTTGATCCTTGGCGCCCTCAGCTTCCTGCAGGCGACGTTGACGCTTCCGGGAATTGCAGGAATCGTGCTGACCATCGGCATGGCGGTGGACGCCAACGTGCTGGTGTTCGAACGCATTCGCGAGGAAGTTCGGGCCGGTCGGACGCCAATCTCGGCTATCGATGCCGGCTATTCCAGGGCCTTCACCACCATCATAGACGCCAATCTGACGACCCTGATCGCGGCGCTTCTGCTTTATGGGTTCGGCTCGGGGCCGGTGCGCGGATTCGCGGTGACGCTTTCCATCGGCATCGTGACCTCCTTGTTCACGGCGATCATGTTGACGCGGCTGATGGTCGTGAATTGGCTCAAGCGCGCCAAGCCCGAGACGCTACCCCTGTAGGAACGCCGGTCATGCTCGGTTTCAACCTGGTCCCCGCCGATATCAACCTCAGCTTCATTTCGAAGCGAAAGGCGTTCTTCGTCTTTTCGGCCTTTCTGGTGGCGGCCTCGGTGGCGCTCTTCACCCTCAAGGGGCTGAGCTACGGCATCGACTTCAAGGGCGGCATCATGATCGAGGTGCGTATGCCCGAAGCCGGGGCCATCGGCGACATGCGGAACAAACTGTCGAACTTGGACCTCGGCGAGGTGGCGCTGCAGGAATTCGGCCAGCCGACCGACATTTTGATCCGGGTGCAGCGCCAGGAAGGGGAGGAAGCCGCACAGCAGGCGGCGCTAGCCAAGGTCAAAGGGGTACTCGGCCCCGGCGTCGAATACCGGCGCACCGAATTCGTCGGCCCCAAGGTTTCCAAGGAACTGTTCTGGGACGGGGTGATGGCGGTGAGCCTCGCCATTCTCGCCATTCTCGTCTACATCTGGTTCCGCTTCGAATGGCAGTTTGGTTGCGGGGCGGTGGTAGCACTCGTTCACGACGTGCTCACCACCATCGGCATATTCGCTCTGCTGGAGTTCGAGTTCAATTTGTCGACGGTGGCGGCAATCCTGACCATCGCCGGGTATTCGATCAACGATACCGTGGTCGTCTATGACCGAGTGCGCGAAAACCTGCGCAAGTTCAAGAAAACGCCCTTGCCCGAACTGTTAAATAACTCAATCAACCAGACCCTTTCCAGGACCTTGATGACCAGCGTGTCGACGCTGTTGGCACTACTGGCGCTTTACATCCTGGGCGGCGAAGTCATCCGCGATTTTTCCTTCGCCATGATCTGGGGGGTGATCATCGGCACCTTTTCGTCCATTTGCCTGGCGGTGCCGCTGCTGCTGTACCTGAACGTCAGGCGTCACGATGGTCCGGCAAGGGAGGCCGGCAAGGAGGTGGCGGCGTCACCGTCGCCGTAGGACCCATTCCTGGACTTGATATCACGCCTCTGGTCCCGGCTGGACGGCAACTCATACAAAGTTATGGCGACGGCCGGTTTCGCATCGCGGGCCAAGTCCATCAAGGGTCGGTACTGGTTTTTCCAGAACGTACGCTCCCGTGGCCGGTTACCGGAGTTGATGGCATTACGCTAGACTCGCTGGCAAAAGTCACCGCTTCAGGCCAGGCAGCAGATATCCTGATCATCGGTTGCGGGCCGGCGTTTCTGCCCGTCCCGAAAGGATTCAGGGAGGGCCTTAAAGCGGCCGCCGTGGCGCTGGAATGGATGGACACCAGCGCCGCCAGTCGCACCTTCAACGTACTTCTGGCCGAGGACCGCGCCTGCGCCGCAGCCTTGATCGCGGTGGACTAGAAAATCGTGGAAAGTCCCTTACCTTCGGTTCGGTGTACTTTTTCACGGGTTTTGTTTAAGGCCAAACTCGTCCTTGAGGCGGTTCTGCGGACGGATTTGAAGTTACCCGGGTCCGATCGGAGATTGGACCAAGTAAGGAAACGTGGAAGGAGCGGGCCGGACCGCCCCAAGCGTTCTTTCCTCCTTGGTTAAAACTGAAAAAAGTACACTGAGTAAAGCGAAGGACTTTTTTTCAAGGAATACCCGCAAAAGAAAACGGGACCCGAAGGTCCCGTTCCCCCAGGGTCCGCATCCCCAATCAGTAGATGTTCTGCGCCGAAACCATGGCGTAGAGCATGGGGACCGAAAGCATTGTGTTGGTGCGCGAGAACAGCATTGCCGTCCTGGCCGCGGCGGCCTTGGTGTCGGCCTCGGCTTCGACGATGCCCAAGGCGATCTTCTGTTTCGGCCAGATGACGAACCAGACGTTGAACCACATGATGATGCCAAGCCACATGCCGATGCCGATGGCCGTGTGCTTAGCGACGCCGTCAGTAAGGCCCAGCGTCATTGCCTCAACCAGATAACCGTTGCCGAGCGCCAGAAGCAGTCCGGTGACGATGGTCGCCATGGCGGCCCACCGGAACCACCACAACGCCGCTGGCGCGATGACCTTGCCGATGGCCGGCTTCTGGTCGTCCGGGATTTTCGGCATGTTCGGAATCTGGACGAAGTTGAAGTACCACAACAGTCCGACCCACATAACGGCGCTCAGCACGTGCAGCCAACGCCACATGAACGCGATCCAGAAGGTGCCGCCAGGGGTTCCCTCGCCGGTGGCGACGACGACGATGATAACCATGATGACCGTCAGCACGAAGCCGGCGATCACCGTCGATCTTAGATTCGTAAGAATGCCAGCCATGGTTCATACCTCACTTAATTGGCGGTGGCCCCGATGCGGTAATTTAAAGGCCCTCTAAAAAACTGGTTTCCGTATATACGATGATTGGCTTAGTCTTCAACGTTTATCCTGAAGCCCAGTCCAAGCAAGGTGTTGGAAGGGCCTGGGGTTGGTGCTACCCGGCCTCGAAGAGTGGTTTTCAGGCAGTGGATTCGGCTCTTTTAACGGCCCCCTCAACGGTATATGAACGGCGAATGACTGCGATTGAAGACATCGAATGCTTGGCGGCGCGGGTGCCCAACGGGGCGCTGGTGGCGTTGGCCCCCGATTACAGTTGGGTGCCGATAGCGATGGTCAGGGCGCTCGTCCGCCGTGGGGTCAAGGATCTGCACCTGCTGGCGGTTCCCATCAGCGGCTTCGCCGCCGATCTGCTGATCGGGGCCGGGGCGGTGAAAACCCTGGAAGCCGCCGCCGTCAGTCTCGGCGAAGCGGGCTTGGCGCCGCGTTTTACCAACGCGGTGGAGACGGGTGCCCTCACGATGCGCGATTCCACCTGTCCGGCCATCCATACAGCGTTGCAGGCCTCCGAGAAAGGGGTGCCGTTCATGCCCCTGGGCGGCCTCGTCGGCTCGGACCTGGTCGCCAACCGGGACGACTGGAAGACCATCGACGATCCCCTGGGCGCGGGCGGCGGGCCTGTGGTGGTGCTGCCCGCCATCAAGCCGGACTTTGCCGTCTTCCACACCCCCAGGGCCGATGTCCAGGGCAACGTCTGGATCGGCCGTAGGCGCGAGTTGATGACCATGGCCCACGCGTCGGCGGCGACCCTGGTCACCGCCGAGGCGGTCGAGGACGCCGACTTCCTGGCCGACGAGGCAACAGCCGCCGGCACCCTGCCGGCCCTTTACGTGACGGCCATCGCCGAGGCCTCGGAAGGGGCACGGCCAATGGGCCTGACCGACCTTTATGACCGTGAAATGGATCACCTTCGCGCCTACGCCGAGGAGGCCAAAACCGAGGCCGGGTTCCAGGATTATCTGGAAAGGGAAGTCCTTGTCGGGGGTGAAGGCAATTCATGACCGAAGCCTCCTACACGCCCGAGGAATTCCTGATCTGCGTCATGGTGCGGCTTCTCGAAGGCGCCGGCCACATCGCCGTTGGGGCGATATCGCCGATCCCGGGTTCCGCCGCACTGCTGGCACGCGAGGTTTCAAAGACCCCGGTCCAAGTCTCGATCATCCACGGCGACGCCAACAACCCGTTCACCGACGGCGGGCGGGAGCTTTTCGACTGCGCCGGACAGGGGCGGGTCAATGTGTTCTTCCTCGGCGGCGCCCAGATTGATGGCGAGGCCAATATCAACCTTCTGGGCACCGGCGCCTATCCCCAGATCGAAAAACGCTTCCCCGGCTCCTTCGGCTCGGCGTTCATGTATTTCGTGATCCCGAAGGTGATCCTATTCGCTCCCGAGCATTCTGGGCGGGTGCTGGTCGATAAGGTCGATTACATCAGCGCACCTGGCACCAGCCCGCCGGAAGTACACCGGCCGGGAGGGCCAAAGGCGCTGGTCACCGGGCGTTGCCAGATGTCCTTTGATGCCACAAAAAAGCGCTTTACCCTGGTTTCCGTCCATCCCGGGGTGACGGCGGAAGAAGTCCGCGACCACACCGGCTTCGACTTCGATGCCCCGGACGACGTTCCCAGGACACCGGAACCGGAAGCCGACAGGCTGGCGCTGTTGCGGTCCTCCATCGGCGCTGAAATCGGCAAGACCTATCCGGATTTCGCCAGGGGGGCATTCCAGTCGGGGGCATTCCGGTAGCGGGCAATTTGGCAACGCGCATAATATAGTATTCTATTCTACCTTCGACTGAACCTGGCGGCAGGCCGGTTATAATCCGTCCCCCCAATCACCAGACCCATTCCCCATCGCTACACGGAGTTCGCGTCGATGAAAATCCATGGTTTGCGCTCGCTGGCGGCGGTGGTTCTCACCGTCTTTTTGTTAACCACCGGACCTTTGTTCCGCTGACGAGAACGTCGCCGACGCCGTGGCGATAGTCGCCTTCTGACGGTCTTGCGTTGGCGGGGCCTTGCCGGGCGGCTAAACTGCGACCATGGACTTCCGGTTGACCGACGATCAGAACCAACTCCGGGAAGCTGCCCGCGCCTTCGCGTTGGCGGAAATGACCGCCATCGCCCACGACCTGGAAGACAACGACGAACCCCTCGGGCGCGAGCACGTCAAGTGCTATGCAGGGATGGGCTTCCTCGGGATCAACGTGGCCCAGGAACTGGGCGGGCTCGGCCTCGGAAACATCGAGGCGCTTTTGGTGCTCGAGGAATTCGCCAAGGTGTCCCCGGCGATCGCCTTTCCCATTTTCGAAAGCTCGGTCGGCCCGGTGCGTGCCGTCGAGCACTTCGCCGACGGGGACCTGGCCCAGCGCATCGTGCCCAAAGTGTGCGCCGGCGAAATGATCGTCGCCGTCGCCATGTCCGAGCCCGACGCCGGCTCGGCTCTGACCGATCTCAAGACCAAGGCCGTTCTCAAGGATGGCACCATCACCGTCAACGGCCAGAAACGCTGGTGTTCTGGCGGCGGCCACGCCGACGGCTACGTAGTCTATGCTAGGATGTCGGACGATCCGGGTGCCAAGGGGATTGGCGCCGTATTCGTCGAGAAGGACAGGGAGGGCCTTTCCTTCGGGGCCCCGGAACGACTGATGGGATTCCGCGGCATCCCCAGCGCCGATATCTTTTTCGACGATGTCCGGGTGCCGGCTGAAAACCTGATCGTGCCCGCTGGCGGGTTCAAGAAGTTGATGGAGGCCTTCGACCTGGAACGCTGCGGCAACGCCACCATGTGCCTCGGCATCGCCCAGGCCGCCTTCGATACCGCGTTGGCCTACGTCCAGGAGAGGAAACAGTTCGGCAAGGTACTGGCTGATTTTCAGGCCGTGCAGTTGAAGCTGGCCGACATGGCGATTCGGCTCGACGCCTCGCGGCTGCTGATCTGGCGCGCCGCCCAGAATGCCGGCGATGACGCGGGCGACGACACGGTGGGCTTGCAGCCGGGGAGGGGGCTGCCGCCGATCCTCGATTCCAGCCTCGCCAAGTGCTTCGCCAACGAGATGGTACGCGGCGTCACCGGCGATGCGCTCCAGGTCATGGGAGCCTACGGCTACTCCAAGGAGTTTCCCATCGAGCAGCGCCTCCGCGACGGCTGGGGCTGGGGTATCGCCGGCGGCGCCATCGACATCCAGAAGATCAACATCGCCTCGGCCCTGGTCGGCCGTCGGTTTAACCAAAGAAGCTAGACCGGTGGCGGAAAAACCTAACGCGCCCCTCGACGGCATCCGCGTACTGGATTTGTCCCGCATCCTCGCCGGACCCTGGTGCGCCATGGTGCTGGGGGATTTAGGCGCCGAGGTCATCAAGGTCGAAAACCCGGTGGGCGGCGACGACACCCGCGATTTCGGGCCGCCCTTCGAAGCCGGCGAAAGCGCCTATTACATGGCCGCCAACCGCAACAAGCGGGGCATCGTCGCCGACCTCAAGACCGAAGAGGGGCAGGGGATCATACGCCGGCTGGCGGCGGTCTCAGACGTGCTGATCGAGAACTTCCGCTTGGGCGCCATGGAGAAGTTTGACTTGTGCCTCGAGGATTTGCGGGCCGCCAACCCGAAGCTTATTACCTGCTCCATCTCCGGCTACGGGCGCCAAAGCCCCTTGGCCGGCCGGGGGGGCTATGACTTCATGATCCAGGCTGAAAGCGGGCTGATGTCGATCACCGGCGAGCCCGAGGGTCCGGCGCTGCGGGTCGGCGTCGCAACCGCAGACCTGACCACCGGCGCTAACGCCGTGCAGGCGATCCTGGCGGCGCTTTATGCGCGGGAGAAGGTGGGCACGGGCCAGCATGTCGATCTGGCGCTCCTCGATTGCCAGGTGGCGGCGCTGGCCAACGTTACCGCAAGCTGCCTGATGAGCGGCCAACGGCCCCGGCGTTACGCCAACGCCCATCCTAACGTGGCGCCTTATCAGACCTTCGCCACGGGGGACGAGCCGCTGGTGTTGGCGGTCGGAAACGACCGCCAGTTCCGGGCCCTTTGTGGGATGCTGGGACGGAACGACCTGGCCCAGAACCCGCGTTTCGTCACCAACCGCAGCCGCAACGAGAACCGCGAAGCGCTGGCAGCCGAGCTGGGGGCTGAGTTCGCCGCCGAGAGCCGCGACGCCTGGCTCGCGAAGCTGTACGCGGCGGGGATCCCGGCGGGGTCGCTCCGCGCCGTCGACGAAATGCTGGTCTCGCCGGAGGTCGAAGCCCGCGGCCTGGTCCATGAGATGGCGCACCCGGCCATGGGCACCTGCCGGCTGGTCGGCTCGCCGCTTAGGTTTTCGGATACCCCCATTGCCGAGCCCTTCCATCCGCCGACATTGGGCGAGCATACGGTGGAGGTCTTGGTGGAGGTGCTGGGGATGACAGAAACCGAGGCTGAGGCTTACGCGGAGCGGGTGAAAGAGGGCTAACGCTGGCGACCTGTTCCGCCGAAACCGGACAAGTCTTTGATACAAAATATAATTCACTGCTTTGGGATACACCTACGTCGCGTTCGGTGGCACGGCGATGGGGTAAAACTGGCGAGAAGGCTCGGGCCTAGGCCGTCGCCCGCTTCTTGTTTTGTCCCTGCTGCGGCTTCGCCGCTCCGCGCTTCTTGCGGGGCTTCTTCTTGACGGGCTTCGCCGATATCGCTTCTTTTCGCCTCCTCTTCAAATACGGCTTCAGGTATTGCCCGGTATAGCTCAATTTGATTTCGGCCACATCTTCGGGCGTCCCGGTGGCGACCAGTTGCCCGCCCTTGTCGCCGCCCTCGGGGCCGAGGTCGATGATCCAGTCGGCGGTCTTGATGACCTCCAGGTTATGCTCGATGACGATGACGGTGTTGCCAGTCTCGACCAGGGCGTGCAGGACTTCCAGGAGTTTTCTAACGTCCGCGAAATGCAGCCCCGTCGTCGGCTCGTCGAGGATATAAAGCGTCTTGCCGGTGGCCCGGCGGGACAATTCTTTCGCCAGCTTTACCCGCTGCGCCTCGCCGCCCGACAGCGTCGTCGCCTGTTGGCCGAGGTGGATATACCCCAGGCCCACCCGCATCAACGTCGTCATCTTGTCGCGGATCGACGGCACCGCATTGAAGAATTCGACCGCCTCCTCGACGGTCATGTCCAGCACCTCGGCGATGGACTTGCCGCGAAAATGGATCTCCAGGGTCTCGCGGTTGTAGCGCCGGCCCTGGCAGGTGTTGCAGGTGACGTAGACGTCAGGCAAAAAGTGCATCTCGATCTTGAGCACGCCGTCGCCCTGGCACGCCTCGCAGCGCCCGCCCTTGACGTTGAAGGAAAAACGACCGGGCTTGTAGCCCCGGGTCTTGGCCTCGGGCAGGCCCGAGAACCAGTCGCGGATGGGGGTGAAGGCGCCGGTATAGGTTGCCGGGTTGGAACGCGGCGTGCGGCCGATGGGAGACTGGTCGATGTCGACCACCTTGTCGATCAGTTCCAGGCCCTCGATGGCGTTGTGCCCGCCCGGGTGCAGCCGGGCCCCGTGGAGCCGCCGGGCAAGTGCTTTGTAGAGCGTCTCGACCACCAGGGTCGATTTGCCGCCGCCGGAAACGCCGGTGATGCAGGTGAAGGTGGCTAAAGGGAAATCCACGTCGAGGTTGACCAGGTTGTTGGCCCTGGCGCCCCGGACGGTCAGCTTGTGGCCGGGTTTCGGTTGGCGGCGGAGCATCGGCATCGGCACCTGCTCCCTGCCGCTCAGGTACTTGCCGGTGAGGCTTTCTGGTTTCGCCATGATGTCCTCGGCCGAACCACGGGCGACGACGGCGCCGCCGTGGATGCCGGCGCCGGGGCCCATGTCGATCAGGTAATCGGCGCTCGTGATGGCTTCTTCGTCGTGCTCGACGACGATGACGGTGTTGCCGAGGTCGCGGAGCCGCATCAGCGTCTTGAGCAGGCGCGCGTTGTCGCGCTGATGGAGGCCGATGGACGGCTCGTCGAGTACATAGAGGACCCCCGTGAGGCCCGAACCGATCTGCGACGCCAGGCGGATGCGCTGGCTTTCGCCGCCCGACAGGGTGCCCGACGAACGCGCCAGGGTCAGGTACTCGAGCCCGACGTTTTTCAAAAAGCCCAGGCGCTCGTTGATCTCGCGCAGGATGCGCCGGGCGATTTCCCGATGTTGCTTGCCCAGCTTGCCCTCTAGGCCACCGAACCAGCCGTGGGCCTGGTCGATGGTCATGGCGGCGACTTCCGACACATGCAGCCCGGCGATCTTCACCGCCAGCGCCTGGGGTTTCAGCCGGTGGCCCCCGCAAGTGTTGCAGATGGTGATGGTCTGATAACGGCCGAGTTCGTCCCGGACCCACGACGAATCCGTCTCGCGCCAGCGCCGCTCCATGTTCGGGATCACGCCCTCGAAGGGCTTGGTGATGTCGTAGGCCTTGTGGCCGTCGTGGTAACGCATGGTCACCGCTTGCGGTCCCGACCCAAAGAGGATCATCTGGCGGGTGTCCTTCAACAGGTCCCGGAAGGGCACGGAGAGGCTGAAGCCGAAGTGCTCCGACAGGCTGCCCAGGGTCTGGTCATAATAGCGCGACGATGAATTGGCCCACGGCGCGATGGCGCCCTCGTTCAGGGTCAGCCGCTCGTCGGCGATCACCAACCCGGGGTCGAAATACATCTCCGTCCCCAGCCCGTCGCAGGACGGACACGCCCCGAACGGGTTGTTGAACGAGAACAGCCTCGGTTCGATCTCGTCGATGGTGAAGCCGGAAACGGGACACGCGAAGCGGGCCGAGAACACGGTGCGGCTCTCGGGGACGTGGTCTTTTATGCCCGTGGTCTTAGCGCCCTCCAGAGGAGGGTCGGGCTGGATGTCGAGGTTATCCACGAAAGCGATGCCGTCAGCGAGGCCCAAGGCGGTTTCAAAACTGTCGGCGAGGCGTGGCTCCAATCCTTCGCGGACCACGAGGCGGTCGACCACGACCTCGATATCGTGCTTGTATTTCTTGTCAAGCTTCGGCGCCTTCTCGATGTCGTACGGTCGGCCGTCGATGCGCACCCTCTGGAACCCGCGCTTGGCCAAGTCTTGAAGCTCCTTCCGGTATTCGCCCTTACGCCCGCGGGCGATAGGTGCCAGCAGGTAAAGGCGCCGGCCTTCGGGCATCGCCATCACCCGGTCCACCATCTCGCTCACGGTCTGGCTTTCGATCGGTAGCCCGGTGGCCGGCGAATGGGGGACGCCGATGCGGGCGAACAGAAGCCGCATGTAGTCATAGATCTCGGTTACCGTGCCGACCGTGGAACGGGGGTTCCGGGACGTCGTCTTCTGCTCGATGGAAATGGCCGGGCTCAGGCCTTCGATAGTGTCCACGTCCGGCTTCTGCATGAGTTCCAGGAATTGCCGCGCGTACGCCGAAAGGCTCTCGACGTAGCGGCGTTGTCCCTCGGCATAGATGGTGTCGAAGGCGAGGCTTGACTTGCCCGACCCGGAAAGCCCCGTGATCACGGTGAGCCTGTCGCGCGGGATTTCCACGTCGATGTTGCGGAGGTTGTGTTCGCGCGCGCCGCGCACCTGGATTTTCTGCTGCATGGGTGCCTTCAATGATTCTTTGGGCGATTAGTCTTCAGGGCTTTTTTCCAGTTCGACCAAACGCCCAGACATAAAGCCTAACGGGTTCGTGAACAACGAAAAACCGGGGCCCTGGTTAGAGGCCCGGCCCAGGACGATAAGACTCTAGGCGCCGGTCCTGATGGCGTCGGAAATTCCGTAGGCCATGGCGGCTTGCAGCGATTTCAACGCCGACATAGTGATGGTTTGGGTGAAGGAGTCTTGGGTGAGCGTCGACTTGATGTTTTGGCGGAGGTCGGAATTTTGTTCGAAGACGACGGTACGGACGTTTTTGAAGGATTAATTTCGAGCTATACCTGGGTCCCGTGGTTCATGGGCCTTCGAATTTACCGACGACCAAACTAAACGCTAAACTAACCAAAAAAAAATCCTGGCCCGCTGTGACGGCCGTCTTACTCGGGCCGAAAAAGCAGGAAAATCAGTGACAGGGAAAAAACGGTGGCAACCAGGGAAAGGGCCGAGAGGCCCTTAAACGGCAGCGGGGAGGGCGTCGGCCAGGAACTCGGACCAGCGGTTTTCCTCCAATTCGGCGGCGAGGCGGGCGTCCCTTTCGGTGGCGAAGAAATCAAGCGCGAAATCGTCGGAAAGGGTATCGATCACAGCCCATTTTCGGACCGAGTCCACGTAAATCGCCGTATATCGCATGGTTCTGCTCCAACCGTTTCCAAGCCCAGGTTAACGCACGAACCTCAATAAACCGTAAACAAGGGTGGCCTTTTGGCAGCGTCCCATCAAAACGTTCATGAATCGTTCTTGACAATAAAGACCAAAAAGGTGGAGGCTACTTAACCATCCCGGGTGACAGCTTGGTTATCCCCGGTTTCCACTGGGTGGCCCCCTGGCGGGTGAGGGCGTGCCCGTTTAAAGTGCCAAAAATTGGTGCAGTGAAAATGGTGAAAAGGGAACCCCATGGTAGGTAGCGTCAACAAGGTCATTCTGGTCGGTAATCTGGGTCGCGACCCAGAGGTCCGCTTTACCCAGGACGGCACCAAGATCGTCAATTTCTCCCTGGCCACGTCGGATCGGTGGAAAGACAAGCAGACCGGCGAACAAAAGGAAAAGACGGAATGGCACCGGGTCGTCATCTTCAACGAACATCTTTCCGATATCGCCGAGAAATACCTTAAAAAAGGCTCGAAAGTGTACGTGGAAGGCCAGTTGCAGACCCGCAAGTGGACCGGCAACGACGGCAACGAGCGTTACACTACTGAGGTCGCCCTGCAGCGTTTTCGCGGCGATCTGACGATGTTGGATACCCGCGGCGGCGGGGGGGGCTCTGAGCAAGCGGCGGAGACCGCTGGCGCCGTCGAACCGCCTGCATGGGATAGTCCCGGCAATGACGCCGCTGGCACCGCCGCTGGGGCTGAACTGGACGACGAAATACCCTTCTGATCTATCCTAAGGCAATGTCCTGCCCCCACGAATGCACACCCGTCCGACACCTGGGTGGCCCGGGGGCGGCGGCAGCACGCCAGGGGCCGAGCCTGCCGACGAGGGCGCAGGCTGGGTCTCGATCGAGGGGCAGGTTTGGGCTTTCCAAGGACCCGGAATCGACCCCTAATCCGCCCCCTGATCCGGTTGTTTGCAGGTGCGAAAAATGCTAGATTCATTCGTCCCGGCGGAGGTTCGGGATCGGCTCCGGCCGGGGCCGCGTAAGTCCCTGAAAGAACAGGATAATCGTATTGACGTCACCTTCTGATTCGGGCCCGCTGGCGGCTCCCGATTCCAATATAGAGCCGGTCTCCATCGAAGACGAAATGAAGTCGTCCTACCTTGATTACGCGATGAGCGTAATCGTGTCGAGGGCGCTTCCCGATGTCTGCGACGGATTGAAGCCGGTGCACCGGCGAATCCTCTTTTCGATGAAGGAAAGTGGCTACGAGGCGGGCAAGCCGTTCCGTAAATCGGCACGCATCGTCGGCGACGTGATGGGCAAATACCACCCCCACGGCGACCAGGCCATTTACGACGCCATGGTGAGGATGGCCCAGAACTTTTCCTTGCGCCTTCCGTTAGTCGATGGCCAGGGAAATTTTGGTTCCATGGACGGCGACCGAGCCGCCGCCATGCGTTACACCGAGGCCCGCATGGCCCGCGCCGCCCATGCACTATTGGAGGACCTCGACAAAGACACCGTTGACTTCCGGGCCAATTACGACGAGACGGTTCAGGAACCCTCGGTTCTTCCGGCGGGTTTCCCGAATCTTCTCGTCAACGGCACCGGCGGCATCGCCGTCGGCATGGCCACCAACATTCCGCCCCATAACCTGGGCGAGGTCATCGACGCCTGCTGCGCCTATATCGACAACCCGGACATTTCCATCGAACAACTGATCAAGGACCACATCCAAGGGCCGGATTTTCCGACCGGCGGCCTGATCATGGGCCGGAACGGATTCCTTCAGGCCTATCACACGGGCCGCGGTTCGGTGATCATGCGGGGCAAGACCTCGTTCGAGGAAGTCCGCAAGGACCGCCAGGCGATCATCATCCACGAGGTCCCCTATCAGGTGAACAAGGCCCGAATGATCGAAATCATGGCCGAGGTGGTGCACGACAAAAAGATCGAGGGCATTTCCGATCTCCGCGACGAATCCGATCGCACCGGCGTGCGCGTTGTTGTCGAATTGAAGCGTGACGCCGAGCCCGATGTGGTGCTGAACCAGCTGTTCCGGTTCACGCCGCTGCAGAGCAGTTTCGGCGTCAACATGCTGGCCTTGAAATACGGACAGCCGAAGATGATGAACCTGAAGGAAATCATCGCCACCTTCGTCGAGTTCCGCGAGGAGGTCATCCGCCGGCGCACCATTTTCGAACTACGCAAGGCGCGCGAAAAAGCTCACGGGCTGGCCGGCCTGGCGGTCGCCGTGGCCAATATGGACGACGTGATCGCGCTCATCCGTGCCGCCAAGGACGCCAATCAGGCCCGTCGGCAACTGATGGCCAAACCGTGGCTCGCCGCCGATGTGGCGGCAATGATCGCGCTGTTGGATGAACCGGCCCGAGTCGTCGACAAGAAGGGCCATTACAGGCTCAGCGAGGCCCAGGCCCGGGCCATCCTTGAGTTGCGCCTGCACCGATTGACCGGGCTGGAGAGGGACAAAATCGGCGAAGACCTCAAGGAACTGGGCAAAAAGATCGGTGAATACCTTAACCTCTTGGCGTCCAGGGAGGAAGTGTACGGGCTTCTCCGCGGCGAACTGTTGGACATGAAGGAGCGGTTCGCCGATCCCCGCCGCACGGTCATCGACGTATCGGAAATCGAACACGACATCGAAGACCTGATTCAGCGCGAGGACATGGTGGTGACCGTCACCAACACCGGCTACGTGAAACGGGTTCCGCTGTCGACCTACCGGGCACAGCGCCGCGGCGGCAAGGGCCGCGCCGGCATGAGCACCCGCGAAGAGGACTTCGTCAACCAGGTGTTCGTGGTCAACACCCACACGCCGGTACTGTTCTTCTCGTCCAAGGGTATCGTCTACAAGCTCAAGGTCTACAAGCTGCCCCTGGGAAAGCCCCAGGCGCGCGGCAAGGCGCTGATCAACCTGTTGCCGCTGAAAGAAGGCGAAACCATCACCACCCTGATGCCGCTGCCCGAGGATGAGGACACCTGGGGCAATCTGTTCGTCATGTTCGCGACCGCGTCCGGCAGCGTCAGGCGTAACCGACTCAGCGATTTCACCAACGTCTTCGCCAACGGCAAGATCGCCATGAAGATGGCCGATGGCGACAAGCTGGTACGGGTGCGCACCTGCACCGAAGACGACGACATCCTGCTTTCGGCCCGCGGCGGAAAATGCATCCGCTTTGCGGTCACCGACGTCAGGGTGTTTTCGGGGCGGACCTCGAAGGGGGTGCGGGGCATCAGGCTGGCCAAGGGAAACGAGGTCATCGCCATGTCGGGGCTTCGCCACGTGAAGGTTGACGTCGAGGAGCGGGATGAATACCTGGCCTCCGTCAACGCCGCCCGTCGCCTCAATGGTGGCGATTACACCGACAGGCCCGAGGACAAGGCCCGCGACCGGGAATTGGCCAAAAAGCTTGAACAGGAACAGTTCGTCCTCATGCGGGCGGAGGAAGAGTTCCTACTGACCGTCGCCGCCGACGGTTTTGGCAAGCGGTCGTCGGCCTATGAGTACCGGATCGCCGGCCGCGGCGGCCAGGGCATAACCAATATCGATCTTGTCCGGGGCAAGAAGAAAACCCGGGTCGTCGCCGCGTTCTCCGTCATCGACACGGATCAGATCGTCATGGTATCGGACGGTGGGCAGATCATCCGTTGCCCCATCGACAAGGTCAGCATCGTCGGCCGCGCCAGCCGGGGGGTGACCCTGTTCAAACCCTCCAAAGGCAAAAAGGTCATCTCGGTTTCCAGGCTCCGCGACGTGGACAACGGCGACAACGGCAATAATGGCGACGAATTGGACTGTGTATCGGACGAAGGCTCTTATGACGGCCCGGGCGAAGGCAACCCGGAAAGCACCGCCACGACCGAAACTGAGGCGGAGGCGGAGGTGACCCCGGCGCGGGACGGCGGCGAAATCGAAACCGATAAGAAGGCCGGGGAAGAACCGGTCGGGGAGGAACCTAAATGACCGGCTTGCGAACGGGCGTCTATCCCGGGACCTTCGATCCCGCGACCCACGGTCACCTGGACATCGTTTCCAGGGCCGCTAGGGTGGTCGATAAATTGATCGTCGCGGTCGCTGTGAACGCTGGCAAGGACACACTGTTCTCGCTCGAAGAGCGGGTGGAGATGCTGGAGCACGAGGTCTCAAACCTGACCGAAGAGGTGGCCGGGCGGATCGAAGTTCAGCCCTTCGACAGCCTACTGGTGAGCTTCACGGAGAAGGCGGGTGCCTCGGTGATCATCCGCGGGCTTAGGGCCGTTTCGGATTTCGAGTACGAATTCCAGATGGCGGCTATGAATTCGCGCCTCAACCAAGGCGTTGAAACCGTGTTCCTGATGGCGGCGGACAAGTACCAGTTCATTTCCTCGCGTTTGGTCAAGGAAGTGGGAGAGTTAGGCGGCAACATCGGCCACTTTGTCTCCGAGGCGGTCAAGGAACGGCTGGACCAACGGTTTTCGGGTGGCAGCCCTTGACGGTAGTTTCCGCCCCCGAGCCGGGCCCTTCGGTGGGGCCGAAAGCCATTGACCGGCCCGGTGGGGGTTCCTATGGTCCCGGTTTCCCAGCGGGGAATTCCGGGTATCACACTAAGGGCGCTTAGCTCAGTTGGTAGAGCATCTGACTTTTAATCAGAGGGTCACAGGT
>CAZQZB010000007.1:0-76171 GCA_964597695.1 uncultured Thalassospiraceae bacterium | reverse complement strand
TGACATCCTGGTCGACGTCAGGGGGTTGAAGATGTATTTCCCGGTCACCGAGGGAATCATCTTCTCCCGCGTCGTTGCCGAGGTCAAAGCCGTCGATGGCATCAGCTTTTATATCAAGAGGGGGGAAACCCTCGGCTTGGTGGGTGAATCGGGATGCGGCAAGACGACCACGGGGCGCTGCATCCTGCAGCTCGAACAGACGACGGAAGGCGAGATCCTTTACGACGGCATGGATTTGACGAAATTAACCCAAAAGGAGATGAGCCCGATCCGCGAGAAGATCCAGGTGATTTTCCAAGACCCCTACAGTTCACTCAATCCGCGGATGAAGATCGGTAATATCATCGCCGAGCCGATAAAGATCCACGGCATCATTTCCGATCGGAAAGAGCGCGACAAGCGGGTGCGGGAGCTATTGTCCCTTTGCGGGCTCGACCCCAAGTTCGCCGACCGCTATCCACACGAAATGAGCGGTGGCCAGCGCCAGCGCGTCGGTGTTGCCCGGGCGTTGGCTTTGAACCCAGAATGCATCATCTGCGACGAGGCGGTGTCGGCGCTGGACGTGTCGATTCAGGCGCAGGTCATTAACCTTTTGGAGGACCTGCGCGACAAATTCGGGCTGACGTATCTGTTTATTTCCCACGATCTCAGCGTCATTCGGCATATTTGCCACCGGGTGGCGGTGATGTATCTGGGCCATATGGTCGAGCTTGCAGAGTGCGATGAGCTTTACGACAACCCCATTCATCCTTACACTCGTGCCTTGCTTGCCGCCGTCCCCATTCCGGACCCGGCAGTGGAGGCTAAAAGAGCGCACGAAGTCGTAAAAGGGGAGGTGCCAAGTCCAATTAATCCGCCGAGCGGATGCGTCTTCCACCCCAGATGTCCCATAGCGGTGGATGGTTGTTCGAAGGCAGTTCCCGAGTTTCGGGAAATCAAACCGGGCCATTGGGTGGCCTGTTCCGAAGTGTGATCATTCTGGGATGTTGGAATGTCGCATCGTTAAGAAACAGGGAAGCGAAGAATAGGCTTCTCGATACACTGGGAAGGAGACTTAAATGAAAACCGTTTACTCTAAATGGGGTCTTTCGCTCGCCATCGGGGCCGGCTTGGTCCTTGGCGCGTTCGGGACCGCCGGTACCGCGCAAGCTATTAAGAAGGGCGGTACCTTGAATATCGTGGTCGGGTCCAAGATCCCGTCCTATGACGGGCACATTGAATCGACCTTCGGCATGATTCACCCGATCCGGCCGTTCTACAGCCTGTTGATCCGGATCAACCCGGATAATCCTCAGTCGCCGACCGACTTCATCTGCGATCTTTGCGAAGGCGCCGTGCCCAAGCCTACGGACGGCGACAAGACCTACACCTTCAAGATCCGCACAGGGGTGAAGTTCCACGACGGCACACCGCTCACCTCGGCCGACATCAAGGCCACTTACGGCAAGATCATTTTCCCGCCTAAAGGGATTACAAGTGGCCGTAAGGCGTTCTTCCGCATGGTCGAGTCGGTGACCGCGCCCGATGCCACTACGGTGGTTTTCAAATTGAAGTATCCGACAGGCGCCTTTATCCCTGCCCTTGCGACGCCGTTCAACTTCATCTATGCGAAAAAGGACCTGGACCGAAAAAACGGCTATACTTGGCACAAGAAGAATATCAACGGTTCCGGCGCCTTCTACTTCGTGCAGCACCAGAAGGGCTCGTTCGTCGAGGGCAAGAAGTACGACGGCTACCATCACAAGGGAAAACCCTATCTGGATGGATACTTGGCCATCTCGGCGCCGAAGATGGCCGTGCGGCTGCAGGCCATCCGCGGCGACCGGGCGGCGATCGAGTTCCGCGGCTTCCCGCCGCAGGCCCGTGACGACCTGGTAAAGGCGCTGGGCGACAAGATCAAGGTCCAGGAAAGCGACTGGAACTGCGCCCTTTTCTTCACCCCGAACCAGAGGCGCAAGCCCTTCGAGGATGTCCGTGTCCGCAGGGCGCTGACCCTGGGCGTCGACCGCTGGGGCGGGTCGAAGTACCTGAACAGGATCGCCATCGTCAAGACGGTGGGCGGGGTCGTATTCCCGAACCATCCGTTCGCTGCGACCAAGGCCGAGCTGACGAAGCTCACCGGCTACAGCACCGATATGAAGGCCAATATCGCCGAGGCCAAGGGGCTGTTGAAGGAAGCGGGTCAGTCGAACCTCAAGTTCGAGCTCCACAACCGCGGCGTCGACCAGCCCTACAAGGTCGTCGGCACGTGGATGATCGGCCAGTGGAAGAAGCTCGGCATCGGCGTCAAGCAGAGGGTGCAACCGAGCCCGGCCTTCTATGCGACTCTCCGCAAGAAGAGGGACTTCGACGTCTCGATCGACTTCAACTGTCAGAGCGTCATCAATCCGCTCGTCGATGTGTCCAAGTTCCTGGGCAGCAGCAGCCAGAACTACGGCACTTACGAGGACCAGGATCTCGAGAAGATATATGACAAGATGAACCGGTCGGCCGACACGGCGGAGCAGCGCAAGCTGATGCGCCAATACGAGACACGCGCCCTCAGTGAAAAGGCGTATATGGGCGTCACGCTCTGGTGGTACAAGATCAACCCGCACCGGTCTTACGTGAAGGGTTGGAAGGTCGCGCCGAGCCACTACCTGAACCAGTCCCTCGACCAAATCTGGCTGGACAAGTAGCGGCCACGGCCAACCATTAGAACCGGTCCCCCACCCGCCGTCTTTTATCGGCGGCGGGTGGGGAAGCCGGCAATTTTTTTGAATGTATAAATACATTGTCAAGCGTCTGCTGTTGATGATCCCGACGCTCTTCGGCGCGGCGGTGCTCGTCTTTTGCCTGCTCAGGCTGATTCCAGGCGATGTCTGCGAGCTTCGCCTGGCGGGCAGCGGCCTTTACGCCGATCCAGCGGAAATCGAGCTGTGCCGGCAGAACCTGGGGCTCGAAGATCCTTTTATCGTCCAGTTCTTCGCTTTCATTTGGGGTTATTTAAGCTTCGATCTCGGCTATTCCATGTGGACGGGGTTCCCCGTCCTCCACGAGATCAAGATGCGTTTCGCACTGTCGCTGCAGGTCGCGATCATGGCCACCGCGGTGGCCATCGTCATCGCCATCCCCCTGGGCGTCATCTCGGCGGTCAAACAGGACACCTGGATCGATTACGTGGTCCGGGCGTTCAGCATTTTCGGCATCGCCATTCCATCCTTCTGGCTTGGTATCATGATTATTCTGGGGTTGCTGATCTTCACCCAGCAATGGTTCGGCGAACCGTGGATGCCTCCCATCTGGTACGTGCCGCCGTGGGAGGACTTCTGGGGGAACATGAGCCAGCTCATCTGGCCGGCGGTGGCCACGGGGTACCGTTATTCTGCGGTCGCCACCCGCATGACCCGCTCGGCGCTCCTGGAGGTGTTGCGCGAGGACTATATCCGTACGGCGCGGGCCAAGGGGCTGTTGGAGAAGATCATCATCAACCGGCATGCGCTAAAGAACTCGCTGCTGCCCGTTGTCACTGTCATCGGGATCGAGTTCGCGTTTCTCATCGGCGGGCTCGTGGTCACCGAGCAGGTCTTCAACCTCAACGGGCTTGGCAAGCTGTTCGTCGAATCGGTCGGCAACCAGGACTTCTCCATGACCCAGCAGCTGGTGATGCTGGTGGTGCTGGTGTTCGTGGTCACCAATTTCTTGGTCGATCTCTTCTACGCCTGGCTCGACCCTCGTATCCGTTACGGCTGAGGGATGGTTCGATGGTCGCCGTATCCGAAATCCGGGCCGCAAGCGAATTCGAAGACCTTACCCAGAAAAAGCCCTGGCACCAAGTCGCCCTCGAGTTAACCCGGAAATACCCGTTAGGTGCTTTCGGGGCGGTGGTTGTGGTAATCATGGTCACGCTGGCGGTCTTCGCCACCGTCCTGTCGCCCTACGATCCGGAAGAGAACGCGTTTGAATTCATGCTATCGGCGCCCAGCCTGAAATTCTGGCTCGGCACGGATCAGTTCGGGCGCGACATCCTGACCCGCATCATCTATGGCGCCCGCACGGCGCTGTTCGTCGGTTTCTCCTGCTCCGTCATCGGCGCCTGCACCGGGTTGGTCCTCGGCGTCGCCAGCGCCTACTTCGGCGGCCGTTTCGACCTTTTTTTCCAGCGCGTCATGGACGTTTTCATGGCTTTCCCGCTGATCATCATGGCCTTGGCTGTGGTTTCCATCTTCGGCACCGGAATCCAGAACGTCATCATCGCCATCACCATCCCGTTTATTCCTCGCTGCGCCCGGGTGGTCCGGTCCAGCGCCCTCGCCATTCGCGAAATTCCCTATGTCGACGCGGCCCGCGCGCTGGGGTTTACCCATGCCCGGATTATCCTTCGCCACATGATGCCCAACGTCATGGCGCCGTTCCTGATCATGTTATCCACTTTCGTCGGGCACGCGATCCTGCTTGAAGCGTCGTTGAGCTACTTAGGCTTGGGCGTCCAGGAGCCGACGGCGGCCTGGGGCCTGATGCTACAGGGCGGGGCCGAAGAATACGCCGAAAGCGCGCCCTGGGTGGCGATCTGGCCCGGCGTCGCCATCAGCCTCGCCGTGTTTGGATTCAACCTCTTCGGCGACGCCTTGCGCGACGCCTTGGACCCGAAGCTTCGTCAGCAATAACCGGCCTCTTCCGAAGATCTTGAACCCGGCCGGTCCTGCTTGGTGACAGGCGCCTTGCGGGGGACTATGCTTGCCGGCGACAAGGGGAAGTGTCCATGCGGACTATGATTATACTCTCGGCCCTGATAGCGGCCCTCGCCCTTCCGGGTGGATCGGTGGCCGAACAAACGGCCACCGACAAAGTCCAGGAAGCGGGGATGAAAGGGCTTGTCGGTGAAGCCTGCTTCGGCGACAGATACGAGTCCGATGCGGATATGAACGAAGGCAACACCATCACCGAGAAGGAGATTCTCCTGCTCGACAACTCGTCTCGGACCTGAAACCCGCCTCGTGTCATGACCGCCGGCCCCTTCCGGTCGTTACTTTTCACACCCGGCAACCATCCCGACAAGGTTGCAAAGGTCTTCGGCGCTGGCGCTGACGCGGCGATCCTCGATCTCGAAGACGCCGTCGCCCTTGGCGAGAAAGAGGCGACCCGCGCCACCACCGTGGAAGCCTTGAAGCGGCCCAGGGACTGCCTGGGTTATATCCGCGTCAATGCCGCCGACACCGGGTATTGTTCCGGCGACCTCTCAGCTGTCGTCGGCCCGTGGTTGGACGGCATTGTATTGCCTAAGGTCGAAAGCGGGGCCGATCTCCAATCCGTTGACTCCGAAGTCGGCAGGCTCGAACGCGAACAAGGCATGGAGCCGGGCACCGTTGACATCCTGCCGATCATAGAAACGGCGAAGGGCCTGGATGCGGTTTCCGGGATCGCCGGATGCGGCTCCCGGGTCCGGCGGCTCAGCTTCGGCGCCGTCGATTTCGCCAAGGACCTGGGGCTGCGCTTGACCACGGGCGAGTGGGAGACGATACCGGCAAGGTCCGCCATCGTCCTGGCGTCAAGGGTCGCCGGGCTGGAGCAGCCCATCGATTCGGTGTTCGTTCACTACCGCGACACCGAAGGCCTGAAAAAGTCCACCGAACGAACCCGCGATTTAGGGTTCCAGGGTAGATTCTGCATCCACCCTGACCAGGTGGGGCCCGTCAACGAGGTTTTCACCCCCACCGAAGAAGAGGTCGCCACGGCAGAGAAGATCATCGCCGCCTTTGCCGATGCGGAAGCCGCCGGTTCCGCCTCAATCTCGGTCGACGGCTTTTTCGTCGACTATCCCGTCGTCGAGCAGGCCCGGCGGACGGTGGAACTAGGTAAGATCATCCGCGGTTGAAATGTTTTGGCCGGAACCCGGAAATCCCTCAACCGCCCAGGTACATGCCGCCGTTGACGTGCAGCGTCTGGCCGGTGATGTAGGCGGCTTCGGGTTGGCATAAATAGCGGATCATCGATGCGATCTCTTCGGTCTCACCCATACGCGCCACCGGCGGGTTGACCTTCAGCGCCGGGCGCTTGCCGGCCGAGGCCGGGCGCTCGGTGTTGATGAAGCCGGGCGAGACGCAGTTGACGGTGATGTTGTGCTCGGCCAGCTCCACCGCAAGGCCCCGGGTAAGCCCGACCAGCCCCGACTTGGCGACCAGGTTGTGAACCCGCCCCGGGGTGCCGATGTGCAAGGAGATTCCGCCGAGGGTCACGATCCGTCCCCACCCTTTCTCGATCATGTGCAGCACTGAGGCCTGGGCCAGGAAAAAGGAACCGTCCAGGGAAACGTCGATCACCCGGCGCCATTCCTGGTAGGTCATCTCGGTGAAGGGTTTTTGGCCGCGGATCGACGCGTTGCAGACCAGGATATCGACGCTTCCGAAGGCTTCCACCGCAGCATCGATCATTTTCTCCACTGCCTTGCGTTCGGTGACGTCGGCGACGTGAGCGAGGGCTTCGCCGCCGGCGTCGGCGATTTCCCCGGCCACGGTTTCGGCCGCTTTGGTGTCATGAATTCCGTTGACGACGATTTTAGCCCCGTCGGCCGCCAGCGCCAGTGCCGTTGACCGGCCTATGTTGCGGGAGGAACCGGTGACGATGGCGACCTTGTCTGTCAGCGTACCCTTGGGTTCCTTAGCTATGGTTTTTTCTCCCTCAGAGTCGGTTTCGGAAGGGACCTTATGATCCGCCAAAACGGGGCGGGCGTTTCTCGACGAAGGCCGTCACCCCTTCGGCGAAATCCGCTGTCACGGCGCAATTCTTAAAGGCTTCAATTTCGGCCGCCAACTGCTCCTCGAGGGTGCGATCAAGCGAGCCGTTCAAAAGCGACTTGGTTTCCCCATAGGCCACCCGGGGGCCCTGGGCCAAGCGGGTGGCCAGTTCATCCATTTCCGAATCCAGTTCTCCGGTTGGAACCAGACGGTTGACCAGACCGGCCCGGAGCGCCGTTTCCCCATCGAAGCGATCGCCCAGAAGTGCTATCTCGAAGGCCCGTTTGAGGCCTACTGTTCGCGGCAAGGCATAGGTGGACCCGGCGTCCGGCGCCGTGCCCAGGTAGCAATAAGCCAAGGCGAAGATTGTGGTGTCTGCGGCCAGAACCATGTCCGCGGCCAGCATCAGGCTGACTCCGGCGCCGGCGACGGCGCCCTTGACGCCCGCAATCACCGGCTTCGGCATTTCCCTGAAGTCGGAGATGAACCCATGCACGGTGGACAGTAATTCGTCGAAATAGTCACGGATCCGGGCTTCGTCCGGGTTTTCGTCAAGAAGGGTCTTGAAGCTCTTGATGTCGCCGCCGGCCATGAAGTGATCGCCGGCGCCCTGGATGACGACGACACGGATGGACTGATCCGACCGGATTTCCGCCGTCACCTTTTGCAGTTCGTGAGCCATTTCGGGATTGATGGCGTTAAGGGACTTGGGCCGGTTCAATGTCAATCGGCAGATGCCGCCGGTGGTTTCCACAAGCACGGTGTCGTCGGGTGAGGTTGGTGGCGTGGTCGTCATCTCCCGGTGTCCCTCCTTAGTTCCGAGCCGGTTGGGCGTGGCGGCTTTTTCAACTATTCTCCGATTGATTTCAGGTTACTCCAAGGCCGCTTCCCGGCCAATGCCTACCGACAACGAAAGACCGTTAATGTGACTGGCCCCCGTATCCAACTGATCCACGCCGTGACGGTGTCCCAGGACCCCATTCACGGTGCTTTTTACGTGCTCGGCCTTTGGCGCCGCCATAGAACGGGCGAGAGAAGACCTAGGGATTCCGGTTTAGAAGCCCGACGGGGCGATGATCGGTGAAGCCCTTTCCCGGGGGCCATGCATCGGCGGTCTCGCCACGTTCGAGCCGACAGTCCCTTCGCTCACTTCCGAACTCGAAGCCGCCGCCCAGGCCCGGGGCCTTTCGCCCGAAATCGATATCCGCCATATCCCCGGGGCACTCGACGCCCTTGAGGACGGGCGTAGGCCCGAACACGACGGACTGATCGCCGTCGCCGCCGATGACAAGACGGACGTGGATGTCTTGTAGCTGGCGCAGTTCTCCACGGTGCGGACCAGGGACACCATCGCCGATGCGCCTGGCCGGCCCGTTTTGACCGCGCCTGACAAGGCGGTCAAGAAACTGCGGGAAATTTTGGGCGCTTGATTATTCCCCGGGCGTCTCCTGCACCACTGATTTGGCGATGCCTTCGTCGAGGGCCTCGTAATCGAAATAGCCGATGGTCTCGTAAAGCTCGGCGCGGGTCGGCATCTTTTTGATCAACGCCTCGGGCCCCCCGTGGTCCCGAATATGGGCATAAAGTTCCGCCATGGCGCCCGCCGCCACCCGCATCGACGTCGCCGGCCAGATAACGATGTCATAGCCCATGTCTTGGAACTGCTCGGCGGTGAAATAGGGCGACCTGCCGAACTCGGTCATGTTGGCCATTTTCGGCCCCGGCACGGCGTCGGCGAAGGCGCGGAAATCCTCTTCCGACGGCAGCGCGTCGGGGAAGACGACGTCGGCGCCCGCCTCATTGTACAACTTCGCCCGCTTGATCGCACCCTCCAGGCCCTCGACGGCGGCGGCGTCAGTGCGGGCGATGATGCGAAGATGAGAACGTGCGCGGACGGCGGCCCCCACCTTGGCGGCGGCTTCGTCGGGCGTGATCAGGCGCTTGTCGTTCAGGTGCCCGCACTTCTTGGGCAACACCTGGTCCTCGATATGGACGGCTCCGGCGCCGGCCTGCTCCAGCTCCTTGACCACGCGCATGACGTTTAAGATTTCACCGTAGCCCGTGTCACCGTCGACGATCAGCGGCAGGTCTGTGGACCGCGCCACCTGGCGGGTGACGAAACAAAGTTCTTCCAGGGTCATGACGCCCAAATCCGGCAATCCCAGCGTCGCCGTCACCGCGCCGCCGGATATGTAAAGGGCCTCGAATCCCGCTTCCTTTGCCAGCATCCCGGCAAGCCCGTTATGGGCCCCCGGCACGCCCAGGATTCCGGGCCGTTCGATCAGTTCTCGAAGCCGCTCGCCAGCAGGCTGCTTGTCGCGGCCGTTGCCTTCCAACCAAGTCATCGGTTTTCTCCGTCTATCCTGATGTCCGCCAGTCGTGTACAAGGTAACGGCGAAGTGCCTTACAATCGAGGCCCAAAATAAAAACGGGGAGGATCGTCTGACGCCATGACCACGCGCATCGCCATCCTCGACGACTACCAGAACGCCGCCCTCGACGCCGCCGATTGGGACAGCCTTGGGCCTGAGGTCGGGATCGAGGTGTTCAACCAATATATCGAAGGTGAAACCGCCGCCGCCGAGGCACTTCAGGGCTTCGACGTGGTCGTCGGCATGCGCGAACGGACGCCGTTCCCCAAGTCCCTGATCGACGCCTTGGGGGATTTGAAGCTCCTGGTCACCTCCGGCATGCGGAACCTGTCCTTCGACATGGCGGCGGCCAGGGAGCGCGGCATCGTCGTTTCTGGGACCGCCATGCTCGGCCATCCGGCCGCCGAACACGCGCTGGCGCTGATCTTCGCGCTGTTCAAGAAAATCCCGGCCGCAAACCGCATCATGCACGAAGGCGGCTGGCAGGGGTCCGTTTCCGAAACCATGAACGGCAAGACCCTCGGTCTCCTGGGCCTCGGCAAGCTGGGGGAAAAGGTGGCCAAGGTGGGTCTGGCGCTTGGCATGGACGTCATTGCCTGGAGCCAGAACCTGACCGATGAACGATGCGCCGAAGTTGGCGTGACGAGGGTCGGCAAGGACGCGCTGTTCGCCGAATCCGACCTCATTTCCATTCACCTGTTGTTGAGCGACAGGACCCGGGGCTTGGTCGGCCGGGCGGAGTTCAGCCTGATGAAACCGAGCGCCTATCTGGTCAACACGTCGCGCGGCCCCATCGTTGACGAAGGAGCGCTGGTGGAAGCCTTGGCCAATAACACCATCGCCGGCGCCGGGATCGACGTCTACGACACCGAGCCGTTGCCCAAGGACCACCCGCTGCGGGGCCTGGACAACGCGGTGTTGACCGGACACACCGGTTACGTGGTCAGGGAACTCTACGCGTTGGCCTATGGCGAGGCGGTGGAGGATATCCGGGCCTGGATGAAGGGCGAGCCGATACGGGTGTTGAACGCGGAATAATTTATGGTGAAAAAGCCCATCCTTCATTCCACGGACGGCCCCATCGCCATCGTGGTTATCGACAACCCGGACAAATTGAATGCGCTTTCCCTGGACGCCTGGGCCGAGCTTGGCCGGGTTATGAGGTTGCTTTCGGGAAATGACGGCGTCCGTTGCGTCGTGGTCCGGGGTTCGGGGGACAAGGCTTTCTCGGCCGGCGCCGATATCACTGAGTTCCCCAAAATCCGCAGCACCGCCGTCCAGGCCCGCGCTTATGGCGCCATCGTTGCCGAGACGCTGGCTGCGCTCACCGGTTGCCGCCACCCGACGGTGGCCATGATCCACGGCGCCTGCACCGGTGGCGGGCTCGAAGTCGCGTGTGCCTGCGATATTCGCCTCTGTGGCGCATCGGCGCGTTACGGCGTCCCCATCAACCGCCTCGGCCACGCCTTTGCCTTTGCCGAAATGACGCCGGTACTGGCGGTAGCGGGCCGGGGCCTGTTGCTGGAATTGTTGCTGGAAGGACGCATCATAGGGGCAGACGAAGCCGAACGGCGGGGCCTCGTCAGCCGGGTTGTCGCCGACGCCGATCTCGGGGCCGAAGTCCAAGCCACGGCCGAACGCATTGCGGGGGGCGCGCCGCTGGCCAACCGGGCGACCAAGAAGTTCCTGAACCGCCTCGCCGATCCGAGGCCGCTGAGTGAGACGGAAATTGACGAGGCCTTTAAACTTTGCGATTCCGAGGACTACGCCGAAGGCCTGCGCGGCTTCCTGGCCAAGGAAAAACCGGATTTCAGGGGAACCTGACCGGTATCGGTTGCCAAGGACCCTGAATCGGGTTCTGATAGGGGCCCGTTTTGGGAGGGGCGATCACCGTGAGTCAGGCCTATAGACTGCGCAAGCTGCTGGCGGAACCGGGAGTCCTGGTGCTGCCCGGCTGTTTCGACGCCATGACCGCAAAGCTGATCGAGCGGGCCGGCTATCCGGGCGCCTTCATGGGCGGGTTCGCCGTTTCCGCGGCCCGCATCGGCATGCCCGACACTGGGCTAATCTCGTACTCGGAAATGCTTGATCAGGGGCGCAACATCTGTTCCGCGGTCGGTTTCCCCGTCATCGGCGACGGCGACACCGGATACGGCAACGCCGTCAACGTGCAGCGCACGGTCCGGGGCTACGCCCAGGCCGGTTTCGCCTGCGTCATGATCGAGGACCAGGTGGCGCCGAAGAAATGCGGGCACACCCAGGGCAAACAGGTCGCTGGCCGGGACGAAGCCTTTTCCCGCGTCAAGGCCGCCGTTGGCGCCCGGGACTCAATCGGGGATGAGGCCGCCGACATCCTGATCATGGCGCGCACCGACGCCAACGCCACCGACGGCATGGAAGAGGCCCTTTTTCGGTGCAAGACCTTCACTGAGATCGGCGCCGACATCACCTTCCTGGAAGCCCCCCTGGACGAAGACGAAATGCGCCGGTACTGCGGCGAAGTGCCAGGGCCGAAAATGGCCAACATGGTGGAGGAAGGAAATACACCGTTCCTGCCACCCCAGCGGCTGGAGGAAATCGGCTACAAGATCGTCATTTACCCGATATCGTTGATGCTGGCGGGCCTCCAGGCTATGGAGGGAGCGCTGAGCGCCATGCGGGCGGGCAAGCATCCGGACGCCTTGGCCGGGTTCGAGCACCTTCGCGACGTCGTCGGCTTCCCCGGCTACTACGAGACGGAAAAGAAGTATACCGCCGATTGAAGGGACGGCCCGGGCTGCCTATGATGGGACGTGCCCTGGATGTCAGGGCATTTCGCCTAGGCCGAAACGGTCCCGCCGGGGCCGATCAACCGGCGGCCGGAGCAACGGAGGATAAGGCCATGACCACGATCACCCGCCGGATTTCCGAATTCGCCGCCGGTATAACGTTTGGCGCGCTTCCCCCGGAAGTGGTCGAGCGCACCGGGATGTTGGTGATGGACAACGTCGGCATCGCACTGCGTGCCCGCCACGACGCGGAATCGACGGCAAGCCTCATCAAGGCGATGGGGACGCTGGCCCTCGACAATGGCTCGATCGTTGTCATCGGCGACCGCCGTGGGTTCAGCCCGCTGGGGGCAGCGCTGGTCAATGGCACCCTCGCCCATTCGCTCGATTTCGACGACACTCACGCCCGGGCGTCGCTCCATGCGAGCGCGCCCATAGTGCCGGCGGCCCTGGCTGCCGCCCAAATGGCCGGCGCCGACGGCGAAGAGCTGGTACGCGCCATCGTCGCCGGTTACGAAACCCAGATCCGCCTTAGCTTGGCGCTCGGGCCGAGCGACCACTACGAGCGGGGTTTTCACCCGACCGCCACCTGCGGCGCCTTCGGTGCGGCGGCGGCGGCGGGAAGGCTGTTCAGCCTCGATGCGGAGAAGATGGAACGGGCTTTCGGCATTTGTCTGAGCCAGACCGCCGGTTCCATGCAGTTCCTGGTTGACGGCGCCTGGACCAAACGTTTCCACGTCGGCCATGCGGCCATGTGCGGCCTGATGGCGGCGACCCTGGCCCAGGAAGGATTTCGGGGCCCGGGGGAAGCCTTTGAGGGCAAGGCTGGGTTCTTCCACGCCTACGCCCCCCATGCCGACCCTTCGAAGGCCATCGAGGGACTGGGCGAGGTGTGGGAAACCATGGCCATTGCCGTCAAACCCTATCCCAGTTGCCGTTACAGCCATGCGGCCCTGGATGCGTTGATCGACCTTCGCGCCGCCAACGGCATCGAGTCGGACGAGGTCGAGGCCGTGAAGATCGGCGTCTCGGAAATGGGCTGGAAGATCATCGGCAATCCCGAGGAAGCGAAACAAAATCCCCAAAGCATCGTCGACGGCCAGTTCTCCATGCCGTTCTGCGCCGGCGTGGCGCTCCGCGAAGGCGGCCTGGCCTGGGACGACTACACCCGGCACATGGAGGACCGGAAAACCCTCGATCTTTGCCGGCAGGTCCATACCGTCGTCGATGCCAAGGCGGAGGCCGAATTCCCCGCCAACCTCAGCGCCGCCGTCCGCATCATCACGAAACGGGGAGAGTTTGAGGCTTTTGTCGCCATCCCCAAGGGCGAGCCAGACAATTTCCTGTCCGCCGGGGAACTCCGCGCCAAGTTCGGCGGCCTGGTGGGTCCCTATCTGCCCGCCCCCAGGGTCGATGAGCTGGCCTTGCGGCTTCTGGCCATCCATAAGGAGGACGACATCAACGAAGTCCTTCACCTGACCCACCCGGTCCCGGACGTGGTCATGGCCGAGTTCCAGGCGGCGGGGGAATAGGAGGACAAGGATGGTTGCCGAAGCGAAGGAAGTCGAAGCCAACCGTTACCGGGAATCCTACGGGCGCTACCTCGAGGACTTCAAGGTCGGCGACGTCTACGAGCACCGCCCCGGGCGCACGATTACGGAATCCGACAACACCTGGTTTACGCTGATTACGATGAACCAGCATCCGGTCCACTTCGACAAGGCTTACGCTGCCAAAAGCGAATTCGGAAAGCCCCTCGTTAATTCAGCGCTGACGCTTTCCGTCGTCGCCGGCATGAGCGTGTCCGACGTCAGCCAGAAGGCCATTGCCAACCTGGGCTGGGACAAGATCAAGCTGACAGCGCCAGTCTTCGTCGGCGACACCATTTATGCGGAATCGGAGGTCCTCACGGTCAGGGAAAGCAAGTCGCGGCCGACCCAGGGTATCGTTACAGTCAAGACCACCGGCAAGACCGCCGACGGCACCGTTTTCATGACCTACGAGCGGACCGTCCTGATTCCGAAGCGCGGTCACGGGGTAGACGACAAGGCGGATTACTGAGCATCAACAAAATGCCCCACCCCGCCAATATCACGCCGGACGAAGACGAAGCGCATATTCTCGACTCCATCGACCGGTTCCTGGAGCGCGATGTCAAGCCGGTCGTCCATGACCTGGAAGCGGCGGATAAATACCCGCGCGAGATCGCCGACAAGCTGGCGGCGCTTGGCCTTTATGGGGCCACCATCTCGCCCGACTACGGCGGCTTAGGGCTAAGCGCTTTCACCTACGTCAAGATCGTCGAAAGGGTGTCGGCGGTGTGGATGTCGGTGTCCGGCATTTTCAACGCGCATCTGATCATGGCCGCCGCCGTCGAACGGTTCGGCACCGATAAGCAAAAACGGCAATGGCTGCCGCGTTTCGCCTCGGGCGAGCTCATGGGCGGTGTCGCGCTCACCGAACCCGATTGCGGCACCGACCTGCAGGCCATTCGCACCAGGGCCGTCCGCGACGGCGACGATTACGTCATCGACGGCTCGAAGATGTGGATCACCAACTCGCTGGAAGGCAATATTCTGGCGGTGCTGGTCAAGACCGACCCCAAGACCGATCCCGCCCACAAGGGCATGAGCCTGATCCTGGTGGAAAAAGGCCACGGTTACGAAGGCCGCAAGCTGGAAAAGCTGGGTTACAAGGGCATCGACACCGGTGAATTGCAATTCGATGGCGTACATGTGCCGGCGGAAAACCTGATCGGGGCCGAGGAGGGCAGGGGATTGCAACAAATTCTGGCCGGCTTGGAGCTTGGCCGCATCAACGTCGCGGCGCGCGGCGTCGGGCTGGCCCGGGCGTGCCTGGAGGAAAGCCTGGCCTATGCGCAGGTGCGCAAGACCTTCGGCAAGCCGATCTGCCAGCACCAGGCGATCCAGATCAAGCTCGCCGACATGGCGACCCGGGTCGAGGCCGCCCGCCTTTTGACCGAGCAGGCGGCCCGAGCCTATGACACCGGAGAGCGCTGCGACTTGGAGGCCGGCATGGCGAAGCTGTTCGCCACTGAAGCGGCGCTGGAAAATTCCCTGGAGGCCATGCGAATCCACGGCGCCTACGGCTATTCGAAGGAGTTCAATATCGAACGCTATTACCGCGACGCACCCCTGCTGGCCATCGGCGAGGGCACCAACGAGCTGCAGCGAATTATCATTGCCCGGCAACTCGTCGAACGGAACCCGGTCTAGGCTCTATCCTCAAAAATTGAAGGTCTTCCTGCAGCCGCGGAGCAGGATTTTTTAGAACCCGTTGGGGCTTCCGGTTGTGACCCTTTGCGGACATTGTGCCTTATTAGGCTGGCTTCTTTTTAAACCAAGAGTCGGGCCGCGAAGGCGTTTCGAAAACCCGTGTTTACCGTATGGGTGCGGTTCAAGCGCGTTTCAGATGGGGCTTATCTTCGACGAGCCTGAACCAGGAGACCCACAATCGTCTCTTCGCCGAGTGCCTTGCACGCCTCCAATCGATGGAGGCCTTCCACAAGGACAAGACGTTTGCCGTCCCGGCGAACCCATATCGGGGTCAGTTGACCTTTCTCCAGCATACTTTCGGCGATTTCGTTCACGACATTGGGATTAAGCGTTTTTTGTCGCTTGACCGGCACATATATGTCCTCAATCTTGAGGATCTGGTCCTCCATCAACATTTTATTGAAGCGCCTTTGTTCCGGTATGGATTCGGGCCTTTGGCATGGTTTGAATCAATTCTCGACCCATGGCGTCAATTCTGAGCGTAACAAGGATCATCCCGGTTAACGGGTCTTACCGGTTCATCCCTTGATCCCCGGCCAGAAGAACCGCCGCCAGAACAAGAAGGAAGAGGCAAAAACCGACGAGAGCCCCGCCCTTTAACGTCGGTGAGGGGAAAGGCGAGACGGCGAGAGCCGCAAAACCCACCAGACTCGCCATGAGTATGGGGGTGAAGGCCGAACCAAATTGTGGGGCCGCCAACTGCAACAGGCAAAGGAACAAGATTATATAGTCGGGCGAAAGCCCGATATGGTCGCGGTCAGGCACGAACTCGTAGCTATATCGGACGGCAATCGCTACCAGGTAGATCAGCGCCACCGGTATGGACACGACCTGTAAATCGGTTGCGGTCAAAAGATACAGGATGGGGAATATGCCTTTGCTGATGTAGTCCGCATAACAGTCAAAGTGCGCCCCGAAATGCTCGAGTGCCGGGTTTCGCCCCATGGCCCGCCGCGCTATCAACCCGTCCACATTATCGATGACGATAGCTAACGCGGCCAAGGCCATGGCCAAGGAGGGCCGTCCCAACAAAACCGCCCAGCAGGCGAAGAAAGAAAGCACGAGGCCGCCGAGAGTGATCAGGTTGGCCGTATCAACGAGATAGGCCAGCATGCCCGGTCGCGCCAACGGCGGCGATAACGGCAACGCAACCGTCTGGACCCGGCTTTTCCTCGATTTATTGGCTGACATTTCCCAGATAACCTCCCAATCGGCTCCGACAGTACGCAGCTTTCAGGGTTATTGAAATTACTCAATGTTTGGCCCGAACAACAATCATCTCAGACCGCGCTGTAGATGCCGTAACGTCCCCTCCTGCCCAATCCCTGAAATTCACAACGCTAAACGAAATCGTCCGGTCTGGTGCGAAAAGCGGCCATTCGCAACCCATTTCCAGCCCGTTTCCTTTATTAGGATAATGCCTTAAAGTCTCTCCTTTCCGCCGATGAATGAAGGCCGGATAGGCGGGGAGCAACGGGGCCGCCGCATCAACGGAATACGGTACCAAGAAATGACGCTTCTTCTCAACGGCGTCCGCGTGCTCACGGTCGAACAGTATGGGGCCGGTCCTTTCGGCACCATGTGGCTCGCCGATCAAGGCGCCGAGGTCATCAAGATCGAGGCCCCGGAAGGCGGCGACTTCGCCCGCGTCCTCGGGCCCTACTTCTTCGACAACGGCGACAGCCAGTGGTTCCACGCCTATAACCGCAACAAGAAGAGCCTGACCCTCGATCTCAAAAGCGAACAGGGGCAGGTCGTGTTCCACGATCTGGTGAAGACGGCGGACGCGGTGACCAGCAACCTGCGCGGCGACGTGCCGGAAAAGCTGGGCCTGACCTACGGCCGCCTGAAGGCCCATAACCGGTCACTGGTGTGCGCACACCTGTCGGCCTACGGACGCGACGGCCCCCGCGCATCATGGCCCGGCTTCGATTACCTGATGCAGGCGGAGGCCGGCTGGTTCTCGCTCACCGGCGACCCCGACCAGCTGCCGACCCGCTTCGGGCTTTCGCTTGTCGACCAAATGACCGGCGTCGCCTTGGCCTATGCGGCGCTTTGCGGGATTATCCGAGCCCGCGCGTCGGGAGAGGGCGGCGACGTGGACGTCAGCCTCTTTGACGTGGCGCTGTCGAACCTGGGCTACCCGGCGATCTGGTATCTCAACAACGGCCATGTGCAGAAACGGCTGGCCCGGTCCGCCCACCCGACGCTGACGCCCTGCCAGCTCTACAAGACGGCGGACGGATGGATCTACCTGATGTGCAACAAGGAGAAGTTCTGGCCGGTGCTGTGCGGAGCCCTGGGCCACGCAGAATGGAACGACGATCCCCGCTTCAAGACCTTCAAGGAGCGTTTCGAGAACCGGCCCCAGATCCAGGACATGCTGGATGGGGCGCTGTCGGCGAAGACCACGGCCGAATGGCTGGACGCGTTCACAGGCATCGTGCCGGCGGCACCCATCAACGATGTTGACCAGGCGCTTGAAAACCCGTTCGTCGCCGGTGAAGGGCGGCTCCAGGATATCGAGCTCGAAGGCCACGGGACCTATCGCTATCTCAAGCCGCCGGTGCGGACAGATGCCCCGGACCCCGCACTTCCGGCGCCGGGGCTGGGCGAGCACACGGACGCGCTGTTGATTGATATCGGCTATAATGAGGCTAAGCTGAAGGCGCTTAGGAAAACCAAGGTGATCTGAACATGGGCATGACACTTTCCGAAAAAATCATCGCGCGGGCCGCCGGCGCCGACGCCGTCAAGCCCGGCGAAATCGTCACCTGCGCCGTGGACCTCGCCATGATGCACGATTCGTCCGGGCCCCGCATGGCCGGCAAGAAGCTGGACGAACTGGGGGTGCCGGTCTGGGACATGGCGAAGCTCGTCGTCATTACCGACCATTACGTCAACGAGCCCGACGAGGCGAGCCAAGCGATGCAGCGCCATGCCGACGAATGGTGCGCGAACCACGGCGTGAGGCATTTCATCAAGGACCGGGGTATTTGCCACATTGTCCTGCCGGAAGGCGGGCATGTGCGCCCGGGGATGTTCTGCGTCGGCGCCGACAGCCACTCTACCACCGCCGGCGCCTTCGGCGCCTTCATGATCGGCGTCGGCGCCACCGAAATGACCGGCGTGCTCGCCACCGGCGAAATCTGGGTCCGGGTGCCGGAAACCGTGCGCATCGAGATCACCGGCCGGCTGGGTGCCGGCGTCGCGGCCAAGGACGTAGACCTATGGCTGTGCGGGACCTTGGGCATCATGGGCGCGAACTACCAGGTTACCGAATACTCGGGCCCCGGGGTCACCGCCATGTCGGCCCAGGAACGCATGACCCTTTGCAACATGGCGGCCGAGCTCGGCGCCAAGACCGGCATCGTCGCGCCGGACGGCGAGACCGTCCGGGCACTCAAGGAATGGGGCGCCGGCGACGTCGATTTGGAGACGTGGCAGTCGGACCCGGACTCGGCTTTCGCCCGCACCGTCACCGTCGACGGGGCCGGCCTGGCTCCTCAAGTGGCGGCGCCCTCGAGCCCTGAAAACGCCGCCGATGTCGGCGAGCACGTAGGCACCCCTGTCGCCCAGGCCTACCTGGGGGCGTGCACCGGCGCCAAGCTGGACGACTTGCGCATGGCGGCGAAGGTGGTCAAGGGACGCAGGATCAAGCCCTCCATGAGGTTCTTCGTCGCCCCGTCGAGCTATCAAATGGGTGATCAGGCGGCGGCCGAGGGTGTCCTCCAATTGCTGGAGGACGCCGGCGCCCGGATTCTTCCCAGCGGTTGCGGCGGGTGCATCGGCCTGGGCGCGGCGCGCCTGGAAGAGGACATGACCGGGATTTCGTCCACCAACCGAAACTTCGTCGGCCGTGCGGGCCCGTCGTCGTCGAAACTTTATCTCGCCTCGCCCATGACGGTGGCCGCCTCCGCGTTGACCGGCGAGATCACCGACCCCCGAGAGTTTCTATGAGGAGTTCCCGTGAGCACCGTTAACGGCCGCGCCTGGAAGTACGGCGACAACATCGACACCGACCAATTAGCGCCGATCGGATCTTACAAGGGGACCACCGACGCCGATCTCGCCCAAGGCGCGGTCCACTGCCTGCGCGACCTAGACCCGGACTTTTCCGCCCGTGTGGCGGAGGGCGAGGTGTTCGTGGCCGGGAATAACCTCGGCATCGGCTCGTCGCGGGAGGCAGCGCCGTTCTTTCTAAAGACGCTCGGCATCCGCGCCGTGCTGGCCAAGTCCTTCGCGCGAATCTTTTTCCGCAACTGCTTCAACATCGGCCTGCCGGCGCTGGTCTGCGCCGAGACCCACAGGATCGCTACCGGTGACGAATTGAACGTCGATCCTATCCAGGGCACGGTGGAGAACCGGACCACCGGCGAGACGTTCGCATGCGAGGCCGTGCCCCCCCACCTGATGGAGATGGTCGCCTCGGGCGGGCTAATGGCGCACCTGGAGAAAAAATTGAAACAGGAGGATTGAATGGACATCTGCGCCGAACGAGACCAAGCCGTCGCCAACGCCATCGCCGAAATCCGAGGCATCGAGGAAGCCCAAGGCGTCAACCCGGACGCCCTGGACGCCACCAAGGAGGTGCTTCTGGAACTGGCCGAACGGCGGGACCTGTTCCCCCTGGACGATTTCCCCATGGGGCCGGACGACGGAAACAGCGTCATCTACCGGCTGAGCGAGGACGAGGACCACCGTTTTGCCCTTTATGCCTCTACCGCTTTGCCCGGAAAGAGTGTTCATCCACATAATCATACCACCTGGGCGGTGATCGTCGGTGTCCACGGGGACGAGCACAACATCTTCTATGAACGTGCTGATGACGGCTCTCATCCTGGAGTTTGGGAATTACGACAGACCGGAGAATTCACCGTTTCCCCCGGTGCCGGGGTGACGTTGATGCCAGATGATATCCATTCAATTCACGTCACGGGGGATGAAAAAACGGTGCAATTACATATGTATGGGTTGGCGCTGGAGCAGCTCCACGAACGCGTCATGTACGACACCCAGGCCGGAACCACCAAAATTTTTCCGGCCACCGAGAACATCAAGCCGGCCTAAGGCCCGTCCAACCTCCCCCCCCCGGCATTTCCATGAGCGCCTCCGATCCCAAGCCCGTCACCGCCGCTCAGCTCCGGCAAATGATCCTCGGCGGCGGCGAACTGGCGCTATTGGATCTGCGCGAGGAAGGCACCTTTGGCGACGGTCACCTGCTGTTCGCGGTGCCGTTGCCGCTAAGCCGGCTGGAGATGGTGGTCGACGACCTCGTGCCCCGTCGGGACGTGCCCGTGGTTCTATGCGCCGCCAGCCCCGGAGACGTAGACCTGATCCGGGCCGGCGCGGAACGGCTCGGGCGGTTCGGATATGCTGATGTTTCGGCCCTTGAGGGCGGCGTCGAAGGCTGGGCCGCCGCCGGATACGAAGTGTTCACCGGCGTCAACGTGCCCAGCAAGGCCTTCGGCGAATATATAGAAACCCGGTACGCCACCCCCCATATCAAGGCCACCCAACTGAAGGCGATGGGGGACCGGGGCGAAAACATGGTCATCGTCGACAGCCGGCCGATGGCCGAATTTAATGCCATGAGCATCCCGGGCGGCATCGACGTGCCAGGGGCCGAACTGGCGCTCCGCATCCACGACATCGCCCCGGACCCGGAGACCACCATCGTCGTCAACTGCGCTGGCCGCACGCGGTCCATCATCGGCGCCCAATCGTTGATCAACGCCGGCATTCCCAACCCCGTGGTGGCGCTGGAGAATGGCACCATGGGCTGGCACCTGGCCGGGTTCGAATTGGCAAGGGGGCAGTCGCGCTCGTTCCCCCGGGTGTCCGATGAAGGCCTTTCCCGCGCCCTGGCATGCGCCCGACGGGTCGCCGAAAGGTTCGGCGTGTCCGAGATCGATGCCGAGACCCTGGCCCGGTGGAAAGACGACGACGGCCGCACCCTCTATCTCCTCGACGTCAGGGACCCACCAGAGTACGAAGCCGGGCATCTGGAAGGCTCCAAACCTGCGCCCGGCGGGCAATTGGTCCAGGCCACCGACCGCACCGTCGGTGTCCGGGGCGCGCGGCTGGTGCTGGTGGACGATACAGGCGTGCGCGCCAAGATGACGGCGTCGTGGCTGATCCAGATGGGCTGGCGGGACGTCCATGTGCTCAAGGATGCCCTTGACGCGGGGCCGCTGGCCGTCGGCGCTCACCACGCGGAGGTTTTGGGCCTTGAGGGCGCGGCGCCGGAACCCGTGAAGGCGAAGGATTTGGCGGCGCTGATGGTTGGCGGCGGCACCATCGTCGTCGACCTGGCCGACAGCCGCACCCACCGGAAGGGCCACATCCCGGCTAGCCGGTTCGCCATTCGCGCCAACATGCCGGGAAATTTGACGGCCTTGCCGGACGCGCCCCGGATCGTGTTAACGTCGCCGGACGGAATTCTGGCGCGGCTGGCAGCGGCCGACGCGGCGGGTTCGGGGCGGAAAATCATGGTACTGGACGGCGGCACCCGGGCCTGGGCCGTGGCGGACTTGCCGCTGGCGACGGAATTCAAGGACTCCCTGGACGAGCCGGTAGATGTCTGGGTCCGGCCCTATGACCGGGACGAAGGAACGGAGGCCGCCATGGAAAAATACCTGAGTTGGGAGGTGGATTTGACCGGGCAGATCGAGCGCGACGGCACCGCCCGGTTTCTGAATTTTGGGGATTTCGGGACTGCTGGGGTGGAGGCTTAAGGATGCGCTTATTGATTCTGCCGGGCGATGGCATCGGCCCGGAAATCATGGCGGCCACGGTGACGGCCTTCGAGGCGCTGAACGGGCGGTTCGGCCTCAAGCTCGACCTGCGGGAAAGCACCATCGGCTTGTCCGCCCACGCCGCCGGGGGCTCGACTTTTCCCGACGCCATCCTTGAAGAGGCCCGTTCCGCCGAAGGCGTTATCCTTGGCCCCGTCGATACCGTTGCCTATCCGCCGAGGGAAGAGGGCGGCATCAACCCGTCAGCAACCATACGAAAGGAACTGGACCTTTACGCCAACATCCGTCCGTCCCGGGTGCGCCCCGGCGTGGCGTCCATGGCCAAAAGCATGGACCTGATCATCGCCCGCGAGAACACCGAAGGTTTCTATGCCGACCGCAACATGTTTTTAGGTCCGGGCGAGTTCATGCCGACCGAAGACATGGCCCTTTCGATCAGGAAGATCACCGCCGCCGGATCGCGCCGCATCGCCGAAGTGGCGTTCGATTTGGCCGAACGCCGCCGCAAGAAGGTGACGGTGGTAACCAAGGTCAATGTGCTGAAGGTATCCGAAGGGTTGTTCCTGAAAGAAGTCCGCCAAGTGGCGGACGCGCATCCGGGGGTGGAACTGAACGAGGTCCTGATCGACGCCATGGCGGCGCTTCTGGTGCGGGCGCCCGACGCGTTCGACGTCATCGTCACCACCAATATGTACGGAGATATCCTTTCCGACGAGGCGGCGGAACTTTCCGGTGGGCTTGGGTTGGGGGCCTCGGTCAACACCGGCGACGACCATGGCGTCGCCCAGGCCGTCCACGGCTCGGCCCCCGATATCGCGGGCCAAGGCATCGGCAATCCGGCTGCGTTGATGGTCTCGGCGGCGATGCTTTTGGAATGGCTAGGCGCCAAGCACGGCCGGGACGACTTGATTGCCGCCGCCGATCACTTCAACGGCGCCATCGACCGGGTGTTGGCGGATGCCGAAAACCACACCCCCGACCTGAGCGGCAAGGCGACGACGGCTGGGGTTAGCGACGCGGTCGCCTCCGAAATCTCGAAATAAAGTTGTCCTGGCGGACTTGACCCAGGTCATCCACGGGCCGAGGCCTTTGGGGCATAATGGCCGCCTAAACCGGAAGGGCGGTTTAAGTGCAGGCTAAACAGACGAAACCCCAGGCTCAGGGGCGTGCCAAGCGCGGGCGCCTGCCTAGAGATGTCAGCGTCGCCGCCACCATCCACGTTTCGGGGGAAACCTTCGAAATCCTGAGCAACGTTACCTTGGCCCGCGAAAGCGCCAATGTGGCCAAGGCGTTCCACGTCATCAAGGTCAAGCCACGGGACCGTGATCGGTCGGTGGCGGCGGTGATTGAAGGCCTGATTGAGCACCACCACCCGGCCCTGGAGGCCGAGGGCGAAGAGATAAGGGTGAAGCTCGCAAGACATAGAGCGGCGGAGAAGCGGCGCAAGGCGAAGGCGGTAGAAAAACAGCGCCGCAATTCGGCCTGAAAAAGCCCCTAAATTTTTGAACGATCGCCCTCTAGGACTTGGCATCGGGGTCCTCGGGCTCGATCCGGAACGTATTCAACACCATTGCCAGCAGCGCGTAGTAGCCGACAAGCGCCGTTATCTCGACGACTCCTTCGAGTCCGAGGGCGTCCAGGACGTCGGCGTAAGTCTCGTCGTCGGCCTCGTGGGTCTCCAGTATCTCTGAGCAAAAGCGGTAAACGGCCTCGTCCCGGGCGTCGTTGAAGTCGGGCCGTCGGCCGTCGGCGATGGCCTCGATGACGGCCACGGGCACGCCTTCCTTTTGGGCGATGGGAGCGTGAGCGGCCCATTCGTGGCCGGCACCCCAGAACCGCGCCGTGACAAGCACGGCGATCTCGCGCAGCCGCGCCGGCAGTGCACCCTCGAAGCGAAGCCGGGCGCCCAGCGCCTGGACGCGGTCGGCCACCTCGGGCTTAAGCAAAAGCGCCGTAAATGGGCCGCTGACGCCCAACCTGGGGCCTTGGGTGATCTCGTCAAAGACTTCCTTCTTGCGCCCGGTGAGCGCGTCGGGGTCCAGCGGCGGAAGGCGCGCCACTCAGCCGATCCGGAGCCCGCGGCTGCCGTCCACGGGCAGGGACACGCCGGTGATGAACTTGGCCTCGTCGGATGCCAGGAACAGCGCCGCATAGGCGACGTCCCAGGCCGTCCCCATCTTGCCCAGGAGCGGGATCTTGGCGTCACGCTCGGCCGCCACGTCTTCCCTAGGCCGACCCCAGGCCTCGGCTCGGCGGTCGACGGCCATGGGCGTGTCCATCAGCCCCGGCAGGATGACGTTGGCGCGGATGCCGAACTCGGCGTTCTGGATGGCAATCTGCTCGGTCAGCGCGATCATCGCCGCCTTGGTCGCCTTGTAGGCGACCCAAGGGTATTCCTCACGTGCTGCCATGGAAGAGATGCTGACAATGGCGCCGGATTTCTGTTCGCGCATGATCGGGATCGCGTGCTTGCAGGCATAGACCATGGAGCGCAGGTTGACGACGACGATGCGGTCGAAGGCCTCGGTGGTGATCTCGGTGATCTCGGCGTCACCGCCCTCGACGCTGATGCCGACGTTGTTGTGTAGGATGTCGATCCGGCCCCAGCGTTCGACGCAGGCATCGACGGCCGCCTTGACGGCCTTCTCGCTGGTGACGTCGGCTTCCGCCACTGCCGCCTCGCCACCCTCTTTGCGGATCATCGTCGCCGTTTCCTCGACCGAGTCCGGGTCACGGTCGACACAGAGCACGCGCGCTCCCTCGCGCGCGAATAGGATCGACGTCGCCCGGCCGTTGCCGACGGCCGGGGTCTCGCCGGGGCTCTGGCCGGCGCCGATGACGAGGGCGATCTTGTCGTTGAGGCGCATCGTCCGGTTCTCCTTAAGCCGTTTCCTGCACCTCGCGGATGGCGTCCAGCACTTCGTGGAAGCTGTCGGGCGCCTGGTCGCCGAATTTCTCCTTGAGCCCGAAGCCGGCGGCCCAGGCGATGCGCTTGGCCGCCGCCGCCGACATCAGGGGCTCGATGCCCAAGGATTTCAGCGTCTCGGCCACATCCTCCATCTCGTGGGAGCGGCGCTCGCCATGAAGGGCGGTGCGGCCCATAAGGTAGCTGGCAAGCGCCTTCCAGTCGATGCCCGGGTAGCCATCGGCGATGGACTCCAGCACCTTATCGGCGACCCCGTAGCGCTCGGCGCCTAGCACGCATTCCTGGAACAACGCCTCCATCCCCTTGACCATGACGCTGCGGAACATCTTGGCCGCCGCGGCGCGGCCCAGTTCGGGCCCGAAGTCCTCCATGACCATACCCAAGGGGGCCATGATTGCGATCAACTCCGGCGCCGCCTCGCCGGCCAACAACATAGGAACCTTGTGTTTGTAGGCCGGCACCCCGGCCATGACCGCGGCTTCCACATACCGGGCGCCGGCGGAGGCTACGGCTTTGCCGATCTGGATCTTAGTTTCGGGCGAGACCGAGTTGATGTCCACGTAGATGTGGCGGTCCGTAAGATTTGGCCGGGCTTCTTGGGCGACCCGAAGCGCCACCCGGGAGGTAACGGCCGCAAATACGATATCACTCTCCCGAAGCAGGTCTTCCAGGCTGGGCACAAACGCTACGCCTTCCCCGGCCGGGCGGGGGCGAATATCGAAAGCGGCAATGCCCTCGGCCCCTCCGCCCACGAGCCCCTCGCAAAGGGCCGCCCCCGCCTCGCCGAAGCCGATGAAACCGATTTTTGAGGCGCTCATTGGGCCGCACCGGCAGCGGTGAAAAATTGCGCCATGGCCTGGGCGGTGGTTGCGGGGTCGGATGAGGATTTGGGCACGCGGGATGGTTCCTTTTCCGTTGTCCGGCCGCCCGTAGGCCACCGTTGCAAGAGGTTACACACATATGAGGCCGATGGCACGAAAGCCTTGGGCGGACCGCCGGAAAAAAGCAGGCCGGGACGAGAAAAATTGTATAAAATCCATCGAGGCGGGTTCAATATAAGCGGTCGCGTCCGAATGGGAATTCGATCTGGCGGGGGCTTTTTTCGGAAGGGCTTTTAAGAAGAGATTTTGAGTCGATGAGCGGACGGGAAATTGATGTGGTGGTCGTCGGCGCCGGCAACGCGGCGATGACGGCAGCGCTCGCCGCCTGCGAGCAGGGCGCCGGGGTGCTGTTGCTCGAGCGCGCGCCCTATGACGAGCGTGGCGGCAACAGCCGCTTTACTGCCGGCGGCATTCGTTTCGCCCACGAGGGCATCGAAGATCTGCTGAAGGTGATGCCGGACCTTTCGGACGAAGAAAGGAAAACCACGGACTTCGGCACCTACGGCCGCGACGAATACTTCGACGACATGGCCCGCATCACCCGTTACCGCGCCGACCCGGACCTGGTCGAGATGCTGGTCAACAACAGCCTCGATACCCTGGTCTGGATGCGCTCCAAGGGGCTCAGGTTCCAGCCTTCCTATGGCCGTCAGGCGTTCAAGGTCGACGGCCGGTTCAAGTTCTGGGGCGGAATCTGCCTGGAGGCCTGGGGAGGAGGGCCTGGCCTGGTGGACATGCTGACCCAGGCCGTCGAGAAGGAAGGCGCTGAGGTCCTTTACGGCACCCGGGCCTTGGAATTGATTGTCGAGGCCGGCACCGTCCAGGGGGTCGTCGCCCGCGAAGGAAACGACATCTTCGACATCCGCGCCAAGGCCGTGGTGCTCGCCGCCGGCGGCTTCGAGGCCAACACCGAGTGGCGGACCCGCTATCTCGGCCCCGGCTGGGATTTGGCCCGGGTCCGGGGTACTCGGTTCAACACCGGCGACGGCATCAGGATGGCGATCGACATCGGCGCCATGTCCACCGGCAACTGGTCGGGCTGCCACGCCGTCGGCTGGGACCGGAACGCGCCCGAATTCGGCGACCTGGCCGTCGGCGACCAATACCAGAAGCACAGCTATCAATTCGGCATCATGGTCAACGCAGAAGGCAAACGCTTCGTCGACGAAGGGGCGGATTTCCGCACCTACACCTACGCCAAGTACGGCCACGAAATCCTCAAGCAGCAGGGCCAGTTCTGCTGGCAGGTGTTCGATGCAAAAGTTTCACACCTTTTGCGTGACGAATACCGTATCCGGCAGATCACCAAGGCCACCGCCGATACCCTGGAAGAGCTGGCGGAAAAGCTTGACGACGTGGACGCGGACAGGTTTCTGGCTGAGGTCGAGGCCTTCAACGCTGCCGTCAACACCGACATCCCCTTCGATCCCAATGTCAAGGACGGGCGATCTGCGGATGGCTTGGCGGTGCCGCGGGCGAACTGGGCCAATACCATCGACACCCCGCCGTTCGAGGCCTATGCCACTACGTGTGGCATCACGTTCACCTTCGGCGGCCTCAAGATCACCACCGAGGGCCACGTGGTGGACACCGACGGCATGCCGATTCCGGGCCTTTACGCCGCCGGCGAACTGGTCGGGGGATTGTTCTACTTCAACTACCCGGGCGGAACCGGGCTGATGTCGGGCAGCGTCTTCGGCCGCGCCGCAGGCTCATCGGCGGCCCGCGCGGCGACGGGGTAGGGAGCCTTCACCCTTATCCGCGTCTGGTCTGCTTGTGGCCATAAGCGGATCTAAAGACGAAGGTTTGAGGTCCAGGATTTGGAGTCAACAGGGAAGAAGAATACCTTGGGCGCTGCCGCCATCGCCGCCGGCGGAGAAGAAGAAAAAAAAGCCGTTTGCTTTCAAGGGACTGGCGGGAGAAAGACTACGAATGACGACTTTTCAGGCTTTATTTCAGGAGGAATTACGCGAGATCAATGAGTTAGAGTGCTGAAAGCGGGAAAAATGACGGCTTTACGACGACTCTTGAAAGATTCCCTCAGCGTCCCTTGAACTCCGGCTTGCGTTTCTCCATGAAGGCCTTGCGGCCCTCGGCGAAATCGTCGCTGGCGAAACAGTCGTCGACCACCTTCTGGCAAAGCTCCAAGTCGCGCTTGTCCGGATCCTTGGTGGCCTCAATGACGACGGTCTTGGCTGCCAGCACCGTCAACGGCGCGTTGCCGGCGATAGTTTTGGCATAGCCGTCAACGTAGGCCGCCAAGTCCTCGGGCGCCACGACCCGGTTGACGAGGCCCATGCCAAGCGCTTCGGCGGCGTCGAACTGGCGGCCGGTGAACAGAATCTCCATTGCCATCGACGGGCCGACGACGTCGATCAAGTGCTTGAGCCCTTCCAGCCGGTATCCGAGGCCGAGCTTAGCCGCCGGAATTCCGAAACGAGAATCTTCGGCCGCGATACGCAGGTCGCAACACATGGCGACCCCGAGCCCGCCTCCGATGCAATAACCGTCGATTTTGGCGATCAAAGGTTTTCTGGCCTCGACAAGCGCCCGCGTGGCATCGGAGACGGCCTGGTTATAGATCTCGATGGCGTCTTCGGAATGACGCTTCTTTTCGAATTCGGAAATATCGGCGCCGGCGGAAAAAGCCTTGCCCCCGGAACCCGCCAGCACGATCACCCGGACCGCGCCGTCGGCGGCGAAATTGCCGAGCACGACGGGAAGGCCCTGCCACATCTCGTAGGTTAGCGCGTTTCGCTTGGCCTGGTTGTCGAAGGTGATGCGGCCGATGCCGCCTTCGCTCTCGACGATGAGCCGATCGGTGACTGGTTCCATATGGCCTCCCCCTGGCGCGTTGTTAGGCGCGTTGCTGGCGCGTCGCCGGGTCCGTTTCGAGGTGCGCATTGTTGCCCCTTGGGCGATAGCAGGCAAACAGATAATCGCCGCCGGTCCCGCCCTTGGAATCATCCCAGAGCTCTTGTTAATGGGTTGACGGGGCGATAGATTCAGCCTCGCTTGTCGAAGGAAAACGCTCTTGATTGCCGCCATCGAACGTCTGACGGGAATGGAATGGAAGGGCCAGGGGACTGTCTTCCTGGTCGGCCTTGGCCATGGCGGCACCCATTGGGTCGCCGCCACATTCTATTTGCTTCTGCCGTTCATCACCCGCGACCTCGGGCTTACCTATGCTGAAGCCGGGACTTTAGTGGCGATCTTCCACCTCAGCGCCTTCGCCGCCAATTTCGGCAGCGGCCTGATTGTCGATGTCAGTGGCCGGAGAGTCGTATTCCAGGTGTTCTCGCTCGCCCTTGGCGCCGCTGCGTTGCTGGCGTGTGGCGTCGCCCAAGGGGTGCTGTGGCTGGTCCCGATGGTGGCGTTGATCGGCGCCACCAACAACCTCTGGCATCCGCCGGCGATCTCATTTTTGTCCGAGCATTTTCCCAGACAACGGGGATATGCGATCTCCATTCATGCGCTTGGCGCCAATTTGGGCGACGCCCTGGCGCCGCTGGCGGCCGGGACTCTACTGGGGTGGTTGAGTTGGCGTGGTACGGCTTCCATCAACGCCCTGCCGGTGTTCGCGGTGGCGCTGCTGACCGCCATGATGTTGATGCGAATGGACAGGCCGGGGGACAAGCCGGGCATCCGCAAGGAACGCCAAGGTCTGGGCCTGGCCGAGTATTTGGCGGGCCTCAAGGGTCTGCTCAGGGACCGGTCCATCCTTCATCTCAGCTTGCTGGCCGGGTTTAGGACCATGGCCCAAATGGGGTTGATGGTGTTCCTGCCCCTTTATCTGGCCGATGTGGCGGGGATGGAGCCGTTCATGATGGGGGTGACGGTCATGGCGTTGCAGATTGGCGGCATCTGCGCGTCACCCGTAGCCGGCGCCTGGTCGGACCGGGTCGGCCGCCGGCCGGTGGTCTTGGCCGGGCTTTCAGTAACCACGGTGATGATCGTTTTCTTGACCTTGATCGACAACGAAACCCTGTTCATCGCTGGTGTCACTTTCATGGGGTTTGCCATGTACGCCGCCCGCCCGGTGATCCACAGTTGGATGATGGACCTGGCTCAGCCCGAAGTCGCCGCCAGCGCGACGAGCGTTATGTTCGGGGTCCAGGCGCTGTTTACCGCGATCATGGTGGCCGGCGGCGGCGCCGTCGCCGACCGTTGGGGTCTTGAGGCCGTGTTTTATCTGTTGGCCCTCTCCATGCTGGTGGCCAACGTGCTCGTCTACCTGCTGCGTGACAAAGGCCCGGACAACGGCATTTGAGCCCCCAACATAGGTAAAACCATGAAACCTACCCTTGCCCCAGGCGTCACCCATAAGCAAAGCTTCACCGTTACCGAGGAGAAGACGGTGCCGTTCCTTTATCCCGAGTCCCCGGACTTTGTTGCCATGCCCAAAGTGTTCGCCACCGGGTTCATGATCGGGTTCGTCGAATGGGCATGCATCGAGGCCCTGGCTCCCCATCTGGACGAAGGCGAAGGCAGCTTGGGCGTTCATATTGACATCGATCACCGGGCCGCGACGCCGCTGGGCATGGAGGTGACGGCCGAGGTCGAGGTCGTGGAAGTCGATGGCCGGCGAGTGAGCTTCGATGTCGCCGTCCGCGACGAGAAGGAAACCATTGCCGAGGGCCGGCACAAGCGTTTCGTCGTCGATTGGGACCGCTTCAATGCCGACTTGGCCGAAAAGACCGAGGCCGCCGGCTAGCCACCCTTTTTTTCGAGGCCCTTCTCCCGCATCCGCCACATCAGAAGGTCCAACCGGTCCTGGCCGTAAAAGGGTTCGCCGTCAAAAACCATGCACGGCACGCCCCAGTGCCCCGCCAGGGCATGGGCGTCTTCGTTCTCGTGAATGGCGGCGTCGAAGGTGTCGGGATCGGCGGCGATGTCGCGTTCCAGTTTCTCCCCGTCCAACCCGGCGCGGGTCATGGCCTCGGCCAGGTGGGGAGGCTGGTCCCAACCGTCGATGGTGCCGTCCCAGATGATGCGTGACACTTGATCCAGGAACTCCAACCCCAGGCCCCCCATCGCTGCCGCCATGCCAAGCCGCGTGAGGCGGAAGATGGTGGGCTGTTCCGGGTCGGTTTTGCTGGTTTCCATGTCCATCCGGATGGGGTCGGGCAGGGGGCGGCGGAAAGGGAGACCTATGCTTTCGGCGACACGGTGAGAGTCCAGAGTGTGATAGGGCCGATAGAGGGGATGAGTATTTTTGAAGAAATCTGGCTGACGTACGGCCATGGGATAAATGGGACGGACCATGACCTCGACTCCGTAATCCCGGCGAATGGCGAGAATGCGATCCAGAACCAGATAGCAATAGGGGCTGCGGAAAGACCAGAACAGGTCGAACGAAAACGACACCTCAGCCAAGTCCCATCTGTTTCAGTGCCGCCCGCATCAAGGCATTCTCCGGATCGGCGAACCTGCCCAGGATGGTGAAATGGTTAACCCCGGAGAGCACCATCAAATCGCACTGGGCGTGGTTGCCCCAAGCGGAGGTCAATTCCTCGCTTTGGCGCAGGAACTCCTCGCTTTCGTCGCCACCGACGGCGACGATCAACGGCGCCTCGGTGGCCGGGGACAGCGATAAGGGAGAGTTTCGGGCCACCTGTTCGGGCGTGAACCCCAATATTTCCTGCATGAAGGTAAGCTGGATCGGTTCAAGATCATAAATGCCGCTTATCGCACAGCCGCCCTTGACCAGATCCGGGGGAAGACCGGCGCCGAAGACCGGCCAGTCGGTGGCCATCATCATCGCCGTCAAATGCCCGCCGGCGGAATGCCCGGAAACGAAAATGCACTCACGGTCACCGCCGAAGGTGGCTGCGTTCCCGTGGGTCCAGGCGACGGCGGCGCGGCATTGGCGCACCAGCTCGTCCAGGTCCACCGACGGCACCAGAGCGTAATTAACAATTACCAGGACAGCACCGGCGGGGACCAAGGCGCGGGCGAGGAACCTGAAATCGTTCTTGTGGCGGCTAAACCAGTACCCGCCGTGGATGAAGATATGAATGGGTGCGCCCTCGTTGTTTTCAGGCAAATACACATCCAGGGTTTCCTCGGCGGTGGGCCCATAGGCAACGTCGAGCCGGGTGTCGAATTCTGCCAGCACCGCCTCGCCCTCGGCTTCCCAACCGTTGTGAATTTCAACGTGTTCGGGCACCCGGGCCCGGTTGTTGTACTGGGCGTCTAGCCTTTGCTGGTCATAGCCCCGGTAAACGGCGGCGTTATTCAATTTTTAAAATCTCCAGGTTGGTCGGTTGCCGGCGTGGTCATTCCATGATCACCGCCAAAACGTGTTCCTGGTAGGCGGGGCGTTCCTTCAGCCGCTGGTAATAGGCTTCGAGCCGGGGGAGCGTGGGACGCTCGATGTCCAAGGTGAACCACCGGTTGACGGAACAACCGAGAGGAATATCGCCTATCGTCGGCTCGTCTCCGGTCATGTAATCGGCCTTTTCCAGATGCTTGTCGACCATGGCCCAGAAACGGGATGCCTTTTTTAAGGTTTTCCTAAAAGATTCCTCGTCGCGGTTCTCGGGCGCGGTTCGGATCAGGGACCAGAAGATAACCGTCATCGGCGGATGCATGACTGTCAGGTACCAGTCCATCCACTGGGAGGCCAGCGCCCGGCCGGCGGCTTCGGCCGGAAACCAAGGGGCTTGGCCCCGGGTCTCGGCGAGGTAATGGACGATGGCGTTGGATTCCCAGAGCACGAAATCGCCATCTTCCAGGGTCGGGACCAGGCCGTTGGGGTTCTTGGCCAGGTATTCCGGCGTGTCATTGCCCCCATGGGGCCCGCCGATATCGACCCGGTTGACTTCGATACCGAGTTCCGCCGCGCACCACATCACCTTTTGCACGTTGATCGACGTGAGCCGGCCCAAGATCTTCAGCATTGAATACTCCCCTTTTGGCCGGCCATGCGTGCCGGCTCCTTATTTTTCGTCCGGGGACCCTCGGCGATCAAGCCTATTCCTTTGAAACGCCGAATTGTATCCGCAACCGATAACGGTGGTAATGATCCGGGGTTTCTTAGATTCTTGTTCGTTTTTCTTGCGCACCCTGCCGACCACGAAGGGTTGACGACGCTTGCCACCGAAGATGGGGTCGAGATTTCAAGGCACTTGGTGTTGTTGATTTCGAACCTTCCGGCGCGGGTGGAAACGGCGTTAAAGGCCGTGGCCGACAGTACCCGAACACTCCTCATGAAGGAATCCGGTTGTCCCAGGGTCCATTATTTTCCCCTGGCCTTGCCGAAGCCACCGCCGCCCGGTGTCTCAATGACGAAAACGTCTCCCGGGTTCATGGCGGTGCTATCGGTTGGGCCCAATTCCTCGATTTGGCCGCATGAGCGTTCCACCCGGTTGTGACCGGGGGCGCCGGGCTTGCCCCCCTTCAGTCCGTGCGGCGGCACCTTGCGGCGGCCCGAAAGTATTGCCGCTGTCATGGATTCCATGAATCGGATACGGCGGACGGCGCCGTTGCCGCCCCGGTGCCGGCCACCGCCGCCCGAATTCGGCCGAACGGAAAAACTTTCAACCACCACCGGAAACCGCCACTCCAGCACCTCAGGGTCTGTGAGCCTGGTATTGGTCATATGGGTTTGGACGGCATCGGTGCCGTCGAAGTCCGCGCCGGCGCCGGACCCGCCGCAAACGGTTTCGTAATACTGGCAGGCATCGTCGCCGAAGGTAAAATTGTTCATGGAACCCTGGGCCGCCGCCAGCACGTCCAAGGCGCCAAAAAGCGCGTCCGTGATGCACTGAGACGTTTCCACGTTGCCGGCAACGACGGCGGCTGGATAGCGTGGGTTCAGCATCGAGCCTTCGGGGATTATAATGTCCAGCGGTTTCAGGCATCCCCCATTCAACGGAATGTCGTCGTCGACGAGGGTACGAAAGACATAGAGCACGGCGGCCTTGCACACGGCGGCTGGGGCGTTGAAGTTGTTCTTGGTCTGCTTCGAGGTGCCGGTGAAGTCGATCTTGGCGCGCCGGAACTTTTTGCTGATGGTGATCTTCACCTTGATCTGGGCGCCGTTGTCCATTTTGCACGCGAACGAGCCGTTCTTAAGAACGTCGAGCACGCGGCGCACGGATTCCTCGGCGTTGTCCTGGATGTGCTTCATGTAGGCCCAGACGACGTCGAGGCCGAAGTGATCGACCATCTTTCTCAGTTCCTGGACGCCCTTTTCGTTGGCTGCGACCTGGGCAGCGAGATCGGCCAGGTTCTGGCGCGGGTTGCGAGCCGGGTAGGGGCCTTCACCCAGCAGCGCCATCAATTCCGTTTCGCGGAGACGCCCATTCTCGACCAGCAGGAAATTGTCGATCAACACCCCTTCCTCTTCGATGGTGGTGCTGTCGGGTGGCATCGAGCCAGGTGTCGAACCGCCGATGTCGGCGTGGTGGCCGCGCGATCCGACGTAAAACAACAATTCCTCTCCGGCGCTATCGAACACCGGGGTAATAACGGTGATGTCAGGCAGGTGGGTGCCGCCGTTGTAGGGCGCGTTCAGGGCGTAGACGGCGCCGGGTTTCATGTTCTCCCGGTTCTCGCGGATCACCACCTGGATGCTTTCCTCCATGGACCCCAAATGAATGGGTATGTGGGGCGCATTGGCGATCAGCCCGCCCGAGCGGTCGAATACGGCACAGGAAAAATCAAGCCGTTCCTTGATGTTGATGGAATACGCGGTGTTGGCCAGCGTCGCCCCCATCTGCTCGGCAATCGACATGAACAGATTGTTGAAGATTTCCAGCATCACCGGATCGGCATCGGTACCTGACGCCACCGCCGAAGGGCGGGGCTCGACGCGGCTAAGCTGCAAGTAGCCTCGGCGCGTCAATTCCGCCCGCCAGCCGGGCTCAACGACGGTCGTTGCGTTGGCGTCGATAATGATGGCGGGGCCGTCGATCTCATCGCCGGGCAGTAAGGCCTCGCAGTCATAAATCGGCGTCTGTAGCCACTCTTTTCCGGAATACGTCCTGACCACGTCGCGGGGGCGAAGCGAGGCGACTCCGGGAATGTCCTGGATTTCCGGATCGACCACCCGATCGCCGCCGCCGATTGCCTCCACCGAGACTGCCTCGACGATGAACCCGCGCTCGGGCGCGACAAAGCCGTAACGCGCTTTATGGGTGTCTTCGAAGGCGCCGATCATCGCCTGGCGGTCGCCGAAGGGGACAATCAGCGCCGCGTCGGTGCCTTCGTAACGGAGATGGGCCTTCTTAATGATTTCGGTATTTTCCTCCGAGACCCCCTGGCGGGCAATTTCCGCCCGCGCGTCTTGGGCCAGGGCTTCCAGCCGCTTCGCCAGCCCGTCGATAACGGCGTCCTCGAGCAGGGCCTCGATGGCGTGTTCGCGTAGCACACGAACGTCCGCTAGTCCCATGCCATAGGCGCTGAGCACGCCGGCAAAGGGATGAATGAAAATGTGGCTCATGCCGAGGGCATCGGCGACCAAGCACGCGTGTTGGCCGCCGGCGCCACCGAAGCAGTTGAGTGTGTATTCGGTGACGTCATAGCCTCGCTGCACGGAAATATGCTTGATGGCGTTGGCCATATTCTCGACCGCGATCCTGAGGAACCCCCAGGCCACCTCCTCGGGCTTGAGCGCCGCCTCCTTATCCCCCAATTCCTGGGCGATGCTCCGGACCATGTCGGCAAATCGTTCGCGGACCGTGTGGTCATCTAGCGGCAGGTCAGCCCCCTTGCCGAAAACATGGGGGAAAAACCGAGCCTGGATCTTGCCCAGCATGACGTTGCAATCGGTTACCGTCAGCGGCCCGCCGCGGCGATAGCACGCCGGCCCGGGATCGGCCCCCGCGGAAGAGGGGCCGACGCGAAACCGCTGGCCATCGAAACGCAGAATTGACCCGCCCCCCGCCGCAACCGTATGGATGCGCATCATCGGGGCGCGCATGTGTACGCCGGCGACGAGGGTCTCGAAGGTCCGTTCGTACTCCCCGTCAAAATGGGAAACATCGGTCGAGGTGCCGCCCATGTCGAAACCGATGACCTTCTGGAAACCTCCCATGGCCGCTGTCTGGGCCATGCCGACGACGCCGCCGGCGGGCCCCGAGAGGATGCTGTCCTTTCCCTGGAACATCCGGGCGTCGGTGAGTCCGCCGTTGGACTGCATGAATTGAAGCCGGGTGTCACCATTATCATCGGTGGCTATGAGGTCGGCGGCGATCCGCTCCACGTAGCGGTCGAGGATGGGAGACAAGTAGGCATCTACCACCGTGGTATCGCCACGGGGTACCAGTTTCATCAACGGGCTGGTCCGGTGCGAGGTGGAGACCTGGGTGAAACCGACCTCGGATGCCAGTTCGGCGACCAGACATTCGTGCTCCTGATAACGGTAACCATGCATGAAAACGATGGCCACGGCCCGGATGCCGGCCTCTAAGGCCGCCACCAGGTCGGCCCGTACCGCGTCCCGGTCCGGCGCCGCCAAAACCTCGCCCTTGGCGTTCACGCGCTCGTCGACCTCGATCACGCGTTCGTAAAGCATCTCGGGCAGGCGGATGTGGTGTTCGAACAGCTTCGGGCGGTTTTGGTATCCGATCCTGAGGGCATCGGCAAAGCCCTTGGTGATGACTAGGACCGTAGGTTCTCCGGTACGCTCCAAAAGGGCGTTGGTGGCGACCGTGGTTCCCATTCGGACGACGTCGACGACCCCGGACGGGATTGGTTCCATGGGAGGCAGGCCGAGCAGATCACGAATGCCCTGTAACGCCGCGTCCTCGTAGTGCCTGGGGTTTTCAGAAAGCAGCTTCAGGGTTACCAGCTTACCGTCGGGCCGCTTGGCGACCAGGTCGGTAAACGTCCCCCCCCGGTCGATCCAGATTTGCCAGGATCCGGAATTATCTGTGCCGTTGGTCACATCCACACCCGTCCGTTTCCCTTTATAAGGCAAAAGAGGCCGGCTCGGCTATTGTCCGCCAAGCATGACGCAGCTACAACCGAAACCGGGAAAGTCAGGCGTAGGTCGGTAAAAGAACAACCATGACGATAAAAACCAAAAAATTGGTCTATTTCGAAAAATGGATGAACCCGGTGGCGGAAAGCATGCTCGGCGGTGAAAACAACGTCGAACTCCAGCGGCTCAGTTTTGACGATGCACCGGAAGGCAATTGGGCGGCGCTCGAACATGCGCATGGTTATCAGTTGCTTGCGAGTAACGAGATCAGCCCTCCCTTCATCCCCGACCGGCCGTTGATCGAACGTTGCTCCAACCTGTTGGCGTTCTCGGTGACCGGTGCCGGATACGACATGATCGACGTGGACGCCTGCACCGAAGCTGGCATTCTGGTAGTCAACCAGGCGGGTGCCAATTCGGAATCGGTAGCTCAGCACGTTCTCGGCATGATGTTGGTGCTTTCAAAGCAGATCGTCCAGTCCGACCGTCGCATGCGCCGCCCGCCAGACGGTTGGACACGCATGGACTATCAGGGCAAGGAACTGACCGGGCGCACCCTCGGCATCATCGGGCTCGGCAACGTCGGCCGCCGGGTGTCGGCCCTTGCCGAGCCCTTCAACATGCGGGTCATCGCCTATGACCCCTATATCCGGTCGGAGGAATTCCGGGAACGGGGCGTCGAACAGGGCGGCTTTGAAGAGGTGTTCGTTGAATCCGATTTCGTCTCCGTCAATTGTCCCCTGACCGATGAAACCCAGGCCATGATCGGGGCCAAGGAATTGGCATTAATGAAAAAGACGGCGTTCTTCATCACCACCGCCCGAGGCGGAATTCATGACGAAGCGGCGCTGGCGGCGGCGCTGGCCGCGAACCGCATCGCCGGTGCCGGGCTCGATGTCTTCGAGGAGGAACCCCCGCCCTTCGATCATCCCCTGATGGGCTTCGACAACGTCATCGTCAACCCCCACATAGCCGGCATCACCGACGACTGCACATACAACATGGCGGCGTCGGCGGCCGAGCAGTGGTTGACCATCTTCGGCGGCCGTCGCCCGCCGCGCCTGATTAACCCGGAGGTCTGGCCCGCATACTGGGGACGCTTCGAGGAAATGTTCGGCGTTCCGGCGGAAGAAGCCGAAGACTGAGCCGGAACGGCCCCGTTGGCCCAACCGACAACGGAGGCACAAAGTATGACCGGCAGAAAAGGCAGGGGCAAAATCACCGATGTTTGCCGTTACCCGCGGTAGGGAATGCCCAAAAATGCCCGGGTCACGATCACCGGTGAAGACAGCGGAAAGACCAAGGGCATGATCATGGACGTCTCGCCCGGTGGCGCTGGACTAAGCGTCAACGAGCCCATCGACAACAACGCCTTCGTCGAACTTCACATGGAAGGTATGGTAACCGTTCCCGTCCAGGTCGCCCGGAACTTCGCTCGCGATATTGGCATCGAGTTCGATCTCAGAGAGCAGGAGCTAAAAGACATGGAAGAGGAACTGATCAAGTTCCGGAAAGCAGTCGCCCGCAAGAAGTGCTAGGCCGACGCCCGGCCGGACGGTTCAATCCCCAGACCCGGCCCGGTAGAGATTACCCGTCGATTTTGAAGCCCAGCAACCAGGCAACATGATCGGCGATCGCCAGCGACGAAGTCAGTCCTGGTGAATCTATGCCGAAGAGGTTGACCACGCCATCAACTCCGTGGATTTCGGGGCCAAGGATGGTGAAGTCGGCGGGTGTCTCACCTTCCGGGGCCAGCTTCGGGCGTACCCCGGCGTACCCGGGCTGAAGGGCGCCGTCTTCCAGGCCCGGCCAGTACCTGCGGATGGCTTCGTAGAACTTCCCGGCGCGGCCCGGATCGACGTCGTAGTTGGGAGTGTCGATCCATTCTACGTCGGGCCCGAACTTGCATTGTCCGCCCATATCGACCGATAAATGGACGCCGAGTCCGACCGGCCCCGGCACCGGGTAAATCATGCGTTGGAAAGGGCTTTTCCCGGTGATCGTGAAGTAGTTTCCCTTGGCATAATAAAGGGGCGGAACGGTTTCGGCCGGGAACCCCTCGATGCCGCCGGCCACCAATTGCGCACCCAGTCCGGCGGCGTTGATGAAGTGGCGGCAGCGGATTTCCGTCGGCTCGGCGCCGCCGACGTTGACGGCAATGCCATCGTCAACGAGGCTTGCCCATGTAAACGGGCTCAATAACGCCACCGCCGCCCCGGCGGCTTCCGCGTCACCTTTCAGCGCCAGCATGAAGTCGTGGGAATCGACGATGCCGGTCGAAGGCGATAACAACGCACTGTGGCAGGCTAGCGCCGGCTCCAACTCCTTGGCATCGCCCGCGTCCAGTCGTATCAGGTCATGGACGCCGTTGGCCTTGGCCTTGGCCTCGATGACATCGAGCGCCGCCGCTTCGTCCTCGGTGGTGGCGACGACCAATTTGCCGGTGCGCCGGTGCCCGATGCCGTGGGAGTTGCAAAAAGCGTAAAGCAACTCCTTGCCCGAAACACAGAACCGGGCCCTGAGACTTCCCTCTTGGTAATGGATGCCGGCGTGGATGACCTCCGAATTGCGCGAACTGATGCCGGTGCCGATGGCGTTGGTTGCTTCCAGCACCACGACTTCATGGCCCGCCAGGGCCGCCCGCCGCGCCACTGCCAGGCCGACGACCCCGGCCCCAATGATGATGGTATCAACGGTGTCGGTCATATCATCGATCATCATTCAAATTTTTGCTGGAGACGCAAACACTGGTGTTCCGTCTTCCATGATCTCCTGGGGGCGACATTAATATTCGGTCACGAGCCTTTTTTTGCCAAAGGGCGGTTTCCGAATTACAGTTTGCGGCGGGAAAGCGGAGGGTTCGGCCGATGAAATGGCCAGGTAGAAAGTCCCTGTTATGGCTGGCGGTCCTAGTCTCGGTACTCGTGGCGGGTGCCGTTATTGGTTCGGGGAGGCATTCAGTGAAAGCCGATTGGCGCACCGCAAGCAGAGAGCCCCTGGGCATCGCGCCCGATCCGGCAAACACTCCAGAGGCCGTGGTCCAGGTTTACGTCGCACGGGCCTTCAACTGGCGTGGTTATTTTGGTGTCCATTCCTGGATCGCCGTCAAGCCGACAAACGGGCGCGCCTTTACCGTTTACGAGGTCATCGGCTGGCACGTCTACCATGCTGGCGGATCGGCACTAACTATCCAGGAGAAAGAACCCGACCGCCGCTGGTTCGGTTCGGAGCCGAAGATCATCGCCGATCTTCGCGGCGACGGTATCGATGAAGTAATCAAGCGGATCGACGCAGCCGCGCGCCGCTACCCCTATGCCGATGACTATGTGCTTTGGCCCGGGCCCAATTCAAATACTTTTACCGCCTACGTCGCTCGGGCGGTGCCTGAATTGAAGCTCGATTTACCGCCGACCGCCATCGGCAAGGACTTCCTGCCCAACGGCAGCCTGATCGCCGGCGCCCCCAGCGGCACCGGGTATCAGGTCTCCCTGTTCGGGCTGCTTGGCGTGCTCGCCGCCATCGAGGAAGGGGTGGAAGTCAACATTCTGGGCCTCGTCTTCGGTATCGATCCGCTGGACCTGGCGCTGAAGCTCCCGATGGCCGGGCGTATCGGGTTTGCCAAACCCTAAAATCTTTACGGCCAAACCTATCCTTAGTCTGTAAACTGACGCCATTATGAGCATCTGGGGAAAAGTTATCGGCGGTGTTGCCGGGTTTGCCATCGGCGGTCCCCTGGGTGCGATCATGGGTACGGTCGCCGGTCACGCCTATGACAAAATGAAAACCGGTGACGACGCCTCCTTCGGGACGGCGGGCACCCGCCAGGTCGCCTTCATCACCGCCGTCATCGTGCTCAGCGCCAAGATGACCAAGGCCGACGGCCGGGTCACCCGTGACGAGGTCGACGCCTTCAAGGAGTTGTTCGACATCCCGGCCAAGGAGATGAATGGTGTCGGTCGCCTGTTTGACGAGGCCAAGAAGGACGCCCGGGGGTTCGAACCCTACGCCGAACAGATCGCCTTGATGTTCGTCAGCCAACCGGCGGTGATGGAAGAACTGCTGGGGGGGCTGTTCCATATCGCCAAGGCCGACGGCGTCGTCCACCCAAATGAACTGAATTTCCTGCGTAAGACGGCACTGATTTTCGGCTTTACCGAACAGCAGTTCGAGCGCCTGAAAACCATTTATGTCGGGACCGAAGAGTCCGACCCCTACCGGATTCTCAGCCTCACCCGAAAAGCTTCGGACAAGGCTGTCAAGAAAGCCTACCGCAAGCTGATCCGTGAAAATCATCCCGATATGCTCATTGCCCAGGGCATGCCCCAGGAGTTCATCGACGTCGCCAACGAAAAAATGGCCGCTATCAACGCCGCCTACGACCGCATCGAGAAGGAGCGGGGGCTCAAGTGAGTCCAAACGTATCCTATTGCCCGTCCCCCAACTTCGACGCCCGTCCGCCGGAGATGCCTATCGACATGCTGGTCCTGCATTACACCGGCATGGAAAGCGCCTCCGCGGCACTGGACCGATTATGCGATCCCGAGGCCAAGTTAAGCGCCCATTATGTGATTGACGAGGACGGCCAAGTGACCGGGCTGGTCGGCGAAGACAAACGCGCCTGGCATGCCGGCGAAGCTTTTTGGCGGGGGGAGGAGAACATCAACGACCGCTCGGTCGGCATCGAGCTGGTCAACCCGGGCCATGAACTCGGCTACCGCAATTTTCCGGACCCCCAGATGGCGGCGTTGGAAGACTTGGCGGCGGAACTCCTCTCCCGCCACCCGATCCCGGCCCGCAACGTCGTCGGCCATTCCGACGTGGCGCCGGGGCGCAAGACCGACCCCGGCGAGCGTTTCGACTGGGCCCGGCTGGCGGCGGCGGGGATCGGGCTTTGGCCGCATGCCGCACCGCATGTCGAAGCCGAAGACGCCGATGTTCGGATCATGCTCGGGGCCTACGGATACGGCATTACCGACCCTGGGCAGGCCCTTACCGCCTTCCAGCGCCATTTTCGCCCCGAAAGCTTTGACGGTCGCGCCGATGGGGAAACCGTGGGGCGGCTGAAGGCGCTTCTCGGTCTTTGCGGGTGACGCGTCGAACTTGACGCCGCCGCCCGAAGGGCTAACTTACGGCCTGCCAGACGGTCGGATGGCCGCCTCTCGCAACGGGGAAACCCGCGAGGGGAGGAAAGTCCGGGCTCCACGGAGACACGGTGCCGGTTAACGGCCGGCGGGGGCAACCCCAGGGAAAGTGCCACAGAAAGCAAACCGCCAACCGGGCTTCGGCCTGCGGCAAGGGTGAAAGGGTGCGGTAAGAGCGCACCGCGCCTCCGGCAACGGAGGTGGCAGGGTAAACCCCACCGGGAGCAAGACCAAATAGGGGCGGCACGCCGGTCCCCAAGCAATTGAGGGCCGGCAGGCGGGTTTCCGCGCCGCCGCCCGGGTAGGTCGCGCGAGGCGTCCGGCAACGGGCGTCCCAGATGAATGGCCATCTATCCCCGCGAGGGGTGGACAGAACCCGGCTTACAGGCCGTCTGGCTTTTTTTCCTCTATGGTTTTTCGCCCTTGCCGGGGGCTTTGCTTCGACGGCGGTTCGAACGCCTCGAAATCGCCACAAAACCGCCGAATTCGTAGCGCCTCATGGGACCGTGCCTGAATGGACGCGCACCCACGCCCGCGGGGTCGTTGGAAAATCGCGGAATTCCCGGCGTTGAAAAGATTTTGTTAACCCATAAAAAGTCATACTATCCCGTTGACGCCCATAAATACCCATGATATCCCATTTTTAACCATTTTGCGATCATGGGAGACCCACAGTCCGAGGGGGATATTTGACACCGGTCAAGGATGGACGCCAACGGTAGAAATGGTTGGTTAGAAAGAATTTTTACGGGGGATGAAATGGCACTCTTCGTTGGCAGGTATGTCAACAGGATCGACAAAAAGGGACGGGTTTCGGTGCCCAAACCCTTCCGCCTGGTGTTTGAGGGCCAATCCTTCAACGGCCTTTATGTCTATCCGTTGTTCAAATTCAATGCCTTCGAGGCCTGCGGCGAGGACTTCATGACCCGCCTGAGCGAGAGCCTCGAAGACCTGCCGATGTTTTCCGACCAACAGGACGACCTTTCGGTAATTTTCGAAAGCGCCCACCGCCTGCCCTTCGACCCGGAGGGGCGAGTGGCGCTACCGAAAGAGGTCCTCAAAACCACCGGCATCACCGGCCTGGTATTGTTCGTAGGCCGCGGCCGACGGTTCCAGATCTGGGAGCCCAAGACTTACGACAGCAACAGGGGCGAGGCCTTCGAGCGGGCCCGGGCGCGCGGCGCCACCTTGCAATTGAGACAGCCGCCGAAACGGGATGGGGAGGAGTTGCAATAAATGAACCCCTCATCTTCCCATACCCCGGTGATGCTGCATGAGGTCTTGGAATCCCTGGCGCCCCGTAACGGGGCGATATACGTCGATGCCACTTTCGGCGCCGGCGGTTATTCCGAGGCCTTCCTCGAGGCCGCCGACTGCACCGTCTGGGGCATCGACCGCGATCCTGCGGCGCAATCCCTCGGCAGCGATCTCAGGCGCCGTTTCCCAGGCCGCCTGATGATGCTGAACGGACGTTTCGGCGACGTGGCCGGCCTTCTAGCCGAGGTCGGCATCGAGAAAATCGACGGCATCGCCCTGGACCTCGGCGTTTCCTCCCTGCAACTGGACGATCCGGCCCGGGGGTTCAGCTTCCGGGCCGACGGGCCGCTGGACATGCGGATGTCGTCGTCAGGCATGACTGCCGACGCCGCCGTCAACAAACTACCCGAAAAGGAAATTGCAGATATCATCTACCGGTATGGCGAGGAAAGGGCGTCACGCAAGATCGCCAAGGCGATCATCGAACTAAGGCAAAAGACCCCGATCATCCGTACCGCTCAACTGGCCGACCTGGTTCGCCGGGTAGTCTCCAAGCCAAAGGACGGGATCGACCCCGCGACCCGCACATTCCAGGCGCTGCGCATCTACGTCAACGACGAGCTCGGCGAATTGGCGCGCGTTCTCCTTGCCGCGGAGTCCCTGCTCGGCGCCGGCGGCAGGCTTGTCGTGGTCTCCTTTCATTCCCTGGAGGACCGCCAGGTCAAGGAATTCCTGCAACAGCGCTCGGGCCCAGGCCCGAAGCCGTCACGCCATCTTCCGGCGGTGCCCGGGAAAGCCCCCGATCAGACGTTCCGGGTCCTCACCCGCCGTGCCGTCAAGCCGTCCACTCGGGAAACCGCCGCCAACCCCCGCGCCCGTTCGGCCAAGCTGCGGGCCGGTGAACGCACCCGGGCGCCGGCCTGGCAGGCGGCGTGAAGGGAGGGAGCGCCATGTTTCGCCCCGTCATGATCCTGATCGTCCTTCTCGCCGGATCAATTGGCCTGACGCTGTTCGTGGTCAAGGTCCAGGTCCAAGACCTGGAGGACCAACTCGTCGAGTTCAACCGCATCATCACCGAGGACCGCCAGGCCGTCCACGTACTTAAGGCTGAGTGGAGTCACCTCAACAAGCCGGCGCGGCTGCGCGTATTGGCCGAGCGCTATTTGGGCCTAAGGGCCATTGAGTCCCGGCAGGTCGGCACCACCGCCAAATGGTTCACTGAAATTCCGGAGTCAACTTCGGAGTCAACAGATGGCGTCAAGCCGTTGACCCTCCAAGTCTCGACCGAAGAGGTCACCCGATGACCGGCGCCCGAGGCAACCGGCCTACCGGCACCCATCGGATGGAGGGCATTCAAAAGCAGGCCCTGGAAACGGGCCGCAACCGCCTGTTGGTCACCGGCATCGTCCTGACCCTGGCTTTTATGGCGATCGGCGCCCGGTTGGTCGACCTGACTGTGCTTAAGGGCGGCGAGCCGAGGCTGGCGCACATCGATTCTAATCCCACGGCGCCTGCCGGACGCGCCAACATAATAGACCGCAACGGCATCATCCTGGCGACCAGTCTGCCGACGGCCTCTCTTTACGCCGATCCCAGCACCGTCCCAAACGCCGAAGAGGCCGCCGACAAACTGGCCACGGTGCTGCCGGCGCTCGAACGCAGCGAAATTCTGGCCAAGCTCAATTCCGAAACCCGGTTCGTCTGGATCAGCCGCAACCTGACCCCGAAGCAGCAATACCGGGTCAATCGCCTCGGCCTGCCCGGCTTCGACTTTCAACGCAGCGAGCGGCGTGTCTACCCCCACGGACGCTTGGCCTCTCATGTGCTCGGCCTGACCGACGTCGATGGCCGCGGCATCGCCGGGCTCGAGCGGCATTTCGACCGCACTCTTCATACTGGGGACCGGCTGCAGCTGGCCATCGATATCCGAATTCAGGCGTTGCTGCGCGACGAGCTTGCCGGCGCCGTAAGCGAATTCAGGGCCCTCGGTGCCGCCGGGCTGGTGCTCGACGTTGCCAACGGCGAATTTGTGGCCATGGTCTCGCTCCCCGATTTCGATCCCAACGATCCGGGCGCCGCCAACGGAGAGGTGGCCTTTAACCGTGCGACCAAGGGAGTCTACGAAATGGGCTCCACCTTCAAGCTGTTCACCGCCGCCATGGCGCTGGATTCAGGCACCGTAACCTTGCGGAGCGGCTATGATGCAAGCCAACCGGTCAAGGTTTCGCGCTTCACCATCCGCGACTTCCACGGCAAGAACCGATGGTTGTCGGTGCCCGAGATCGTCGCCTATTCATCCAACATCGGAGCTGCCAAGATGGCTATCGACGTCGGCACCAAGGTGCAGCGCGCTTATCTCGCCCGGTTTGGCCTGTTGCAGCCGGCGGCCATCGAGTTGCCGGAAATCGGAATCCCCTTGACGCCCCGCCGGTGGCGCGAAATCAACACCATGACCATCGCCTACGGTCACGGCATCGCCGTCACGCCGGCGCAAATGGTGAGCGGTGTCGCGGCGCTGGTAAACGGCGGCACCTATATCCGGCCGACGCTGTTGAAGCGCAACGGCAATGGGTCGGTGAAGGGCCGGCGGGTCCTTTCGCCGGAAACGTCGGAACAAATACGCGATCTGATGCGCCTGGTCGTCAGCCGCGGCACAGGACGCAAGGCGGAGGCCGAGGGCTATGCCGTTGGCGGCAAGACGGGCACCGCCGATAAACTGGCGGCCAAGGGCTACCGGAAAAGCGCCAACATTTCGTCTTTCATCGGCGCCTTCCCCATTGATAACCCGCGCTATGTGGTGTTGGTGCTGTTGGACGAACCGAAAGGCAACGAGCGCACCTTCAACTACGCCACCGGTGGCTGGGTCGCGGCTCCGGCCGTGAGCCGGATCGTCCAACGCATGGCGACCCTCGTCGGCATGCCGCCGAACCGGGAACTGAGGCCTACTCCGGATGACGCCGTGGTCATCGAGGGCTGGGCCGCCGCGCCGGAGCCCAAGGCCACACCAGGGTCCGCGGCCACACTGGAGCCCGTTGCCATACTCCTGCCATCCTACGCTAAACCGGCCTTCGATGCCGCGGCCGAGAGCCGGATGTTGAAACGGGTCCGCACCTTGCTCGAGGCCCCCGTACCCAAGGCTCGCACGATCCCCAGGGGGCCAATGAAAAACCTGAGAGTGCCCCCGTCGCCCCGGGAACAGGCGTCCCGTGATCGTGGCGGGGCCGAGGCCTCGGGCCCCCGGGAGCAGGCTTTTGCGACTTATTGATGTCCTGGACGGAATGCACATGGAAGTGACGGACCAAGCGGTCGTTAACGAGATGGATATTACCGGGCTCACCTGCGACTCCCGGCGGGTCGAGCCCGGCTTTCTATTTGCTGCCCTGTCCGGCACCCGGTTGGACGGTTGCGATTTCATTACCGACGCCCTTGAAAGCGGCGCCGCCGTCGTCCTGGCGCCGCTTGGCACCGCCTTGGAAGGCGGCGTTGAAGGAGTGCCGCTCCTGACCGACATCAACCCGCGCCGCCAATACGCATTGATGGCGGCGAACTTCTTCGAAACCCAGCCGGAGATTATCGCCGCCGTCACCGGCACCAACGGCAAGACCTCCGTCGTCACCTTCCTGAATCAAATTTGGAGTGGCCTCGGGCATAAGGCGGCGAGCGCCGGAACCCTCGGAATCGAGGCCGAAGGGTTCGAGAACCGGGTCGACCTGACGACACCGGATAGCGTCGATCTGCACCGCAACCTCAGCGAACTGGCGCGGTTCGGGGTCACCCGGCTGGCGCTTGAGGCTTCCAGCCATGGCCTTCACCAGCACCGTCTTGACGGGGTGCGGGTGAACATCGCCGGCTTTACCAACCTGACCCGCGATCACCTGGATTATCACGGCGGTATGGAGGATTACCTGAACGCCAAGCTTAGGCTGTTCACCGAAGTCCTCAGTACTGACGGCACCGCCGTCATCAACGCCGACGCCCCCATGGCGGGGGTGGTCGAGGCGGCGTGCCGGGACCGGGGCCTCCGCGTTATGGGGTATGGCCTGTCGGGAGACGACGTCAGGCTCGAAAAGGCGGACACGGTTTCCGACGGTTGTCGCCTGGACCTGACGATGGCCGGCAAGGCTTATCGGGTAACCCTTCCCCTGCTCGGCGACTTCCAGGCCTCCAACGCGCTTTCGGCGCTCACTTTGGCGCTGGCGTCGGGCGCCGATATTGACGCCGCCGTCGGGCAGCTTGAACATTTGACCGGCGGCCCCGGACGGGTCCAGTTGGTGGGCCGGCATCCGAGCGAAGCGCCGGTATTTGTCGATTACGCCCACACCCCGGACGCGCTGGAAAGTTTGCTGGGGGCGCTCCGTCCATACGCTGACGGGCGTCTCTGTCTGGTGTTCGGCTGCGGAGGCGATAGGGATTCCGGAAAACGTGCTGAAATGGGAAAGATCGCCTCCCGGTTCGCCGATATGGTCATCGTTACCGACGACAACCCCCGTACCGAGGACGCCGCCACCATTCGCCGCCAAATCATGGCCGCCTGTCCCGAAGCCCGGGAGATCGGTGACCGCGCCCAGGCCATAGCCGAAGGGATCGAAGGGCTAAAACCCGGCGATCTTCTTGTCGTCGCCGGCAAGGGTCACGAACGGGGACAGGTCATCGGTAACGAGACCCGGCCTTTCGACGACACCGATGCTGTCCGTGACGCCCTGGCGGGAATCTCATCATGAACCCGGCGGCGGAATCATATTTGTGGACTTCAGGGCCGGCAATGTCGGCCACCGGCGGCCGCACCCGGGGTGAGTGGCGGGCGAGCGGTGTTTCCATCGACAGCCGGACAGTCAAGCCGGGCGACCTGTTCATTGCCATCCGCGGGGCACGGTTTGACGGTCACGACTTCGCCGCTGACGCACTGGCCGCCGGCGCTGCCGCGGTAATCGTCGATAACTTCCCGGAGGCCTTGGCCGCCGACGCGCCATTGCTCGAGGTCGCAGATACCACCCGCGCCCTCGAGGATTTGGGCCGCGCCGCCCGCCGACGCGCCCGCGGGCGCGTCATCGCCGTTACCGGCAGCGTCGGCAAGACCGGGACCAAGGAAGCGCTTCGCGTCGCCTTGACTCCGCAGGGTTCGACGGTGGCCAGCGAAGGAAGCCTCAACAACCACTGGGGAGTCCCCCTGAGCCTGGCCAGGATGCCCGCCGACGCTGCTTTCGGGGTGTTCGAGATCGGCATGAATCGCCCGGACGAAATCGCGCCGCTTTCTAGGATGGCGTCTCCTCACGTCGCCATTATCACCAACGTCGAGTCCGTCCACATCGCCTATTTTAAATCCATCGAGGAAATCGCCGACGCCAAGGCGGAAATTTTCGAAGGCCTGGACCCCGACGGCATCGCCGTGATCAATCGCGATAATCCACAGTTCAGCCGCCTAGTCGCCGCCGCCGAGGCTGCGGGCGTGAAAACGACCTTTGGTTTCGGCGCTCATGCCGACGCCCAGTTGCGGCTCGTCAATGTCCGTTCCGATTACGAGGGCTCGGACATCGAGGCGATGGTTTTCGGGGTCGAGATCGAATACCGGCTGGGGGTGCCCGGCCGTCATTGGGTCATGAATTCGCTGGCCGTCCTGGCTGCCGTCAGCGCTGCCGGGGGTGATATCGGCAAGGCGGCGGCGGCCTTGGCCGAGGTGAGCAGTCTCAAGGGGCGCGGACAGCGTCATACGGTCAGGGTGGCGGGCGGCACTTTCGTCGTCATCGACGAAACCTACAATGCCTCGCCGGTGTCCATGACCGCCGCCTTCGAGGTCCTGGGACAGATGAATCCGGTGGGCGCCGGCCGGCGGATCGCCGTTCTTGGAGACATGCTGGAACTGGGCAAAAAATCCGAAGCCAAGCACGCGGCCCTGGTGGAAAGCCTGATCGCGCAGAAGATCAATTTGGTGTTCACCGCCGGCCAGCACATGAGCGCGCTGTGGGATGTTCTGCCACGGCCCCTGCGGGGAGGTTCCGCGTGCAGCATTACCCGATTACTACCAAAGGTGACGGCGGCTGTGCGTCCCGGGGATGTCCTCGTCGTCAAGGGTTCGGCGGGCAGCAAAACCGGCCCGGTCGTCGAAGCGCTTCTGGAACTCGGCGAGCCCTGCGGCGCCGGGCCCGGCAACCGCAAACACGTGGTCAACGGATAGGGGAACGACGCGCCATGCTTTTCCATGTCCTGTATCCGATGGCCGACCAGTTCTCCGTCCTCAACGTTTTCAGGTACCTCACTTTCCGCACAGGCGGCGCCATCATTACGGCGCTGGTCATCAGCTTCCTGTTCGGGCCGGTTGTCATCAACATGCTGAAAAGCCGCCAGAGCGGTGGCCAGCCGATCCGTTCAGACGGCCCCAAAAGTCACCTTCTGACCAAGAAGGAAACGCCGACAATGGGCGGCTTCCTGATTCTCCTGGCGTTGACGCTGGCGACGCTGTTGTGGGCCGATCTCGCAAATAATTACGTGTGGGTGGTTCTTGGGGTCACCATCGCCTACGGCACCATCGGGTTCCTCGACGACTACCTGAAGGTCACCCACCGTGACAGCAAAGGATTGTCCGCCCGGTTGAAGATTTTATTGCAGGTGGCGATCGCCGCCGTGGCGGCGTTTTCGATCATGAGCCACTTGCCGCCGGCCCTGGCGACGACGCTTGCGGTGCCCTTTTTCAAAAACCTCCTTCTCAATTTCGGGTGGTTTTTCGTCGTCGTTGCCGTGGTGGTCATGGTCGGCACGTCCAACGCCGTCAATTTGACTGACGGCTTGGACGGACTGGCCATCGTGCCGGTAATGATCGCCACTGGCGTCTTCGCGCTGATCACGTACTTGGTCGGCAACGCCGTGTTCTCAACTTACTTGCAATTACACTATGTTCCAGGTTCTGGGGAATTGGCCGTCTTTTGCGGGGCGCTGGTGGGCAGCGGACTGGGCTTCCTGTGGTTCAACGCGCCGCCGGCAAAAGTGTTCATGGGGGACACCGGGTCGTTGTCGCTGGGCGGCGCTCTAGGCGCGGTCAGCGTCATCACCAAGCACGAATTGGTTCTGGCTATCGTTGGCGGTTTGTTTGTGCTGGAGACAGTTTCGGTAATCGTCCAGGTAGTGTCGTTCAAGTTGACGGGGAAAAGAATCTTTGCCATGGCGCCGCTGCACCATCACTTCGAAAAAAAAGGATGGGCCGAAAGCACGATTGTCATCCGGTTCTGGATCATCGCTTCGATCCTGGCGCTGGCCGGGCTGTCGACGTTGAAGTTGAGGTGACGGGATGGCGTTGATCAACTTGTTCCCCTTTGAAAGCTATCCGGTCGCCGTCTTTGGCCTAGGACGTTCGGGCCTGACGGTGGCCCGGGCGCTCGTCGAGAGCGAGGCGGAAGTCGCGGCCTGGGACGATGATCCCGAGGCCCGGGACCGCGCCCAGGAGGCCGGGGTGCCGCTGGTCGATCTTTACAAGTGTGATTGGAAGGAACACACGACCCTGGTCCTGAGCCCGGGCGTGCCCCTTCACCATCCGGAACCGCACAAGATCGTCAAGCTGGCCGAAGCCGCCAACATCGAGATCATCGGCGATTCGGAGTTGCTGGTTCGCGCCCAACGGGACGCCGCCTACATCGGCATTACCGGCACCAACGGCAAATCGACAGTGACGGCCTTGATTGGCCACATCATGCAGGTTTCCGGTCGCGAGGCCGAGGTCGGCGGAAACTTGGGGATTCCGGCGCTGGAACTGGAACCGCTCGACGCCGGTGGCACCTACGTGCTCGAAATGTCGTCGTTCCAGTTGGAGCTCACCAAGTCCATCACCTTCGATGTCGCCGTCCTGTTGAACCTCAGCGCCGACCATCTGGAACGCTACGGCGGCATGGACGGCTACATCGCCGCCAAGAAACTGATCTTCCACCGCCAGACCAAGCCCCGCACTGCCATCGTCGGAATGGACGACGACCTCTCCCGCACCATCCATGATGAGCTTTCGGCCGTCGACGAGCAGACGGTGATCGGTGTTTCAGGCAACGGGCGCGTTCCCGGCGGGGTTTATGTCATCGACGGGGTGCTTTACGACGACACCGAGGGCCAGGAAACCGTGGTCGTGGACCTCCGGGACAACGCTAGCCTGCCCGGCCGGCACAATTGGCAGAACGCGGCGGCGGCCTATGCGACGACCAAAACCGCCGGCGTCCAACCCCACGCGATTATGGCCTGCATACAGAGCTATCCCGGTCTGGTCCATCGACAGGAACCGGTCGCCCTGGTGGACGGCATCGGCTACGTCAACGATTCCAAGGCAACCAACGCTGATGCCGCGGCCCGAGCGCTAGGGTGCTACGACGCCGTTTATTGGATCGTCGGAGGCCGCCCTAAGGAAGGCACACTCAAGGCCGTCGAGACGCATCTCGGCAACGTGCGTCACGCCTTCCTGATCGGCGAGGCGGCCCTTGAATTCTCGCAGTTTCTGGACGGTAAGGTGCCGATCACCATTTCCGGAGATCTGAAAACAGCGGTGAAAGAAGCACACAAACTGGCCAAAAAGGAAAAAGCCGCGGACGCGGTGGTCCTGTTGTCGCCGGCGTGCGCGTCCTTCGATCAGTTCGACGATTTCGAGGCCCGTGGCGACGCCTTTCGCGAATTAGTCGAGGCGCTTCCCGGCAAGCAATTGGATCCGTTCGATGAGCCCGGGCTTTTCCCCGGCACCCGGAGTGGTGGGGAGGAGGGGTCATGAGCGCCTTAGCCCGCACCGATACTAGCCTCGTCAGCCGTTGGTGGTGGACGGTGGACCGCTGGACCCTGGCGGCCTTGGCTTCCATCATCGCCGTCGGCGCCATGCTGACACTGACCGCCTCCCCACCGGTCGCCGAACGCCTCGGCTTCGACACCTTTCATTTTGCACGCCGCCAGTTCGTTTTCTTAGGCGTCGCGTTGGCGATCATATTCGCTACATCATTCCTGTCACTCAGGGGCGTCCGGCAGTTGGGCTTGGGGTGTGTCGCCTGTGCCTTAGTGTTGATGGTGGCGACGCTCATCATCGGCCTGGAAATCAAGGGCGCCACCCGTTGGTTGCAGATCGGCAATTTCTCCATGCAACCGTCCGAGTTCGTCAAACCCGGGTTTGCCGTCGTTGTCGCCTGGATGTTCTCGAAACGACTCCCGGACGGACGCTTCCCGGGCCATGGCATCGCCACTGGGCTGTTCGCCACCATCGCCGTGCTGCTGTTGATGCAGCCGGACGTCGGCATGACCATGGTCGTTGCCGCCGTTTGGGCGGTGCAGTTTTTCGTCGCCGGCCTGCCGTTGGTACTGGTGCTGGGAATCGGCCTTGGATTCCTGGGTGCAAGCGTCGCCGCGTACTTCGCCTTCGGTCACGTGCAGGTCAGGGTAGACCGCTTCCTGGATCCGGCGGGTAGCGAGGGCTATCAGGTGAGCCGCGCCTTGGAGGCCTTCTACAACGGCGGCTGGGCGGGCCGCGGTCCTGGCGAGGGCCGGGTCAAGGAGGTCCTGCCCGACGCCCACGCAGACTTCATTTTCGCCGTCGCTGGCGAGGAATTCGGCCTCGTTTTATGTTTGATCATGTTGGCCCTATTCACTTTCGTGGTGCTCAGGGGATTCAGTCGCGTGCTTCGGGACAACGACTTATTCGTGCTGTTGGCGGTCACCGGACTGCTGGTGCAGTTCGCCATTCAGGCGATCATCAACATGGCCTCCAACATCAACCTGATGCCGCCCAAGGGGATAACCCTGCCGTTCGTGTCCTACGGCGGGTCGTCGACCCTGGCCCTGGCGTTGGCCATGGGCATGGTCCTGGCCCTGACCCGCGAACGTCCAGGACAAGGGAGGTTGAAATGACATCTCAGGGCCATCTCGTCATCCTTGCCGCCGGCGGCACGGGCGGCCATGTATTCCCGGCGGAAGCCCTGGCCGAAGAATTAGCCGGGCGGGGCTGCCGTCTTGCGCTGATTACGGACCGCCGTGGCGTTGCCTTCAAGGGGGCTCTGGAAGGCATCGAAATTCATCGCATCCACGCCGGCGGCATCGCTGGCAAAAGCTTTGCGGCGCGCCTTCAAAGCGGCCCCAAACTGGCCATCGGGACGTGGCAGGCGAGGAGCCTGTTGAAGCGCCTCAAACCAAAGGCCGTTATCGGCTTTGGCGGTTATGCTTCAGTACCGACCATGTTGGCGGCCAGCTTCGGCGGCTATAAAACGGCCATCCACGAGCAAAATGTTATACTTGGCCGCGCCAACCGGCTGCTGGCGTCACGGGTGGACCGGATTGCCACCTCGTACGTGAATTCAAAAGGCTTGCCGGCAGAAGCCGCCGCCAAGGTTAAATATACGGGTATGCCGGTTAGGGCCTCTATTGCTGCGGTCGGCGGCCGTCCCTATCCGGCATTGACGGCGGACGGAGCGGTCTCATTGCTGGTCATCGGCGGCTCCCAGGGGGCGCATGTTTTCTCAGGAGTGGTGCCCGACGCGCTCGGCCGTCTCGACGAAGGCTTACGCGCCCGCGTCCGTGTATCCCAGCAATGCCGGCCCGAGGACCTCGACCAAATCCGAGACCACTATCAAAAGCTCAGTATAGACGCCGACCTGGAGATCTTCTTCGACGATTTGCCGGAAAGATTGGCCGGGGCGCACCTGTTGATCGGGCGCGCCGGTGCCTCGACCGTGGCCGAGACCCTAGCAGCCGGCCTGCCCTCGATCCTCATTCCCTATCCCTTCGCCATCGACGACCACCAGACCCGCAATGCCCACGCCATTGAGGAAGCCGGCGCCGGCTGGCTGATGCTTGAGGAATCGTTCACCTGCGGCAACTTGGCGGCGCGGCTGGATTCGCTGTTGGGCTTGCCGGCGATCCTCGAGAAGGCGGCCGACTGCGCCAAGACCGCGGGCAACCATGATGCGTCCGAACGGCTTGCCGATATGGTGTGCAAGTTATTGTCTTCCAACGGCGCCGACAGACCAGGAACCGAAAGGAGGGCGGCATGAGAGCGCTCCCCATCGATATCGGTACCATCCACTTTGTCGGCAGCCGGGCGCCCCCCAGCGATATCGGTACCAGCCACGTGGTCGGCATCCGCGGCATCGGCAGGAGCGGCATCGCCGAGGTGCTGCACACGCTGGGGTATTCCGTACAGGGCAGTGATCTCAACGACTCCGCCAACGTCAAACGTCTCCGCGACTTGGGCGTTCAGGTGCATATCGGGCACCGTGAGGAACACCTGGGCGGCGCCCAGGTGGCCGTCATTTCGACCGCCGTCAAGGCTGACAATCCGGAAGTCCAGGCGGCCCGCCAGCGACTAATACCGGTCGTCAGGCGAGCCGAAATGCTGGGCGAACTGATGCGCCTGAAATGGTCGATCGCGGTCGGCGGCACCCACGGCAAGACCACCACCACGTCGGTGATCGTTCAACTTCTCGATGTTGCCGGCATGGACCCGACGGTGATCAACGGCGGCATCGTCAATGCCTGGGGATCAAATGCCAGGCTTGGCGGGGGCGACTGGATGGTCGCCGAGGCCGACGAATCCGACGGCACTTTCGCTCATCTGCCGGCGACCGTCGTCGTGGTCACTAACATCGATCCCGAGCACCTGGATCATTACGGGTCCTTCAACGCCTTGCGCGACGCCTTCGATGCCTTCGTCGCCAACATCCCGTTCTACGGGTTCGCGGCGCTTTGCATCGACCACCCGGAAGTTCAGGCGATGATCCCACGCGTCTCGGACTGCCGCATCGTCACCTATGGGTTCAGTCCCCAAGCCGACATACGCGGCATCATTCTCGGTGCCGACGACGAGATCGTCCGTTTCGACGCCCAAATTACCGACCGCAAGACCGGCGGCCAAGTCAAAATCAATGGATTGGAACTGCCTATGCTGGGTGAACACAATGTTCAAAATGCGCTCGCCGCCGTCGCCATCGCCAACGAAATGGGGATCGGTGAGGACGTCATCCGCCGCGCGCTGGCTTCCTTCCAGGGGGTCAAGCGCCGCTTCACCCGCACCGGCGAGGTCGATGGCATCACCATCATCGACGATTACGGACACCACCCGGTGGAGATCGGCGCGGTGTTGAAAACGGCGCGCGCCGTTGCCAAGGGCCAGGTGATCGCGGTCGTCCAACCGCACCGGTTCACGCGGCTGCGAAATTTGTTCGAGGATTTTTGTACCTGTTTCAACGATGCCGACGCGGTGGTCGTGGCCGACGTCTACACGGCCGGAGAGGAACCGATCGAAGGCATCGACAGGGAGGCGCTGGTGGCTGGCCTTGGCCACCACGGCCACCGCATGGTGCTGGCGCTGTCCGATCCGGCGGAATTGCCGGAAATTGTCGACCTCCTCGCGGGGCCGGGCGACATGGTGGTGTGCCTGGGTGCTGGCGACATCACCGACTGGGCCAACACGCTCCCCGATAAACTTCGGAAGGTGCGCGCCAGGGGCAGGGAGGCGGCGAATGATGACAGCTAAACGAACAACAGGCCTTATGGATCGTCTGCCCCCGGTCAGGGGTGAATTGACCGCCTACGCCCCGATCGCCCGCTTCACCTGGTTCAAGGTCGGCGGCCCAGCGGAGGTGCTGTTCGAGCCCACCGATACCGACGATCTTGCCGGGTTGTTGGCCGAAAAAGCCGCCGATGTGCCGGTGACGGTGATAGGCGTCGGCTCCAACATTATTGTCCGCGACAGCGGCATCGAGGGCGTTGTCGTGCGTCTCGGCCGGGGCTTCACTGATATCGGCGTCAGCGCCGACGTAATCACCGCCGGCGCTGGCGCCCATGACATGAACGTCGCCAGGAGCGCCCGCGATGCCGGGCTTTCGGGTCTCGAATTCCTTTCAGGCATTCCCGGCACCATTGGCGGCGCCCTCCGTATGAATGCCGGCGCCTTCGGCCGTGAGCTCAAGGACGTCATCGTCGACGCCGAAGCCCTTGATCCGGCTGGCCGACCGAAGCGGCTGGCCCTTTCCGAGCTAGCCTTTGGATACCGACAATGCGGGGTGCCGGAGGATTGGACTTTCATCGCCGCGCGTCTCCGTGGCGTCCCGGGTGACAAGGACGAAATCACCCGCCGCATGGAAGATATCCAGGCCGAGCGCGAAACCTCGCAACCGCTACGCACGCCCACCGGCGGTTCCACCTTCAAAAATCCGGAAGACATGAAGGCCTGGGAGTTGATTGAAAAGGCCGGTTGCCGGGGGCTCAGGCAGGGCGGCGCAGAGGTATCGGAAAAACACTGCAATTTCCTGATCAACACCAGCAACGCCACCGCCGCCGACCTGGAAGGGCTGGGTGAGGAAGTCCGCCGCCGCGTCTTCGAGATGACCGAGGTCAAATTGGAATGGGAAATCAGGTGCCTTGGCGTGGCCCGCCCGCCCGCCGTCCGCGAAGTTACCGGTGAGAAAAACGCATCATGACGAAACACGTTGCGGTCCTGATGGGCGGATGGTCGGCGGAACGTGAGGTGTCGCTGGTGTCCGGCGCGGCGGTTGCCGATTCGTTGGTCGATGCTGGCATAGAAGTCACCCCCATCGACGTGCAGCGTGACTTGGGGGTGTTGATGACGCGCCTTTATCCGCGACCCGACGCTATTTTCAACGCCCTTCACGGCCACTTCGGCGAGGACGGCTGTGTCCAGGGCCTGCTGGACATTCTCGATATTCCCTATACCCATTCAGGGCTCTTGGCCTCGGCACTGGCGATGGACAAGCCGATGGCCAAGCGCCTTTTTGCAGACGCCGGGATTCCAGTTCCCGAACACCAGATCGCGACCCGCGAATTCTTCCAGGGCGGCAAGGTGATGGAACCGCCCTTCGTCATCAAGCCGCTGAACGAAGGCTCCAGCGTCGGGGTGCGGATCATCCCCAATTCTAACGAGGTGCCGGACTTCGAGGCGACGGGTTGGCCTTACGACAAAAGGGTGATGGTCGAAGCCTTCATCCCCGGCCGCGAGCTGACCGTCTCGGTGATGGGCGATAAGGCGCTGGCGGTGACCGAGATAAAGACGGATAGAAGTTTTTACGATTACGACGCCAAGTACGCCGACGGCGGTTCGACCCATGTGATCCCCGCCGAGATCGACGACAGCGTCACCGAAGAAGCCATGCGGGTTTCGGCGCTTGCCCACAAGACGCTTGGGTGCAGGGGCGTTTCCCGTGCCGATATCCGTTACGATGGCGACAACATTTATTTGCTCGAAATCAATACCCAACCTGGCATGACGCCGACCTCTCTGGTGCCCGAACAGGCTGCCCACGCCGGCATATCGTTTCAGGACTTGGTGGTTTGGATGGTCGACAATGCTGAGTGCGACGCATGAACAAATCCCGTGACTCGAAGACTTCGAAAAGCGGCAGGCCTCGCCGCCGGGTGGTGCCTTTCTGGCGCAGCCGCCGTCTTAGGGTTGCCCTGATGGTGCTGTTCGTATCCTTAGCCGGCGGCGAGAGTTGGTGGCTGTGGAAGAGCGACTGGGTCCAGCAGGCCGTTGAACGGACCAAATGGAAACTCATCGCCGCTTCCACGGAGGTCGGCTTCAGGGTCGAGGAAATTCTGGTCGTCGGTCGCCGGGAGACGACGCAGGAAGAGCTTCTGGGCGCGGTGCAGTTGGTTCGTGGGGCGCCGATCCTGGATTTCGACTTGCAGGCGGCCAAGAAGCGGCTCGAGGCGCTGCCCTGGGTCAAGACGGCGTCCATCGGGCGAATGTTGCCCGATACGGTGTTGCTGAACGTCGAGGAACGCCGGCCATTGGCATTGTGGCAGCACAAGGGCGTGTTCGCGCTGATAGATACCGACGGAGAAGTGATCATGAAGAAAAGCCTCGATCGGTTTTCCGACTTTCTGGTGGTGGTCGGCCCCGATGCCCCCTCACACGCCGCCAAGCTGCTCGAGGTGCTGGCCACCGAACCGCAATTGATGGATCGGGTCAAAGCCGCCGTTCGCGTCGGCGGCCGGCGCTGGAACTTGCGCCTCAAGGGCGATATCGACGTCCGCATGCCGGAAGAAAACGCCGCCAAGGCCTGGAAACGGCTGGCCGAATACGAAAAGACCCACAGGGTTCTGGAACGTGACGTTCAGATCCTTGATCTCCGGCTTCCCGACCGCCTGATTGTCCGCAAGGTGCCGAAGCCGCCAAAGGAAAAGAGCGGCAAACAGCAGGAAACATGACAGACGGCGCCTTGGAGAATGAGAACGGTAAAACAAAAGAGCCATTGACCATGAGAAATACTGCAACCTCGAAAAGGACTCGAACCGGTCTAGTCGCGGCGCTTGATATTGGCACCACGAAAATTTGCTGCCTGATTGCGCGCGCCAATATAGGACGCGGACCTTACCAGGACGATGGGTTAAAAATCATCGGCATCGGCCACCAGGTGTCCGAGGGATTGCGCTCGGGCGCCATCGTCAATCTGGATGATGCCGAGGCCTCGATCCGGGCCACTGTCGAGGCGGCCGAACAGATGGCCGGTGAAAACATCCGCGAAGTGGTGGTTAATCTTTCGAGCGGCGAGCCGTTGTCACGCCTAATCGCCTACGAGATTTCCATCGCCGGGCACGCAATCGGCGACGCGGACCTGCGCCGCATTCTCGATCCGACGGTGCCGTCGGAGGGCCTGCCTAAGGAACGGGAATTAGTCCATACCATTCCGGTCGGTTACTCCATCGACGGCAACCGGGGGGTCCGCGACCCGCGCGGAATGTTCGGCGAGCGGCTCGGCGTCAACATGCACGTCATCTGTGCGCTGAGCGGCCCCCTACGTAATTTAGAAACCAGCGTCACGCGATGTCATCTGGGGGTCGAGAATAAGGTTATTTCCGCCTACGCCTCCGCCCTGGCCTGCCTGGTCGAGGACGAAATCCAGTTGGGCGTTACCTGTATCGATATGGGTGGCGGCACAACGTCCATCGCCGTCTTTTTCGACGGCGAACTAGTCCACACCAACATCATCCCCATTGGCGGCGTCCACGTGACCAACGACATCGCCCGTGGCCTGTCGACGCCGCTCAAACAGGCCGAACGGATGAAGACACTTTACGGCAGCGCGTTGCCGTCGTCGTTGGACGACCGGGAGATCATCACGGTGTCGCGGATCGGGGAGGATTCAAGCGCCGAGGCCAGTCAGGTTCCTCGCTCCTTGTTGGTCGGAATCATCCGCCCGCGTGTCGAAGAAACGCTGGAGATGGTTCGTGACGGCCTCAAGGACGCCGGTTTCGACAAGGTCGCCGGGCGGCGCATCGTGCTCACTGGCGGCGCCAGCCAGCTCCACGGCGTCCGCGAACTGGCCAGCAGAATTATCGAAAAGCAGGTCCGCATGGGCCGGCCACTGGCCATCGACGGCATGGCCGAAGCGACTGCCGGGCCAGCCTTCGCCACTACGGCAGGGCTTCTGCATTACGCCGTCAACAACAAGGCCGTGGTGCTAGGCGCTGCATATTGTCCAACGGAGCAGTTGGATCACCGTTTCGGCCGTCTCGGACAGTGGATAAGAGAGAATTTCTAATGAGGACTTTGTTTGAACCCTTAACTCTGAGAACCCATCGCCGCCGTCCGGCGGTATCGATTCATAACTGGTGGGACGCGTTTGGTCTCGCCACATCCGTAATTTCAAATCGACGATAATGAGGAGGTCACCATGAGCATCAATCTGACCGTACCGGACAACACCAAAACACAGCAGTTAAAACCGAAACTGATCGTTATCGGCGTCGGGGGCGCCGGTGGCAATGCCCTCAACAACATGATTCGTTCCGAACTTGAAGGCGTCGACTTCGTGGTCGCTAACACCGACGCTCAGGCATTGGGACAATCCAACACCGAACGCCGTATTCAGCTTGGTGTCAACATCACCCAAGGTCTTGGCGCAGGGTCACGGCCGGAAGTCGGCCGCGCCGCCGCCGAAGAGGCAATCGAGGAGATCCTTGCCGAACTGGACGGCGCCCACATGGCCTTCATCGCCGCCGGCATGGGAGGCGGCACCGGAACAGGCGGCGCGCCAGTGATTGCCAGTGCGGCAAAGGACCGGGGCATCCTGACTGTCGGCGTGGTGACCAAGCCGTTCCAGTTTGAAGGCACTCATCGCATGTCCCAAGCAGAAGCCGGTATCGAGGAACTGGAACAGTACGTGGATACCCTGATCGTCATCCCTAACCAGAACTTGTTCCGCATCGCCAACGAACAAACAACCTTCGCTGATGCCTTCAAAAAGGCTGACGAGGTTCTGTATACGGGTGTCCGCGGCGTCACCGACCTGATGGTGATGCCCGGTCTCATTAACCTAGACTTCGCAGACATTCGTACGGTGATGAGCGAAATGGGCAAGGCAATGATGGGAACCGGCGAGGCCGAAGGCGAACGCCGGGCGCTTGATGCCGCAGAGGCGGCGATCGCCAACCCACTTCTTGACGACACCTCCATGAAGGGGGCGAAGGGTGTGCTCATCAACATTACCGGCGGCATGGACATTACGCTGTTCGAGGTCGACGAAGCCGCCAACCGTATTCGCGCCGAGATCGATCAGGACGCCTACATCATCGTCGGCTCGGCCTTCGATGCCGGGCTTGAGGGAACCATGCGGGTATCCGTCGTTGCAACGGGCATCAATGCCGACGCTTCCGAGATGGCGTTGCCGACAATGCTGCATCTGGCCGAACGGTTAGAACAGACCGAAGACTACGGGAGTGCGGCGTTACCAAAAGTGGAAAAGTTGGACGAGGCGGAAACCATCGCCTTTGATGAACCTGCCGATGGGGAAGAAGCCCCCAATGCAGCGGAACCTATCGCCGAGGCTGAACCGTCGGATGAGATCACCGCCCCTACCGCGGCTGGCGAGTTGCCGGTCGAAACGGCGCCCGAACCGCCTCCCGCGGCCATGCCGTCGGTCGGCGCCACCGACGCCTTCATCCCGCCTGAACCGTTAGCAACCGGTGATGGGGCCAATCGGGACGGCGCCGATTTTAAAACCGCCGAGGAAACAGCCGAAGACGACGGCGAATTGGCCGACGAGGAGACCGCCAAGTTGCCGATGCGGTCATTGGGGACGAGCCTTTTCGAGCGTGTCACCAGCACCGGGCGAGCGGCCTTCGGGAAGAACAAGCAAATTCCTGAAGTAGCCTTTGAAGAAACGGAAAATAAAAAACTTTCTGCTACTTATGAGACCACCACACTGGGGCCGCAAGCCGCCGAGGCTAGCAACCTGACAAGTCTGGAAGAGGGCGACGGCGAGGAAGGCGAAGGCAAGCTCGGCGGACTGGACCCGGCAGATCGGTTTCCGGCAAGCGAACACGAGGATGATCTACTGGATATTCCGGCGTTTCTCCGCCGTCAGGCGAACTGACGGGCAGACCGATTGTCGGCCGAAAGCGAGGTCCGAACACGCGTAACATTCGGAAACAAAGAGTGATTTGAGTGGTTTCAAGGGTTTTGTTACACACAATAGAAGCCGCTCCGCTCTTTCGGTCCGTAGGCTTTGAGGGGTGGTAAGAGTTTGGCGAAAATCCAAACGCCTGCACTCAAACCGCATCATCGAGAGCAAAAATTGCGGGGATTAATGGGGATTACGAAAAACATCCAGTCGCCAAGGAAGCTGAGCAGCGCCGGCGCCAATAGTCTCGTTAGCGTCGTCAACCAAAGAACCCTGAAATCGTCCATCTCCTGCTCCGGCGTGGCGCTCCACTCCGGCGAAAATGCTTCGTTGACCCTGAACCCTGCCGATGCCGACAGCGGAATCGTTTTCAAACGTACCGATATCGCCGGCGGCGGCGCCTTGATCCCGGCCCAATGGGACCGCGTCGTCGATACTCGCATGTGCACGACGATCGGCAATGGCGACGGCATCACGGTGGCGACGGTCGAGCACCTGATGGCGGCCCTGGCCGGATGCGGCATAGACAACGCATTGATCGAATTGAACGGTTCAGAAGTGCCGATCATGGACGGCAGCGCTCAACCCTTCGTATTCTTGGTGGATTGCGCGGGCGTCGTCGAACAAGATAAGCCGCGCCGGGTTATCCGGGTATTGAAAAGCGTTTCCGCCCGCGACGGTAATGGTGAGGCCCGGTTGTCCCCCGGTTCATTCCTGTCTCTCGATTTTAAAATCGAATTCGACTGCGACGCCGTTTTCCAGCAATTTTTTTCCATCGGAGTCGTCAACGGCAGTTTTGCAAAGGAACTGGCCCGCGCCCGAACCTTTGGGTTCCTTCACGAGGTCGAAGCGCTGTGGGCGGCCGGCTTTGCTAAGGGCGGCTCGCTGGAAAATGCCGTCGTCGTCAGTGGCGACAAGGTGCTGAATGAAGGCGGGCTCCGCTACGACGACGAATTTGTCCGCCACAAGATCTTGGACGCTGTCGGCGATTTGTATCTTGCCGGGGCGCCTATCATCGGAAAGTTCGAGGGCGTCTATTCAGGCCACGCCATTAACAACGCGCTCTTGCGGGCGCTTTTTGCCGACCCGGAAGCCTGGAAATACGACGTGTTCCAAGGCCAGGAAGCGCTGACGGCCATCGATGGCGACATCTTTCCTGAATTGGCGGATACAGCCTGATCCCAGTCCCATTCCCCGGGCCCACCCCCCGTTTTCCGGCTGCCTCCCCCGAAACCCGCTCAAGCGGGTTTTTTTTATCCCCCAGGCTGGCCCCCCGGCGGCCGCCCGGCGTTCCCCAGGCGTCCCTAAGGCGCATCCCCAAGGCTTTTCACAAACACCCCGACGTCGTGATATAATACTGCCTTGGCCTTCTTTAGATGAGGGTAAAGAAGCAGCAACCATGATCCCTTTGATTTCCATTCCGAGGCCGTGGATCGGCGTTGTCACGGCCGTTGTCATTCTTGGCCTTGGTGCCTGCGAGGCGAAGAAGGCGGAATACAAGACACGTCCGGTCGAAACGCTTTACAACGAAGCTATGGACGCACTGCTTGAAGGCGATTTCGATATTTCCACGGAAAAATTCGACGAGGTCGAACGCCAGCACCCCTATTCCCGGTGGGCGACCAAGGCGCAGTTGATGGCCGCCTACAGCTATTACCAAAGGCAGAAGTACGACGACACCATTAAGGCGCTTGACAGGTTCATCCAGTTGCATCCGACCAACCAGGACGTCGCCTATGCCTATTACCTGAAGGGGCTCAGTTACTACGAACAGATTTCCGACGTCGCTCGCGACCAGGAGATGACTGAGAAGGCGCTTTCGACCCTGGACGAACTGACCAAGCGCTTTCCCACCAGCAAATACGCCCGCGACGCCAAACTAAAACTGGACCTGACATACGACCACTTGGCCGGCAAGGAGATGGAAATCGGCCGCTACTATCACAATCAAGGGCATTACCTGGCCGCCATCAACCGCTTCAAGTCGGTTTTCGATAATTACCAGACCACCACCCACGTGCCCGAGGCTCTACACCGGCTGACCGAAGCCTATCTGGCGCTCGGGGTGCCTGAGGAAGCGCGCAAGACGGCGGCGGTCCTGGGACACAATTTTCCGGGCAGCGAATGGTATATCGACTCCTACGGGGTCGTGGAGAACAAGAAGATGCGGCCGGAGGCCAAGGAATCCTGGTACAAATTGTGGTAACGGCATGCTGACGGCGCTGTCGATCCATGACGTCGTCCTTATTGACCGGCTGGATCTTTACTTTCACTCGGGATTGTCCGTGCTGACCGGCGAAACCGGGTCGGGAAAGTCGATCCTACTCGACGCGCTTGGCTTGGCGTTGGGCATGCGGGCCGAATCGCGGCTGGTGCGCCATGGTGCCGAGCGGGCGTCGGTGACTGCCGCTTTCAAGGTTGCCGCCAGCCATCCGGTCCACGACTTTGTGGGAGAACATGGCTTGGCGGCCCCCGACGGCGAATTGGTGTTTCGCCGGGTGTTGGGAACGGACGGACGGTCCAAGGCCTTCGTCAACGATCAGCCGGTCACCGTCCAGTTGTTGAAAGAGGCCGGAGAAACCTTGGTCGAAATCCACGGCCAGTTTGAAAGCCAGCGCCTGCTGAACGTAGCCGCGCACCGTGAATTGCTGGATGCATACGGCGGCCTCGGCGGTGATCTGGACAAGGTCAGGGACGACCACGCCGCTTGGGTGGAAACCGCCCAGGCGCGGCGCGAAGCCGAAGCCGAGATGGAAGCGGCACGCCGGGACGAAGATTACCTGCGCCACGCGCTGGACGAGATCAAGGCCTTGGAACCTCAGCCGGGCGAGGAGGCCGAACTCGCCGGGCAGAGGACCTTGATGATGAATGCCGAGCAGTTGATTGGGGCAATGAACGCCGCCGCCACCGATCTCCGGGACGGGGGCGGCGCGCTCTCCCGCCTTCAGGGGGCGCTCCGACACCTGGAGCGGGTCGCCGACAAGGCCGAAGACCGGCTCGCCGCCGCCATCGCCGCGCTGACCCGCGCCCAATCGGAAGCCACAGAGGCCGACGCCCTCCTGGAAAGCACCGCCGCCGGCCTTAGCGCGGACCCGAAGTCCCTTGAAAAGGCGGAAGAAAGATTGTTCGCCCTTCGAGCCGTTGCCCGCAAGCACTTGACCGACATCGATGGACTGGCGGCGCTGGCCGACGAGTTCGCCGCCAAGGTACAAGAGCTCGACGACGACGGCGCCCGGGTGGCGGAACTGCGGGCGGCTGAACAAGCGGCGCGGGAATCATATGAGGTTGCTGCGGCCCAGCTCGGCGCCGCCCGCAAGAAGGTTGCAGGCAATCTGGATAAGGCCGTAGCCCGCGAACTCAAAGCCCTGAAACTGGACAAGGCCAAGTTTTTGACCTCCGTCGAGGACCTGGCCGAGGACGCCTGGGGGCCCAACGGCATGGACCGGGTCGCCTTTCTGGTCGCCACCAACCCGGGGGCGCCGCCGGGGCCGCTAGGCAAGATATCGTCGGGCGGCGAGCTGGCTCGCTTCACCTTGGCGTTGAAGGCGGTGCTGGCTGAAGCGGACCGGGTGCCGACCCTGGTCTTCGACGAGGTCGACGCAGACGTCGGCGGGGCCGTGGCGGCGGCCGTTGGCGAACGGCTGGCTCGACTGGCTGGCGGCTGCCAGGTGCTGGTGGTCACTCACTCGCCGCAGGTGGCAGCTCGAGGCGCGCACCACTGGCTGGTTTCCAAATCGGACGTCGATCCGGGCGTAATGACCACTGTCGATGCGCTCAACGACGAAGGCCGCAAGGAGGAAATCGCCCGCATGCTGGCCGGCGCCAAGATCACCGACGAGGCCCGTGCCGCCGCCGATAGCTTGATCGAGGGCACACGCCCGTGAGCGAGGGCCCCCGTGACGTCCCCATGGACGCGCTGACGCTGCTAGAAGCGGCTGCGGAACTCGATGTGCTGGCCCAGGAGATCGCCGAAAACGACCGGGCGTATTATCAAAACGACGCTCCGGTCATCAGCGACGCCGACTATGACGCACTTCGGCGACGCTTGGAGGCCATCGAGGCGGCGTTCCCGGACCTGGCCAGGGATGACAGCCTGTCCAAAAAGGTCGGCGCGCCGCCGGCCGCCAGTTTTGCCAAGGTCCCCCATGCCCGGCCGATGCTGTCTCTGGGCAACGCCTTCGACGACGACGACGTTGGCGATTTCATCGCCAAGGTCAGGCGGTTCCTGGGCCTCGACGACGGCGAAACGGTGGAGATCGTTTGTGAGCTCAAGATTGACGGCCTGTCGGTGTCGCTCCGGTATGTTGACGGGGAATTCATCCTCGGCGCCACCCGCGGTGACGGCACCACCGGTGAGGATATCACCGAAAACCTGAAAACGTTGGCCGACATTCCGAAGAAGATCAAGGAAGCCCCCGGTGTGTTGGAGGTTCGGGGGGAGGTCTACATGACGGCTGACGATTTCGCCAAGCTCAACCGCGTCCATGAAAAGGCCGAGGATAAGGTGTTCGCCAATCCCCGCAACGCTGCTGCCGGATCGCTCCGGCAGAAAAATTCATCCATCACTGCCTCCAGGCCCCTCAGGTTCTTCGCCTATGCCTGGGGCGAAGTTTCGGACCCGGTCGCCGATACCCACTGGGCATTCCTGGAAAAACTTGGCGCCTGGGGCTTTCCCACCAATCCGCTGGCCACTTTGCGCACTAATATCGAGGACTGCCTAAAGTTCTACGCCGATACGGCGGCCAAGCGGGCGGAGGTTCCCTACGACATCGATGGCATCGTCTACAAGGTCAACCGGCTGGACTGGCAGGAACGCCTTGGCCAAGTCAGCCGGGCGCCGCGCTGGGCCATCGCCCACAAGTTTCCGGCCGAAAAGGCCGAAACAGTTTTGAACGAAATCACCGTTCAGGTCGGGCGCACCGGCACGTTGACGCCTGTCGCCAACCTGGATCCTGTAACCGTCGGCGGCGTGGTGGTCGCCCGCGTCACCCTGCACAACGAGGACGAGATCGCCCGCAAGGACGTCCGCGTTGGCGACACTGTCATCATCCAGCGGGCCGGTGACGTCATCCCGCAAGTGGTCTCGGTGGTGTTGGAGAAGCGGCTCAGAGGGGCCAAGAAGTATATATTTCCCGATCAATGTCCCGAGTGCGGAAGCATCGCCATCAGGGAAGATGGTGAAGTGGCGAGACGCTGTACGGGCGGACTCGTCTGTCCCGCGCAACGAATCGAGCGCCTCAAGAATTTCGTCTCGCGCAATGCCTTCGACATCGAGGGCCTCGGCGCTAAGCACATCAAGGCCTTTGCCGAGGACGGAATCATCGAAACCCCGGCCGACATCTTCCGGCTTGAGGACCGGGCCGGGGAAATCGCCGGCCGCGCCGGCTGGGGCGAGCAATCGGCAAACAACCTGTTCGCCAAGCTTCGCGAGCGCTCCACCATCCCGCTCAAGCGGTTCATCTATGCGCTTGGCATCCGCCAGGTGGGCCAGGCGACGGCCCGGCTTCTGGCCAAGCAGTACGGGTCACTCGACGGTTGGCGGCAGCAGATGGAAAAGGCCCAGGACCGAGACTCGGAAGCCTACCGGGACTTGGTCAACATCGACGGCATCGGATCCTCAGTTGCCGACGACCTGTTGGGCTTCTGCGCCGAGGCCCATAACCGGGACGTGCTCGACCAGTTGGAGGATTTGCTGACGGTGGAGGACTTCCAGGCCCCCGACTCCGCGTCGTCCGCCGTCGCCGGCAAGACGATTGTCTTTACCGGCACCCTAGAGACTCTCAGCCGAGCGGAGGCCAAGGCGCGTGCTGAAACTTTGGGCGCCAAGGTTGCAGGCAGCGTCTCCAAAAAGACCGACTACGTCGTTATTGGCACCGATGCCGGTTCTAAGGCTAAGAAAGCCCAGGAGCTGGACGTCACGACGCTCTCGGAGGACGAGTGGCTTGAACTGATCGGGTGAGGGGTGGGCATGATACGAAAAGAAACGGTTTCCGTATCCCTTCCAGAAAGTGATGGATCTACTATAATCCAGCCATATGTAGAAACAGTTACAGAGATATTTACCTGTGGCAGCTTCTGGCCGAACTCCGCCAACGGGTAGCAGCCAGGTAGCTTAATAAGGGGCGGTCGTCGAAGGCGCGGGTGGCAAGGGTTCGTTAGGCCGCTAGAGCTGATCGGGATTGATCGGAATCGCTTAACTGATCCGTTCAAACGCGTCTAACTGCTCTATCTTATAAATATCGAACGGATTCCATTTGAATGGAATTCGCTCGGGCGCATGAAATGCCCAATTCAGTGACTCTTCTTCGGCAGTTCCTTAATCGCCGCATCGACTAGAGCGACGGCCTGCTTGCCCTTGAGGCTTTCGGTCAGGTAGCCGCGGGTGGCGTCGAGGGCGACATCGACGGCGTGACCGTGCACGACTTCCACCGCCGCCGCCTCGGCCTGGGCGATGCGTTCGAGGGCCAGTTTTTGGCGCCGGACCACCGCCGCCTCAAGCCGTGCGCGGCCCTGTTGGAAAAGCCGTTCGGCCTCTTCGCCAGCGTGCTCGACGATAACCTCGGTCTCCTTGACGGCGTCGCGCTGCTTGCGCTGGTAAGTGGCAAGCAGGTCCTGGGCCTCCTCGCGGAGTTTTTCGGCCTCTTCAAAGTCGGCGCGAATCTTGTCGGCCCGCTTGTCCAACCCGGCGGTGATCGGCTTGGCAATCGGCTTCGCGAACGCGGCCACGAAAACGACGAAGGCGACAAGCACCCAGAAGGTGGGGTCGTTCAGAAATTCCGTCATCCGCCTCTGCCCTTGAGCGCTTGCGTGACAGCCTTGACTACGTCCTTTTCGACCGCCGCCTCGCCGGTGAGCCGATTGATAACGGCGGACGCCGCCTCCAGCGCCACTTCCGGGACGCTTTCCATGGCCTGGGCGACGGCCTCCCGGATTTCGGCTTCGTTTTCGGCGATCTTTTGGTCCAGCTCTTCGGATAGCTTGGCGGTCCGTTCCTCTGCTTCGGTGGTGATCTTGTCGGCGGCCTTGTCGATCAGGGCTTGGGCCCTGGCGCGGGACTCGTCAAGGGACGCCTCGTAGGCCTCGAGCGCGGCCTCGGCTTCTTTCTGAGAGTCGGCGGCCTTGTCCAGGTTGTCATCGATCCGCTTCTGTCGCGCCTCAAACACGTCGGCTATGCGTGGCACCACCACCCGCCACATGACCAGAAACAAGGCCGTGAAGGTGATCAGCAGCCACACGATCTGTGGAAGATAGGTATTGACGTCCAGCTGCGGCATGGCGTTATTCCGGGTCATCACCGGGGACTTGAAAACCGGCCCCGGATGCGTTAGCCGAACAGGATGACTAGGGCGATGACCAAGGCATAAAGCGCGATCGCCTCGACCAGCGCGAACCCCAGCATGGTCATCGGAAACACTGCTGCTTGGGCGGCCGGGTTGCGACCCACCGCCTGGATGAAGGCGGCGAAAATGTGGCCGATGCCGATACCGGCGCCGATAACGCCGATTACGGCGATGCCGGAGCCCAGCATCTTGGCAGCTTCGATATCCATATATTTTTCCTCTCTTTGCTTCGAATTCGGTTTGTCGGGATCAATGCAAATGCAGTGCATCGTTGAGATAAAGGCAGGTCAGAATGGTAAAAACGAAAGCCTGCAGAAAGGCAATCACGATCTCCAACGCCGTCAAGGCGATGACGAAGACCAGCGGAAAGGCGCCGAACAGCCCCAGCGTGACCACGAAACCGGCGAACACCTTCAGAAGCGTATGGCCGGCCAGCATGTTGGCGAACAGGCGCACGCTCAGACTGATCGGGCGCGACAGATACGAGATAATCTCGATTGGCACCAGCAGCGGCGCCATGACCAACGGCACGCCTGGGGGCATGAAAAATTTGAAGAAATGGAGCCTGTGCTTGATTAGCGCGATCAAGGTGACGCCAAGAAAAACCACGACGGCCATGGTGAAGGTGACGATGATGTGGCTAGTGAAGGTGAAACCATAGGGCAGCATGCCAAACAGGTTGCCGAACAGCACGAACATGAACACCGTGAAGATAAACGGAAAATAGGGCCTACCCTCGGAGCCCACGGTGTCCTTCACAAGATTGGCGATGAAGAGGTAGCTGAGCTCCGCCATCGACTGCCAGCGTCCAGGTACCAGGGCGTGATGGCGCATGCCGAGCACCAGAAAGACGCTGACGGAAATGACCGTCAACACCATGAAGGTGGAAGAATTGGTAAATGAAACGTCCAGGTTGCCGATCTCGATCGGTACCCAGCGTTTGATTTCGAATTGCGTGAGGGGGCTGTGAGCTTCAGCCAACGTCCTTATCCTTAGATTCCCGGTCCCCAGTGTCATGGTCCCCGGGGTTTTTTTCCTTGGTGTAGCCGACGGCGTATACGAAGCCGCGGGCCATTCTATATACGTTCAAAATACCAGCGGCACCCCCAAGAAAAATGAACACCACCATCAGCCACGGTCGGGTATCGAGCCAAGAATCCAACAGCCAGCCGATCCCCAACCCGATGGCGAGCGCCGAAACTAACTCGACACCGATGCGAAACGCAAGCCCAAGTGTGCTACCCGGGGTCTGGGTTTCGGGACCGTCGACGGGGTTCTTTGCCTGAACCTTGGCACGGGCTTCCTTGAGCCGGGCGTCCAGCCTCTCAAGCTCGTGATCCGGCCTTTCCTCCGTCATTCAGGGAACCTCTCCCCTAGGCCGTTGCCTTGAGCTTCTCGGCGCGTTGCAGATCGACCGACACAAGTTGTGAAACTCCCCGTTCGAACATGGTGACGCCGAAAAGACGGTCCATGCGGGCCATAGTCATGCGGTGATGGGTGATGATGATGAAGCGGGTCTCGTCGGTCTTGGCCATCCCTTCGAGCAGGGTACAGAAACGGTCCACGTTGGCGTCGTCGAGAGGCGCGTCGACCTCGTCGAGGACACAGATCGGCGCTGGATTGGTCTGGAACACGGCGAACAGAAGCGCCAGCGCCGTCAACGCCTGCTCGCCGCCGGAAAGCAGCGATAGCATCTGCAGGCGCTTACCCGGCGGGCTAGCCATGATCTCCAGTCCGGCTTCCAGGGGATCGTCGGACTCGGTCAGTTCAAGGTACGCCCGTCCCCCCGCGAACAGGCGCTCGAACAGTTTCTGGAAATGCGTGTTCACTTCCTCGAAGGAAGCCAAAAGCCGCTGTCGGCCTTCGCGGTTCAATTCCGAAATGCCCCGGCGAAGCTTGTCGATGGCCTTGAGCAGGTCATCACGCTCGGTACCCATGGTTTCGATCTGATCTTTCAATTCCTCGGCTTCCTGGTCGGCGCGGAGGTTTACCGGCCCCATGGTTTCGCGCTCGCGGATGAGGCGTTCCACCTTGCGCTCGACGGCCTCCAGGTCCGGCAAATCGGCGTCCGGCTTGAGGCCGGAAAACTCGAACAACTGGTCGGGCGGGCATTCCAGGCGGTCCTTGATGCGCTCGGCGAGGACGTGGCAGGCCTGTTTGGCATGTTCGGTTGAGCCTTCGGCGCGAACCATGTTCTCGCGGGCCCCGGCCAATTCGGCCTCGGCGGTGCGTAACCCGGCATCGGCTTTCAAAAGTGCCGATTCGGCTTCCGCTAGTCGATCGGCCAAGCCCTTGCGGGTTGCTTCGGCCTTGTCGATGGCGCCGAAAAGCGATCCGCGCTGTTCGGCGATCTCGGCCGGGCGGGTGGCGAGGCGTTTCAATTCCGATTCCAGGTCCCGGCGCCGTTCGTCCAACAGCCCGGTCCGCGCTTCGGCGGCATCGCGGCGGCCCTGCCACGAGGCATTTTCGGCTTCGTTGTCGGCAAGGCGCTGGTGGCGTTCCTCCACCGACCTATCGAGGCTGTCGTGGCGGCTTTGACATTCCACCTGGTGGGAACGGCGCTGGCCCAATTCGGCGCGGATGTCTTCGATCTGTTCGCGCTTGGCCGTTGGATCAGGGATCGCCTCCAGCGCCTCCAGAGCCTCTTTATCGTCGGCTTCAAGGTGTTCGAGTTCGGCTTCGATAGTGGCCGCCTGGTCATTGAGTAGGGTCAAGTGGGAGCCGTGGCCGGCCGAGCGTTCCTTGGCCTCCGTCAAGGCGTCACGGGCCACCCCATAGGCGTTATCGGCGGCGGCCCAAGCCGCGCGGGCGGCCTCCGCTGCTTCAATGGCGTCTTTTTCCGCTTGGCGGACGGTGGCAAGCCGGTCCTCGGCGACCTTGGCCGCGGCGTTGGATTCGGCAAGCTTCTCGCGGGCCGCGTTCAGGCGCTTGCGTTGATCGAGCCAGGCCTGGGAGACGGTTGCGGCGTTCGCGGAAACGGTAAAGCCGTCCCACCGCCACAAGGCACCATCGCGGCTGACTAGGCGCTGTCCCTGCGCCAGATCGGGGGCGAGCCGACGGCCTTCGGCTTCACTATCGACGACACCGATCTGGGCCAACCGGCGGTCGAGAACCGCTGAGCCACGGATAAAATCGCTGAGGAGCCGAACACCGGCGGGCAGAGCCGGGGGGTTGGCCAAAGGCCCGAGCGCCCGCCAGTGGCTGGGCGCCGCTTCGTCGTCAGACGCCGTCAGGTCCTTGCCCAGGGCCACTCCAAGCGCCGCCTCGTAACCGGGCTCGACGCGAAGGGCGTCGATCAACGGCGGCCACCGGTCATCGTCACCGGCGTCCAGGACTTCCGCCAGGGCTTCGACCTGGGCCTCGAACCGGGTCGCGGAGGCTGCCGCCGCGTGCGATTCGGCGACCGTGGCGTTGGTATTCCCGACCGCTTCGGTGCGCGCCTGTTCGGCCACGTCGACTCCAGCCTGGGCTTGTTCCAATTTGGTGCGGGCGTCTTCAAAACGCCATTCGGCCTCGGCTAGGGCGGCGGCATCGGGGACTTCGGTTTCCAGGCGTTCACGCTGTTCGGCGATGTCTCGGCCGCGGACGGTAAGACGTTCCTTACGTATCTTGAGGTCCTCGATCTTAAGGGCAAGGCCGTTGCGGCGGGCCTCGTCATTGGCCACCCCGGTGGTGAGCCCGGTCAGCTTGTCGTCTAATTTCTCGACTTGGGCGTTGGCGGCGGCGAGGTCTTGGGCGGCCTCGGCGCGGGCGTTCTCTTCTCCTTCCTGGGGCGTGTCGATGCGGCCCTTTTCCTCCGCCAGGCGCTTCAGGGCGGCGTCACCGTCGGTAATAAAGGCCTGCTCCCGCTGTATGTCGGCCGCCGTTTCATCGAGGCGGACCCGGCCATCGGCGCTGGCTGCGTTGATCCGCTGCTCTTCGGCCTCGAGCCCGTCGCGGACCACCGTCAGCCGTTGCAGTTCGGCCGCCGCTTCGGCTTCGAACAGGCGCTTGGCCGGGAGTTCGTCGGCACCAGCCGCCTGGGCGGCGGCGGCTGAGGACACGGCGCCGGTCAGGCCGGCAACAACCCCCCCCATCTCGGCGAGCGCTTTGCTGGCCGCTTCCAGGGCTTCCTCTTCGGCCGTCCAGCGAAGATAGAACAGCGTCGCTTCGGCCTTGTGGATATGGTCGGACAAATTGCGGTAGCGGGTCGCTTGGCGGGCCTGCTTTTTTAGATGGGCGAGCTGGGCCTCCAGGGTTACCATGATGTCGTCCAGGCGTTCGAGGTTGGTCTCAGCACCGCGCAGCCTGAGCTCCGCCTCGTGGCGGCGCGAGTGCAGGCCGGTGATCCCGGCCGCTTCCTCGAGGAGCAGGCGCCGCTCCACCGGCTTGGCGGCGATCACAGCGCCGATCCGGCCTTGGCTGACCATCGCCGTCGACCGGGCGCCGGTGGCGGAATCCGCGAAAAGAAGCTGCACGTCGCGGGCCCGGACCTCGCGGCCGTTGATCCGGTAGGTAGAGCCCTTGTCCTTTTCGATCCGGCGGCTGATCTCCAGTTCGTCGAATTCGTTGAACGGGGCCGGCGCCACGCGGGCCGAGTTGTCGAGGTTCAGGATAACCTCAGCGATGTTGCGGGGCGGGCGGTCCCGGGTGCCACCGAAGATGACGTCATCCATTTCGCCGCCGCGCATCTGCTTGGCCGAAGTCTCGCCCATGACCCAGCGCAGGGCTTCCACCAGGTTGGACTTGCCGCAGCCGTTGGGGCCGACGATCCCGGTCAGGCCTAGCTCGATGCTAAGATCGGCGGCTTCGACGAAGGACTTGAAGCCCGAAAGCCTGAGTGTCTTGAATCGCAGCAAGGCCTTGCTCTCCCCCTTTATTTTCCCGGCCCGCGGGCCGGGTTTTCGGTCATCTGGGTTGGGGTCATTTTTTAAGCGCCTTGTCGATGGCTTTTTTGAAAGTTTCGAACTGCTGCACGCCCGAGATCATTTCCCCGGCGATAAGAAAAGTCGGCGTCGAGTTGATCTGGTGAATTTTTTGAGCCGTCTCGGCGCTTTTGCGGATGCTTTCCAACAGGGCCTGGTATTTCAAGCAGGCTTTCACATCGGACTCGGTCATGCCGCCGAAACGGGACACCCGGGTCAGCGCCTCCAAGGGGTTGTCGCTCCTGGACCATTGCGCCTGGCTACGGAAGAGAATTTCGATGAAGCCGAAAAATTTCCGGGGCCCGGAACACCTGGCGATCATCGATGCGGCCAGGGCCGGGGTGCCGAGGGGAAAATCCCGGTAAATCACCCGCAGTTTGCCGGTGTCGATGTATTCCTTCTTGATCCGGGGCAATGTGTCGCGGTGAAAGGCGGCGCAGTGGGGGCACCCGAGGGACGAATATTCGATCATCGTCACCGGCGCATCGGCGCTCCCGAGCGCCATCTCCGACATGGCGTCTTCAATGGCCACGATGCCGGCGGCGACCGGCCAAGGGGCCAGAACGGGCGCCAGGAGGACGGCGACTACCGCAAGACCTAGTATAAATCGGGACAAACGAGCCTCTCCATATACAAGATGTTGATGAATATAGAATTGCCTTTATGGCCGAGTCGAATCCTTTCGCAAGATTACGGCTTTAAAATGGCCCTCGGCCCGACCCGCCGGGCGGCGGTCTTATCCGCCCCAAGCTCAGTCGATCCGGCGTTCCATTATCGCCCGGCCGAGCGCTTCCAGGGCTTGGCGCAGTTCGGCGTCGTCGACGGAAATCAGGCTCCGGGCCAAGTCCTCTTGATCGGCCTCATCGAGGCGGCGGCGGGCCCGAGCTGGTTTTTCCGCGGTTTCTGGCAGCGGTCCCTGGGTGATCTTCAGACGGTCGACGGCGCAAAATCCGAAATAGCCGTTGATGCGTTCGATCAGCAGCGGTTCCAGGTGCTGAAGTTCGGTCGCCATACTGCCGTTATCGATGCGCAGGTGCAGGGTTCCGCCGGCCCGTGCGCCACCCGGGTAGACGACCTTTTCCGGCAGGCTGTGGCGGGCAAGATGCTCGCCGGCAATGGTCGGCCAGTCTTTCAGGATGGCGCCATCGGCGAATCCCCGTTTGCCGAACACGGCCTTGGTGATCTTGGCGAGCGAGTGGCCCAGGGCGCGGGGGCCGCCGCCGCGTTTGCGTTTTTTGGTCGCCTTGACGGTCATTGCCCTATTCCTACCCATTGCCACGCCATCGGGCAATGCTAGGATTAGCCAACCCTGAGAGCAAACGGACAAATGACCCCAGTCCAGAATTTGAACGCCCCGAACTCGAACTCGTTCCCTATGGCATCACCCGGCAACAAAGCCCCCGATCCCTCGTCCGTCCGCCGCCGGCTGTTCCGTTGGTACGGCCGTGGGGGGCGGACCCTGCCGTGGCGGGCCTACCGGGGCGAGACCTCGGACCCCTATCGCGTATGGCTGAGCGAGATCATGCTCCAGCAGACCACGGTAGCGACGGTCAAAACCTACTTTGCCGATTTCGTGGCCCGCTGGCCGACGGTGGCCGATCTGGCTGGCGCCGATCTGGATGAAGTCCTTCATGCTTGGCAGGGATTGGGCTATTACGCCCGCGCCCGCAACCTCCACAAATGCGCACGTCGGGTCGCCGGGGAACGGGGCGGGCAGTTTCCCGAGACCGAAGAGGAATTGACCAGGCTTCCCGGGATCGGGGTTTACACCGCCGCCGCCGTCGCCGCCATCGCTTTTGGCCACAAGGCGACGCCCATCGACGGCAATGTGGAAAGAGTGACGGCGCGCCTGTTCGCGGTCTCCCAGCCGCTGCCCGGCGGGCGGAAGCGGATTTCGGCCCTCGCCCGCGGCCTCACCCCCGGCCGGCGGCCGGGCGATTTCGCCCAGGCGATGATGGACCTGGGCGCGACCGTCTGCACGCCCAGAAACCCTGCCTGCGGCGCTTGTCCGCTTGCGGCCGACTGCCGGGCCGGGAGAGTCGGCCAAGCCGAGCGCTATCCGGTGAAAGGGCCGAAAAAGGCCCGTCCGGTACGCCACGGCTGGGCCTTTTGGGCCCGGCGTGGCGACGGCAGCGTATTGCTGCGCCGGCGCCCGGAAAAGGGGCTGTTGGGCGGGATGATGGAAATTCCCTCAACCGGTTGGCGTGAGCGGGCCTGGACCGCCGCCGAGGCCACCGATCAGGCGCCCCTAAGCGGCCACTGGTGGCCACTGGAAGGCATCGTCCGGCACACCTTTTCCCACTTTCACCTGGAACTCATGGTGCTGGCGGCGGATGTCAAGGGCCGGGCCCCGAAAGGCGCAATGTGGTGCCCGCCGGCCAGGTTTTCCGATCACGCGCTGCCGACGGTGATGAAAAAAGTCGCCCGCCATGCCGAACGCGGAACCGTGATCGGTCCCTCGGCAGCGGGTCAGTGAGTTAGAATCTTGGACAGGAATTCCTGGGCCCGGGACCCGCGCTCGCCGCC
>CAZQZB010000006.1:0-76976 GCA_964597695.1 uncultured Thalassospiraceae bacterium | reverse complement strand
CGGGCCGCACGCACCCGCAGCAGCATTTCCTGCAGGTCGCTCCCACGGACATTCTGTTCGTTTGCGGCGGCGCGTTTTCAGGCCTCGATAAAATCATATCGGCCCGGGGCAAGGGCACGACCATTGGCTTCGGCGCCAACGTCCATGCTGCCGACGACCGCCAAACCGGCGACATCCTGCGCGATGTTGAACCCGAAGACCTTCTGAAATTCGGCCTCATTCCGGAATTCGTCGGCCGGCTGCCGGTTCTTGCCACCCTTGTCGACCTTGACGAGGACTCGCTCCTCGAAATTCTTACCAAGCCGAAGAACGCGCTGGTCAAGCAGTATAAGCGGCTGTTCGAAATGGAAGACGTGCAGTTGACCTTTTCCGAAGAAGCCTTGCGTTCCATCGCCGTAAGAGCCGTCAAACGCAAAACCGGGGCCCGCGGGCTGCGCTCGATCATGGAGAACATTCTTTTGAAAACGATGTTCGAACTGCCGGCCCTGGATGGGGTAGAGGAAGTTGTTATCAACCGCGAAGTGTCCGACGATGACGCGAAGCCGCTTTATATCTACTCCGACCGACAGGAAGACCTGGAAACCAGCGCCTGACCTTATCCGCTCCTAAGGCGTTTTTTTACTCGGTGGCCTTGAACGGCACGTCCATTAAGACCACTTTTATCGGGCGTTTTTTTACCCAGGTTAAAGGTGTATAAAGAAAAAGACCCCAGGTTCGCGGGCCGCGGCCAGCTACTTTGGAATAAGGCGAAATATCCGTGACCAACCAAGGCAAAATGTACCCCGTCCTTCCACTGCGCGATATCGTGGTGTTTCCGCATATGATCGTTCCCTTGTTCGTCGGCCGCGAAAAATCGGTCCGCGCCCTTGAAGACGTGATGAAGGACGACAAGAAAATCCTGCTGGTGGCGCAAAAAAAAGCTGTCCAGGACGACCCCTCGGAGAATGACATCCATGGTGTCGGCACGGTTTCAACGGTCTTGCAGTTGCTGAAGCTTCCCGACGGCACCGTCAAGGTGCTTGTCGAAGGGGTGCAAAGGGCCAAAATCATCAGTTTCGCTGACAATCAGGATTTTTTCCTCGTCGAGGCGGCATTGATCCCGGAAGACGTTAACGAAAGCGAGGAATTGGAGGCGTTGTGCCGTACCGTCGTCACGCAGTTCGAGCGCTATATCAAGCTCAATAAGAAAATCCCGCCCGAGATCCTGGTTTCCATCAATCAGATCGAGGACCCTAGCAAACTGGCAGACACGGTGGCGTCGCACCTAGCGCTAAAAATTTCCGAAAAACAAGAGCTGTTGGAATTCGACACCATCGTCGAGAGGCTGGAGCAGGTGTACGCCTATATGGAAGCCGAAATCAGCATCCTTCAGGTGGAGAAAAAAGTCCGCAACCGGGTCAAGCGGCAAATGGAAAAGACCCAGCGCGAGTATTATTTGAACGAGCAATTGAAGGCGATCCAGAAGGAACTCGGCGAAACTGAGGACGGGCGCGACGAGACCGCCGAGCTCGAGGAAAAAATCCAGAAGACCAAGCTTTCGAAGGAAGCCCGCGAGAAGGCCCTGAGCGAGTTGAAAAAGCTAAAATCCATGAGTCCGATGTCGGCCGAGTCGACGGTGGTCCGAAATTATCTGGATTGGATGCTATCGATTCCGTGGAAGAAACGGACCCGGATCAAAAAGGACGTCAGGTTGGCGCAGGAGATACTCGACGCCGATCACTACGGGCTTAAAAAGGTCAAGGAACGGATTGTCGAATACCTAGCCGTGCAGCAGCGAACCAACAAAGTTTCCGGCCCCATTCTTTGTTTGGTCGGCCCGCCGGGTGTCGGCAAGACATCCCTGGGCCAGTCCATTGGCCGGGCGACGGGTCGTAATTTTGTCCGCATGTCCCTTGGCGGCGTGCGCGACGAATCTGAAATCCGCGGCCACCGGCGCACCTATATCGGCTCAATGCCGGGTAAGATCGTGCAGGGCATGAAAAAGGCCAAGTCGTCCAATCCGCTTTTCCTTCTGGACGAGGTCGATAAGATGGGCCACGACTGGCGCGGCGATCCCGCGTCGGCGTTGCTGGAAGTTTTAGACCCCGAACAGAACCACGCCTTCAACGACCACTACCTTGAGATCGATTACGACCTATCGGACGTGTTTTTCGTGACCACCGCCAACACCCTCAACATGCCGCCGGCGCTGCTGGACAGGATGGAGGTCATCCGCCTTTCAGGTTACACCGAGGGCGAAAAGATCGAAATCGCCTTACAGCACCTGATCCCGAAACAGGTTAAAAAACACGGGCTGAAGGATAAGGAATGGTCGATAAACGTATCCGCGCTTCGCGAACTGATACGCTTTTATACCCGTGAAGCAGGGGTCAGGAACCTGGAACGGGAAATCGCTAACCTAGCTCGCAAAGCGATCAAGGGCATCCTGATGGGCAAGCAACAGACGATAGCCGTTACCAAGCGCAATCTCGGCAAGTGGGCGGGCATCAAGAAATTCCGTTTCGGCGAAATCGAGGCCCACGACATGATCGGCGTCACCACTGGTCTTGCCTGGACGGAGGTAGGGGGTGAGCTGCTTTCGATCGAGTCGGTCATCATCCCTGGCAAGGGCAAGATGACTTATACCGGCAAGCTGGGCGACGTGATGACGGAATCCATTCAGGCCGCTAAGTCCTTTGTCCAGTCTAGGGCCCGGCAGTTCGGAATCCACCCGACCCTGTTTAGGAAGAAGGATATCCACGTTCATGTGCCCGAGGGCGCGACTCCAAAGGACGGCCCCTCGGCCGGGGTGGCCATGGTCACGTCCATCGTTTCCGTGTTGACCGGGGTCAAGGTCAAGCGGGATATCGCCATGACCGGCGAGGTGACGCTGCGCGGGCGGGTACTGCCGATCGGCGGGCTCAAGGAAAAGCTGTTGGCGGCACAGCGTGGCGGAATCACCACGGTGGTGATTCCCCAAGAAAACGAAAAGGACTTGGTCGATATTCCCGATAACGTCAAACGGAGCCTGACGATCATCCCGGTGAACTTTGTCGAAGAGGTCATTGAGCATGCCTTGGTCAATGCCTTGACGCCGGTGGACTGGGACGAAGAGGCTGAACTCGAAGCCAGCGCCCTGGCCGCTGTGGAGGGGGACGACGACGGGACGGGTGTCGTCACCCATTGACCCTTTTCCGCCGCCGGCTCTCCGGCGGGGGGATTTTCCCTATAACGGACAAGAGAGGATACTGAGGTGATTTTCCCGATTCATGCTTCTACTCCTTATACAGGCCGGTTTACGGAAAATATGGAAAGATTGCCGAGATCAGGGGGCGGTTATTCACACGGATATTTCAATGGGTAACTAAAAATATCGGCCAAAACTGCAAAAAACTTAGGAAATCTACGGTTCTGCGATTGACGGCATCGACATCCAGCCTTTAGAATTCAGGCCATCAACAACTCTCGAGGGTCTTGCCTAACCGCTGGATATCCGGTTAATCAATACACCGAAGTCACACTAATAGAGGGGGTTTTCCATTGAACAAAAATGATCTTATCGCCGCTGTAGCGAGCCGTGCTGGTTTGTCTAAATCCGATTCAGCGAAGGCCGTCGACGGAATCGTCGCGGCAATTACCGCCTCTCTTAGGGGCGGTTCAGAAGTTCGTCTTGTTGGCTTTGGAACCTTTAGCGTATCGCACCGTAAAGCCACCACCGGCCGCAATCCGCGGACCGGTGAACGGATTCAAATTGCTGCCACCAATGTTCCAAAGTTCAAGTCTGGGAAGGCATTGAAGACCGCTGTAAACTACTAACCTATTTGAATTTGAATTCTGATACCGGCTGCGCCGATGGCGTAGCCGGTGTTTTTTTAAGCGAACTACGCTGCCACCGTTCTTGCCGCCGGCCCGCTGGTTCACGGGAAACTTGATTCATTCCGCTGAAAACGATTAATTTCGACATGTTTTCCGGCCCCTTTGGTGGCTCTTTGGGCGGTTAGCTCAGCTGGCAGAGCGACTGGCTTACATCCAGTAGGTCGGCGGTTCGAGTCCGTCACCGCCCACCATCATTCAGGCGCCGGGGAATCGATGGAGGGATTGCAGTTGACACCCTTTCGCCTGTGGATACGATGAGTCTCGGCCCGCAACCCCCTTTGGACGGGCCAAAATTTTCTATTCGGGGGTGTAGCTCAGTTTGGTTAGAGCGCCGGCCTGTCACGCCGGAGGCCGCGGGTTCGAGTCCCGTCACTCCCGCCATTTTCCACCCATCCCGCGAATGAAATCCGCCGGGAAAGGTTGCTAAAGGGCCGAAGGTAAGGCATTTTGTAGCCTTGAGAACGCCGGAAATCCTTGATATCCGGCTCTGCAATTCGGAAGGCTGCCGTGGACCAATTGCTCGTCGAATATCTGCCCATCATCATTTTTTTCTGTATCGCTGTTGCCATAGCCGGCTTCGCCATTGGCGCCTCTTATATCATCGCCGTCCAACGGCCCGACCCGGCGAAGAACTCGGCCTACGAGTGCGGGTTTGATGCCTTCGGCGATACCCGCCATATGTTTGATGTGCGGTTCTACCTAGTGGCCATTCTCTTAATCATCTTCGATCTGGAGGTCGCCTTCCTGTTCCCGTGGGCGGTGACGCTCGGGAAAATCGGCGTTTTCGGGTTCTGGTCGATGATGGTATTCCTGGCAATTCTGACCATCGGTTTTATTTACGAATGGAAGAAGGGGGGCTTGGAATGGGAGTAATATCGGATTCCGCCAGAGAGAACGCCGGAACACCGCCGCCAGAACCTGATCAGGTCGCACTACTCAAGCAGGTCACAGGCGAACTGCAGGACAAAGGTTTCGTCCTCGCCAACGTCGACAAGCTAGTAAACTGGGCGCGCACAGGCTCGCTTTGGCCGATGACTTTCGGCCTCGCGTGTTGCGCCGTCGAAATGATCCACGCCTATATGAGCCGTTATGACCTCGACCGGTTTGGCGTCTTGCCCAGGCCCAGCCCTCGGCAGTCGGACGTCATCATCGTTGCCGGTACGCTGACCAACAAGATGGCGCCGGCGTTTCGCAAGGTCTACGACCAGATGGCCGAGCCCCGCTATGTCATATCCATGGGATCATGCGCCAACGGCGGCGGTTATTACCATTATTCGTACTCTGTTGTCCGTGGTTGCGACCGGGTGGTGCCGGTCGATGTCTTTGTTCCCGGATGCCCGCCCACCGCCGAGGCCCTGGTATACGGCATTCTGCAACTGCAAAAGAAGATCAACAGGACCGGAACGCTCTGGCGCTAGTAGGCGCCAAGGCGCCTTCACTATGTCATTGAACCCGGCAACGGGAACCATGGACTTAGCCCTTCAAAACCTCGGCAAATATATCGCCGGCCAATTGCCCGAAAACGTGCTGGGAAACGAGTTCGACTTCGGTGAACTGATGCTTTTGGCTCGGCCCGAAGGCATCGTCAAGGTGTTGAAATTCCTGCGCGATGACGTCAATTGCCGGTTCAAGCAGCTTGTCGACGTTTGCGGTGTCGATTACCCAGAGCGCGAACCCCGCTTTGAGGTCGTCTACAATTTGCTTAGCCTCACCAACAACAGCCGTATCCGGGTCAAGGTGGGGGTGGCCGAAGACACGCCCGTGCAGTCGGTCACGGGCATCTTCAGTTCCGCCAACTGGTGGGAACGTGAAGTTTGGGACCTTTTCGGTGTTTATTTTTCCGATCATCCTGACCTGCGCCGCATCCTTACCGATTACGGTTTCGAAGGCCACCCCATGCGCAAGGATTTTCCGCTCACCGGGTACGTCGAGGTGCGGTACGACGAAGAACAGAAACGGGTCGTCTACGAACCGGTGAAGCTAACGCAGGAATTCCGCAACTTCGATTTCCTCAGCCCCTGGGAAGGCGTCCAAAGGCTGCTTCCCGGCGACGAGAAAGCGGTGGAACAGGACGCCGGCGCGGAAAAAACAGCCGATTCGAAAAGGGTTTTCTGATGGCCGAAATTCAAATCAGGAATTTCACTCTCAATTTCGGGCCTCAGCATCCGTCGGCCCACGGGGTGCTGCGCCTGGTCCTGGAAATGGACGGCGAGGTAGTGGAAAGGGCGGACCCGCACATCGGCCTATTGCACCGGGGCACGGAAAAGCTCATCGAATACAAGAACTACCTCCAGGCAATACCTTATTTTGATCGTCTGGATTACGTCTCGCCCCAGAACCAGGAACACGCGTTCGCGCTGGCAGTGGAAAAACTGATGGGGCTGGAGGTTCCGCCCCGGGGCCAATACATCAGGGTGCTCTTTGCTGAAATCGGCCGGGTGCTGAACCACATCTTTTCGGTCTGCGCCTATGCTATGGACATGGGCGCCATGACGCCGATGCTGTGGATGTTTGAGGAGCGCGAAAAACTGATGGAATTCTGCGAGCGTGCCTCCGGCGCCCGCATGCACATGAACTATTTCCGCCCTGGCGGCGTCGCCTGGGACTTACCGGCGAACCTTCTCGACGATATCGGTGCCTGGGCCGAGACGTTCCCCAAGATGATCGACGACTGCGAAACGCTGCTGACGGAGAATCGCATCTTCAAGCAACGGACCGTCGATATCGGCACCATAACGGCGGAACAGTGTTTCGATTGGGGATTCACTGGACCTAACTTACGCGCCGCCGGGGTTCCCTGGGATTTGCGCAAGGCGCAGCCTTATGACGGTTACGATAAAATGGAATTCGACATCCCCATCGGCAAGCATGGCGACTGTTACGACCGCTATCTGGTTCGCATCCACGAAATGCGCCAAAGCCTCCGAATCATCAAGCAATGCCAGGCCGACATGCCAGGCGGCCTGTGCAAGACGGACGACCGGAAAGTCTCGCCGCCGTCCCGGGCCGACATGAAGCAGTCCATGGAGGCCATGATCCACCACTTCAAGCTCTATACCGAGGGCTACCACGTGCCCGCCGGCGAAACCTATACGGCGGTCGAGGCGCCGAAGGGCGAATTCGCCGTCTATCTGATTTCCGACGGCACCAACATGCCCTACCGCTGCAAGATCCGGGCGCCGGGGTTTGCCCATCTGCAGGCCATGGAACTTTTGTCCAAGGGCCACATGCTCGCCGACGTGGTAGCAAACATAGGCTCGCTCGATATCGTGTTCGGTGAAATCGACCGATGAACAACATCGACCAAAAATTCGAACAACCCGAGAGCTTCTCGTTCAGCTCCGAGAATGCGGACCGGGCGAAGGTGATCATCGCCAAGTATCCCGACGATTGGCAATCCAGCGCGGTGATGCCGCTCCTTGACTTGGCGCAGCGCCAAAACGATGGCTGGTTGCCGAAAGCGGCCATGGACAACGTCGCCGATATGCTGGAAATGCCGCCGATCCGGGTCTACGAGGTCGCCACCTTCTACACCATGTACAACCTGAAACCCGTCGGCAAACACCATGTCCAGGTCTGCACAAACCTGCCGTGCTGGCTCAGGGGGTCGGACAGGGTTTCCGGCGCTTGCAGGAAGTCGCTGGGTATCGATTTTGGCATGACCACTGAAGACGGCATGTTCACCCTTTCCGAGGTCGAATGCCTGGGCGCCTGCGTCAACGCGCCGATGATGCGAATCGGCGACGATTATTACGAGGACCTGGATTCGGTGAGCACGGAAGCGATTCTTGACGAGCTGAAATCAGGCAGCACCCCGAAATCCGGATCGCAAACCGGACGCCACGCCTCGGAGGCTTCGGGCGGCTTGACGACGCTAGGCTGGGAAGGGGCAGCGCCGAAATCACGAACCAAGCGAAATGGTTTGGGGAAGAAGTGATGTTGAAAGATCAGGACCGCATTTTCACCAACATCTACGGATTCGAAGACACTAGCCTCAAGGCCGCCAAAAAGCGTGGCGACTGGTCGAGGAGCAAGTCGCTGCTTGCCAAGGGACGCGAAAAGATCATAGACGAGATTAAGGATTCGGAACTCCGCGGCCGCGGAGGCGCCGGTTTTGGAACCGGCATGAAATGGTCCTTCATGCCCAAGAAGGTCGGGGATCGGCCCCACTACCTGGTCATCAACGCCGACGAGGGCGAACCGGGCACCTGCAAGGACCGCGACATCCTCCGCAACGAGCCTCACAAGCTGATCGAAGGCGCCCTGGTGGCGTCCTTCGCCATGGGCGCCAACACTGCCTATTGCTACGTCCGGGGGGAATTTTTCCGCGAAACCGAAGCCCTGCAACGGGCCCTCGACGAAGCTTACGATGCTGGCCTCATCGGGCCGGACGCGTGCAAGTCCGGGTATCCTTTCGATTTTCATATACACCGGGGCATGGGCGCCTATATCTGTGGCGAGGAAACGGCGCTGATTGAAAGCCTTGAGGGCAAGAAGGGCCAACCGCGGCTCAAGCCCCCGTTCCCCGCCAACGTCGGCCTCTATGGCTGCCCGACAACAGTCAACAACGTCGAAACCATCGCCGTCACGCCGACCATCCTGCGCCGGGGCCCGAGTTGGTTTGCCGGCCTCGGCAAGCCCAAAAACACCGGCACCAAACTTTTCAACATCTCCGGCCACGTCAACCAGCCGTGCACAGTCGAGGAGGAAATGGGGGTGCCACTAACGGAACTGATCGAAAAGCACGCCGGTGGCGTCAAGGGTGGTTGGGACAGCCTTAAGGCGATCATCCCCGGCGGCGCCTCGGTGTCGATGTTGCCAAAATCCATCTGCAATACCGTTCACATGGATTTTGATTCCTTAGGCGAGGTCAAGTCCGGGTTGGGCACCGCGGCGGTCATGGTGATGGACCAATCGACGGATTTAATTCGCGCCATTTGCCGGCTATCGCGCTTTTACATGCACGAAAGCTGCGGCCAGTGCACGCCGTGTCGCGAAGGCACCGGCTGGATGTGGCGGATGATGGAACGGATAGCCGTCGGCGACGCGGGCATCGAGGAAATCAACCTCCTGGAACAGGTCACCCACCAAGTCGAAGGCCACACCATCTGTGCCTTGGGTGATGCCGCGGCATTGCCGATCCAGGGCTTGATCCGGCATTTCCGCCCGGAGATGGAACAACGCATTGCCGAGCGCTATTCGGCGAGTCGAACCAAGGCTGCCTGAGGCGGCCGATAGCTAAGGATCGAGACGGGAACCCGAAAGATGCCGAAACTGACCATCGATGGCATGGAAATAAAAGTCGTTCACGGGCTGACGGTTCTCCAGGCGTGTGAACAGGCGGGCATCGAAATCCCCGTCTTCTGCTACCACGAGCGCCTCTCGATCGCCGGCAACTGCCGCATGTGCCTGGTCGAGATGGAAGGGGCGTTAAAACCGATCGCATCGTGTGCCATGCCGGTGGCCGACGGCATGGTCATCCTCACAGACACTCCCAAGGTGCGCGAAATGCGGAAGGGAGTGATGGAGTTCCTGCTTATCAACCATCCGCTGGACTGCCCAATCTGCGATCAGGGTGGCGAATGCGACCTCCAGGACCAGGCCATGGGATATGGGTTCGACCGTAGCCGCTACGCCGAGAACAAGCGCGCCGTGAAAGACATAAAACTGGGCCCCCTTGTTAAGACCATCATGACCCGGTGCATCCACTGCACCCGTTGTATCCGCTTTGCGACCGAGATTGCCGGCGTCCCCGAGCTGGGCACCACGGGGCGCGGCGAAACCATGGAGGTCGGCACTTATGTCGAAAAGGCGCTGACATCCGAGCTGTCAGGCAACTTGATTGACCTCTGCCCGGTCGGCGCCTTGACGTCGGGACCCTATGCCTTCACCGCCCGCTCATGGGAATTATTGAAGACGGAGTCCATCGACGTGCTGGACGCCGTCGGTTCGGCCATCCGCATCGATACCCGTGGGGCTGCGGTCATGCGGATTCTGCCGCGTTTGAATGAGGATGTGAACGAGGAATGGATTTCGGACAAGACCCGCTTCGCCTGTGATGGACTGAAGCTCCAACGTCTAGACCGGCCTTACGTGCGCCGGGACGGCCGGCTCGAGGCGGTTTCCTGGACCGAGGCCTTCGCCGCCATTGCGAAACGCCTCAAGGGTGTCAAGGGTGACCGCATCGCCACCATCGCCGGCGATCTCGCGGACTGTGAATCGATGATAGCGCTGAAGGATCTGATGACGGCGCTGGGCTCGCCTCATACCGATTGCCGCCAGGACGGCGCCCGGCTGGACCCGTCCAGCCGCGTGGGCTACCTGTTCAACACCACCATCTCCGGAATCGAACATGCCGATGCGTGCCTGTTGATTGGCACCAATCCCAGGCGCGAGGCCCCGGTATTGAACGCCCGGCTAAGAAAGCGCTCGGTAATGGGAAATTTCCTCATCAGCGTCGTGGGACCGGGCGACGATTTGACCTACGAATACACGCATCTAGGCGATAACGCTAAGATCCTGAAACGGATCGCCAGCGGCCGCCATGATTTTGCCAAGATCCTGAAGGAGGCGGAGAGGCCGATGTTGATCCTTGGCCAGGGGGCGCTGGCCCGGAGCGACGGGTCGGCGATCCTGGGATTGGCCCGCAAAATCGCCGACCGCCAAGGCATGATCGACATGCAACGGAACTGGAACGGCTTCAACGTCCTGCACACGGCGGCGGCCCGGGTCGGTGGCCTGGACCTAGGGTTCGTGCCGGGCAAGGGTGGCCGCGACACCCAAAACATCCTCCAGGGCGCCCAGGAAGGCGGGATCGAGGTTGTCTATCTTCTTGGCGCCGACGAGATCGACACTGGGCGCCTAGGCGAAGCCTTCGTCATTTATCAAGGGCATCATGGCGACGCTGGCGCGCACCGTGCCGACGTGATCCTGCCCGGCGCCGCGTACACGGAAAAGAACGCCACCTACGTCAATACGGAAGGCCGTGTGCAACTGGCCCAACTGGCGGTGTCTCCGCCCGGCGACGCGCGCGAGGATTGGACCATCGTCCGGGCTTTGTCCGATGTCTTGGGCAAGACCTTGCCCTACGATGACCTGAAAATGGTGCGCTCCCGCCTAGTCGAGGTCAATCCGGTCTTCCTCAACATCGACGAAGTGGCGCCGGCGCCCTGGGCTCCCTTCGGCAGTGATGGAGAGATCGCCATTCAGGCCCTTCGCACGCCGGTCGACAATTTCTATATGACCGACCCCATCAGCCGGGCGTCCGCGACCATGGCCGAATGCACCGCCTCGCTTTTCGGCGCCGGCGGGAGGACGGGCACCGATGGTTGAACTCTGGCATACCTTTATCTGGCCCGCGGCCTGGATGGCGATCAAGATCCTGGTCATCGTCGCCTCGGTGATGGTGACGGTGGCGTATCTGACCTATGTCGAGCGCAAGGTCATCGGCGCCATGCACCTTAGGCGCGGACCCAACGTGGTCGGTCCTTTCGGGTTGTTCCAACCGATCGCCGACGGGCTCAAGCTGTTCTTAAAGGAAACCATCATTCCGTCGGGCGCTAACACCGGCGTTTTCCTGGCCGCGCCCTGCGTGACCTTTGTCCTGGCCTTGATCGCCTGGGCCGTAATTCCCTTCGGCGAGGGCATGGTGCTGTCCGACATCAACGTCGGCATCCTCTATCTATTCGCCATTTCGTCGCTCGGCGTATACGGCATCCTGATGGCCGGTTGGGCATCCAATTCGCGCTACGCGTTCCTGGGCGCGCTGCGCTCGGCAGCACAGATGGTGTCCTACGAGGTTTCCATAGGCTTCATCTTCGTCACCGTGCTGCTGATTGCGGGATCGCTGAATTTGAGCGACATCGTCCGCGCCCAAAAAGACATGTGGTTCGTCATTCCCCTTTTTCCCATGGCGGTGATCTTTTTCATCTCGACACTTGCCGAAACCAACCGCCACCCGTTTGACCTGCCGGAGGCCGAGTCCGAACTGGTGGCCGGATACAATGTCGAATATTCGGCGATGGCGTTCGCGCTGTTTTTCCTCGGTGAATACGCCAACATGATCCTGATGGCGGGAATGACCACCATCCTGTTTTTGGGCGGCTGGCTGCCGCCCTTGGACATCGAGCCCTTCACCTGGATTCCGGGTCCGGTCTGGTTTGCGTTCAAGATCGCCGCCGTTCTGTTCGGGTTCCTGTGGGTGCGGGCAACATTTCCACGTTACCGGTACGATCAACTCATGCGGCTCGGCTGGAAGGTGTTTCTGCCGATTTCCCTGGCAGCGGTTGCTATCGTCGGCGGCGTTCTGGTGGCCTTCGACATAGCCCCGGTAACGGGCTGAGGAGGGCCGGGACCATGGGTTTCATCAATCGTGGCACGAGAGCGGTTTTCCTCACCGAAATGATTACCGGTATGGCGCTGACGCTCCGTTACATGTTTCGCAGGAAGATCACCATCAATTACCCCTTCGAGAAAGGGCCCTTGAGTCCCCGTTTTAGGGGCGAACACGCGCTCAGGCGCTATCCTAACGGTGAGGAGCGCTGCATCGCGTGCAAGCTTTGCGAAGCAATCTGTCCGGCCCAGGCCATCACCATCGAGGCCGAGGCCCGCGCCGACGGCAGCCGCCGCACCACGCGTTACGACATCGATATGATCAAATGCATTTATTGTGGCCTGTGCGAGGAAGCATGCCCAGTGGACGCCATCGTCGAAGGGCCGAATTTCGAGTACGCCTCGGAAACCCGCGAAGAACTTTTGTACGACAAGGAAAAGCTTCTCGCCAACGGCGACCGGTGGGAAACCGAGATTGCCGAGCGCCTGCGCATGAATGCACCTTATCGCTAGGACGGATATTTTGATACAGGCTTTGGCGTTTTACATGTTTTCATTCACCGTCGTGGCGTCCGCGGTGATGGTGATCTCGGCCCGCAATCCGGTCCATTCGGTGCTGTTCCTGATCCTGGCGTTTTTTAACTCGGCCGGCCTTTTTGTTCTCCTGGGCGCTGAGTTCCTGGCCATGATCCTGATCGTCGTCTATGTCGGGGCGGTGGTTGTGCTGTTCATGTTCGTGGTCATGATGCTCGACATCAACTACGTCCAATTGCGCCAAGGCTTTCTCCATTACCTGCCTTTGGGAGCCATGATCGGCCTCGTGCTTCTGGGCGAAATGCTTGTCATCATCGGCGGCTGGACTCTGGCGCCGGAGGTTGCGGAAACCGTCAGCCATTCGATCCAGGCGCCCGACTTGACAAGCAATACCCAGGCCCTGGGCGAGCTTTTATATACCCATTACATCTATCTGTTCCAGGCGGCGGGAATGATCCTGCTGGTGGCAATGATCGGTGCCATCGTGCTCACCCACCGCCGCCGAGAGGGCGTGCGCAAGCAGCGGATCGCCGATCAGATCGCGCGCCGCGCCGAAGAGACGGTCCAGATCGTCAAAGTTGAGACGGGGAAGGGAATTTGATGTTTGAAATCGGTATTTCCCATTACCTGACGGTTGCGGCGATCCTGTTCACGCTGGGCATCTTCGGGATCTTCGTCAACCGCAAGAATATCATCGTCATTTTGATGTCGGTGGAGCTGATGCTGCTTGGCGTCAACATCAACCTAATCGCCTTTTCCGCCGAGCTGGGCGACCTGGTAGGACAAATCTTTGCCATGTTCGTGCTCGTCGTTGCCGCCGCCGAGGCGGCCATCGGGCTGGCCGTCCTGGTAGTCTATTTCCGCAACCGCGGTTCCATCGCCGTCGAAGACGTCAACATGATGAAGGGTTAAGGGATAAACGTGGAAACCGCCGCCGTCCTGCTGCCGCTTTTCGGGGCCTTCATCGCCGGGTGCCTGGCCTTCGCCAGCCCCGCCGACAAGGTGAAACGGTCCCGCATCGACAAGGCCGCTCAGTGGGTGACCTGCGGGTCGTTGATCCTGGCAGCAGTAGCGGCCGGGTTCGTTTTTCGGGACGTCGTCCTCGGCCATAGCCCGACCACGGTCCAACTATTTACCTGGATCGATTCCGGCGCCATGGAGGTTTCGTGGGCGATCAAGGCCGATACCCTGACCGCGGTGATGCTGTTCATGGTGACCACGGTTTCATCGCTGATCCACCTCTATTCCATCGGCTATATGCATCACGATCGGGGAATCCCCCGGTTCATGTGTTATATGAGCCTGTTCACCTTCTCTATGCTGACGTTGGTGTCGGCGGATAACCTGGTGCAGTTGTTCTTCGGCTGGGAAGGGGTGGGCTTGTGCTCATACCTCCTTATCGGTTTCTGGTATGACCGGCCAGCCGCCAACGCCGCCGCCATCAAGGCCTTTATCGTCAACCGGGTCGGCGACTTCGGTTTCACGCTCGGCATTTTCGCCATCTTCGTGCTGTTCCAAACGGTAGACCTGGATACCATCTTCGCCGCCGCCCCGGATAAGGCCCAGGCGACACTTTTGATTTTCGGGACCGATTTCCACGCGATCACGGTATGCGCCATCCTGTTGTTCATCGGGGCCATGGGAAAATCGGCGCAATTGGGCCTGCATACCTGGCTGCCGGACGCCATGGAGGGCCCGACCCCGGTTTCGGCCTTGATCCACGCCGCGACTATGGTCACGGCGGGCGTCTTTATGGTCGTTAGGATGTCGCCGCTGTTCGAGTTTTCGGAAACGGCGCTGACCCTGGTCACCGTCGTCGGGGCGACCACGGCTATCGTAACCGCCACCATCGCCTGCGTGCAGAACGACATCAAGCGGGTGATCGCGTATTCCACCTGTTCTCAATTGGGCTACATGTTCTTCGCCGCAGGCGTGTCTGCGTATTCGGCCGGTATCTTCCACCTCGTCACCCATGCCTTCTTCAAGGCGCTGTTGTTCCTTGGCGCCGGCTCCATCATTCACGCCATGTCCGACGAGCAGGATATGCGAAAGATGGGTGGCTTGTGGAAATTGATCCCGGTGACGTATGCGCTAATGTGGGTGGGCTCCCTGGCGCTGGCCGGCATCTGGCCGTTCGCCGGGTACTTTTCCAAGGATACGATTTTGGAGGCCGCCTACGCCGCGGGCACAGGCGCCGGGGGCTATGCATACTGGATGGGAATCGCAGCCGCCTTCCTGACCGCCTATTATTCCTGGCGGCTGTTGATCATGATCTTCCATGGGGAATCCCGGGCCGACAAAAAGGTGTTGGCGCAGGTGCACGAAAGCCCGCAGATCATGATCCTGCCGCAATTAGTGTTGGCGGCGGGGGCAGTGTTCCTGGGCTACCTGGGCTTCGAGAGCTTCGTTGGCTACAAGGCCGAGGCGTTCTGGGGTGAATCGATCCTGGTGCTGGCCGGCCATCCGGCGCTAGAAGCCGCCCACGGTGTTCCGGCCTGGGTCAAGTACCTGCCGATGGTGGTAGCGGGCGCCGGGATCGGGCTGGCCTATGTGCTCTACATGCTGATGCCCGGCCTGCCGGCCTTGATTGCCGGCCGCTTTCAGGGCCTGTATCAGTTTCTGGTCCACAAGTGGTACTTCGATGAACTCTATGACTTCCTGTTTGTCCGCCCGGCCTTTTACCTGGGGAGAGAGTTCTGGAAGACCGGGGACGGGGACCTAATCGACGGCATCGGGCCGGACGGCGTATCCGCCACCGTCAAGCACCTAGCCAAGCGCGCCGGCGCTATCCAAAGCGGCTATTTGTATCATTACGCCTTTGCCATGCTGACCGGGGTCGTGGTCATAATCACATGGTATTTGTTCGCGCACTAAGGGTGATCGGAGAATGTCTCAATATCCAATCCTGTCGCTCCTGACCTTCCTGCCCCTGGTCGGCGCGGTGTTCATCCTGACCATTCGTGGCGAGGAGGACGTCATCGCCCGCAACGCCCGCCACGTGGCGCTTTGGACGTCGGTGATCAATTTCCTGCTGTCGTTGTTCGTGTGGATCAACTTCGACAACACGACAGCGGATTTCCAATTCGTCGAATACGCCGTTTGGATGCCGGCTTTCAACATCGGTTACAAAATGGGCATCGACGGCATCTCAATGCTGTTCGTTCTGCTGACGACACTGTTGACGCCGATCTGCGTCCTGTCGAGCTGGGAATCCATCCAACTTCGGGTCAAGGGATACATGATCTCGTTTTTGGTTCTGGAAACCTTCATGATCGGCATGTTCTGCGCCTTGGACATGGTCATCTTCTACATTTTCTTCGAGGCTGTGCTGATCCCGATGTTCGTCATCATCGGCGTTTGGGGCGGACACAGGCGAGTCTACGCCGCATTCAAGTTCTTCCTTTTCACGCTCGCCGGATCGGTGTTGATGCTGCTGGCATTGCTGGCCATGTATTTCGTCTCCGGCACCACCGATATCCAGAGCCTCATGATCTACCGTTTTTCGCCCGTCATGCAGGGTTGGTTGTGGCTGGCGTTCTTTGTCTCGTTCGCGGTCAAGATTCCGATGTGGCCGGCCCATACCTGGCTCCCCGACGCCCATGTGGAGGCACCGACCGCGGGCTCGGTCATCCTTGCCGCGGTGTTGCTGAAATTCGGCGGCTACGGGTTCCTGCGCTTCTCTATACCGATGTTTCCCGAAGCCTCGGTTATGTTCACGCCCTTGATCTACACCCTTTCCGTCGTCGCCGTGGTCTATATCTCGCTGGTGGCCCTGGCCCAGGAGGATATGAAGAAGCTGATCGCGTACTCGTCTGTCGCCCACATGGGGTTCGTGACCATCGGCGCCTTTACGCTGACGGTCCAGGGCATCGAAGGGGCGATTTACCAAATGCTGTCTCACGGGATCGTCTCGGCGGCGCTGTTCCTGGTCGTCGGCGTCATCTACGACCGTATGCATTCACGCGAGATTTCAGCCTATGGCGGGTTGGTACACAGGATGCCCTCCTATGCGTTCATCTTCATGCTGTTCATTCTGGCGTCAGTAGGGCTGCCGGGGACGTCAGGGTTTATCGGCGAGTTCCTGGTGCTGGTCGGGGTCTTCCAGGTTAACACCTGGGTGGCGGCGCTGGCAGCGACTGGGCTGATTCTGAGCGCCGCCTACATGCTTTATCTCTACCGCCGGGTTATTTTCGGTCTGCTGACCAAGGACAGCCTGGCCGCCATCACTGACATGAACGCCCGCGAGATCGCCATTTTCGCGCCGCTGGTGTTTCTGGTCATCTTCATGGGCATCTATCCGACGCCGTTCCTGGACGTCATGCATGTGTCGGTCGCCAACCTGTTGAACAATGTTCAAACGGCGCTAGACGCCGGCGCCACCATGACCGTGGCCGGGCAGTAGGGACAGGGGGAGCGTTAACGATGGCAGAACTTCCCAACGTCGTCCCGGCACTGCCGGAGCTTTTTCTGGCCTTGGTCATCATGGCGCTGCTGATGATCGGCGTCTTCCAGAAAGGCGCCGCCGCCGATCGGGACGCCAAGACGACGCGGCTAATTTCGTACCTCAGCATCATAGCCCTGGTGTTGGCGCTGTTGTTGGTTTTGACCCTGCCCGGCGGGCGGCTGGTGACGTTCTCAAACATGTTCGTCAGCGATCCGTTCGCTGTTTTCTGCAAGGTGTTGGTGCTGGTCGGATCGGCGCTGTCGATCATCATTTCGGTCAGCTACGTGGAACGGGTCAACATGGCGCAGTTCGAATATTCCATTCTCATCGTTTTCGCGACGCTGGGCATGATGATGATGATTTCGGCCAATGACCTGATCGCGCTTTTTATCGGGCTGGAAATGCAGTCGCTGTCGCTTTACGTGATCGCGGCGTTTCGGCGCGACGACATGCGCTCAACGGAGGCCGGGCTAAAATACTTCGTTTTGGGTGCCGTGGCGACCGGGATGCTGCTTTACGGAAGCTCGCTGATCTACGGCTTTACCGGAACCACCAATTTCGACCAATTGGCGGCGGTGTTCCAGGCCCACGGCGAGGGGCCGGTCAATGTTGGCATCATTTTCGGCGTCGTCTTTATTATTGCCGGGCTGGCCTTCAAGGTTTCGGCGGTGCCGTTTCACATGTGGACGCCGGACGTTTACGAAGGCGCGCCGACGCCGGTCACCGCCTTCTTCTCGGTGGCGCCGAAGATCGCCGCGCTGGCGCTTTTCATACGCGTCATGACCGGGCCCTTCGGGCCATTGTTGGCCGAATGGCAGCAAATCGTCGTCTTCATATCAGTGGCGTCGATGCTGTTGGGGGCATTTGCCGCCATTAATCAGCGCAACATCAAACGCCTGATGGCCTACAGCTCCATCGGTCATGTCGGTTATGCCTTGATCGGGCTCGCCGCCGGCAACGAGAACGGCATCCGCGGCATGCTGATTTACCTGGCCATTTATCTGTTCATGAATATCGGCACCTTCGCCTGTATCCTCTGCATGCGCCGCGGCGATCGCATGGTCGAGGGCATCGACGACCTTGCGGGGCTCGGCAAATCCCATCCCATGGTCGCGCTGGCTTTGGCCATTTTTATGTTTTCCATGGCCGGCATTCCTCCGCTCGCTGGATTCTTCGGCAAGTTTTACATCTTCCTTCCGGCCATCGAATCCGGGTTCTATACGCTCGCCGTCATCGGCGTGCTCAGCAGCGTCGTGGCCGCCTTCTATTACCTGCGCATTGTACAGATTGTTTACTTCGAAGAGCCCGAAGAATCCCTCGACAGACCCATTAGCCGTGAGCTCGGCCTGGTGATAACCGGCAGCGGTCTTGTGATCGCGTTCTTTTTCGCCTACCCGGCGCCGATCCTGACCACCGCCACCCGGGCCGCTGCTGCATTGTTTGCCGGATAATGCGCGAACCAATTATTCCCATCGCCTACCGCCTGGTGACCCTGGAAACAGTCGACAGCACCAATGCTGAAGCCAAGCGCCTGGCTGCCCGAGGCGAGGACGAGGCGCCCGACGGCACCCTTGTCTGGGCCAAGGAACAGACCGCCGGGCGCGGCCGGCGGGGCCGCCAGTGGGAGAGCCCGCCCGGTAACCTTTATTGTTCGTTGGTGTTGCGCCCGGAGGTGTGGTTGGAAAAGGCGACCGAACTCAGTTTCGTCGCCGCACTGGCCGTTTGCGACGCCCTTGGCAGTATTGGCGAACCCGGCCACCAGGTTCACTGTAAATGGCCCAACGACGTGCTGCTGAACGGAGGCAAGGTCGCCGGCATCCTGCTGGAGGCCGAAACCGGCGGCGGCGATAAGCCTGAATGGGTGGTCCTGGGGGTTGGCATCAACATCGCTGTTTCCCCCGGGGACACGGATGTCCGAGCGACCTCGTTTCGGGCCGAAAATTGGGCGGCGACGGAAGTCGATTGCCTGGAGGCCTTTTGCCGTCATTTCGTGTTGTGGGCGGGCAAATGGCTGGAGGAGGGCTTCCCTCCGGTCCGCAAGACATGGCTCCAGCGGTGCTATGGAAAAGGCGAAGAAATCGAGGTCCATCTCGATAACGAAACCCTTACCGGCGTCTTCGAAGGCCTAGACGAGAAGGGCGCTTTGCTGTTGAAAACAGAGGAAGGCGAGCGGAAGATCGCCGCCGGTGACGTATTCTTTCCAACCGCCTAGGGTCTTATCGTTTTAGATCAAAGCGATCCAGGACGTGAATCAGCCCCTAAGGATATGACGGAACCCGGGTATGCTGCTGGCCATCGATTCAGGGAATACCAACATCGTTTTTGCCGTTTTTGACGGCGACGGTGCCATCCGAGGCGAGTGGCGTTCGTCCACAAACACCGAGCGCACGGCGGATGAATACGGCGTCTGGCTGGGACAGTTGATGCAGAAGGCCGACGTGACGCCGGGGGACGTTGACGCGGCAATCATTTCCACCGTTGTCCCGGTGACCCTTCACAGCCTGAAGACGCTCAGCCGCGAATATTTCGATTGCGAACCGCTGGTAATCGGCGAGGACGAGGTCGACCTGGGGCTGAAGGTCCTCATCGACCGGCCCGACGACGTCGGCGCCGACCGGCTGGTCAACGCGGTTTCGGCCCATCAGCGCTATGGCGGGCCGTTGATTATCGTTGATTTCGGCACCGCCACCACGTTCGATGTTATCGATGCCGACGGCAACTATTTCGGCGGTGTCATCGCGCCCGGGGTCAACCTGTCGCTGGAGGCGTTGCACATGGCGGCGGCGAAACTGCCCCGCATCGGCATCCAGCGCACCGAGAGGGTAACCGGCAAGAACACGGTCGAAGCCATGCAGTCGGGTATCTATTGGGGGTACGTCGGCTTGATCGAAGGACTGGTGAAGCGCCTCAACGCCGAATACGGCTCCAATATGAACGTCATCGCCACCGGCGGCCTGGCGCCTTTGTTCAACGAAGCCACCAATTGCATCAAGCATTCGGACCCGGACCTAATCCTGCGCGGACTTCTCGCCATTTATCGCCGCAATTCATGACCGCCCTTCAAAAAGACGAATTCGTTTTCCTGCCCCTCGGCGGCGCCGGCGAGATCGGCATGAACCTAAATCTTTACGGGCTTGGCCCCCCGGGGGCTGAGACCTGGATCATGGTGGACTTAGGCGTAACCTTCGGCGACGGCACACAGCCTGGAGTGGACGTGATCATGCCCGATCCGGGTTTTATCGCCGAACGCCGGGACCGGTTGGCGGGTCTGGTCCTCACCCACGCCCACGAGGATCACCTGGGGGCAGTGCCGTACCTGTGGGAGCGGCTGGAATGCCCCATCTATGCGACGCCGTTCACCCTTTCCATCCTCCGGCGCAAGCTATCGGAAACGGATTTCACCGACCGGGTGGAGATCATCGAAGTACCCTTGGGCGGCCGCTTCGATGTCGGTCCCTTCGATATGGAACTGATCACGCTCACCCATTCCATTCCCGAACCCAACGCCATCGCCATTCGCACGAAACTTGGCACGGTGCTGCATACCGGCGATTGGAAATTCGACCCCGACCCGGTCATTGGCGATATTGCCGACGAGGACGCCCTGAGACGGCTCGGCGACGAAGGGGTACTGGCGCTGGTATGCGATTCCACGAACGTTTTTACCCCCGGCGAATCCGGCTCGGAAGCAGAATTGCTGGCCAGCCTCATCTCGTTGATCGGCGAATGCGAAAACCGGGTCGCCGTGGCTTGCTTCGCGTCTAACGTGGCGCGGCTGGAAACCATTGCACGGGCCGCCCAGGCCAACGGCCGTAACGTGGTACTGGCCGGGCGTTCGCTTTGGCGGATTGACGCAGCGGCCAGGGAGAACGGGCTCCTCGAAGACATCCCCGCCTTTATCGCCGAAGAGGACGCCAGCCACCTGCCCGACGATAAGGTCGTGATTGTCTGCACCGGCAGCCAGGGGGAACCCCGCGCCGCCCTTTGGCGGATCGCGGCTGACGACCATCCCCACCTAACGTTGGGGGAAGGCGATACGGTCATCTTTTCCAGTCGCATCATTCCCGGCAACGAGGCATCCATCGGACGGCTCCACAATCAATTGGTTCGCCGCCGCATCAGGGTAATCAATAGCACCGATCATTTCGTCCACGTTTCGGGACATCCGGCCCGGGACGAATTGGCACGCATGTATCAACTGGCCCGGCCCCGGGTGGCCATTCCGGTGCATGGCGAGCTCCGGCATTTGGCCGAACACGCCAAGCTGGCCCGCAAATGTCAGGTCGCTGACGCCGTCATTGCCGAAAACGGGACCATCGTCCGCCTGGGCCCGGGCGATCCCGGCATCGCCGGCGACGTCTTTGCCGGGCGGCTGGTGCTGGAAGGCAACCGCCTCGTACCCCTCGACGGCGTATTGGTTCGCCAACGCACTCGGGCCCTCTACAACGGGTTTGCCGTCGTTACGGTGGTGCTCAATGGCGCCGGGGGCCTTGCCGCGCCTCCCCAGATTTCGTCCACGGGGGTTCTCGGCGAAGACGACGGGGATACTGAAACCAAGGCCAGGGACGCGGCCCGGGACGCCGTCGAACGGCTAAAGGCGACAAAAAGGGACGACGACGAAACCGTCCGCGAGGCGGTGCGTATTGCGATCAGGCGCTCTTTCCGCGACAGTCTGGACAAGAGACCCCTGACCACCGTGCATCTGGTTAGGATTTAAGGAAGAGAAGGCTAAGCCCATGATCGGAAAGCTCAACCATGTTGCCCTCGCGGTGCCCGACCTGGTGGCTGCGGCAGCTGTCTACCGGGAGACGCTGGGCGCGGCGGTGTCGGATCCGCAAGCCTTGCCCGAACATGGCGTGACGGTGGCGATAGTGAACCTCGGCAACTCCCGAGTTGAACTGATGGAGCCCCTTGGCGAAGAGTCTCTCATCGCCGGGTTCCTGAAACGCAACCCCGCCGGCGGCATGCACCACGTGTGTTATGAGGTGGAAGACATCGCCGCCGCCCGGGATCGGCTTAAGGAGCAGGGCGCGCGCGTTCTAGGCAACGACGAGCCACAAATCGGGGCCCACGGAAAATTAGTTCTTTTCCTGCATCCCAAGGATTTTTGTGGCACCTTGATCGAACTGGAACAGGCTTAAGGTTTCGAAATGGGCTGGGTCACGGGTCTCGCCGTTTACGTCATCATCTGGTGGCTGGTCATCTTCATGGTCCTGCCGTGGGGGGTGCGACGCATCAATCCCGAGGACCTAGGGACCGGGGAAGATCCCGACGCGCCCGAAAAGCCACGCATGGTCATGAAAGTGGCGATCACGACGGTGATTTCCGGGGTGATTTTCGGTTTCGTTTACCTAGTCGTCGTTTCCGGCGTGATTTCATTCAGGGCCTGAGAATTGCCATACCACCCGTCACGGTTTCTAAGGAATTTGATTTGAGTTGGTATTGCGACTACGCACGCAAGCACCCGCACCACCGTTCTTACCACGACAGCGAATACGGCTTTCCCCTGGACGACAAGGACGGCGAGCGCTACCTGTTCGAGCTACAATCGCTGGAGCTGTTCCAGGCTGGGCTGTCGTGGGACCTGATCCTCAAGAAACGCGCGACCACGGTGACCGCCTTCAGCAATTTCGACGTCGATACGGTCGCCGCCTTCAAGGCCAAGAACGTCAAGCGGCTGCTGAATGACCCCGGGATCATCCGCAACCGGCTCAAGGTCGCGTCCATCATCGAGAACGCCAAGCGCATCATCGCGCTCCGCGACAGCCACGGTGGCTTCGCTTTCTGGATCGCCGTCCACCATCCTCTGAACCGGGCCGAATGGACGAAACTGTTCCGCAAGACCTTCAAGTTCATGGGTAGCGAGATCGTCAATGAATTCCTGATGTGCATCGGCTATTTGCCGGGCGCCCACAGCGAAGACTGCCCAGTGTTTAAGAAGATCGCCAAGCTGAACCCGCCGTGGACGCAGGCCGACCAAAAAATATACGAAGCGGACTGAAGGCAAAACAAAAGGCACGATCGTTTCAGATCTTGCCATTTCCCAGTTTAAAAGTGGGTTTTCGTGTTTTTAAAACCCTTATTATTGATTTTTGTACCTCCAAAATCCGGGTTATAAGCACAGGCGGCCACGTTAGTCTTAGTCGTTTAAGTCTAAGCCATTCGGATGCTCCCGTTACTCTTTTTCTTGTAATTTCAAGCCCTTACGAAGCCACCGGCGGTGTATGATGGAAGCGCCTTCCAGCTAAGCTTTTTAAAGACCGGAAAAGCTATATTTCTTGACGTCATCCGATGCGAAACGTGATTTCGACATCATTGATAATGACGGCTTCTTTGGCCTTAATTTCGGGCTTTGGCTGGGTTTCGGAGTCGGTCGAGAAAACCAAGATCAAGACCACCAAAAAGGACTGTCGCCGTCTGGTCAGGCACTAGGCGCGGGCAGACGACGCCTATAAGCCGGGCGTCGACCTTCACGGCAAGAAAGCCGTGCCGGCGGATATCCGAGGCTCATCGCCAATTAAATTGCCCAATGTCTTTGAATTTGACGTCAACATCGACATCCATAAATACCTAGGCGGGCCCGAAGCCGATGCCGCGGCGGCCGTATCCAGCGATTCCAACACCCCCCTTATCGCCGTCCACCGGAAGGCCCAGAAATATGGTAGCCTGAACATGAGCGCAGGCAAGATCCGCTTCAACATCAAGACCGACGCCCTTGCCGAGGCCTGCAAGGATATACTGAAACGCGGACGGTGATATCATCACCCTTTTCCCGGCCGCCCGCGGCCACCAAGATAACGGCGGGCGTGGACAACGCCCCGGGCTTTCCCTAAATTCTCCCCCACGTTCGAGTCTCTATTTTGCCCCTGCCAATTCAGGTGACCGAAGCAATGCGCTTGACCCGCTTTTTCCTCCCGACCCTGAAGGAGACGCCTGCCGAGGCGCAGATCGTCTCGCACCGGCTAATGCTGCGCGCCGGCATGATCCGGCAATCCAGCGCCGGCATTTATTCGTGGCTGCCGATGGGGTTCCGGGTGATGAAGAAGATCGAACAAATCGTGCGCGAGGAACAGGACGCCATTGGCGCCCAGGAAATGCTGATGCCGACCATCCAGCCCGCCGACCTGTGGCGGGAAAGCGGCCGCTATGACGACTATGGGCCCGAAATGCTGCGGATCACTGACCGCCACCAGCGGGACATGCTCTACGGCCCCACCAACGAAGAGCAGATCACCGAAATTTTCCGCGATACCATCAAGAGCTACCGCGACCTGCCGTGCCACCTCTACCACATCCAATGGAAGTTCCGCGACGAGGTCAGGCCGCGATTTGGAATTATGCGCGGGCGCGAATTCCTTATGAAGGATGCGTATTCCTTCGACATCGATTTCGAAGCCGCCAAAGAGACCTACAACAAGCAGTTCGTCGCCTACTTGTGCACCTTTGACCGCCTGGGCCTGAAGGCCATCCCCATGCGCGCCGAAAGCGGCCCCATCGGTGGCGACATGAGCCACGAATTTGTCATCCTCTCTGAGACCGGCGAAAGCGAGGTCGCGTGTCACAAGGATCTGATCGACGTCGATTGGAAGGACATGGACATCGATAGGGAAGGCGACCTTCAACCCTTCATCGATTCCTTGACCGAAAAATACGCCGCCACCGACGACGAGCGTGACCCCGAGATGGAAAAATCCCTGGGCGATTACCTTGTGACCGCGCGGGGCATCGAGGTCGGCCATATCTTCTATTTCGGGAAAAAGTATTCAGACGTCATGGGTGCCATTGTTACCGGCCCCGACGGCTCCGAGGTCACCGCCGAGATGGGGTCCTACGGGATCGGCGTCTCCAGGCTTGTCGGCGCCATTATCGAGGCCAGCCACGACGAAGAAGGCATCATCTGGCCCGAGCCGGTGGCGCCCTTCAAGGTCGGGCTGATCAACCTGAAAACTGGGGACAAGGCTTGCGACAAAGCCTCCGAGGAAATTTACCGGCAGCTCAAAGACAGGGGCGCGGAAGTTCTTTACGACGACCGCGAAGGCCGCGCCGGGGTCAAGTTCGCCGACATGGACCTGATCGGCCTGCCGTGGCGGGTGGTGGTCGGACCCAAGGGGCTGGAGAAAGGCATCGTCGAGGTGAAGAACCGGGCCACCGGCGACCGCCAGGAAATCAGTGGCGCCGACGCGGTTGCTAAATTGACGGCCTGAGAGAGGGCAACCGGTACGTGTTTTCCTTCTTCGAATGGATGATGGCCATGCGCTACCTCAAGGCCCGGCGCCAGGAGGGATTCATTTCGGTCATTGCCTGGTTTTCGCTTCTGGGCATCGCTCTCGGCGTCGCCACGCTGATCATCGTCATGGCGGTGATGAACGGTTTCCGCCAGGAGCTGTTGACCCGCATTCTCGGCATCAACGGGCATTTGAGCGTCTATGGGGAAACCAACAAGATGAGCGGTTTTGACTCCATTGCCGAACAGATCCGGAAGGTTCCCGGCGTTAGGGGGGTGATACCGTTGGTCGAAGGACAGGTCATGGTCACCGCCAAAGGTGTCGCCCAAGGAGCCGTTGTCAGGGGCGTGCGCTCGACTGACTTGGCAGCCCGCGCCATTATAGCCGACAACATTCGGGGCGGCACGCTTGACGATTTCAAGGACAATAACGCCATCGTCGTCGGCATCCACCTAGCGTCGAAGCTGGGGCTTGGGGTCGGCGACAGGATGACGCTGATATCGCCAAAGGGTAACGCCACGGCCTTCGGCACTGTGCCCAGGATGCGCGCCTACAAGATTGTCGCCACCTTCCAGATCGGAATGTATGAATACGATTCCAGCTTCGTCTTCATGCCACTTCCGGCGGCCCAAATCTATTTCAAGTCACCCGGCCGGGTAACTAATCTTGAGGTCTTCGTCGACAACCCCGATAGCGTTACCGGGGTCGGCGAACGCATCCGCGAGGCGTTGTCGGGGGCGGTGCGCATCCATGACTGGCAGCAGGTCAACGCCAGCTTCTTCAACGCCATACAGGTCGAACGCAACGTCATGTTTCTGATCCTGACTCTGATCATCGTCGTCGCCGCCTTCAACATAATTTCGTCGATGATCATGCTGGTCAACGACAAGAGCAAGGACATCGCAATCCTGCGCACCATGGGCGTCACTCGGGGCCAGATCATGCGTATTTTCTTTCTCGCCGGCGCTTCCGTCGGCACCATTGGAACCTTCGCCGGGTTCGGGTTGGGGATGGTGTTCTCGAATAACATTGAGGTCATCCGGCAATGGATCCAGGGCCTGACGAGGACCGAGCTTTTCGCCGCCGAGATCTATTTCCTGTCGCGTCTGCCGGCCGTCGTCGACCCGGCGGAAGTGGTGGGCGCGGTGCTGATGGGGCTGGGGCTGTCGTTCCTGGCGACGCTCTACCCGTCGTGGCGGGCGGCCCGGGTCGATCCGGCGGAGGCGCTACGCTATGAGTGAGCCAAGCAATACCACCGCCCGGCCAGTGCTCGGACTTTCGGGCATCCAGCGCACCTTCAGCCAGGGACGGGAAGACTTAGAGGTTCTTCGCGGGGTCGATCTGGAAGTCCGGAGTGGCGAGATCGTCGCCCTGGTTGGACCGTCGGGGTCCGGCAAATCAACGCTCCTGCACATCACCGGACTGCTGGAAATGCCGGATGCCGGCGAGGTGGCGATCTCGGAGCAGTCGTGTTCCGGCATGAACGACAATGCCCGCACCGCCATGCGCCGCGAGTATCTAGGTTTCGTCTATCAATATCACCACCTTCTACCCGAGTTCACGGCACTGGAGAATGTGGCCATTCCCGGCATTGTCGCCGGCTTCAGCCGCTGCCAAGCTCGGGCCCGGGCACGCGAGCTTTTGGGTTGGTTGGGCCTGGAAGAGCGGGAAAAACACCGCCCAGGTAAGCTGTCGGGTGGCGAACAGCAGCGCGTCGCCATCGCCCGTGCGCTGGCGGCCGGGCCGTCGCTACTTTTGGCCGACGAGCCGACGGGGAATTTGGACCCGGCGACGGCGTCGGACGTGTTCGAGGTGCTGTTGAAGCTGGTCCGGGGCGCCGGATTAGCGGCGCTGGTCGCCACCCACAACCCTGACCTGGCGTCTCGCATGGACAGGGTGTTGCGCCTCGAAGACGGGCGGCTGGTGGAAGCCTAAGATCCCCATTAGACCCTTTTTATCCACAAAAATATCAATTCTTGTGGATAAGTTAAAGCCCTGCCACAACATATGGTGACTTTGGCCGCCGATTATGAAATCCTGCTTTATGGCCCACGACGACTTCGTCCACCTACGCGTCCACACCGCCTATTCACTCCTGGAAGGTGCCCTGCCGATTGCTGAACTGGTGGCGCTCTGCCAGGCCATGGAAATGCCGGCGGTGGCCGTCACCGACACCAATAATTTGTTCGGGGCGCTCGAGTTTTCTACCGCCGCCGCTAAGGCAGGGGTGCAGCCGATTGTCGGCTGCCAGCTATGCATCTCCCGCGAAAAGAACGATTCCGCCGAGGGCATGCGGAACGGCGGCAACGGAAGCCGTTCCGCCGAAGCCGACTCGATGGTGCTGCTGGTACAGGACGAGGCCGGCTACCGCAACCTCCTTAAACTGATCCACCGGGCCTATCTGGGAGCCGGCAACGATTCGCTTGACCCGCAAGTATCGCTGGCGGCGCTGGAGGAAAATTCAGGGGGCCTGATCGCCTTGACCGGTGGCCCGAACGGGCCTGTCGGACGGCTTTTGGTCGATGGCCAGCGCGATTGGGCTGAAAAGCTTCTCCGGCGGCTGGCCGATGCCTTTCCGGGACGCCTCTACATCGAACTCATGCGTCACGGACTTGAAAAGGAAAAACAGATCGAGCCGACGTTCTTGGACATGGCCTACGAGATGGACCTGCCCCTGGTGGCCACTAACGAAGCCTTCTTTTCCGGCCCCGAAATGCACGAAGCTCATGACGCGCTTATCTGCATCGCCGAAGGGGCCTATCTTTCCCATTCCGACCGGCGGCGGCTGACTTCGGAACACGGTTTCAAGTCGGCAAGCGAGATGCGGGCCCTTTTCGCCGACCTTCCCGAGGCCCTAGACAACACCCTGGTAATCGCCAAGCGTACGGCCTTCATGGTCGAGCTGCGGAAGCCGATCCTGCCACCTTTTGACTGCGGCGCTGGGCAGACCGAGGAACAGGAGTTACGGGCCCAGTCCGAGACCGGCCTGGGAAATCGCCTGGAGACCAGGGTTTTCAAACCGGACATGTCCGCCGAAGAACGCCGGGAGGCGGGCGATCCTTACCGCAAGCGCCTTGAATACGAACTCCAGATCATCGTCGACATGGGCTATCCGGGTTACTTTCTGATCGTCGCCGACTTCATCCGCTGGGCCAAGGAGCACGGCATCCCCGTCGGCCCCGGCCGCGGCTCCGGCGCCGGTTCATTGGTCTCCTGGGCCTTGCAGATCACCGATCTCAATCCGCTACGCTTCGGCTTGTTGTTCGAAAGGTTCCTCAATCCAAAACGTGTGTCGATGCCGGATTTCGACATCGATTTCTGCCAAGATCGCCGCGACGAGGTCATCCGCTACGTGCAGGAGAAATACGGCCGCCAACACGTAGCCCAGATCATCACCTTCGGCAAGCTGCAGGCGCGGGCCGTCTTGCGCGACGTCGGGCGGGTATTGGAAATACCCTACGGGTACGTCGACAAGATTTGCAAGCTGGTGCCCTTCAACCCAGCCAACCCGCCGACCCTGGACGAGGCGTTAAAGGCCGAACCGCAGTTGCGGAAAATGGCCGACGATGACCCCCAGGTGGAGAAGCTCATCAACATCGCAAGGCGCCTGGAGGGCCTTTACCGGCACGCCTCGACCCACGCCGCCGGTGTCGTCATCGGCGACCGGCCGCTGGAGGAACTGATTCCGCTTTACCGCGACCCCCGATCCGATATGCCGGTGACCGGATTCAGCATGAAATACGTGGCAATGGCGGGGCTGGTGAAATTCGATTTCCTGGGGCTCAAGACCCTGACCGTTCTTTCCCGCGCCGAAAAGATGATCCGCCAGGCGGGAAACGAGATCGACATTGCCGCCATACCCCTGGATGACCGAAAGACCTACGAGATGATCAGCCGGGGCGACACCACCGGCGTGTTCCAGCTTGAATCATCGGGCATGGTTGATGTGCTAAAAAAACTCCTGCCCGACACCTTTGAGGACATCATCGCCGTCGTCGCCCTTTACCGCCCCGGCCCGATGGACAACATCCCCAGCTACATCAAGCGCAAGCATGGGGAGGAAGACCCGGATTATCTCTACCCGACGCTCGAAGGGATCCTGAAAGAAACTTTCGGTATCATAATCTACCAGGAACAGGTGATGCAGATCGCCCAGGAGCTGTCGGGCTATTCGTTGGGCGCCGCCGATATCCTCAGGCGCGCCATGGGCAAGAAGATTCGTTCCGAGATGGCCGAGCAGCGCCAGGTTTTCATCGATGGGGCCATGAGCAGGGGCGTGCCTGAATCCAAGGCCACGAACATCTTCGATCTGGTCAACAAGTTCGCCGGTTACGGATTCAACAAATCCCACGCAGCGGCTTATGCGCTCGTCGCCTACCAGACGGCCTATATGAAGGCCAACCACCCGGTCGAATTCCTGGCAGCCTCAATGACCCTCGACATCCATAACACCGACAAACTAAGTATCTTCCACCAGAAACTCAATGAAATGGAGATCGAACTTTTGGGGCCGGATGTTAACAAGTCGGACGCCGTCTTTACGGTCGAGGGCGGTATCGATGGAGGGGCCGGCATCCGCTATGCGCTGGCGGCCATCAAAAATATCGGCGAAGCGGCCATGGAGAGCGTCGTCCTAGAACGCCAGGAGAACGGCCCTTTCAAGGACTTGTTTGATTTCGCCGTCCGGCTCGATCCCCATGTCGTCAACAAGCGCCAGATGGAGAACCTAGCCCGCGCCGGCGCCTTCGACGGGCTCAACCCCAGCCGCCGGCAGGTCTTCCTCGGTATCGAGATGCTGCTACGCCATGCTTCCATCGTTCAGGGCGAACGCGACAGCGGCCAGATGGGTTTGTTCGTCGGTGACGCGGGCACGGCGGCGGAGACGCTGTCTTTGCCCGAGACTCCCGACTGGCCGGAGATGGAACGCCTGAAGGAGGAATTCGACTCCATTGGCTTCTATTTGTCGGCCCACCCTCTGGACGCCCACGCCAAGGAACTAAAGCGGTTGAAGGTGAAGCTTTTCACCGACATTATCCGGGCCGGTAAGTCGGGGCCGCGGCGGATGGCGGGGACACTGCTGGACATATCGGAGCGGACCTCTAAGAAGGGAAACCGCTACGCTTTTTTGACCTTTACCGACACCTCGGGTGTCTTCGAGGTTATCTCATTTTCGGAAACCCTGTCGGAACACCGCGCCATTCTCAAGAATGGCAATTCCTTTTTCATCCGCGCCACTTTCGAGGAGGAAAACGCGCGTTTCACACTGCGGGACCTCGAAGGATTGGAAAAAGCTGCCGCTGAAACCTCGACCGGCCTTGCCATGGTCGTCGAATCAACGGAACCCCTGGCGCCGCTTCGCGATGTGTTGGAGGGACGAAAACGAGAGGGAAAGGCGCAAATCAGGGTGATTTCAAGGCTGGAGGGGGGAAGCGAAGTGGAATTAAAACTTCCCGGCGGTTACGCAGTCTCGGCGGAACTGGTGGGCACCGTCCGCGCCTTACCGGGGATCATCGAAGTCAGGGAGATTTGATGCGAGAAGCGCCGGCGAAGCCGGTCCCAGAAGGGGGTTATTTGCCCTTGCCATGCCGCCGTTTTAGGGCTAATTGTCCGCCCGATTTCACACGCGGGCATACGGTGTTTGGCGCAAATTCGCCAAGCCGCCGTTCCGGTGTCCGGTAGTCAGGCCGGGGATCGCCCGCGGAGGAATAACCGGAGAAGGAAAACATCATGGCGCTTCCCGCCTTCAGCATGCGCCAGCTATTGGAAGCTGGCGTTCATTTCGGGCATAACACCCGGAGATGGAACCCGAAAATGAGTCCGTACCTGTTTGGGGTCCGCAACAAAATCCACATCATCGACCTGCAACAAACCGTGCCCTTGCTACATCAGGCCATGGTCGCGGTCAGGGCGGTCGTCGCCTCCGGCGGGCGAGTGCTGTTAGTCGGCACCAAGCGTCAGGCCACCAACAAGATCGCGGACGCCGCTAAGCGCTGCGGCCAGTATTACGTCAACCACCGTTGGCTCGGCGGCATGATGACCAACTGGCGGACCATATCCAACTCGATCAAGCGCCTTAGGGACCTCGACGAACAACTGGTAGGCGAAACCGTCGGTCTGACGAAGAAGGAGCTCCTGGGCCTGACCCGCGAGCGCAACAAGCTCGATCGCGCGCTCGGCGGAATCAAGGAAATGGGCGGCCTGCCGGATATCCTGTTCGTCATCGACACCAACAAGGAAGCCATTGCCGTCGCCGAAGCCAACAAGCTCGGAATTCCGGTGGCCGGGGTCATCGATTCCAACAGCGACCCGGAAGGGATTACTTACCCGGTGCCAGGAAATGACGACGCCATCCGGGCCATTGACTTTTATTGCGAGATGATGGTGGGCGCCGTGCTTGACGGTATACAGGAGGAAATCGCCAGCACCGGCGGCGACATTGGGGAATCGGCCGAAGGTCCCGCGGAGAAACTTCCCGAAGAAACCGCTGCCGAAGCTCCGGGCAAACACCCTGCCCCGGCGCCCGCCACCGATAAGGCAAAAACGGCTAAAAAGGCTGCCGCCAAACTCACCGCCGATGATCCTAAAAAGGCCAAGAAACTGGCCCCTGCGGTCATCGCTAAGAAAAAAGACAAACCCGCTGAGGCGAAGGAAAAGGCGCCGGCCCCCGCGGACAAGGATGGCGACAAGGGCAAGGAGACCAAAAAGAAAACCAAGAATGAAGCTCCCGCCGCCGCCAAAAAATCCACCGCGGCAAAGAGCAAAAAAAAGGAAAAGGCCAAGGACGATAAAACCAAAACCCCGAAAGCCGCCAAAAAACCGGGCTAGGGATCAGCCAAGGGAAAGGACACCGATAGCGCCCAAAAGAAAGACCTCGACAAAGGCAAGGACACGGCCAAGAAAAGGTCATGAGGTGGACTTGTTGGATCGCAGTTGTAAATTGTCTGTTCTGTTATTTCAATCTATTATATTATTAACTTAATTTATAGGTTTAAGATGTCAGATATCACCGTCGCCTTGGTCAAAGAGCTGCGTGACAAAACCAGCGCCGGCATGATGGACTGCAAGAACGCGCTTAAGGAAACCGACGGTGACATCGAGACCGCAGTCGACTGGCTCAGGACTAAGGGTCTTGCAGCGGCCGCCAAAAAGGCCGGCCGCTCCGCCTCGGATGGTTTGGTTGGTATTTGTGTTAAGGATAATGCCGGCGCCCTGGTTGAGGTGAATGCGGAGACCGATTTCCTCGCCCGCAACGAGACCTTTCAGGAATTTATCAAAGCGGCGGCCGAGATCGCCCTTGCATTGGACGACGACCTGGAAACCTTGAAAGGCGCCAATTACCCCGGCACCGACCGCACGGTGGCGGAACAATTGACCCATCTTGTGGCGACAGTCGGCGAAAACATGATGTTGCGCCGGGTTCAGGTGGTGAAAGTCGGGCAGGGGGTTCTTGCATCCTATACCCACAACGCCCTGGCGCCCGGCCTTGGCAGGATTGGGGTGATTGTTGCCCTCGAGTCCGAAGCAGAACCGGAGAAGCTTGAGGAAATCGGCAAGCAGCTGGCCATGCATGTGGCGGCATCCAAACCGCAGTCGGTTTCCCGCGATGACCTGGATCCCGCCATTGCCAAGCGCGAACGCGAATTTTTGGCTAAACAAGCGCGTGCATCCGGCAAGCCCGAGGAGATTATCGAAAAAATTGTCGAAGGGCAGATGCGCAAGTTCTATGAAGAATTTTGCCTTCTTGATCAGATCTTCGTTATCGATGCCGAAACCAAGGTTGAAAAGGTGCTCGCCGCCGCCACCGCTAACGTCGGCAAGCCTGTCTCCGTGGGAGCTTTTGGTTTGTTCGTCCTCGGAGAAGGGCTCGAAAAAAAGAAAGAGGATTTCGCAGCCGAAGTAGCGGCCGCCATCGCCGATTGAGAAACGCGGGCGGAGAATTATCAAAAACCCGCAGATGGTGTAGGTTGCTCCCGGCGCGATTGGGAAAAACACGGGCAAAACCCCGCCCGACCCCATTCCCGCCGAAAAACTAAACGAAAGAACGCAATGCCCTCAAAGCCAAAGTACCGACGTATTCTTTTAAAGCTATCGGGCGAGGGTCTGATGGGAGAGCGAGGCTACGGGATCGATACGGACGCGGTGAATCGGATTTGCGGCGATATCAAAAGCGTCCATGGCCAAGGCGTGCAAGTCTGCCTGGTGATCGGGGCCGGGAATATTTTTCGGGGCTTATCTGACGCCGCCAAGGGTGTGGAACGGACCAGCGCCGATTACATGGGCATGTTGGCGACCGTGATTAATGCCCTGGCCGTGCAAAGCGTGCTAGAAAGCAAGGGCGTACAGACACGGGTGCAGTCCGCAATTCCCATGGCGACAGTGTGTGAGCCGTACATCCGTCGCCGGGCCATCCGCCACATGGAGAAAAACCGGGTGGTAATATTCGCCGGCGGGACCGGCAATCCGTTTTTTACCACCGACACGGCCGCCACCTTGCGGGCGGTGGAAATGAATTGCGACGCGCTTTTAAAGGGGACCCAGGTCGACGGCGTCTACGATGCCGACCCGAAAACGAACGAAAACGCCAAACGTTTTGAAAAATTAAGCTATCAAGATGTATTGATGCAAAACCTCCGGGTTATGGACACTTCCGCCATTGCGCTCGCGCGTGAGAACGAGGTTCCAATCTTGGTGTTTTCCATTCAAAATCCAGGAGGGCTCTTAGATGTAGTTTTTGGTGGCGGGACCTTTACGATTATCAAATGAGAGTCTTCGTATCCAAAAAAGGGGGGTAACGTGAGTGCGGACATCGAAGCCATCAAAAAGAACATTACCCGGCGTATGGAAGGCGCGTTTGATGTGTTGCTCAGGGAGTTCGGCGGTCTGCGCACTGGGCGCGCGAATACAAGCCTGCTGGAGCCGCTGATGGTACAGGCTTACGGATCGGAAATGCCGATGAATCAGGTTGGCGCTATTAGCGTGCCGGAACCTAGGATGCTGACCGTACAGGTCTGGGACAAGGGTCTGGTGGGGGCAGTTGAAAAGGCGATTATGGAATCGGGGCTGGGGCTTAACCCATCGTCGGACGGAGTATTGGTTCGCGTTCCGATACCGTCGCTGACCGAAGAACGGCGGGCCGAACTCGTGAAAGTCGCGGCCAAATATACCGAAGAAGCGCGGGTGGCGGTCAGAAACGTTCGTCGTCACGCTAAGGATAGCCTAAAGCGTGACGAAAAGGACGGCGGCATTTCGAAGGACGAACTCCACGATTATGAAAACGAAGTCCAGGAGTTGACCGATAAATACGTGGCCAAGATAGACGAGGCGTTGGCGAATAAGGAACAAGAGATTACCCAGGTTTGAAAATATGAAATCAGTTTCCCTGCAAAAAGATTCGACGCCGACGCCGCCCGTCCACGTCGCGATCATCATGGACGGCAACGGTCGTTGGGCAAAAGCGCAAGGCCTTCCCCGCACCGCCGGCCATCAAAGAGGTATCCAAACGGCCAAAGAAGTCGTCAAATCGGCGGTTGGTTTGGGGGTGTCCTATCTGACTTTGTTCGGGTTTTCGTCCGAGAACTGGAAACGCCCAGAGAGCGAGATCAAGCAACTTATGGAGTTGCTCGAATTTTATCTGAAAAAGGAAATTGGCGAACTCAACGAGCAGGGCGTTCAATTCCGTGTCATTGGTGAGCGTGAGCGCCTCGGCCAGGAAATCGTGAGCTTGATTGAAAACGCCGAAAAATTGACTGCCGGCAACACTCGTCTCAAGCTGACCGTAGCGTTGAGTTACGGGGGCCGAGCCGAAATCACTGCCGCCACCCGGCGTGTCGCCGAAGAGGTCGCCGCCGGCCGATTGCGTACAGATGGCATTGATGAAGCGGAATTCGCCCAGCATTTGTTCACCGCCGATGCTCCGGATCCCGACCTTTTGATCCGCACCAGCGGAGAGCAGAGGATCAGCAACTTCCTGCTTTGGCAGTTGGCATATGCTGAACTGGTATTTCTTGATACGCTATGGCCCGAATTTTCCGGCGAGGACTTTGAATACGCCGTAAGAGAATTCCAAAGCCGTGAACGCCGCTATGGCGCAACGAGGGAGTAATCTCGAATTAAGGGGATTGGCTCCGCGCATTTCCTCCGCCATCATTCTTGCTCCGTTGGCCCTTGTGGCGGTGTATTTCGGAACGCCGTTTTTTGAAATCCTTATCGGTACCGGAGCGTTGGTTTTAGCATGGGAGTGGAACAGACTTTGTGCCGGTCGATTCTTCTGGCGTGGTTGGGGGTTAATATATATCGCCGGGCCCTGCTGGTCGCTTATCTATCTTCGCTCGGATCCGGCATTTGGAATAGAAACGCTATTTTGGCTTTTTACTGTTGTTTGGGCCGCCGATACGGGTGCTTATGCTTGCGGGCGATTGATTAGAGGGCCTAAGTTAGCGCCCGTTATCAGTCCCAACAAGACCTGGGCCGGATTGTTCGGTGGCCTTGGGGCAGCTGGGATTGTTGGTGTGGTGACCGCGATGATTTTGGAAAAGGAGAGTGGCATGGCCCTCGCCGGTTGGAGCGCCGCCGTTGGCGCTGTTTCTCATGCAGGCGATTTGGGTGAATCATGGTTGAAGCGGCATTTTGGGGTAAAGGATATGGGCAATATCCTTCCCGGACACGGCGGCCTGTTCGATCGCGTGGACGGGTTGTTGGCGGCGGCGGTTGCCGTGGCTGTGATTTCAGTGCTCGGCGAAAGCAGTATTTTAATATGGATTTGAACCCGGCCAAATTAGCCCCCGATACGAATTCCGACCCCTATTGCGTCACCGTTTTAGGGTCTACCGGATCCGTCGGTTCCTATACCGTCGATTTGATCGAGAAGAACCCAAACGCGTTTATTGTCGAGGCTTTGACCGCAAACCGCAACGTTAAGCTTTTGGCCGAACAGGCCCGCCGGCTGAATCCCAAGACAGTCGTGCTCGCCGATCCGAAAGGATATAAAGCGTTGCAAGAGGCCTTGGCTGGTACGGATGTATCCGTAGCGGCCGGACCGGAGGCCGTGATTGAGGCGGCGAAGCAGCCGGCCGATTTTGTGATGGCTTCAATCGTAGGTGCGGCTGGCTTGAAACCGACCTTGGCAGCCATTCGCCGTGGCACGATCATCGGCCTGGCAAACAAGGAATGCTTGGTATCCGCCGGCGAAGTGTTCGTTAAGGAAGTAAGCTCGAGCGGCACCACTTTATTGCCTGTAGATTCCGAACACAGCGCTATTTTTCAGGTTTTTGATTTCGATAATGCGGATCGGGTTCAAAGGATCATATTGACCGCTTCGGGCGGCCCGTTCCGTGAATTTTCCATGGCGGAGATGGCCGAAGTCACGCCAGAACAAGCAGTTGCGCATCCCAACTGGAACATGGGGGCGAAGATCTCAATCGATTCCGCGACCATGATGAACAAGGGACTCGAATTGATCGAGGCCTACCACCTTTTCCCGGTGCCTGAAGATCGAATTGAGATTTTGGTTCATCCACAGTCCGTTATTCATAGCATGGTCGATTACGTGGACGGCTCGGTGTTAGCGCAACTCGGCACTCCCGATATGCGTACCCCCATCGCCTATGCCTTGGCCTGGCCCAAGCGGATGACGGCGCCGACCCCCAGGCTGGCCCTTGAGGAGATCAAGACGCTCACCTTCGAAACGCCAGATACGGAACGTTTCCCAGCCCTTCGGATAGCGCGTGATGCGTTGCGGGCGGGAGGCACCGCGCCGACGGTCCTCAATGCCGCTAACGAGGTCGCCGTATATCATTTCCTTGACCGAAAGATCGGTTTTCTGGACATTGCGCGCATTGTGGAGGAAACCCTGGGCATCGCACCCTCGGGTTGCCTTGACAATCTCAATGACGTTGCCGAGGCCGACGCCGAAGCACGGCGCGTAGCGGTAGGTTTGGTTTCAAACTTAGCGATTGAAAACTAGGCGCCTTCAGTCATTAACCCCGACACAATTTCGTTAACGGAAAACGGTTTATGAGCATTCTTGGTTTTACGTGGTATTACGTCACCTTGTTTCTGTTCGTGCTGACGGTTCTAGTTTACGTCCATGAATGGGGCCATTATTGGGTGGCACGGCGGAACAACGTACGAGTCGAGGTCTTTTCCATCGGTTTCGGACCGGAAATTTACGGTTGGACCAACGCAGCCGGAACTCGTTGGAAAATAAGCGCAATTCCACTTGGCGGCTACGTCAAGATGTTCGGTCAAACCGACCTCCCCGGGGACGGGGACGAAGAAGAACAGCCGTTAACCCCTGAGGAGGAAGAAGTTTCCTTTCAACACAAAACACTCTCCCAACGCACGGCAATCGTCTTTGCAGGGCCTTTTGCCAATTTTCTATTTGCCGTCGTCCTTTTCGCCGCTTTATTAATGATCTTTGGTGCGCCTCGCTACTATGCCGGGGTCGGAAAGGTGTTGCCTGACTCCGCCGCTGCCGAAGCCGGATTCCAGATCGGCGACCGCATCCTCAGCGTCAATGATGAACCGGTAACATGGTTCTCGGATTTAGTGAAAATCGTCAGTGTCAATCCGGGCAAGCCCTTGAAAATAACAGTCCGGCGAGGCGGGGAAGAAATGACCTTAGCCGCGGTTCCCCATGCAAAAGTACGAACCGACGAGGATGGAAAGACTGTAGAAATCGGCATGCTTGGCGTTGGCTACGATCCGGAACAGTCGAAATACGAACGGAAAAATCCTCTGGAGGCCACATGGATAGGGGTTCAGCAGACCGTTACCTTGACCGGAAACATTTTGTCATATTTAGGGCAATTAATCGTCGGCCGGGGAGACCCGAAAGAGCTCGGTGGGCCTCTTAGAATCGCGAAGCTATCCGGGCAAATGGCCCAAGGCGGCATTGAAAACCTGATTTTTTTTATGGCCGCGCTGTCGGTTAATCTTGGGCTCATTAACCTTTTCCCCATTCCCTTGTTAGACGGGGGACACCTGCTTTTTTTCGCCGTCGAGGCCATCTGGGGGCGTCCCTTGGGACCTCGGGCTCAAGAATTCGGTTTTCGTTTTGGATTGATTCTGGTATTGATTCTAATGGTTTTTGCCACCTGGAACGATCTGGTCCATCTAAGAGTTATCGAATTCATTAGAGAACTCATAACCTAAACTTTGACAACCCTGGGGGATTACTTGGAGCGTTTATCTCGCTTCTTCGTTTTTGTTTGCTTTATTGCGGCATGGGCACTTGGGCCTTTGGCGGGGGCTCAGGCCGCCTATGACGCGCCGGAATTGGCGCAAGCTGTGGGCACCGTCCAAGAAATTACCATCGAGGGCACGCAGCGGATTGAACCGGATACGGTCAAGTCCTACCTAGTCATACAGGAAGGAGACCCATTCGATTCGGCGCGGATTGACCGTTCCCTGAAAAGTCTATTTGCGACCGGCCTTTTTGCCGATGTCACCCTCCAGCGGCAAGGAGAAACCCTTATCGTCGGCGTTGTCGAAAATCCCATCATCAATCGCATTGCCTTCGAGGGAAATACGAAAATCGAAAAAACCGACCTTGAACTCGAAGTCTCCCTTCGGCCCCGTGAGATTTTCACGCGAACGAAGGTCCAAAATGACGTCAAGCGCCTTTTGAGCATCTACCGGCGAAGCGGCCATTTCGCCGTAACCATCGAACCGAAGGTCATTCAACTGCCGCAAAACCGCGTCGATCTCGTGTTTGAGATTAAAGAAGGGGATCTGACTGAAATTCGTAGTATTCGATTTATCGGCAACCGGCAGTTCAGCGACGGCCGCCTCAAGAGCATCATCCGCACCCAGGAAACGACTTGGTGGCGCGTCTTTGCCACCGACGACAAATTTGATCCTGATCGGCTTACTTTTGATCGTGAATTGTTGCGGCGGTTTTACCTGACTGACGGATACGCCGATTTCCGTGTCGCTTCCGCCGTCGCCGAGTTGACGCCTGACCGCAAGGATTTCTTTATCACCTTCACCCTGGAAGAGGGCCCCCGTTACCGTTTTGGCAAGGTTGGCGTCGAGGCCCGATTGCGTGGCCTCAAGGTTGAGGAAATTGCTGAGGCCATCGAATTGGAAGAGAACGATTGGTATGACGTAGAAAAGATCAACAAAACCATCGATGCCATAACCAACAGGTTGGGAGAACTTGGCCATACATTTATTGACGTTCGGCCCCGGATTAACAGGAACCTAGAAAAATTCACCATTAGTGTCGTGTTCGAAGTCAACGAAGGCCCCAGGGTGTTCGTTGAACGCATCGATATCATCGGTAATTCCCGCACCCAGGATAAAGTGATCAGGCGGGAATTCAGGCTTATTGAAGGGGACGCGTTCAACATCGCCAAATTACGCAGGTCGCAGCAGCGCATTCAAAATTTAGGCTTTTTCCAGTCTGCAAACGTGGAACAATTGCCGGGAAGCACGCCGGATAAGACCGTCATAAAAGTAAATGTCGAGGAGCAATCCACTGGTCAAATTTCCTTTGGCGCCGGATTTTCGACGACCAACGGATTCATGGGCGATATCCGCCTCACCGAGCGTAATTTTATCGGGAAAGGACAAATGCTCCACCTTGCCTTAACGGTCGCCGCACGCAAGAGTGAGATTGATCTATCTTTTACCGAGCCCTATTTCCTGGATCGTAATATTCGCGCCGGTATCGACCTATTCCGGGTCAGCCAGGATCTCCAGGAAAGCAGTTCCATCGATATTGACCGAACCGGCTTCGGAATGAGGGGCGGCTATGCGATCACCGAAAACCTCAGGCAGGACTGGAGATATGGTTTCAAGATCTCCAAGATATCTGACGTTGCCGATAACGCGTCCCAATTAATTCAGGATCAAATAGGGACTGAAACGATTTCGGATATCTCCCACACGGTTACCTACGACAAACGTGACAACCTCCTTTCGCCGACCGATGGCTTTTACCTGAAAATCATTAACAGCTTTGCCGGCTTGGGCGGAAGCATTCGCCATTTTAGAAACTCGTTTACAATCGGCCAATTTTATCCGCTGGCCGATCAGTGGGTTCTTTCAGCCGTCGGCAATGCGGGTTATATCGTCGGCATAGGCACAAACGTTAACATTCTCGAAAGGTTTTATGTCGGCGGCGACAATCTCAGAGGGTTCGCAACGCGTGGCATCGGCCCCCGGGATTCCATAACTAATGATTCGCTGGGTGGCGAATGGATGTATTCGGGATCGCTTCGTTTCCGATTTCCTTTAGGGCTGCCTGAAGACTATGGTATTGGCGGCAGGCTGTTCACCGACCTTGGTAGTTCCGGCCAACTGAAACCCACGGCGTCATTCGTTCAAGATACGGGCACCTTACGAGTGGCGGTTGGAACGGGGGTCACTTGGTCATCGCCCTTTGGGCCTATGGCTTTAGACTTCGCCCTTCCCATCGTCAAAGAAAATTTTGACATCACCGAAAATGTTCGAATAAGCTTTGGCACCATGTTTTAGGAGACCCAATTGAAACCACTTTCCGTCTTATCCTTGGCCACGACATTTGCGTTCCTGGCCTTCGTTTTACCGTCGCTAGCGCAACAGGTACCGAATCCTCAATCAGGTAGGATCGTTGAAGTGGGAATACCGATAGCGGTCATCGATGAGCAAAAAATCCTCCGCGACTCCTCGGCCATGAAAAATATCCGCGAACAGGTCAACAAATACGGTTCAACTTTTGAAAAAGAATTAGAAAAGGAACGCGCCAAAATCCGTTCCACCAACCAGGAATTGGTTCGGCAGCGGACGATCCTATCGGCGGAAGCCTTTGCCGAAAAACGCCGGCTGTTTGAACAAAAGGTGATAAGTGTTCAGCAGCTGGTCCAACAGCGCCAAAGTGGACTGGATACCTCCCGCAACAAGGCAAGGGCAAAGGTCAATAAAGTCTACAGGGAGATCACCGCAAAGTTGGCCGAAGAAAACAACCTGGCGATAATTCTACGCAAATCTCAGACTGTTTTAATTATCGACACCTTGGATGTTACCAAGGAAGTTCTTTTGCGCTTGAACGAGAATTTACCGAAGGTGAAGGTCGACAAACCAGGAAGCAAGGTTGCCAAACCCGAAAAATAGGTGATGGCTGATCCCCGTTTTTATTCAGCTGCTGGGCCCTTTAGCCTGAAGGAGCTGGCAGATTTTTCAGAGACAAAAATTGGGAATGACGCCGACCCCGATGCCATGTTTGTTGACGTTCAGCCGCTTTCAGAGGCGGGGCCGGAACATGTCAGCTTTTTCAACAACAAGCTATATTTTGAAAGCTTTGCCAAAAGCCGTGCCGGGGCCTGTCTTGCGCGTCCTGGGGCAGCGTATAGTGCGCCCAAGGGCATGGCCATGCTGCTGACTCCAGAGCCGTATCAGGCTTACGCCAAGGTCGCGCTCTCCTTCCACCCCCTTGCAACGGTGGAAAATGTAGCGGGACCCGGCACCATCGACGAAACTGCAAAAATCAAAAATCCATGCCGAATAGACCCCGGTGCGGTCATCGGCGCCCGGGTTGAGATCGGCAAAAACTGCCATATCGGTGCCAATGCAACCCTCGGCGAGGGGGTAGTATTGGGTGACGACTGTGTGATCGGGCCAAGCGTATCATTGGCTTATTGCATCGTCGGCAACCGGGTTATCATTTGTTCCGGCGCTTGCATTGGACAAGACGGGTTTGGGTTTGCCATGGGACCGAAGGGTCACCTCAAAGTACCGCAGTTAGGCCGCGTGCTCATTGGGGACGATGTCGAAATCGGCGCCAATACAACCATTGACCGGGGCGCTGGCCCCGATACGGTCATCGGCGATGGGTCGAAAATTGATAATCTCGTCCAGATCGCGCATAACGTGACCCTGGGAAAGAACTGTGTGGTCGTAAGCCAAGTCGGAATCTCGGGAAGCACCGAATTCGGCGATTTCGTGGTCATAGGTGGACAGACCGGGTTTGCCGGCCACCTGAAGATCGGGGATGGCGTCCGGATAGCCGCCCAAAGCGGTGTGATGCGGGATATTGAAGCCGGCGCCACCGTCGGCGGCGCGCCCGCTAAGCCAACGCGGGAATGGCTTCGCGAAGTCGCGGCCCTTCAACGTTTGGGAAAAAAGAAAGGCGGATAGGCAATGGACGACAATTCGCCGGCCGGTAAAATGACCTTGAACATCGATCAAATCAAGGAATTGATCCCCCATCGCCATCCCTTTCTGTTGATCGACCAGGTGACCCAGGTAATTCCAGATAACCGCGCGGTCGGGATCAAGAACCTAACCGGCGACGAGTCCTTCTTTAAGGGCCATTTCCCGGACCATCCGATTATGCCGGGGGTCTTGATCATCGAAGCCATGGCCCAAACCTCTGCCGTTCTTGTGGTCGTATCCACCGAAAGTGAAACCGGTAGCATGGTTTATTTCAGGTCCATCGAACAGGCCCGTTTTCGCAAGCCTGTCTTTCCGGGTAACAGCCTGTACCTACACGTGGAAGTACAACATAACCGGGACAGGGTGTGGAAATTCAAGAGCGAGGCCAGGGTCAAAGGAGACCTGATGGCCCAAGCCGTTTATTCAGCTATGATTATGGAAAAGAAATGACCGGAATACATCCTACGGCAATCGTCGATTTCGCCTCCAAGGTCGGCGCCAACGTCACCATTGGACCTTATTCGATGGTTGGCCCTGATGTCGAACTCGATGACGGCGTAGAACTTATCTCGCATGTCGTTATCAGCGGCCGAACTAAGGTTGGCGCCAACACCCGTATATTCCCCTTTGCCTCCATCGGCCACCAGCCCCAGGACCAGAAATACCAAGGCGAGCCGTCGAACCTGATCATCGGCTGCAACAATGTAATCCGCGAATACGTAACCATGAACCCGGGCACCGAGGGCGGCGGGATGATGACCCGCATCGGTAATAACGGTTTGTTCATGGTTGGCGCTCATGTCGCCCATGATTGCCAGATCGCCGACCACGTCATCTTGGTGAACAACGCCACACTGGCCGGTCACGTTACGGTGGAGGAATGGGCCATCATCGGCGGCCTCTCGGCCATTCACCAGTTTGTCAGAATAGGTAAGCACGCCATGGTCGGGGGAAAGACTGGTGTCGCCGAAGACGTCATTCCTTACGGTTCGGTGGTCGGTAATCGGGCGCGGCTGTCGGGTTTGAATATCATCGGCCTCAAACGGCGCAATTTTTCAAGAGACGACATCCACAACCTCCGCAAGGCCTACCGGCTTATTTTCGCCCAAGAAGGCACCATGACGGAACGGCTTGAAGACGTCGCCGAACTGTTCATGGATAATGCGGCGGTAATGGAGATCGTCAATTTCATCAAGGCCGATACATCGCGCTCCATCTGTCAGCCCATTATGGAAAATGCCGCCTAAACTAGGCATCCTGGCCGGTGGCGGTCCATTGCCGGTACAAATTATCCAGGCCTGCCGTGACAAACGCCGTGATTTTTTTGTTATCGCCTTCAAGGATCAAGCCGATGCGGCCGCCTTTGACGGCGTTCCCCATGTCTGGGTGCGTTTAGGGGCCGTCGCTGAATCGCTTGAGCACTTGCGGACCGCCGGTTGCAAGGAATTGGTTTTGGCCGGAACGGTCCACAGGCCATCCTTTTCGGCGCTCAGACCCGATACATGGACGGCGCGTTTTTTCGCCAAATCGGGGGCGGACATCCTCGGCGATGACGGGCTTCTGACGGCCATTCTTAAGACCTTGGAGGAAAACGAGGGGTTTCACGTCGTCGGCCCTGATCAGCTGATTCCCGACCTTCTCGCCACTGAGGGCGTGTACGGCAGCATTGAACCCGACCCCCAGGCCAAAGAGGATATCGAATGCGGCATCGAAGCGGCACGGGATGTCGGAAGCCATGACATTGCCCAAGGCGCTGTGGCCCAATTGGGCCAGATTCTGGCTGTTGAGGACGAAAAAGGCACCGATGCGCTTTTGAAAAGAGTCCAAAAATTGCGCCTGGACGGTCCCGGGGGTGTCTTGGTCAAGGTAAAAAAGCCCGGCCAGGAACACCGTGTTGATCTTCCGGCAATTGGCGTGACGACGGTCGAGACGGCGTCCCGTGCCGGTCTTCGCGGCATCGCGGTGGAAGCCGGAGGCGCGCTCGTCTTCGACCGGGAGGCCATGATCGAAGCCGCCAACAAGGCCCGGTTGTTTGTCGTAGGTATCGACGTCAATGGCCGACAGCCGAAAAAGAAAACCCCGGAAGACGGATTGGAATCCGATCCCAGTCCCTTAATATTTATTGTAGCCGGCGAGCCTTCCGGCGATTCGCTGGGGGCGCGGCTTATGGCCTCCCTAAAAAAGGAATGCAAAGACCGTGTTTCCTTCGCCGGGATTGGCGGGGCCGAAATGGAAGAACAGGGCCTTAAAAGCCTGTTCCCCATGGCCGATTTGTCGTTGATGGGGGTGGCCGAGGTTTTGCCCAGGTTGCCCCGTATTCTTCAGCGCATCGGGGAAACCACAAACGCCGTTGAACGGCTTCGGCCCGCGGTCCTGATTACAATCGACTCGCCTGATTTCAGCTTTCGCGTCGCCAAACGGCTCAAGGGGAAGGGGATCCCTCTCATCCATTATGTGGCGCCTTCGGTCTGGGCGTGGCGGCCCGGACGGGCTCGGAAAATCGCTGGGTTTCTCGATCACCTGTTGACCCTACTGCCGTACGAACCGCCCTATTTCGAAACCGAAGGCCTTTCGACCACGTTCGTGGGCCATCCGGTTGTGGAAAGCGGCGCCGACGCGGGTGATGGACGTAAATTCCGGCAACGCCACGGGATTTCCGCTGATGAAAAGGTGATCGTCGTTCTTCCCGGCAGCCGTATGAGCGAAATTTCGCACCTCCATCGGGTGTTCGGAGAGACCTTGTTCCTTATGAACAAAAAATATCCCGGATTACGGGTCTTGGTGCCAACGGTTGGCGCCGTGGCTAGCATGGTCCGCCGTGTCACCGGTCTGTGGCCGGCGCCGACACTGGTACTTGAAGGAGAGCGTGGAAAATTCGATGCCTTCGCCGCCGCCGATGTGGCGCTGGCGGCATCGGGGACGGTGGCGCTTGAACTGGCCATGGCGGGGACCCCGACGGTCATCGCCTACAGGATAAATCCGTTCACATACTTTTTCGCAAGCCGCCTGATCAAGATACGTTACGCCCACTTGCTCAATCTGATCCTGGACCTGGAAGCGGTCCCGGAATTTCTGCAAGACGCCTGCCGGCCCGATTTCCTAGCAGCCGCTCTCATCGACCTGTTGGCCGATGAGAGGCGCCGCGAAAAGCAGATTGCGGCCACCGCCAAGGGCTTGAAACAATTGGGCATATCGGGGCCGTCGCCGGCTTCCCGCGCCGCCAAGGCCGTGCTTGAGATCATCGCCAAGGCCGGGAACGGAGATTAGAGGTAGAGGGGCTTTCCCGCAGGCAACCTGTACCAGCGCCTATCCACCGCGTTTAACCACTCTATTTCAATAAGTTAGGGCCTATTGGCGCTTGTGCAGCGGTTGGAATTTCCGTTCTTTGGCCCCGATAAACAATTGGCGCGGGCGGCCTATCTTTTGGGAGGAATCCTCGACCATCTCATTCCACTGGGCGACCCAGCCGACGGTCCTGGCAACCGCAAACAGCACCGTGAACAGGCTGGGCGGGATACCGATGGCCTTGAAGATGATGCCAGAATAAAAGTCGACGTTTGGATAAAGTTTTTTACTGATGAAGTAATCATCCTCCAACGCGATCCGCTCGAGTTCCATGGCGATTTCAAGCAATGGCTCGTTGGTGATCCCAAGCTCGTTCAGAACCTCGTGACAGGTGCGCTCCAGAACCTTCGCCCGGGGGTCGAAATTCTTATAAACCCGGTGGCCGAACCCCATCAGCCGGAAGGGGTCGTTCTTATCTTTGGCCCTTTCGATATACTGCGAAACGTTTTTCTTGTCGCCGATTTCCTCCAGCATGTTGAGAACCGCCTCATTGGCCCCACCATGGGCCGGCCCCCATAGCGAAGCGATGCCGGCGGCAATGCAGGCAAACGGATTGGCGCCGCTTGAACCGGCCAAGCGGACGGTGGAGGTGGAAGCGTTCTGTTCGTGGTCCGCGTGGAGGATGAGAATATGGTCCACGGCCCTGGCCAGCACCGGGTTGACCTTGAAGTCCTCGCACGGATTTCCGAACATCATGTAGAGGAAATTTTCGGCGTAATTGAGGTTATTTCGGGGGTACATGATAGGCTGACCGATGGAAAACTTGTAGGCCATGGCGGCAATGGTCGGCATCTTTGCGATCAGGCGGTATGAGGCCACCATGCGATGGCGCGGGTTGTTGATGTCGGTGCTGTCGTGATAGAAAGCTGAAAGCGCCCCGACGACGCCGCACATCACCGCCATCGGGTGGGAGTCCCGCCGGAAACCCCGGAAAAAATAGATCAGCTGCTCGTGCAGCATGGTGTGATAAGTGATGCCGGAGACGAACTTTTTCTTCTGTTCGGGCGTCGGTAATTCGCCGTAAAGCAGCAGATAGCAAACCTCCATGAAATCGGATTGCTCCGCCAGCACGTCGATGGGATAACCCCGGTATAAGAGGATTCCCTTTTCGCCATCGATAAAGGTGATTTTCGATTCGCAACTGCCCGTCGACGTAAAGCCGGGATCGTACGTGAAGCATCCCGTTTCGCTATAAAACTTCCTGACGTCGACGACATCGGGGCCGAGGGTGCCTTTTAAAATCGGAAGATCGTAAGTTTTCCCGGATCTGTTATCGGTCAAGGTGAACGTATCGGCGGTGCCTCGCGGGTTCTTTTTGTTCATGACTGCCTCTTCCTCGCATTAGGGGGCGGAATGACAACTCGAAGGGCTGACCGCCGGTGAATTTTTCCGGTTTGTTTTCGCCAGTAATTATAGCTTATTTCAGGCCCGTCAACACATCCTCAAGGCGTGCCAATGTTTCTTCCCGGCCCAGTATTTCCATCACCTCGAAAATACCCGGCGAAACCGTGCCGCCGGTCAAGGCCGCGCGGAGGGGCTGGGTCGCCTTTCCCAGCTTGATGTCATGGGCTTCGACGTAGCCGCGGGTCGCGTCTTCCAGGTCCTTTTGGGTCCAGCCGCTTAAATCGGCCAACCGATCGCTGAGTTGTTTTAAATGTTTTCGCCCGCCGTCCTCAAGAATTCGCGCTGCCTTTTCATCCAGGGCCAGCGGGCGGGCTTGCACATAAAACTGGGCGCTTTTGGCTAGCTCAACAAGGGTCTTGGCCCGTCCCTTGAGCCCCGGCATGCCCCTGGTTAGGCGGCTTTCGGCCTCGTCGGCTAATTTCCCATCCAGCAACGCCCTCAGCCGGGGAATGACTAATTCAGCAAGCCTTTCATCCTCGGCATGACGGATGTAGTGGCCATCGACATTGTTCAGCTTATCAATATCGAAGCGGGAGGGAGAACGCCCCACCGCATTCAGGCCGAACCATTCGATGGCCTGATCCCGGCTGATGATTTCATCGTCCCCATGGCTCCAACCAAGCCTGAGGAGGTAGTTGCAAAGCGCTTCGGGTAAAAACCCAGCGTCCCGGTAGGCGTCGATGCCCAAAGCGCCGTGGCGCTTCGACAATTTGGTGCCGTCGGGGCCATGAATTAGAGGGATATGGGCAAACGCCGGCGTCTCCCATCCAAGGGCGCCATAAAGCTGGGTTTGGCGAAAAGCATTAGTCAGGTGGTCGTCGCCACGAATGATATGGGTCACCCCCATGTCGTGATCATCGACGACGACCGCCAGCATGTATGTGGGCGTGCCGTCGGCGCGCAGCAGGATCATGTCGTCCAGTTGGTCGTTGGCGACCGTCACTTCGCCCTGAACGAGGTCCTCGATGACGGTTTCTCCGCTGAGGGGCACCTTCAGGCGGATGGCCGGCTTAATTCTCTTCGGCGCGCTGGCGGGGTCGCGGTCGCGGCATCTTCCCTCATAAAGCTTCGCCGTTCCCTTCTTGCGGGCGGCGTTACGCATCTCCTGAAGTTCCTCGGGCGTGCAGTAGCAGTTATACGCCTTGTTTTCCACCAGAAGCTGCCGGGCGATTTCGGCGTGATGGGAGGCCTTGGAGAATTGCGACACCGCGTCCCCCTCCCAATCCAAACCGAGCCACTCGAGGCCTTCACGGATGGCATCCACCGATTCCTTCGTGGATCTTTTGCGGTCCGTATCCTCGATGCGCAATAGAAACCGCCCGCCCAAACCGTATTCAGCGTAGTGCTTGGCAAACAGCCAATTGTACAAGGCCGTTCGCGCGCTGCCGATATGAAGAAAGCCGGTAGGTGATGGCGCGAAGCGGGTAACGATGGTCATGGGGTCATGGCGCTGGTTAGGCGTGCTCTCGAAAAGCGATGAGGGGCAGCGGGGAGCATTACCATATATCCCCGACTATTGCAGTAAAACGCTGGAGCATTATCCAGTGACATTTCATTTGATTTTGTTGCCTCTTCAAGGGGACGGGCCTGGGCCGGCCTCGAACGAAGACGGGGCCAGTTCAGGAATGACGATAAAGCGCTTCTTAGCGGTTTTGGCCGTCGCTGGCTGTTCCGACGTCTCGCTTTTCGATCTCACGTCGCTTCCTAAACTTCCATGATCCTCCTCTACTAACTATAAGGGTGGAGAAATTCATTGGGAGAGGATCATGGGTGGTGGCGATTTCCTACGGAGAGGGGCCGCTGGCTGAGGACTGTTGGATTACCGACGTGGTCGTCAACTTGCTGCCGCGCGTATTTCCTGCCCCACCCCGGCCAGGCTGATCGACCTACTCGAGCGCTGGCGCGAAGGTGGCCATGCTCTTTGGCTGAACGGAGACAAGATGCGAATTGAGACAAACAACGACGTCAGGGGCGACCGACCCTGGGTCATCAAGCCGGTTATCAAACCGAAAGGACCCCGCTGGCCGGCGAGAAAAGTAGCGGCGGCAGGAAAGGACGGGCTTTAGTATTTCCTAATCAGACCGACGAGGTTGCCCTGAACCTTAACCTGATCAGGGCCGAAGATGCGGGTTTCGTAAGTTTTGTTGGCCGGCTCCAAGGCGATGGAGGCACCCTTGCGGCGCAACCTCTTCAGGGTGACTTCCGATTCCTCGACCAGAGCAACGACGATGGAGCCGTTTTCGGCCGTATCCGAGCGCCGGATGATGGCCGTGTCGCCGTCGAAAATGCCGGCTTCGATCATCGAATTGCCGTCGACCTCGAGCGCGAAATGCTCACCCAAGCCGATCATGGAAGCCGGGACGTCAAAGGTGAGGGAATGATCGCGAAGGGCCTCGATCGGGGTGCCCGCGGCAATGCGTCCATAAAGAGGAAGCTCCACCGATTCCGTAGCCGCCGCTATGGCGCCGAGCAACTGGAAATCACCCTTGATGACATTGGGGGAGAACCCCGGGCCGGCGGTTTCGGAACTGGCCTTTTTATCGGACCCTTCCAAGTTGTCGGGAAGGCGCAGCACTTCGATGGCGCGGGCGCGGTGGGGAAGGCGGTGGATGAACCCCCGTTCTTCGAGTCCGATAATCAAGCGGTGAATCCCAGATTTGGAACGTAGGCCCAGGGTGTCCTTCATTTCATCATACGACGGCGAGACGCCGGTCTTGCTGAGTTGCTGGTTAATATAAACCAGAAGCTCGTATTGTTTCCTGGTCAACATAGGCTTTAACCCTATCTCGGCGGCGGTTACGGCACCGCGGTTATAACAGCGATATAGCCCAATTCCACATGCGGCCATAATATATAGAACAAAGTACAAACATTCACAGGTGTTCTATTTTGGTTCACCGTTTGCGTCAAGAGGTATTTTCGGCGATCTGCCCTAGAACGAGATGGCGCCCGGGCCGAGAAGGAGGATCTCAACCCGGTCGCCTTTGTTGGCCGGCGGCGCCCCAGGGACTCGGACGATCAGGCAGCCGGCTTCCGCTAGGCGGGTCAACATGGCGCTATCCTGTCTCGCGAACGGCGTCGCCACCAGGTTGCCGTCGGGGTCATGGGAAAGCCGGGCGCGGAGGTAATCCTGGCGGTGGTCGTTGGCGTCCAGGTTTGCTCCGAGGATCGCGGCCGGCGGCGGCACGTCGGGGGCTGGAATACCCAGCATCCTTTCGATCATTGGCTTCAGGAAGATAATGGACGTTACCCCCGCCGAGACCGGATTGCCGGGAAGACCGAGGACCGGCACCCCGCCCAAGCGGCCGAAGAGCAGGGGTTTGCCGGGGCGCATGGCGACCTTGTAAAAGCCGAAGTCCATCCCCTCTTCGTCGAGAACCTTCCGCACCAGGTCGTAATCCCCAACCGACGCCCCGCCGATGGTTACCAGCAGGTCGGCGCCCTTGGCGCCGTCAAGGGCCTGGCGCAGGGACACCTCGTTGTCCCTGGCGATCCCGAGATTGACAGGCTTGCCGCCGAGCACCCGGATATAGGCGTCCATCGCGACGCTGTTGGAACTGATGATCTGGTCCGGCCCCAAAGGCTCGCCTGGCATCACCACCTCGTCGCCGGTGGCGGTATAGGCTATGCGCGGCTGCCGGCGAACGCTTAACCAGGGCACGTTCATGGCAGCGGCGAGGCCGATGTCGCGGGCCGTCAACACCGTGCCCGACGATAACAACGCGTCACCTTTTTTAAAGTCCAATCCCGCCGGCCTGATGAAATGGCCTGGCGGCGCCGGTTTCTTGATGGTGATGGTATTGCCTGAGGCCTCGGTGTCTTCTTGGATGACGATGGCATCGGCGCCGTCCGGGAGCGGCGCGCCGGTGAAGATGCGAACCGTTTCGCCTTGACCGACAGTACCCTCGAAGCTTGAGCCGGCGGCGGAAATACCGATCTGTTTCAAGGTCGTCGGCGTGTCGCCGACATTCACGGCGCGGACCGCGTAGCCGTCCATGGCCGAGACGTCGGCCGGTGGATGGGTGAGCCGGGAAACCAAATTCTCGGCCAGAACCCGGCCCAGGGCGCCGGGGAGCGGCACTTGCTCTTCCGACACCGGTTCGATTCCCTCGGTGACCTTGGCCAACGCTTCAGCGACGGAGATCATTCAACCATCCGCCCTAATCCGCTTCGAAAGTGCCTGACTTGCCGCCCGACTTATGGGTCAGGCGGATATCGGTAATCCGCATGCCCCGTTCCACCGCCTTGCACATGTCATAGACGGTCAACGCCGCCACCGTGACCGCCGTCAAGGTTTCCATCTCGACGCCGGTGGCACCCTTGAGCTTGCAGGTGGCGGTGATGTCGACGGCATTTCGTTTCGCATCGCAGATCAGGTCGACGGTAACCGAGGCCAACTCCAGGGGGTGGCAGAGGGGAATGAGGTCCGGGGTGCGCTTGGCGCCCATGATCCCGGCCAGTTGGGCGATGCTCAAAACGTCGCCCTTCTTGACTCCGCCTTCTAGAATAAGCGCTATGGTGTCGGGCCGCATGATCACCGAGCCCTTGGCGGTGGCCGTCCGTTCCGTCGCCTCCTTGCTGGAGACATCGACCATCACCGCGTTGCCGTCGTTATCCAGATGGGTAAACTTGGCCATGCTCAGGCCCTCGCGCTTTCAGCCTCAGGCAGCGAGAGCAGGGCACGGGTCGCCGCTTCGACGTCAACCTCGCCCATCAGCGCCGAACCGATTAGGAAACACTCCGCCCCGGCCGCCGCAAGCCGGGCCAGGTCGGCGGGCCCGGACAAGCCGCTTTCGCTCACCGCCAGCCGCCCGGTGGGAACGTCCTTGATTAGGGTTTCAGTGACCGACAGGTCTACCTCAAGGGTCTTGAGGTTGCGGTTGTTGATGCCGATTAACGACGTTTTCAGCTTCAAAGCCCTTTCCAGCTCTTCGCCGTCATGGACCTCGACCAGCACGTCCATGCCCAGGTCCTCCGCCTGGGCTTCCAGTTCTCGGGCCTCGGCATCGTCCCCGGCATCGTCAAGGGCTGCCATAATCAACAATACGCAATCGGCGCCGAGCGCGCGGGATTCGACGATCTGGTAGGGATCGAGCATGAAATCTTTGCGCAGGACCGGTAGGCCCACGGCCAACTTTGCGGCGTTCAAATCGGCATCTGTTCCCTTGAAATAGGGCGTGTCCGTCAACACCGAAAGGCAACACGCGCCGCCCGCTTCATAGGCATGGGCGAGGGTCTGGGGATCGAAGTCCCTGCGGATCAGGCCTTGCGACGGCGAGGAGCGCTTGATTTCGGCGATTAGGCCGTATCGGCCGGCGACGATTGCACTCTTGAGAGAAGTGCTGAATCCGCGCGGCGGCGCCGCTTCCATCGCCGCTGCCCGGACACTTTCAAGGGGATCGCTTTCCTTGCGGGCCGCCACATGGGCCCGCTTGTCCTTACAAATTCGGCTGAGGATGTCGCTCATGCTTGCTTTAGGCCCTGCCTTCGTTGGTGATGGCTATCAGTTTATCGAGGGCCGCCTTGGCTTTGCCGCCGTCGATGGCTTTGGCCGCCATGGCGGCACCTTCCTTGAGGTCTTGGGCCTTGGCGGCGACGATGAGCGCCCCGGCGGCGTTGTAGAGGACAATGTCCCGGTAGGGACCCTGGACGCCATCGAGCACTTCGATAAGAGCTTCGGCGTTATGAGCGGCATCGTTCCCCTTGAGGTCTTCGGGTTGCGCCGTGGCAAGGCCGGCGTCGTCTGGTGTGACCTCGAAGGTGGTGATCTCGCCCAACTTCAACTGGGCCACGTGGGAGGCCCCGGTGGTCGTCATTTCATCCAGGCCGTCGGCGCCGTGGACCACCCAGGCGGCCTCGCAGCCTAGGTTCTTCAACACTTGCGCCAGGGGTTCAACCCAGGCTCGAGCAAAAACGCCGGTGAACTGGCGCTTGACCCCGGCCGGGTTCGACAACGGCCCTAGCAGGTTGAAGATCGTACGCGTGCCCATTTGCACCCGGGCCGGGCCGACGTGTTTCATGGCGCTGTGGTGGCGGGGCGCCATCAGAAACCCGATCCCGGCCTCCTTTATCGCCTTTCCGACCAGCGCCACATCGGCATCGATATTGACCCCCATCGCCGCCAGTACATCCGCCGCGCCGGATTTGGACGACAGGGCCTTGTTGCCGTGCTTGGCGACGGAAACGCCGCAGCCGGCGACGACAATGGCCGCCGCCGTGGAAATGTTATAGGTCCCCGACCCGTCGCCGCCGGTGCCAACGACGTCCATGGCGTCCGCTGGTGCGTCGACGGCAAGGGCCTTGGCACGCATGGTCCTGACGGCGCCTGTGATCTCGTCGACCGTTTCGCCGCGCACCCGAAGCGCCATCAGGAAGGCGCCGATCTGTGCTTCCGTGGCATCGCCAGACATGATGATATTGAAGGCCGTCTCGGCCTCGTCTGAGCCGAGGGTTTCGCCGTCGGCGACCTTGGCGATCAGGGGTCTCAGCTTGTCACTCATGCGGCCTCTCTTTCCCGGGCAAGGTCGAGGAAATTCTGGATCAGCTGGTGGCCGTGCTCCGACGCGATGCTCTCGGGGTGAAACTGGACGCCATGAATGGGCAGTTCGCGGTGGGCAATGCCCTGAATGACGCCGTCGTCGCTTTCCGCCGTGATTTCAAGGCAATCAGGCAGGCTTTCGCGCTCCAGGGTCAGCGAATGATAGCGTGTCGCCTTGAAGGGGGAAGGGATCCCAGAAAGCACGCCGCTTGCGGTATGAGTGATGTCGCTGATCTTGCCGTGCATGGGGCAGGGAGCCAGGACCACCTTGCCGCCGAAGGCTTGGCCGATGCACTGGTGGCCCAGGCAAACGCCGAGGACGGGCAGCCGCCCGGCGGCTTTTTCGACCACGTCGAGGCAGATGCCGGCGCGTTCCGGATCGCACGGACCCGGCGAGATGACTATGCCTTCGGCGCCCAAGGCCACCGCCTCATCGGCGCTGATGACGTCGTTTCGCCTGACCTCGACCTCGGCCCCCAACTCGCCCAGGTAATGGCGGAGGTTGTAGGTGAAGCTGTCGTAATTATCTAAAAGCAAAAACATTTCATATGCTTTGATTAATCAAAGGAGCCTGTTTGCCGGTTTCGCGCCACAATGCTACCACGCCCTGAAAGCGTCAAGCTCGGCCGAATCGATTCTACCAAGCGAATTCATGGTTTTTTATTTTTTATCAATGGGCTGCATTAATCCGGCGGAACATTTCTACCCCTCTTGACCTTCCAGTCACTGGAAGCCCATATAATGTTTCCAGCTTACTAGAATGTTTGAGAAACAACCGATGAATACACCGATGAACCCTGTAGCCAAATCCCAAGCCGAGCTTAAATCTATTTCCCTGCCGGTGGAGGGCATGACCTGCGCGTCCTGCGTCGGGCGTGTCGAACGCGTGTTGGGTGGGCTTGTCGGGATTTCGAGCGCCAGCGTCAACCTGACCACTGAAAAAGCCAGCATCGTTTACGATCCCAATGACACCGGCCCGGCGGCCATTGCCAAAGCCATTGAGAAGACCGGGTTCTCGGTTCCGGCGGCGTCCGTGGAATTGTCCGTTGGCGGCATGACCTGCGCGTCGTGCGTGGCGCGGGTCGAAAAAGTCATCGGCGAGTTGTCCGACGTCATTGCCGCCAATGTCAATCTGGCCACTAAAAAGGCCAGCGTCTCCTTCACCCCCGGCACCCTGGACGCGGGCGTCCTTGCCGCAGCCATCGAACAGGCGGGGTATGAAGCGCATGAGGTAAGCGCTGAAGGCGGCGACCATGCAGCCGATTCCCCTGAGGCGGAAGCCAAGGGGTACAGAAATAAATTACAGTTGGCCGCCGGTTTTACCATTCCGCTGTTCCTTGTCGCCATGCTCAAAATGTCACCGGGGGCAGGGGATTTGATGATTGCGGTACTGGCCGAGCGTGGCTGGATATGGGTCGAATTCTTCCTGGCGACGCCGGTGCTGTTCTATGCCGGCAGAGGGTTTTATGTGTCCGGCTGGGCTGAACTGAGACACCTAAACCCCGGCATGAATTCCCTGGTGATGCTTGGCTCAAGCGCTGCATATTTCTATTCGGTGGCTGCCCTTATGACCCCCGGAATATTTCCCGAAGGCACGGCGACGTCCTACTTCGAGGCCGCTGGCGTCATCGTTACCCTAATTCTGCTCGGCCGTTATCTTGAAGCCATCGCCAAGGGCCGGACGTCGGAAGCGATCAAAAAGCTGATTCAGTTGCAGGCCAAGATTGCCCGCGTGATCAGGGACGGCGTCGAGATGGAAATCCCCATCGAAGAAGTCGTCCTCGGCGATCTGGTTGTGGTCAGGCCCGGCGAACGGCTGGCGGTGGACGGCATCGTCACCGAAGGCGAAAGCTATGTCGATGAATCGATGATTTCCGGCGAGCCGGTACCGGTGGAAAAGGGGTCCGGCAACGAGGCCATAGGCGGCACCGTCAACAAAACCGGCGTTCTCACCTTAATGGCCACCCGCGTCGGCGCCGATACAGTATTGAGCCAGATCATCCGCATGGTCGAGGAAGTCCAGGGCACCAAACAGGAAATCCAAAAGATCGCCGATCAAATCGCTTCGGTGTTCGTGCCCATTGTCATCGCCGTCGCTGCCGTCACCTTCGGAGTGTGGCTGACGTTTGGGCCTGAGCCACCGTTGAGCTTCGCCTTCGTCACCGCGGTATCGGTGTTGTTGATCGCGTGCCCGTGCGCCATGGGTCTGGCGACGCCGACGGCGATCATGGTCGGCACTGGCAAGGGCGCGGAAATGGGCGTGCTGTTCCGCAAGGGAACGGCGCTGGAAGTCCTGGCTCGCATCGACACCATTGTGCTCGACAAGACCGGCACCTTGACCAGGGGCCTGCCCGAACTGACCGACTTCGACGCCATTGATTCCGACAAGATGGAAACCCTGCGTCTGGTCGCCGCCGCCGAGGTCAAAAGCGAACACCCCATCGCCGAGGCCATCGTTCGCGGTGCGCGAGAACAGGGGCTCGATGTTCCAAGCCCCGATACCTTAAAAGCGGAACCCGGCTTCGGCATCGAAGCCGGTGTAGAGGGTCACACTGTCCAGGTCGGCGCCGACCGCTATATGGAACGTCTCGGGATCGATATCTCGTCCGTCGAGGAACGGGCTGCCGAATTGGGGTGGCACGCGAAAACACCCCTATACGCCGCCATCGACGGCAAGTTGGCAGCGGTGATTGCCGTCGCCGACGCGCTCAAGGATGGCAGCGTCGAGGCCATCAAGGCGCTGCACGCCCTCGGCCTGGAAACGGCCATACTGACCGGCGACAACCGGTGTACAGCGAACGCCATCGCCGCCGATTTAGGCATCGACAGGGTCTTGGCCGAAGTCCTGCCCGACCAGAAGGCCGATGAGATCAAGAGCCTGCAAGCCGACGGCAAAATAGTCGCCTTCATCGGCGACGGCATCAACGACGCCCCGGCCCTGGCCCAGGCCGACGCCGGTATCGCTATCGGCACCGGCACCGACATCGCCATCGAAGCCGGGGACATTGTCCTGATGTCGGGTGACTTACGCGGCATCGTCAACGCAACGGCGCTATCGCGGCGCACACTCAAAACCATCCGGCTCAATTTTTTCTGGGCCTATGCCTATAACGTGGCGTTGATCCCCATTGCCGCTGGTGTTCTGTACCCGCTGATGGGGGTACTGCTATCGCCGATGCTGGCTGCAGCCGCTATGAGCTTTTCCAGCATCTTCGTCGTCAACAATTCACTTCGGCTGCGGGGGTTCCGTCCGCAGTTCACAGACCTATGAAAGGAGATAGGTCATGAACATCGGAGCCGCCGCCGAAGCAACCGGCGTTCCCGCCAAGACCATTCGGTACTATGAAAGCATCGGCTTGATCCCTCCGGCGACCAGGGCCGAAAACGGCTATCGGCACTACACCGAATTCGATGTCGAAACCCTTCGCTTTATCCAGCATTCCCGCCGTCTCGGGTTCTCGGTCAAGGACGTGGGCAACCTTCTGGAGCTGTGGGGTGACAAAGACCGAAGCAGCGCCGACGTCAAGGCGCTGGCGCTCCAACACATCTCCGAGGTGGAACAACGGATCAAGGAACTGGAAACTATCCGCCGGACGTTGATAGACCTTACGGAACGCTGTCACGGCAATGACCGGCCCGAGTGTCCGATCCTGGAGGACCTGGCGACCGGCCCGGAAGCCCCGGAATGACGGCGAGCGGTAGGCCAGGGCGTTGATCGGCTGCGCCGAAACCGGTTTGGCCAGCCTAATCGCTTCCCATGAGGTTCTCCGGGTCGACGACTCGAAACCGAACTCCCTCGACGCTCTTCAGATCCACCGCTTGGGTCCGCTTCGGGGCGCCGCCGCCTTCGCGTTCCACTTCCAGCTCGTGCTGCGTCTCGGCCTCCGTAATCAAGCCGATGTCCACATGGAGTAACCCCCCTAAAAGTGGTCCAGGTTTATTAAGAGATTTGGCGCCTTCTGACCCTTGAAGGAGGACGAAAGAATGAGCCGCAAACGCTATACCCCGGAACAGATCATCAGCATGTTGCGCGAAGCCGAAGTCGCTCTGGTACAGTTGGCGAAAACATTCAAATACCATCAGACCACACAGCTCATTCGGCTATAGACCGCCGGCACCAGAAACCATCTTGCCCACCGTTGATGTTCCGGCCTACGCTCGCCGATGGCTTCGGCCGGACCATCAACTTAAACCGCGCCAAACTCTAACTTAAGCGGTGGACCACTCAATGGGGGCAGGCCACCGCTGACGCACCTCTGCCCTTTACGGGCTCCCAACCTCACTCAAACCACACCACGAGTCTCTGGTGGTCACAGGAACCAGGCCACCTGGCGGTCTTTCTTGAGAAACCCCATGCCGTCCAGATAGGAGGTCCAATCGCTCAAAATAAGGTCAACCAGAAACCGCCGAAACATGTTCCAGGCGAGGTCCGGATCTGGTGTGCTTTGAACGGTAGGCACACCAAACTCCCTGAACACATCGGACAAAAGCTTCCTGGCCAAAAGGTGCTTCTAAATCACCAGGATGCTCATCTTTTCGAGGTTATAGGACTGCATCGAACGCCTAAACCCTGTGCATTATCGGCGTTAGCCGCCGAAAATTATTTTTGTTTTCCAAATTACACAACCCAATCCTTAGAGATAGCTTCCAACTCATTCCTCTTTTGTCGGCGCTCAAAACCCGGGTGTCCCGGGGATAGGGGTTGATAAACATGACCAAAGCCCTTGACCTTCCAGGCCCTAGAAAGTCTCCAATGACGGAAATGATTGTATGCGTTCAAAAGGAGTTCTAGGTGACGAAAACATATCGCGTCTTGGGCATGACCTGTGACGGATGCGCAAAGTCTGTGACCAACGCCATCAAATCATCCATACTCGAGGCGGCCGCCCAGGTAAACCTGGAGGCGAAACAAGTTACAGTCGAAGGCATCAATGACGACCATGCCATGGAGCAGGCCACTGCACGCGCCGGCTTTGAATATGCCGGCCCCGTCTAAGACTAAGGCTTCGGCGAGGCCCATAAAATCCGCAAGCCGGCGCTTGATTAGGAGGTCCCGGAAGCGAATTTGACCGCTTCCTCCGCCGCGCGGATCAAAGCTTGGGCCTTGTTGCAGCTTTCCTGAAATTCGTTTTCGGGATCGCTGTCGGCGACCACGCCGCCGCCGGCCTGGATATAAAGAAGTCCATCCTTGATAACGCCGGTCCTGAGCGCGATGCAGGTATCCATATCGCCGTTGGAGCCGAAATAGCCAATACATCCCGAATAAACGCCACGCCTTTCGGGTTCCAGTTCGTCGATAATCTCCATCGCCCGTACTTTGGGCGCGCCGGAGACCGTGCCCGCCGGGAACCCGGCAAGCAGGGCGTCGATAGCGTCAAACCTGAGGTCGAGTTCGCCTTCGACGTTAGACGCGATATGCATGACGTGAGAATAATATTCGACTACGAATTGCTCAGTGACGTTAACCGTGCCCACCTTGGCAACGCGCCCGACATCGTTACGCCCGAGATCAAGCAGCATGAGGTGTTCAGAGACTTCCTTCGGGTCAGAGAGAAGGTCCTCGGCCAGTTCCCTATCCTCTTCGGGGGTTTCGCCGCGCTTGCGGGTTCCGGCCAGCGGCCTCAAGGTAATTTTCCCGTCGCGGACCCGGACCAGAATTTCAGGACTTGAACCGATAATGGAAAAATTCCCGAAATCGAGATAAAAAAGGAAGGGCGACGGATTGAGCCTTCTTAGGGCCCGGTAAAACGAAAAAGGCGGCAGGTCAAATGGCAGTTTGAAACGCTGCGAGGGAACGATTTGGAAGGCGTCTCCTGCGTGGATGTATGCAACGGCCCTTTCGACCATGGAGTGAAACTTCTCACGGGTCGTGTTTGATTCCGGTTCGGCGACGGCGCCTTCAATAGCAGGCAATACCGACTTTTTGGACGGGTTTGCTTCGTAATCACGGACGACGGCGGCCAGTCGATCGCAGGCGGCGTTATATGCCTCTTCGGTACTTGCCGCCGGGTCTGGCCAGACGGGGGTGATAATGGAGATGGAATCCTCGAGAGAATCGAAGACAGCCATTACCGTCGGCCTAAGGAAAATACTGTCAGGCACGCCAATCACGTCCGGATTGTCGTCGGGGAGGTGTTCGACCAGCCGAACCATGTCGTAGGCCAAATAACCAACCAGGCCGGATGCCATGGGGGGAAGACCTGCCGGGATATCGATCCGGGATTCGTTCACCAAGGCGCGCAGCGATTCGATGGCTCCGGATTTCTCGGCAACCGGACAGGGAGAAAAAGAATGGGCATCGGTCGCAGCGTCGCGGTTGATCTCGGCCTTGTCACCGAAACATCGCCAAATGAGATCCGGTTGAAGGCCGATAAAGGAATAACGGCCACGGATGGCGCCCCCTTCAACGGACTCGAGAAGGAAAATGTTTGAACGGCCACGAGTCAGCTTCAACATGGCTGAAACCGGCGTCTCCAAATCCGAGATCAGGGTCGTCCAAACAACCTGCGCTTGGCCTTGGGCTCCGTTGCCGTAAGTCTTTTCGAAGGCTGAAAATTCAGGAAGGGTCTTCATGGCTCGGCTTAGCAGCCTTAACGGGTTCCCAGCCCGCCCGCCGTTCCCGAGAAAAGGTTGTTGAGAGCTTTGCGGTTGACGTTGGCTCCAAATCGATTGCGAAGGGCACCCGCTAATTGAACAATGATGTCGGAATTCAGGGATTCACCAATCCGGTTTGAAACGTCATCGAGACCTACCTTGTCAGCGGTGGGATTGGCGGTGGTGATTTTCTTTAGCCTGGCTACGTAATAACCGTCGCTTCCCCTGGCCGCAACAGCCTCTCCCGGCTTGATCTTGAAAATTCCCCCAATTAAGGGCTGCGGCAAACCGGTGTCCGGCGTGGTCGAACGGCGGATAAGGGCGGGGGAGGTTTTTATGGTCAGACCCATTTCCCCGGCAATGACGTCCAGGCCAGTGCCGCTCTTAATGCGGACAACAACGGACTCCGCCGTTTTTTTCGCTTTTCCAGATCGTTGTACCGCTTTCCAGGCCTCGGAAACCTCTTCCCTTATGCCGTTTAATGGCTTGAGAGATGGCGGCGTCACCCTATCGACCCGAAGGACGAAATAACCATCACGGCCGGTTTCTATAAGGGGGCTGTCCGCTCCCACATCGGTGTTTAAAGCAGTGGTTATGAAATCCCCTTCTGGAAGATTCTCGATGCGATTGCCGGCTTTATCCCGGGCACTGGAATCGACGGCATCAATTTTTACGATTCTCAGATTCAGTCCAGTGGCGGCCTCTTCGAGGGTCGCCCCGCCGCCAAGGGAATCTTCAAGCCGATTGGCCAATTTGAACAAACCGTCGACCGCCTTTTCTCTGGCGATGTTTTGGCGAAGGCTTTCCCGTACCTCGTTCAGGCCCTTCACGCCGCCCTTCTGGACGTCGGCAACGTAGAACAAATGCCATCCTAGAGGGCTCTTGACTGGGGTGCCGTATTCGTTCTTCCCCAAAGAAAAGACGGCTTCGGTCAACTCGGGCAGCAGCCTAACATCGTCGCGGGTCACTAGCCCGAGATCGATACTTGCCAGGTCCATTTTCGCAACTTCTTGGGCAACGGTGGCAAAATCGCGGCCTTCGGAAAGCGCTTTATGGGCCCGCTTGGCGACTTCTTTCTCGGCGACGATCATCTGCAGGACCCGGCGCGCTTCCTGGGTGGTGAATTCGTCCAAGCGGGTATCGTAAGCCTTGGCAACTTCCTCAACCGTTACCGCAATTTCGGCGGCCATGTCGTCGACTTCAAGTCGTATGATAGTTAATGACCGGTATTCGGGCGCGGTGAAACGTGCGGCATTGTCCTTATGAAATTTCGCCAGGGTGGCGATATCGGGCTCGGTGGTGATTCTCTGGTCCTGATCAAGAATTTTGATGGTGTCGACGATCCTTTTTTCCTGACGGTGTCGGTAAACGGAATGAGCCAACATTTTAGGAACCGTCTCGCCACCAAAACTGGCGAGTAGAAAATCGCGGCCCAATTGGTTGCGGAGCTTCGCTATGTAACCATCCTCGCTAAGGCTATTTCTGTCCAATGCCTGCTGAAAACGGAAACGGTCAAACCCACCCACTCCCTGGAATTCGGGGGCATTTTGGATATACCTGCGCACCAAATCGTCGCTGATGGCAACGCCGAGACTGCGGGTGGCAAGTTGAAGGGCGGTATCGTTGATCAGCCGCTGAACGACAGACTCGATTACCCCCAGTTTCCTGGCATCGTCGATACTGAATTGGTTTCCCAGAACAGGCCGGAGCTTGGTGATTTCCCGGCGCACATGGCCTTCGACTTCGGGCGGACTGAATTCCATATCTCCAATTTCGATCACCGTTTCAGCCGAATAAACGATACTGAAAACATCGTTAACCCCCCAAAGCGCAAAACTGACGATGAGAACGCCGGCCAGGATTTTAACGACGAAGGATTTAGTGTGCTTTCGAAAAGTGGTGAGCATGGCTGAATAGGGTTCGATTGTTGCCGGAAAAGCGTGGATACCGGCCCACGAGGCGAAACGGGCGGCATCATAGGTGTGCCTTCATTGCCCCGCAACCACCGAATTTCACCAGACAAAGAAGGCTTCGTTGCGTGGTAAGGGATAACGGCGGCCAAAACACCCCAGGTCCGATAAAGATAATTATCTACTAGTAGATAATTATCTTATTTCAAAGTTTTCGGAACCTCAATTTTCGATGTTTAAGGCCATCTGCCGCCGTGCTAAAGAACGTCCTGAGCCAAATCGATCGACCGTCTTCACCGGATTTCGAACCTTCCATGCCTGAGGCCCGCCGTCCCGTAATCGCCGGAAACTGGAAAATGAACGGCCTCAAAGCCGAAGGCATTGAGTTGGCCTCGAGCCTAGCCGAGCGCATGGCAGCGGAACCCGATCCGGCATTCGACATGGTGGTTTGCCCCCCTTTCACGGTCCTTGAGGCCATCGGCGGATCCATTGCCGGTACACCCATCGCGCTTGGCGCACAGAATTGCCACGCCGCCGAGAAGGGGGCCCATACCGGTGACGTCAATGCCGGCATGCTAGCCGATCTCGGGTGCCGGTTCGTGATTGTCGGCCATTCCGAGCGCCGCACCGACCACGGCGAAAAGGATGCGGCGGTTAAAGCCAAGGCGGCGGCCGTCCTCGCATGCGGCATGACGGCGATCATCTGCATTGGGGAGACCAAAGGGGAACGTGATGGAGGCATGGCTTTGGACGTCGTCAAATCCCAACTTCGGGGCTCTCTCCCCGAAGGCGCCGGCGCCGACAACACGGTCCTTGCCTACGAGCCGGTGTGGGCCATTGGTACCGGGCGTACGCCGACCGATGACGAGGTCCAGGAAGTCCACGCTCTGATCCGCGGCGAATTGTCGACGGCCGTTGGCGAGAGCGCATCGGCGGATCTGAGAGTCCTCTATGGCGGCTCCATGAGGCCGGAAAACGCCCGAAACCTCTTGGGCTTGCCCGACGTTGACGGCGGCCTGATCGGCGGTGCCAGCCTCAAGGCGGAAGATTTTTGGTCGATTGCGCAAAGTTGCCCCTAGCCATGACCAGCACGAGCGACTAATAAAGCCCGGCAAATAAACCGAACCCCGTCCCCTGGCGGGGCGGACGAGAAGGGACGAATTTAAAATTTCATGACGACAGTCGTTCTTGTCATCCATTTACTTTTAGCAATCGCCCTGGTTAGCGTCGTTCTGCTTCAACGCAGCGAAGGCGGCGCGCTGGGGATGGGTGGTGGGGGCGGTGGGGGCGGCATGGGCGGCTTTATGACCGGTCGCGGCGCCGCCGACCTATTGACCCGGACGACGGCGTTCCTGGCCGCCGGTTTCATGGCCACCAGCCTGACTCTCGCGATTCTGTCGTCCAATGAGCGAACCAGCGGTTCGATCATCGATCAGCCAGCGCCGGCAGCCCAAGAACCGGTCCAGCCCGGCCAACCGAGTGTTCCACTGGCCAGGTAGGGGGCGAACTATGAAAAATACCGCGGCATATTATTTTGTTGAGGCGGCGGAGTTGCCGCCTCTTTTCTTTATGAAATCGAACGGTTACTATACACGTACATGACGCGGTTCATCTTCATCACCGGCGGCGTGGTTTCCTCACTTGGCAAAGGACTTGCTTCCGCGGCTCTCGGGGCGTTGCTCCAGGCTCGCGGCTTCAAGGTGCGGCTGCGCAAGCTCGACCCCTACATCAATGTCGACCCCGGAACCATGAGCCCCTACCAGCACGGCGAGGTCTATGTCACTGACGACGGTGCCGAGACCGATCTCGACCTCGGTCACTATGAGCGCTTTACCGGCGTCGCGTCCCGCCAAAGCGACAACGTGACGACGGGACGAATTTATTCAGAAGTCATCGCCAAGGAGCGCCGGGGCGATTACCTGGGGGCCACCATCCAGGTCATTCCCCACATAACCGACGCCATCAAGAACTTCATCACCAGCAACCTAGAGGGCGAGGACTTCATGCTGTGTGAAATCGGCGGCACCGTCGGCGATATCGAAAGCCTGCCGTTCCTGGAGGCCATACGCCAGTTGCGCAACGACCTCGGCCGTGAAGACGCCATGTATCTGCATCTAACTCTGATACCGTTCATTTCGACGGCCGGTGAATTGAAGACCAAGCCAACGCAACACTCGGTGAAGGAGCTGCTGAGCGTCGGTATTCAGCCCGACGTGCTGTTGTGCCGGGCCGACCGGTATATTCCCGAGGCCGAACGGCGCAAGATCGCGCTCTTCTGCAACGTCCAGGAGCAAGCCGTAATACCGGCGCTCGATGTGGAAACCATCTACGACGTGCCCCTCAGCTATCACAAGGAAGGGCTCGACGAACAGGTCTGCCGTAATTTCGGCATCGACACGCCGGCGCCCAACCTCAGGCGTTGGAAGGAAATCAGCGAACGTATCCTCAAGCCCGAGGGCGAGGTCTCGATCGCAATCGTCGGCAAGTATGTCGGCCTAAGGGATGCCTATAAGTCCCTGGCCGAAGCCCTCAATCATGGCGGCATCGCCAACAACGTCGAGGTCAATACCCAATGGATGGAATCCGAGATATTCGAAACCCGCGACGCCGTTTCCCATCTGGAAGGCGTCCACGGCATTCTCGTTCCGGGTGGCTTTGGCGAACGCGGGTCGGAGGGCAAGATCGCCGCCGCCCGCTTTGCCCGTGAACGCGGAGTGCCGTATTTTGGCATTTGCTTCGGCATGCAGATGGCGGTGGTCGAGGCGGCCCGCAACATGGCCGGCCTGAAGGATGCCGGCTCCACCGAATTCGGTCCCTGCAAGTACCCGGTCGTCGGCCTGATGACCGAATGGATGCAGGGGGAAGAAACACAGAAGCGCCAGACCGGGGACAACCTGGGCGGCACCATGCGGCTCGGCGCTTATCCTTGTGTGTTGGAAAAGGGAAGCCGCGTCCAGAAAATTTACGACTTGAAGGAAATTTCCGAACGCCACCGCCACCGTTACGAGGTCAATACCGTCTACCGCGAGGACTTGGAAAAAGCCGGAATGAAGTTCTCGGGAATGTCACCGGATGGTATCCTGCCGGAGATCGTCGAAATTCCCTATCATCCCTGGTTCGTCGGCGTCCAGTTCCACCCGGAATTGAAGTCGAGGCCGTTCGAGCCCCATCCGCTGTTCACGTCGTTCATCGCCGGCGCCGTCGACCAGGCGCGCCTAGTGTAGAGTTTGGATGAGGACAACCCCATGACCAAGCCCCGCCACGTTACCATCGGCGACATTGAAGTCAGCAATGACTTGCCGCTGGTCCTGATCGCCGGGCCGTGCGCCCTGGAGAGCCGTCAGCACGCGCTCGATATCTCCGGCACGCTGGTGGAAATGACGGCGAAACTGGGCGTCGGGCTGATCTACAAGACCTCTTACGACAAGGCCAACAGGACCAGCGGAACTAGCGAACGCGGCATCGGCATGGACGAAGCGCTGCCGGTGTTCTCCGACATCCGGGCCGAAAGCGGGTGTCCGGTGCTGACGGACGTTCACGAACCCGGCCACTGCGCCAGGATTGCCGAAGCCGTCAATGTCCTGCAAATCCCGGCCTTCCTGTGCCGCCAGACCGATCTTCTGGTCGCAGCCGGCAGGACCGGAAAGGCCATCAACATCAAAAAGGGACAGTTCCTGGCCCCCTGGGACATGGCCAACGTGGTCAAGAAAATCAAGGACGTAGGCAACGCCGATGTCATGGTCTGCGAACGCGGCGCGAGTTTCGGTTACAACACGCTGGTATCGGACATGCGCTCCCTGCCGATCATGGCCCAAACCGGTTGCCCGGTGGTCTTCGACGCCACCCATTCAGTGCAGCAGCCGGGCGGGCAGGGGAGCGCGTCCGGAGGTCAGCGAGAATTCGCGCCAGTACTGGCCCGAGCCGCCGTCGCCGTCGGCGTCGCCGCCGTCTTCATGGAGACCCACCAGGACCCGGACAACGCGCCCAGTGACGGACCCAACATGATTCCTCTTAAACAGTTAGGGGGCATCGTTGAAACTTTGCTCGAACTCGACCGGCTGGCCAAGGCGCGGCCGGTCGAGATTTAAAGATAACCCCGAGAAGACATCGCCATGACCGCCATCACCGACATCTTCGCCCGCGAAATTCTGGATTCCCGCGGCAACCCCACCGTCGAGGTCGACGTGATGCTGGAAACCGGCGCCATGGGTCGCGCTGCGGTACCGTCGGGGGCCTCCACCGGCAAGCACGAGGCCTTCGAGCTCCGGGACGGCTACAAAAAACGCTTTGGCGGCAAGGGGGTCCTCAAGGCGTTGGAGGCGGTGAACGGGGAAATCTTCGACGCCCTTTCCGGCATGGACGTCGAGGATCAGTTCCTGATCGACAGGACCATGATCGAGCTCGACGGCACCGAAAACAAGAAGCGCCTTGGCGCCAACGCCATCCTGGGCGTGTCCCTCGCCGCCGCCAAGGCGGCGGCGGAAGACGCGGGACAATCCCTTTACCGCTTTATCGGCGGGGCGCATGCGCACCTCCTGCCGGTGCCGATGATGAACATCATCAATGGCGGCCAGCACGCCGACAACCCCATCGACATTCAGGAATTCATGATCGTGCCCGTGGGCGCCGACACCGTCGCCGGGGCCATCCGCGCCGGGGCCGAGATCTTCCAGACCCTCAAAAAGGCCTTATCCCATTCCGGACATGGCACCAACGTCGGCGACGAGGGCGGCTTCGCGCCGGCTCTCAAGAGCGCCACCGAGGCGCTTGATTTCATCGTCAAGGCCATCAAGGGTGCCGGCTACAAGCCTGGCGAAGACGTCATGGTTGCGTTGGACGCGGCGTCGAGCGCGTTCTTCAACAAGGGCAAGTACGAATTGACTGGCGAGGGCAAGACCCTGGATGGGGCCGGCATGGTCGGATACTACGAGGAACTCACCGCCAAATACCCGATCATGTCCATCGAGGACGGCATGGCCGAGGACGACTGGGACGGCTGGAAGGCGTTGACCGACGCCCTCGGCGGTAAGGTGCAGTTGGTCGGCGACGACGTCTTCGTCACCAACTCCAAGCGCCTGAAATACGGCATCGACAAGGGGGTGGCGAATTCGATCCTGATCAAGGTCAACCAGATCGGGACGTTGACGGAAACCCTTGAGACCATCGAGGTGGCGCAGAAGGCGGGGTACACGACGGTGATCTCGCATCGCTCGGGCGAGACCGAGGACTCCACTATTGCCGACATCGCGGTGGCCACCAACGCCGGCCAGATTAAGACCGGCTCACTGTCGCGCTCCGACCGCATCGCCAAATACAACCAGCTGATGCGCATCGAGGAGGAATTGGGACCGGCGGCGCGCTATGCCGGAAAAAGCATCCTCGGCTGACCGACGCCCGATTTTGAACAGTAGGCATTAGGTAGTCACCCAGTGGCCGTTTTAGGTGTCATCGGAGTGACGCCATTTGTCGTCACCGGCCGAGCCTCCACTGGCGGTGCAGTTCCTTGTCTAAGATTTCGACCCTGGTCCGTTCGTCCTCGCTCAACGACGTGTCGGGAACAACGTTGGAAGCGGGGGTCCAATTCGTCAGAACCGCTCAATGAAGAATGGGAAGAGATCGTATCGGCGTTTTTGTAAGACTAGCTGAAAACTCCGATCGCAAGCGACCTGACGCCATCATGTGACGGCACCATCCCGACCACGGCCCCGACCAGGGCAAGGACCTTGGACCGGCAGCGACCGATAGCGGAAGGCTTGCCCTCCTAACCGCGATTAAAAAAACGGAAAACAGTTCTTTTCCGCACCGTCGGGCGTCGGCTGATACTGTGACACGGCGAACCAGTATCTCTAACGCTACAACCTTCCCGTAGTTGCTAATTCAAAGAGGAAACGTCAGTATTCGGCTCACGGAGAAGGAGTATCTTGATAGTGGTCGGCAACACGGTTTCCATGGTCCAGGAGAGTACCCCCAAGCAGGAGAAAAGCAATCCGGGCGTGGGGAGCAGCCATCTGGTCGTCGCCTGTCTTGGTGGCGACAAGACGGCATTGGAACGAAGGCCAGTCCCGCTCCCAGGTGTCGGCGAAATTCTCCTGCGTCTGCGAGTCGTAGGTTTTTGTGGTACCGATCTGTTCAAACTCGACGTCGGCGGCGCGCCTGCCGGTACGGTACTTGGCCACGAATTGGTAGGCGAGGTTATCGCCGTTGGCAACGGTGTCACCAAATTTCGGGACGGCGACCGAGTGGTGGTCCCGCACCATGTTCCCTGTGGTGAATGTCTTTTTTGCCGTCGCGGCAATGAAACCATGTGTGATGTGTTCCGGGAGAACCTCCTAGAACCCGGTGGCTTCGCTGACAAAATCCTGGTTCGACATCGGGCAACGGAACTCGCGGCGCGTTGTCTTCCAGACCACCTCACTGACGAAGCGGCAGTGTTCATGGAGCCCGCCGCTTGCGTGCTCCGTGGAATCCATCGTGCCAACATTGACGGGAACGGTGCGGCGGTAATCCTGGGTTCGGGGAGTATGGGGCTCCTCCATTTATTGGTCCTGCGAGCGGTCTTTCCGGGCGTCGCTGTGACGGTTGTCGATCCTGTTCCTGAGAGGCTAGCGACGGCGGAAAAGCTCGGCGCTTCGCAAACAATTGAACCCGGAGCACAAGCCCTCGAAGCCGTGCTCGCCTCGACGAATGGAATCGGAGCCGATGCTGTCTTCGACACGGTCGGCGGCAGTGATACCCTAGAGGACGGTCTCAACCTGACTCGCCGGGGAGGTTCCGTAGTGCTCTTCGCGCACGCCCCCGAAGAGGCACAAGCAAAGTGTAGCCTCAACTTGGTGTTCAAATTCGAACGACGGATATTGGGAACCTATTCGGCGGCATTGAAAGAGCAAGCCGAGATATTCGAACTCATCAGCAGCGGCGATTTGAACCCGTCACCCCTTGTTACCCACAAATTGCCGCTCGACGATTTCGAACTCGGCGTTTCGTTGGTTAGGAAGCACCACGCCCTGAAGATCCTTTTCACTCCATCGAGTGTCGCATCTGGATTGTGATGGAGGTTCAAGAGACAATGCTGGGGGCGGTGCTGCTGGGACCCGAGCGAATCGAAATTCAGAAGGTCCCTGTTCCTCAGCCCGGTTCTGGTGAAGTTCTGCTAAGCGTCGAAGCCGCCACCACTTGCGGTACTGACGTCAAGGTATTCCGACGTGGCGGTCATCCCCGCATGCTCCAGGTACCCACTCTATTCGGCCACGAGATGGCGGGTCGCATCGCCGCCGTTGGACCCGGCGTTACGACCTTTTCTGTTGGAGACGCGGTCGTGGTCGCCAATTCCGCGCCCTGCCTGACTTGTGATGCATGCCAGATGGGTCATGAAAACCTGTGCGAAGATCTCCATTACCTTAACGGCGCCTTCGCGGAATTTCTCCTCGTTCCGAAACGGTTCGTCCAGCGAAACACCCACCTAATTCCGAAGAACCTCTCGTTTGAAAAAGCTGCTCTGACGGAACCTTTTGGGTGCGTTCTCCATGGTATCGATGCCTGCGATCTCCCGCGATACGGCCAACGCGGTCCGGTGGAAATCCTGGTTTTCGGCGCCGGTCCCATCGGCCTCCTTTTCGTTGCGGCACTAGCGATGGAGGGGCATAGGGTTATTTTGGCCGATCCCAATCCCGGCCGCCTCAAGATTGGTAAGAAATTGGGTGCTGCCGAAACCATTGAAATCGCCCGTGGTGGTGGTCAGGCGGATGTGACACTTGCCAAAACGCAAGACGGTAGAGGCGCCTGGATCGCGATCGACGCGACCGGGGTACCGGAGGTCTGGTCTGACGCGATCGCCTCTGTGCGACCGGGCGGTCTGGTCAACCTTTTCGGTGGGTGCGCCCCCGGCACCACCTTTTCCCTCGATACCCACTCGGTCCACTATAACGAACTCACCATAAAAGGCGTCTACCATCACCGGCCGGAAACCATTCGAAAGGCGCTCAAACTACTCGCTAACCCTAAATTCAAGGCAGATCTCCTACTTTCCGCTGAACGTCCAATCGAGGATGTCGAGGACGCGCTAAGGAGCATGATGCGCAAAGAATCGCTCAAAGTTGTGATTAAGAAGCAACTTAAACCAGATGGATAGGTGAAGTCACTCCGTACTCCGAGCCAAATGCCATTGAGTTCAACCTAGGTTGAAGGGAAGGCCCTATCGGGCCAGACCCGTGTGCACAAATATCTGCTTTGGGTCAGGGACGAACCTAAGAGCCAGTCCTGAAATTGGTCTGCTATTGGGCGTAGAGCGGCTGTATGGCGCTGATGGTGTTTTGGTCCGATTTGGTCCTGAAGGCCAGCAATGGTCGGTTCGCGCTTAAATCAATGCCCGCTTTTTAAAACCTCCAATCACCCTCGCTAACCTCTTTTTAAGGATTGCCGGTAATCATCGGCGCGGGTTTGAACTGTGGAAACGAACAAAACTAAATGAACCCAGGGGTTCGCCGTCAATGGGTCTATTTCAGGAGATGCGCGCCCGCGCGCGCTACGTTATCGGTCCGGTGCTCGGTGTCTGCGCGGTCGGCTATTTCGCCTTCCACGTCGTCCATGGTGACCGTGGGCTGATCGCCTGGTGGGATATCAAACAACGGGTCGCCGCTGCGAGGCAGACACTGGCGGTGACACGCGCCGAGCGCGAAACGCTCGAACGCTGGGTGCGGCTGATGAATCCCGGCAGCCTCGATGCCGACATGCTCGAAGAACAGGCGGTGCTGACGCTCAACTACGGGCACGCCGACGACATCATCATACTTGACCCGAAGAGGAGGAAATAATGAGAAGTCTGGCAGAAAACCTGACCCCCCCCTACTACGCGGCAATCCTGAACGAAATTAAGGGTCGCCCTGAAAACGAAGACCACTTTGCCCCCGCTGACGAAATGGTGACCCTGGCGACGCGCCAACCCGGATTTTTGGGACTCGAAACCGCCCACCACGAAAACGGCGAGCGGGTTATGGTTTCCTATTGGCGAGACATCGACGCCCTGGAAGGCTGGAAGGCCGCCGGCGACGATAAGATCACGCTCAAGTTCGAGGTCCCCCTTGCCGATACCTGCGGCATCCAGGTCGCCCACGTAGGCGTTGACAACCGTCTCGACGGCCCTATGAAGCAAATCCGTTTTGCCGACCCCCAAGGCGAGAAGGTGCTCGACACCGGGGTCCGTGGATTGAACGCTTTCGTGCTCACCGCCATCTCAAGCCTGACCAGATTTTTTCCATGAGAATCCTCGGGAAAACTGAAAAGCCACCTTTTTACGCAGTGATTTATACCTCTCCCCCAAAGGGTTATGGCGGCACGAACTTCGGTGAAACCGGCTCAATGCTGGTGGCGTTAGCGGCAACCGAGCCCGGATACCTGGGCTTCGAGGCCCAAAGCGCGGCAGAGGGAAGGACCGTCGCGGTCTGTTACTGGGATAGTTACCCGGCTTTAACGCTATGGATGGAAAAGGCGGACGAGTGGACCTCCAGCGAACCCAGCCTGGATAAACTGGTCTGCACCACTGGCTGCATGTGGCCGTGGCTGCTCGAAAAGCGGCAGATCACCCTGGAAGCCGCTACCAGAAACGTCGCCTGAACGTCTCCCAGCATGGCCACTCTCGCCTTCGTAAATTACCCTTAACCAATAGCAAGTTAAGGGTAATTTTATTCGCCATATCAATGGGTTTTAATAATCTTGTTTGCTTGAAATGCTGGGTTACCTGCTTTAACGTCCGACTCCTGAGTTTACCCCGCCGCGCCGGCATCAAAGAAGCGATAACTATAAAGGAAACTGGGATTAATTATGGCCAAGGCAGCGAAACCTGCAACCGCGCGCGCGCGCCAACGAAAAAAGGAAAGAGCGCCCAAAGCCGCCCCCAAAACCGCCAGGAAAGGCACGGGCACAGCCAAAAAAAACTTCCCTAAAAAAGACGCCGCCGTCTCTGCCGACGAAATGCTCCACTTCTATAACCAAATGCTGCTGATCCGCCGCTTCGAGGAAAAGGCGGGGCAGTTGTACGGAATGGGCCTGATCGGCGGTTTCTGCCACCTCTATATCGGTCAGGAGGCCGTCGTAGTCGGCATGATGGCGGCGGCCGGGCCCGAGGACTCGGTCATCACGTCTTACCGCGACCACGGCCACATGCTGGCCTGCGACATGGACCCCAAGGGAGTGATGGCGGAACTGACCGGTCGGCGGAGCGGTTATTCGAAAGGCAAGGGCGGCTCCATGCACATGTTTAGCCGCGAGAAAAACTTCTTCGGCGGCCACGGCATCGTCGGCGCCCAGATGCCGCTCGGTACCGGCCTCGCGTTCGCCCACAAATATAAAAACGACGGCGGCGTTTGCCATGCCTATTGCGGCGACGGCGCCATCAACCAGGGTCAGATTTACGAAGCCTTCAACATGGCAGCGTTGTGGAAGCTGCCAGTGATCTACGTCATCGAAAACAACCGCTACGGTATGGGGACATCAATCGAGCGCTCCTCCGCCACCACCGAGCTCTACCGCCGCGGCGACAGTTTCGGCGTCCCCGGCGCCCAGGTCAACGGCATGGAAGTCATGGAGGTTAGGGAAGCCGCCGAAAAGGCTGCAAAATGGTGCCGCGCCGGCAAGGGCCCCTATATCCTGGAAATGGAGACCTACCGCTACCGCGGCCATTCCATGTCAGACCCGGCAAAGTACCGCGACAAGGAAGAAGTCTCCAAGGTGCGCAAGGAAAGCGACCCCATCGACAACCTCCGCTGCAAGATGGTGGCCCAAAAAGTCGCCGATGAAGCGGCACTCAAGGAAATCGACAAGAACGTCAAGGCCATCGTCACGGCGGCCGCCGAATTCGCCCAACAGAGCCAGGAACCGGACCCGTCGGAGCTCTATACCGACATTCTGGTGGACGTGTGAGCGGGGTTTCTTGACATGCCCATTCAAATCCTGATGCCCGCCCTGTCGCCGACGATGACCGAAGGCAAGATCGCTAAATGGTGCAAGAAAGAAGGCGACGCGATCGAAAGCGGCGACGTCCTGGCGGAGATCGAAACCGACAAGGCGGCCATGGAGATCGAGGCGGTGGACGAAGGCACGCTTGGCAAAATCCTTGTCGCCGAGGGAACCGAAGGGGTTCCCGTCAACACCCAGATCGCGCTTATCGTCGAAGAGGGCGAAGAGATTACCGACGCCAAGGCGGCCGCCGGCCCGCCGGCCAATGCAATACCTGAAGCCGAACCTCCGGAAGCTTCTCCGGCTCCGGTTCGGGCTCCGGCGGCGCCCCGAGCGACGCCGGAGCCCGAATATGACGGCCCGACGGTGAATATAAGCGTACGCGAGGCATTACGCGATGCCATGGCCGAGGAAATGCGCCGCGACGAAACGGTTTTCCTGATGGGTGAGGAAGTCGCCCAATACCAGGGCGCCTATAAGGTCAGCCAGAAACTGCTGGATGAATTTGGGCCCCGGCGGGTTATCGACACGCCGATTACCGAACACGGGTTCACCGGGCTCGGCGTCGGCGCTTCGTTCGGCGGGCTCAGGCCAATTATCGAGTTCATGACCTTCAATTTCGCCATGCAAGCCATAGACCAGATCATCAACTCAGCCTCCAAGACGCTCTATATGTCCGGCGGGCAGATGGGGGTGCCGATCGTCTTCCGCGGCCCCAACGGCGCTGCCGCACGGGTCGCCGCCCAGCACTCGCAATGCTATGCGTCGTGGTTTGCCCATTGTCCGGGCCTCAAGGTGGTTTCGCCGTGGTCGTCGGGGGACGCTAAGGGGTTGTTGAAATCCGCCATTCGTGACCCCAACCCGGTGATCTTCCTGGAGAACGAAATCCTCTACGGCCAGAGCTTCGATCTTCCCGACGATCCTGATTTCACCCTTCCCATCGGCCGGGCCAAAGTCGAACGACTCGGCGCCGACGTCACCATCACCGCCTTCTCGCTCATGGTCGACGTGGCGCTGGAAGCGGCGGAGAAACTTGCAGGCGAGAGCATCTATGCCGAGGTCCTCAACCTCAGGACCCTGCGCCCCTTGGATATGGCAACGGTGATCCAATCGGTCCAGAAAACCAACCGCCTGGTCACCGTCGAGGATGGCTGGCCCGGATGCGGCATCGGCGCCGAAATTGCGGCCCAGACGATGGAACGGGCCTTCGATCACCTGGACGCGCCGGTGGTCCGGGTTACCGGCGCTGATGTACCGATGCCGTATGCCGCCAACCTGGAAGCCTTGGCGCTGCCCAATGCCGACGCCGTGGCCGAAGCGGCTAAATCCGTCTGTTACCGGTAGGGTTGAGAAGGAACACGGGGGCCATGCCCATTCAAATCCTGATGCCCGCCCTGTCGCCGACGATGACCGAAGGCAAGATCGCTAAATGGTGCAAGAAAGAAGGCGACGCGATCGAAAGCGGCGACGTCCTGGCGGAGATCGAAACCGACAAGGCGGCCATGGAGATCGAGGCGGTGGACGAAGGCACGCTTGGCAAAATCCTTGTCGCCGAGGGAACCGAAGGGGTTCCCGTCAACACCCAGATCGCGCTTATCGTCGAAGAGGGCGAAGACGCTTCCGCACTTGAAGGGGCCCTGGGAGGGGCGCCAGCGGCCCCGGTTTCCACACCGGCTTCCGCTGCACCGGCGCCGAAATCGGAACCCGCCCCCACGCCGAGCCCTGCGGCTCCAACCACACCCGCCGCGCCGGCATCAACCGCTACGCCTGCCACTGCGGAGGGCCTCATCATCGCCAGCCCGCTGGCGAGGCGTCTGGCCACCGAACGGGGAATCGACCTCGGCTCTCTTACCGGCTCCGGCCCGCGCGGGCGCATCGTTAAACGCGATGTCGAGGGCTTTGCAGGTGTCGTGGCCCCTGCTGGGGAGGCGCCTGCCCCGGTGGTTCCGTCCGCCGCGCCTCAGGCCCCCTCCACGCAGCTTCCAACACCGCCGATCAACCGCGACGATCCGCTGCTCGGCACCATGCCCGATTTCGAGGCCGTTCCGAATTCGTCCATTCGCAAGATCATCGCCCAGCGGCTGACCGAGTCCGCCCGCGATATCCCGCATTTTAATATTTCCACGGACGTCGAGCTGAACACGCTCATGGACACCCGGAGGCGGCTCAATGCCCAGGAGGGGGCGGGTGTTAAAATTTCCATCAACGACTACGTCATCAAGGCCGTGGCGCTTGCGCTGGCCCGCGTTCCCGCTTGCAATGCGTCCTATACCGACGAGGCGATACTCCTTTACAAGCGCGCCGATATCTCCGTCGCCGTCGCCATCGAAGGCGGCCTGATCACGCCGGTGATCCGGGACGCCGGCAGCAAGGGGCTGGCCGCGATCTCAGCGGAGGTCAGGGCACTGGCTCTCCGAGCCCGGGACGGCCAATTGCAGGCCGAGGAATACCAAGGCGGCACGTTCACCATTTCCAACCTCGGCATGTTCGGGGTCAGGTCCTTTACCTCGATCCTCAACCCGCCCCAGGGCGCCATCCTCAGCGTCGGCAGGGGGGAAGAGAGGCCGGTGATCAAGAACGGCGAGCTTTCGACGGCGACGGTGATGACGCTGACGCTGGCCGTGGACCACCGCTGCATCGACGGCGCCACGGCGGCCGAGTTCACCAAGGAACTGAAGGCCATTCTCGAAGAACCCCTTCAGTTCATGTTGTAGGTGGGTGGGGCATATGGCCGAAAATTCTTTCGACGTCATCGTCATCGGCGGCGGGCCGGGGGGCTACGTAACTGCCATCCGCGGGGCCCAGTTGGGGCTCAAGATCTGCGTCGTCGAAAAGACCCACTTGGGCGGCATCTGCCTCAACTGGGGCTGCATCCCGACCAAGGCGCTGCTCCGGTCCGCGGAAATCTTCCAGGCCATGAACCACGCCGAGGACTATGGCCTATCCGCCAAGGGTATCGGCTTCGATATCGACAAGGTCATCGAGCGATCGCGCCGGGTCTCCGATCAGCTCAGCAAGGGCGTCGGGTTCCTGTTAAAGAAGAACAAGGTCGCCGTCGTTGAGGGTGAAGCCAAGCTGAGCGGCCCCGGCAAGGTTGAGGTGACGAAGGACGGCAAGGCTGGGCCGACCCTAAGCGCCAAGCATGTAATCATCGCCACCGGCGCCCGGCCTTGGATCCTCAAGGGCCTGGAGCCGGATGGCAAGCTAATCTGGACCTATTTCGAGGCCCTGAAACCCGACATCATGCCGAAGTCGCTTCTGGTCATAGGCTCCGGGGCCATCGGCATCGAGTTCGCGAGCTTTTACAAAACCATGGGGGCCGAGGTCACCGTGGTGGAGATGCTTGAGCAAATCCTTCCCGCCGAGGACGAGGAAATCGCGGTGCTGGCCAGGAAACAATTGGTCAATCACGGCATGACCATAGTTACCGACGCCAAGGTGACCGGGCTCAGGAAAGGGAAGGGGAAAGTGACTGCCAAGGTCGAGGACGCCAAGGGCAAGAGGTCCGAGGTTACCGTTGACCGGGTGATCTCGGCCGTCGGCGTCCAAGGTAACATCGAAGGCATCGGGTTGGAGACCACCAAGGTCAAGACCGACCGCGGCTGCATCGTCGCCGACGAGTTCTTCCGCACTCACGAGCCCGGAGTCTACGCCGTCGGCGACGTCGCCGGGCCGCCGATGCTGGCCCACAAGGCCGAGCACGAAGGCGT